>NZ_JBFABG010000020.1:0-86058 GCF_040640215.1 Actinosynnema sp. NPDC023587 | reverse complement strand
GCAAACTACGCAGCTGCCCCTACCGCGCCGGACGCCTGGCCAAAGCCATCCACGTCCTCCAGAACCACGAGACCGCCGCAGGATGAAAAAGGCTCTGTGTAGCATCAGCCTCTCCAGGGTGGCCCTCGTCCGATCCAGTTTCCGTCAGTCAGCAATTGAACATGTGAATGTATAAATGTGCACGACTTTCAGGGAAATGAATGTGTCATTCCTGGTGGGCGACTGGTGACACGGAGGCGTTTTGCCGGGCTGCGCGGGCCGTGGGCAGGAGCGCTGCCCGGCTTGAGTAATCGTCCTCAGAAACAGTCCCAACCGCGCAGCGGAAGCCACAAGGTTCGGCAACGCCTACTGCTACGAATACGCCGACAAGGCCTGCACACCTGCGACCCCGCTCCAGACCGACGGGGTGAGCCGGTTGCGGCCGGAGCAGATCGCGGCGGCGGTGATGGAGGCGATGGGCAAGGCCCAGGCCGGCTATCCGGCCGAGTTGGCGCGGATCGTCGGGGAAACGGTGGGCCCGACCCCCTCGGGGCAGCACATCGTGGCCGTGGCCGAGCGGAACTTCCCCCAGCCCGAGCCCGATGACCGACCTGCGGCCCCGCCGCGTCGCCGGCCGGGTGATGACGGTGACTTCACCGACGACAGCTACCTGAGGTGACGTGATGACCGGCTACGAGGCCGTGACCGGCGAGATCGGCACGTTGGCCGGTCGGGTGGAAGGTCTGGCGGACCGGCTGCGCGCGGCGGCGTGGCCAACAGACGGTCGATGAACACCAACCGATACCTCGCCCCGGCGCCCACCGCACGCAGACGCGGCCGAGCCGCCCGTCGCGCGTCCTCACGGGCCTGCCAAACCGGGCCGACCTCTGCCACCAGAGCTGTGATCACCCGGGCCGACAGACCCGTCAACCGACGATTCGACACCACCGCTGCGCGACGCACACCAAGATCATCTCAGCGCCCTCGCCCAACCATGGGGTCTGTCAAACGAGCGGTGTAACTCGGGTTGAAGAGGGTTACTTGCGTCCGGCGGCCAGGCGGCCGTCGAAGGCGATCTCGAAGGCGTTGAGCGCCGGTTTCCAGCGCATCGTCCAGCGTTTGCGGCCGGTGCCGGTCGGGTCCAGGCTCATCACCGCGAGGTAGACGCATTTGAGCGCGGCCTGCTCGTTGGGGAAGTGGCCTCGGGCTTTGACCGCGCGGCGGATGCGGGCGTTGACGCTCTCGATGGCGTTGGTCGAGCAGATCACCCGCCGGATCTCGACGTCGAGGGCCAGGAAGGGCACGAACTCGGCCCAGGCGTTGTTCCAGAGCCGGACGATGGCCGGATGGCGGACACCCCAGGCGTCGGCGAACTCGGCGAACCGTTCCTTCGCGGCGGCCTCGGTCGGGGCGGTGTAGACGGGCTTGAGGGTCTTGGCGATGGCGTCCCAGTGCCGGCGGCCGGCGTAGCGGAAGCTGTTGCGCAGCAAGTGGACGATGCAGGTCTGCACGATCGTGCGCGGCCAGACCGTGGTGACGGCGTCGGGCAGCCCGGTCAGCCCGTCGCAGACGAGCATGAGCACGTCGGCGACGCCGCGGTTGCGCAGCTCGGTGAGCACGTGCAGCCAGTACTTCGCGCCCTCGCCGCCGTCCCCGGCCCAGATCCCGAGAATGTATCGATGGCCCTCGCAGGTCACGGCCATCGCCATGTAGATCGGCCGGTTGGCCACCTGGCCGTCGCGGATCTTCACGTGGATGGCGTCGATGAACACCACCGGATAGACCGGGTCCAGAGGCCGGTTCTGCCACTCGACCATGCCTTCCACGACCTTGTCGGTGATCGTGGAGATCGTCTGGCGCGACACGTCGGCGCCGTAGACCTCGGCCAGGTGCGCGGAGATCTCCCCGGTGGTCAGGCCCTTGGCGAACAGCGAGATGACCATCTCGTCCACGCCGTTGAGCCGCTTCTGCCGCTTGGCCACGATCCGCGGTTCGAACTCGGCGTTGCGGTCGCGCGGCACGTCGATCTCCACCGGTCCCACGTCGGTGAGCACGGTCTTGGAGCGGGTGCCGTTGCGCGAGTTGCCCGTCCCGCGCCCGGCCGGGTCGTGCTTGTCGTAGCCCAGGTGGTCGGTGATCTCACCCTCCAGCGCAGACTCCAGCAGCCGCTTGGTCAGCTGCTGAAGCACCCCGCCCTCACCGGTGAGCTTCAGGCCACCGGCGCGGGCCCGGCTGACCAACTGGTCGACCAACTGCTCGTCCAGACCCTCCAGGGCTGCCGGGCGGGTCTCGGGCGTCGTGTCGTCGGCGTGCTCCACGCCGGACATCATCTCGGTCATCAGGTGCGCATCCTTGATCAGGAGTTACACCGCTCGTTTTACAGTCCCCCCTGTCGATCACCGATCAAGCAGCCGTCACCCGACTCGACACCCGCCGACGGCAACGACTGGGCGGCATCCTCAACGAGTACCACCACGCTCCCTGACCTTCACGGACGGCATTTTCGGCAAGCACAGGGCGACCGATTTCTGCGGTCACGCTGGCTCACACCTGTCATCCATGTCCGACCAATCCTTGATCCGAACACCTACCGCCGGTCCAGGCCGTTGCGTCGACCTAGACCGCGGGCGCGGCAGGCTGGTCGGCTCCCCGAGGCCGTCGCGTAGCCCAAGGCGAGCAGGGCGTTCGTCGCCGCGCGAGATGCTGCTGATCTCGGGGCGGTAGCGCTTGGACCCCGGCGCGGTCTCGGCGAAGACCATCCCGCCGAAGTACGCGCCCAGGACCACGGCCTGGTCTCCAGGAACACCGAGGAGACGCCGAACTCCTGGCTGGTGTAGATGAACCGCGCCGGGGTGGTCTGCTGCCAGTGGGTGGTTCCGGTGCGCTCCACCGCGCGACGGATGGTCACGCCGTCCTCGGTGGACAGGCCCAGGCCGTTCCACGCGGCCGGGAGCGGAGTGGCCGGGCGGGCGGTTCGGGTGTGCCCGACGGGGCGAGCGAGGGTTCCCCGGTGCCGGGGACGCGGACGAGGGTGGGGCTCAGGGCCGGGCGGACCTGTCCGGTCTGCCGGACATCCCGAACCGCCGTGGCTTGCACCCGGCTTCGCCCGCGAGGGCTGCCGCAACCGGCTGCTCGCGCTCCTCTAGCTGATCTCGATCTTCACCCGGCGTTCGCCGCGGCGGTGAGCAAGTGCCCACCGCCGCGGTGTTCGTCGTGGTCACAGCTCGCAGCTGACCTTGTTCTCGACGTTGCTGCAGGTGTCCAGGCTCGGCCTGGCGTCGGCGGTGTCGGTGCCGATCCCGCCGTTGACGGTGTCGATGTTGCCGACGACCAGGCCGAGGAAGTTGGCGTTGCCGTTCTTGGCGTCGCCGTAGAGCACGTCGTCGCCCGGTCCGGCGTCGATGGTGTCGCGGTGGCCGCTGGTGACCGCCTTCGCGCCCGAGAGGGAGTTCAGGGTCTCGTAGTCGCCGTAGATGGTGTCGTTGCCCTCGCCGCCGTTGATGGTGTCGTTGGAGGTCTCGGCGGTCACCGGTGCGCTGACGCCGAGGGTCGCGGTCTGCGCGTCGCCGTAGATGGTGTCGCCGCCCCCGCCGCCCGAGATGGTGTCGTTGAGGTTGCCGATCAGCACCGCTCCGGCAAGACCGGCGCCCGTCCCCACGGTGATGGTCCTGCTGTAGCCGTAGATGGTGTCGGGGTCGTCGCCGCCGATGAGGGTGTCGTTGAGGCCGACGATCCCGCCGGAGACGGCGGTGATCGTCACGTCGAGGAACCCGCCGGAGATGACGTCCGACCCCGGCCCGCCGTCGATGTGGTCGTTGTCGGCGACGTAGGCCGCCGAGACGCTGATGACGCCGCTTCCGGAGTTGCCGATCAGGAGGTCGTCGCCGGCCTCGCCGAACACCCGGTCGGAGAGGTCCTCCAGAGGACCGGGGGCGGGCAGGCCGGGGAGGGCGTCGGGCACCACGACGAACTCGCCGTAGACGGTGTCGTCACCCTCCCCGGCGCAGACCCGGTCGTTGCCGGCCAGCCCGACGATGGTGTCGTCCCCGCCCAAGCCGACGATCACGTCGTCCCCATTCGTACCCATGAGGGTCTCGCCGCTCGCGGAGCCCACGATGGTGGCGGGCAGCCCGTCACAGGTCGTCGTGGCGTGCGCGGCGGGCACACCCGCCAGCGACCACGCAGCCGCCACGACCAGGCTCACCACCGCTCCGAGGGTGGATCTGGCACTGAATTTGCGCACAGCGATCTCCTTCCAGTTCACCGCGCAACGCGGAACCGGTCGACCACAATGGGAGAGCTGCGCAACTCGTGCGTGTCATCGCCCGCACCGGAAAGCGCGTTACGCTCGAAAGACGAGGAATACTCCCGTAATGTCGACGGCGAGTGACCCGTGGCTCGACGGTCAGGTGTACCAGGTGGGTTCGGGTATCTCGTCGAGCAGTGCGTAGCGGCCGACTTCGGCGCGCTTGTGGGCGAGCGGGTCGTGCAGGCTGTGGGTGCGGATGTTGCGCCAGAAGATGTCCAGGCCGGTGGTGTTGGCGGTGGCGCGGGCACCGGTGACGTCGAAGACGCGGGTGCCGATCTCCAGGCCGGTGTCGATGGCGCGTTGCTTGGCGGCGGCGATGACGACGGCGGCTTCGCCGCGTTGGCGTTCGGTGACGGTGTCGGGGTGGGTGTTGATCGCCTCGACGAGTTCGGCGGCGCGGTCGGCCAGGGCTTCGGCGGCCCAGAGCTTGGCCCGCAGGTCGCCGTAGGTCTCCAGGACGTGGAACTCCTCGATCGCCGCGTCCTTGACGTCGATGGCGTAGGGCCACGGCCGGGTCCGGCTTCGGGTGTACGCGGCGGCGGTGGTGAGCGCGCTCGTGGCGATGCCGAGGTAGAAGTTGGTGAACACCAACTGGATCAGCGGCACGTTGAGCGTGTTGTAGACCTGCGGCCGGAACTGCTTGTCGACGTAGCCCAAAGCATCCGACCAGGGCACGCGCACACCGCGGATCTCGACGCTGCCGCTCTCGGTGAGCCTCTGGCCGAGGTTGTCCCAGTCGTCGTTGAACGCGATGGCGTCCTGGTGGGACGGGACGATGGCGAAGACGTGCTTGTCGGTGCCTTCCAGCACGCCTTCCAGGACGGTGACGTCGGAGACCTTGCTGCCGGTGGAGAAGGACTTGCGGCCGGTGAAGACGAGTTCGTCGCCCTCGTCGGCGACGACCAGGTCGTTGTCGCGCGGGTTGACCGCGCCGCCGAAGAACCACCGATCGCGGGTGGCCGCCTGCTCCACCGCCGCGACCTGTTCGGGGGTGGCGATCAGGCGGGCCGTCCAGAACCAGAGGTAGTGGTAGCCCAACAACTGGCCGAGGGAGCCGTCGCCCGCGGCGATCTCGCGGACGACCCGGTACGCGGTGGTCCAGTTCTGACCACCGCCGCCCTGCTCGACCGGACCGAGCAGGGCGACCAGACCCGAGTCCTTGAGCAAGGCCACCTCGGCGTGCGGGGTGGAGCCCGCCCGGTCACGGGCCACCGCATCGACGGCGAACAGCGCAGCGACCTCACGAGCCCGGTCGAGCCACCCCTCGGCGGTGGCCGGAGTGGTGTTCCAGTCGCGTTCCGCAGGGGTGCTCACAAGCGGCTCCGATCACGTGTGCGGCGCTACGGCGCTCCTTCCTACCGAGGACACAGACCAACGCGACAGGTCCGAGCGGTGAAAAGATATTCCACCTCAGGCGAAACCGCACACCACAGGACTCCGCAGTTCCGCGGTGGACAACACCCACGCACGGTGTACCGCCACAAGCCGTTCAGCCGATTGAGAGCGGACGCCGGGATCGCCAAACTCGACCCGCCCCCTGGAATTCCGGAACGGAAACCCTCATGCGTCTGCGTTCACTGATCGTCGCCCTGGTGGGCGGACTCCTCGGAGCCACCGCCCTGTCCCCCGTGCCCGCTTCCGCCTCGTCGTCCGTGGTGGACGTCAACTGCGCCCTGGGCACCCAGGTCGGCACCTACTCCCCCGGCATGACACTGCTACCCAGGCACATCGACTTCCAAGCCACCGGCACGCTGGGCGGCTGCCTGTCCCCCGGCCACCCCGACATCACCGGAGCCACCTTCACCTCCCTGGTCAGCGGCACGTTCAGCTGCCTGGCCGGTTCCACCACCAACACCTCCACCTACCACTGGAACACCGGACACAGCAGCACCGTCCAAGGCGGCTTCGAGGTCAACCTCAAACCCGGCGGCACCACCGTCCTCGTCCTGACCGGCACCGTGATCGACGGCCTCTTCCAAGGCGCGACCGTCGTGCAGACCAAGGTCCTGCCCGCCACCGACCTCACCGCCTGCCTCACCCCCCAAGGCCTGACCAGCGTCAGCGGCACGGTCACCTTCACCGCCGTGCTGTGAACCGGCGAACGACAACGTGCCGGGACCCTGGTCGTCGTCGAGAACGGGGGCGGTGATGGCGGGAAGTTCACCCGGCGGTTCCACCACGCACGTCGCCGAGCTGCCCGACCTCAACCTCCGCCGGTCTCACCGAACCGGTCTCACCACCGTCTCCGCATCGGCACATACCTCGTCGCTGACCTACCCACTCCGAATGACGGCCTGCGGCTTCATCCATGTCGACGCATCAGGGTGAACCGTGTTCACGCTTCCTTGACCTCGGAGAAAACCCCTGGCAATACTGGATTTTCCCACACAAGGACGGGTGCGATGAAACTGTTGCGGAAGATCATGCGTCGTCGCCGCTCCACCAACACCGGCTACTACGCCTACCCGACGGTGTGACCCGCTTCGCCCGGACCGAGCGTCGCCGGCGGTCCGGGCGGAGTCGCCCTCCACTCGCGGGCGAGGAGCCATGACCGAACCACTCGACGTCCTGATCGCGGCGGCGGGTTCCGGTGGAGGCGTCACCGAACTCGAACGCGGGCTGTGGCTAGTGACCGACCCCACCGAGACCGAGCGCTTCCTCGCGAGCAGGGACACGTCCACGGCCAGGGCCGCACGACGCACCGGCGTCACATCGTGGGGACCGGACGGGTCGGCCACCTGGATGGCAGTGCGCCGCGCCGCGAACCCCTTCCTCACCGCGTCCCGGCTGACCTCGGCGATCCCGGTGATCGCGACCCAGGCCACCCGGGTCGTCTCCGGCTGGCCGTCGCCCGGCGTCGTCGACATCGGGCACGAGACCATCGCCTTGATCTCCGCCATCAACGTCCGACACCTGCTCGGCGAACCGTCCGAGGCGTTGTCCTCCCTCGTCGAACGGGAACTCGTGCTGGCAGATCAGGCCCGTCGGCCGCTCCGGCCCGGACTCCGGCTGCGGCACGCCCAGCGCGCCACCTACAACACCATCCGACACCACGTCCGCACCCGTCCTCCAGCCACCGGACTGGCGGCCGTCCTGACCGACCACGGGTTCGACGAGCACACCGTGACGTTGGCGCTGCGCACCATGCTGCTGTCCAGCCACCACGTACCCGCCACCGCCCTGGCCTGGGCCCTGCACGAGCTGGCCACCCACCCCGACATCCAGGATCGGGCCCGGACCGAGGTCACCGCCGCGCGGGCGGACCCGACGGCGGACCTGCCGCTGTGCCGGGCGGTAATCCGCGAGACCCTGCGCCTGCACCCACCGGTGTGGCGGCTGCGACGGCAACTCGCCGCACCGGCCCGCGGCCTTCCGGCGGGAGCGGACCTGCTGTTCAGCCCCTACCTCAACCACCACGACCCGAACGCCTACCCGGAGCCCTCCCGGTTTCACCCGCAGCGCTGGAGCCAGGGCTTCCACCCGGCACCGGGCACCTACCTGCCCTTCGCCCTCGGCCCCCGCACCTGCCCCGCCTCGCACCTCGCCCTCACGCAGTTGACCGTCGTCCTCGCGGCCCTGCTGAAGAACCACCACCTGACCCCTCACCGCGCCCCCACACCGACCTTCGACACCCTGCACGCCCCCTGTCACCTGTGGTTGCGCCTGACCCCGGCGGCATAGACCACGCCTCACGTGGCGAGTTGGTCGCATTCGATAGATCCGGCAGCATGACGGGAGGGTGGCGGCGCAGTGTTATGCCCGTGCGGGTATGTCGGAACGTCGTCACTCACACGGGCGACATTCCCCGTCGGGTGTCGTTGCGGCCTCTACCGTGCCGATAGGCGTCACATGGCGTCATCGTCACCATGGGGGATACATGCGCAGGATTCCGGTGCAGGTCGGTGCGGGGCCCGCCGGCAGGACGAGGCGGTTGCGACTGGCAGCCGTGGTCCTCACCGTGGCGGTGATGGGTAGTTCGCTCGGGGCGGGTTTCGCCCCCGCCGTCGAGGCGGCGAATCCCGCTGTCTCTTCCGCGGCGGAGGCCGCGGATCGGGCGCAGGACCCGGGTGCGATCCGCGGCCTGAAGTGGAAGACGGAGTGGTGGGGCGGTGAACCCGATCACCTCGGGATCAGGTTCAACACGCGGGGGCTTCCCTACGCCACGGCCGCCTTCTCGGTGCAGAACAACGGGTTCCGGACGGTGGCCCTGCGGATGCTCGCCGACCCTGACCTGGTGGAGATCAACAGGACGCGGGCGCAGCGCGACGCCGAGGTCATGGGGTTGCTGCGGGAGTTGAACGGCCGGGGGGTGAACGTCTACCTGTACCAGCGCGTGTGGCTCCAGCGGGACGGCCATCTGACGGACAACGCGGACAAGTTCGTCAACGACGTGAGCGGGATCATCACCCGGGCGAAGAACGAGGGAATCACCTCGCTGCAGGGCGTAGTGCCGATCGAGACGAACCTGGCCAACACCGCCCAGGTGCGGGAACGCGCCCTGCACATCGCGAAGGGCATCAACGACAGGACCGGCGGTTGGCTCAGGAGCCACACCCTGATGGTGCCCGGCGCGGCCATGGGCGGGTACTTCACCAACATCCACCAGGGCGGCAGCGCCTGGTTGACCGACATGAAGGACCAGACCGCGTACTTCGCGTTCATCTACAAGCACATGAGGAGCCAGGAGGACAACCCGCTGGCGAAGTACAACGAGCGGTGGAACCACTACGTCGGCCTGAGGTCGACGAGCACCCAGCAGGACCAGATCGGGTTCCTGCGACAGGACATGGGGCTGTCCGACCTCGAGTACCACTCGCGCCACCACAGGGCCGCGTTCCCCCGGCACACCCAGGTCGTGTTCTGGGGCGACGCCGCGGACGGCGTCTCCTTCCTCAGCCAACTCGACGCCCCGCACCACTACACCACCATGCGGGCACTGCACACGCTGCTGGTCAAGACCAACGACTGGCGCGGCCACTTCTTCAACTTCCCCTTCACCGACGCCGCCGCCAAGGACCACGACCTCTGGTGCTACATGATCACCGTCGACGCGCAGACCAACGAACGCGCGAGGAACACGGCCCTCAACCGCTCGGGCACCCACCGGGTCTGGGGCGAGTGGCAGAACTGGGCCAACCCCGACTTCGACTACTGAGCCCCTGCCACCGTGACGGCCCGATCCGACGACGCACACCACGATGAGGACCCGTCAAACCTTCCGGGCCGGTGGCGACCGATGTCCGGGAACCCGTTCTGGGAACGACCTGGGTAGCGGAGCCCGAACGTGCGTCGGCCGGCATCGGGCGCGGGCGGTCCCGGACGTGGTTCGTTCGACCTCCGGCGGCCGGCCGCCGGGGCGATCGGGTGAGGACTCCGGGAACCACGTTCGGAGGTCTGGATCTGCTCGGTAACCCTCGGTGCACAAGTTGTTCCCGCAGTGTTCTTTCCCGAAGACTTGAATGGCGAACAGGAAGCGCAGGAAAGCCGAGAAGCGGGCAAGGACGACTCCGCGTGTACCGGAGCGGAAGCGGAAGCCGCCGTGGCAGCGGTGGTGGCCATGGGTTTCGGCCGCGGTCACGATCGCACTCGTCCCGTTGCCGATCAACCTCGTCTCCACGCACTACGGGGCACAACTCGCCCTGGAGCAGGCCGGTGAGCAGGAGGCCGGCGCGCAGGCCGGTGCCGAGAAGGCCGAGGACACCGAACTCGCCAGGGAGCCTGCCGTACTGGCCCGCGTCCGGCCCGTGCACGAGAGGGTCTGGGCGCGGACTTTCCCCGAGCCGGTCGACGAGTCGGTCCTGCGCACCGGCGGCTACGCCCAGACGCCGGAGGAGCGGTACCGGATCTTCCACTAGCAACACGGCATCATGGGCTCCTGGACCCCTTACTACCTGGGCGACGTGGCGAAGAGGGCCTCGCGCCACCAGGTTTCACTGATCGGCAATCATCAGGAGAACGTGCGGGTCCTCGACCTCCGCGCGCACGTCCTGGAGAAGTCGTCACCGTTGAGCGGTGCCCTGATCACATTTCCGCCGCAGGGGGAAGCCCCCCGTGCGCGAGGTGCTGCTGGACCTCGACAGCCCCGATCTCCGGCTCCTGGTGCCCGACGAGGACGACGCCGCCCCGCCGAAGCCGGACCTCGACGTCAACTACCTGACGTTGGCCAAGAGCGAGGAGATCGTGCTGGACGTCAACGCGCTCACGCTCCAGCATTACTACCAGTGGGAACTGGTGGTCACGGTGGCCTTCGAGGGCATGAGCGAGGAAAAGGTCCGCATCCGGTCCGACGGCACGGCCGACGGCCCGGCGTTCGAGACGACGGCCTGGAGCGACCAGTACTCCAAGCTCAGGACGAGCGACGAGCCCTACGCCTACCGGGGTGGAAGCTACTGGATCAACGTGAGCAACAACAGTGCGTTCGAGCGGACCGGCTGACGCGGCCCCTCCCGTGGGACTGCATGGGATGCCCCGCTCCAACGCCGGTGCAGGATCGCGTCTTTCGACGGCCCCGGTGCTCGTCGACCAGCCCGTGCAGCGCGTGGTCGGCGACGCGGGCGAGTTCCTCCAGGGCCGCGTGCACCGCCTCGGTCACCAATTCGAGGCGGGTCAGGTCGCGCACGGCGGCCAGGACGTGGGTGGAGTCGGTGCGCTGGGTGGTGCGCTCGCGGACCAGCCCGGTGTCTTTCAGGCGGGCCAGGGCGACATCGAGGAGGTGGTCGGCCCTGCCGGCCCGCAGGAGACGGTCACGGAAGTCGCCGAGCACGCTGTGGTGGAAGCCGAGGTCGTCGAGCTCCAGGCCGAGTGCGTACTCGAAGTCGATGCGGCAGCGCACGGCCTCGGCGGCACCGCGATCGGACAGACCCGGCAGGAACTGCAGCACGCTCACCGTGGCCAACCGGGCGGGCGAGAGGCCAGGGCGCCCGTTACGGGAGTAGCAGTCGGCGAAGTCCTCGTCCCTCCACAGGCCGTCGAGGCGGTCACGCACCCACATCGCCGTCGTACCACCAGGATTACTGGCTCGTGCCATCCGCGCGGTGAGCTCCGGGACCTCCACTGCGGACCTCGGACCAACCCGTAACGACATCTGACCGCCTCAGGGAGCATTGCGACTTCACCGACCCCGGAAGCCTCGCTGTCACCTACCGGTCAACCACCACGACACACCGACTATTCCAAGATCACCGACAGAGTCAAGCTCAGACCCGCCGCACCTCGTCGCTGTGTTCGGCATCGCCGAGAACACCGCCGTGCGCTACGCCCGCGCCGCACGCCAACTCCTCGAGACCAGCCTCGAAGTGAAGCAGTAACCCCCGCTCGACCCCAGGCCACAGCACGAAACAACCGGGAGTTCCCGGTGATCAACCTTCAGAAATCCCGAACTTGCATCATAACCACGAGAATGTATTACTACGGAAGGTAGCGACTTCGTCACATGATCATCGCTTTGCCAAGTCAGACGTACTCGCTCCGGGTTAGGTGTACTTCAAAACCGGAGCCAGTGGCTACAGTAAGTAATATGACGGACTTTCCGGTGGTAGCTGCCGACCCTCCAATGTCGCATTGACAGTCTTCCCTGTCAACCGCTTAAACTAATAGGGAACTTTCCTTAACGAAGAGGATGTTCAGCTGATGACCGTCGGTGCCGACAGCCGCACTATGAACGGGCGCGGAGAGATCGTTCCGAACGAAGATTCCCGCTCAGCGAGAAACGCGCGGATCGAGTGCACACAACGGGGCCGCACCCTGGCGAGGCACGAGGTGGCCGAGGTCATCACCTGCGCGAACAAAACCCGACGCGTGATGTCGAGTTTCCGGAGGGAATCACATGAGTGGACGCCTTCTCATTTACGGTGCAACGGGGTACTCTGGTCGTCTCATCGCGGAGCATGCTGCCGCGACCGGCCTTGACGTCATTGTAGGTGGATGCGAACCCGGGATTGTTGCCGCGCTCGCGGAAAATCTCGGCGTCGAGGGGTGGGCCTTCGGCGTAGACGATAGAGATAAGATGCTCGACCACCTGTCGAACGTCGATTGCGTGCTTAGCGCCGCAGGTCCATTTCGAAATACCGCACGACAGGTCATCAACGCATGCATTGAAACGGGTGTCCACTACCTGGACGTCTGCATGGAGTTCACTGTTTTCGCATTCGCGGCATCGAGGGCGAACGACGCGGCGAACGCCGGCGTTATGTTGATGTGCGGCGGCTCATGGGGAGTCGTGGTGCCCGACTGTCTGGCCCTGCACACCGCTCACCGTGTCACCGACGCCGAACGCCTCACCATCGCCTTAAGAGTGACAGGTAGCCACACGCGCGGCTCGCTCGACAGCGTGAACGACGTTCCCGAACTGGGACCGCTGGTACGACGCCGCGGTGCCCTGATCACGCTCGAAGAGGCCGAACCGCGTCAGCTCGATTTCGGCTACGGCCCGGAGGAGTGCATTCCGGCCGCCCTCGCCAGCCTTGTCTCGGCCCACCAAGCCACCGGCATCGAGAACATCGACGTGTTCCTCGACACAGCCGCAGGCTGCGTCACCATCGATTCTCCACCCGCGATCCCCTCGCGAGAGGAACTTGTCCAGGGCCGTTACCAGGCGCTTGCCGAGGTGACCGACGCCTCTGGTCGAGCAGTGCGATCGTTGATCGACACACCGAACGCCTACGCCTTCTCGCAGCTGTGTTCTGTGGAAATCGCCCGCCGCATCCTCGCCGGAGAATTCACAGCAGGCTATCAAAGTCCTGCCTCGGTCTACGGCTCTTCATTCGTTACCGCAATCGGCGACACCAAGATAGTCGATCTGTGAAATTAGATATTGCGTCGAAAGCGATCACCTTCCTGTAGGTTGATCACTCGTGATCGAGGTTGAGGGTGCGCACCGGTTGTCGCCTGCGGAGCGTGAGATGCTGCGGTTGCGGCGTTGGAGGCCGGGAAGGTCGAGGGCTATCGGCAGGCCGCTGAGGTGTTCGGGGTGTCCGAACGGTCGGTGGGCACCTGGTGGCGTGCCTACCGACGGGACGGTCGCGATGGTCTGGCGACCCCCGTGAGGGGCGTCACGGCCAGCTCGGCCGAGCTGATCAATGCGGAGGATCGGGGCACGCTGTTCGTGGCGATGGCCGACTACACGCCCGAGGAGTTGTTGATCGGTGGCACGTTGTGGACCCGCCAGGGCGTGGTCGAGCTGATTCGGCTGGTCGTCGGGGTCGACATGACCGAACAGGGTGTCGGACTGTGACCACGCCGCCACAGGTTCACCCCCGCCGCGCCCGGTCCCCGCGCCTACGAGCAGCAGCCCGCCGCGGTGCGCGCGTGGCTTGACGAGCAGTACCCGGCGATCGAGACCAGAGCGAAGGCCGAGGGCACCGCGATCGCGTGGGTCGACCAGTGCGGACTGCGCTCCGACGCCGCACCGCCCGGCAGGTCCTGGGCGTCCGCCTCGACGACGGCCGGCAGGTCCCCCTGCTCTCCGCGCTGGACACCGGCATCATCCTCGCGCAGGTCACCGTAGACGCGAGATCGAACGAGATTCCCGCGTTCACACTGCTTCTCGAAGCCGTCCGCAGAGTTGTGGGCACCCTTGGAAGGCGTGGTGTTCGTCGCCGACGCCCTGCGCACCCAAGCCGGCCACGTCCACCAGGTCGCCGCCCACGGAGCCCACCTGGCAACCGCAGTCAAGAGGAACCAACCGACGTTGCTCGCCCAGCTCAAATCCCTGCCCTGGCCCAAAATTTCAGTCGATGACCGCACTCGCGACCGTGGTCACGGACGCCGCGAGACCCGCACCGTCAAAGCCGTCACCCCGCACACCCCCAGGGGCATACCGTTCCCCACGCCGAGCAGGTAGTCCGGATCACCCGCAGCCGCACCAAGGGCACGAAGACCACCAGCGAAACCGCTTGTCCCGACCCTTGTACGGGGTCATCACCTGTTGTCCGGTGGGATCGTAGCCTTGGCCCTTGTCAGCCAGGGCGATCAGTCCGGTGTCGCGCAGGGCGGCGAGGATGTTCCGGATCCGAGCTGCGGCGGTGTCGTGGGTGCTGCCGGGCAGATCGCCCAATGCCCACAGGATGTCGCCGTCGGGTGAGGCGATGACCTGCAGGTTCATGCCGTGGATCTTGTTTGCCCGAGTAGAAGGGCCGGTCTGCGGCGATCTGGTCGATCGGGATCAACGTGCCGTCGATGATCCCGTGGGCGTGGCCTTTGCGTTTCGCCGTCCGTAACGCCGCGCGCAGCTTGGGTGTTCGCCGGGCGAGCAGCTCGACGGTCTCGTTGACATACCGCCAGCAGGTCGTGGTCGACACCTTGAACTCGGTGCCGACCTCGGCGAACGGCTCACCCTTGCGCAGGTAGACGAGCACAAGCAGGGCCTGCTGGCCCGGGTCGAGCTTGCGCCACGCCGAGCCCGGCTCCTTACGGTGGGCGCGGATCAGGCCGGATGAGGTTCACCCCAAACGGTGGACAGGGGCCTACGAGATTCAGGCGGCTGCTGGGAGTGGCTTCTCATAGTCGCTGGGACTGCGCATCCCGAGCTTGGAGTGTCGCCGGGTACCGCTGTAGAAATGGATACAATTTTCAATTGCGGCAACGAGTTCCGTTTTGGTGGCGTAGACGTGCCGGTGGTGGTGCTCGTGTTTGGACGTCGACCAGAACGACTCGGCGGGGCTGTTGTCCCAGTAGATGGCGGAATTGCCTACCTCCAGTGCGAGGCTTGTGCGATGACGGTGCCATCGTCGACGACCCGGATCAGTGATTCAAGGATGGCTCCGTCGTACTGCGAGAACTTCGGGGTGGAGCTCGCCATTACGATGAAGCCCCTCCAGATCAATTCCGAGATCCCCTCCTTGTGCACTGCCGCTCCGAATCCCCGCCACAGGGCGATCTCGTTGCCGTCTGCGGTGGCAACCCTCGCGTGGGCGATGCCGAAGACTGATCCGGGCCGCACCTCCTCGTGCGCGGTCGTGATGGTCTCGGCTACCTCGATGCCGGCGAATGTGCCGGTTCCTTCGTAGGTGTTCTCGCTCTGCCATCTGCCGTCCTGCGAGCCCAGGCTCCGACTGGATGTGATTCTGCCTCGTCCGTTGAGCACTAGGGAGTTCAGGTCGATGAACATGAGGGCTCTCCTTCAGATCCGGTGTTCCTGTTGGTAACAGACCGGCTGCTGCGACGAGGTTGTCGCGGTTGTCTGTTCCTCATCGCTGTGTCAACGATCCGAGGGGTGAGGGGTCTGTAGTGCCTCCAACAGGCGTTCCAGGTGCGTGCCGAGCCTGGCTGGCGTGTTGTACGTCCGCATGATGTCTTTGGGGGGCAGGCGGATTCCGATGTCTCTGGAGATGCGGTTTCGCAGCTCCAACGCGGTCAGTGAGTCGATTCCTTGGGCGGCGAAAGGCTGCTCAGCGCCGATCGCGCTGGGATCTACCGAGAGGCAGCTCGCCACATGGTCGACGATGCGACGTACCAGCAGTTGACCGCGGCTCGTGGTGTCGACGGCCGCCAATGTGTCGAGGAAGGGCTTGGAAGCACTGTCGCCATTCTCGCGTTCGGAAGCCGCCAGCGGGGCAAGAAGAGTCGTCTCTAGTGCGCGGCTCCCGAGGTTCGCGAGCCAGCCGTCGACGGTGAGGGGCCCGTAGCACGGAGCGGGATGGTCGTGGCGCAGCACGTGTTCGAGCACAGCGATTCCTTCTTCGGGCTCGATCATGTCGACGCCTTGTTCGCTCAGGTGGGCGCCGCGTCCGTGCCCGGCCCAGGCGCCGAAACTGATGTGCTGCGTGCGCAGTCCCCGGCTACGCCTCCAGTGGGTGAACCCTTCCAGCCAACCATTCGCGGCGCAGTAAGGGCCTTGTCCCGGGTTGCCGATGACAGTTGTCAAGGAGGAGAAGGAGACCCACCAGGCCGGTCGATGTGGCGCGCTGGCGTGGTGCAGCAGCCAGGCGGCGTCGACCTTGCACCGCCAAGCCCGCTCGATCAGGTCGGGTGTGATGTTGGGGAGGGTGCCATCGGCGACGACCATGGTGGCGTGCACGATGCCCCCCAGCCGCATCCCTTCCCTCAGGCACTCGTCCACGAGGTGTTGCGCGACACCGGGGATGGTGAGGTCACCGAGGATGATGCGGACGTCGTGGCCTTCTGCGCGTAGTTCGTCCACGGCCTGCCGGGCCCGGACGGTGACGGTGCTGCGGCCGTTGAGCACGATCCTGCCCGCGGCGTTGTCGGCAAGCCAACGTGCCACGTGCAAGCCGATGCCCCCAAGACCGCCAGTGATCAGGTAGGTGCTGTCGCGGCGGACTACGGCGACCTCCTGTGGGTCGAGGGGCACCGTTATCCGGGCCGATTCCCCGCCGGGATCACGTACGAGGTCGACCACAGCCCTGGCCGCGCGGGTCGTGGGTGCGGTGTCGCGGAATGCCTGGTCGATCTCGGTGGGCGGGTACCGGTGCACCGGCGACGTCGACACGTGTCCAGCGGTGACGTCCTGCTCCGCTTCCTCGACCAGTTCCGCCAGCAGGCTGGAGTTGCTCGTGACCACCGATGCGGGGTCGACCACCGCGAGGGTGATGGCGCGCCGGCGCAGCGAGGACAGGTCGAGGTGGTCGGCGGCGTGGCCATCGCGCATACCGACCTCGACGAACCGTCCGCAGGACGCGAGCAGTTTCGGTTCTGCGCGCGTCCTGAGTCCGCTCGAGGTGTTGATCACGACGTCGATGCCGTGACCTCCGGTGAGTTCTCGCACCTGGCCGACAAGGTCGGCGGCGTGGGTGTCGAGCACGTGCGATACGCCCTGGTCCCGCAACGCCTGCCGCTCGGCGTCGGTGACAGCCGTGCAGATGACCTCCGCCCCGAGTGTTCGGGCCAAAGCGGCTGCGGCGAGGCCGGTCTGCCCGGTTGCCGGATGGACGAGGACCCGTTCTCCCGCGCGCACCCGTGCGACGTGGCTCAGTGCGTAACGGGCTGTCAACGCCGCTGCCGGGACGGTCGCGGCCTGGAGCGTGGACAGGCCGTCGGGAACTCGCAACACGGCGGCGGCAGGCACTACGAGGTGGGAGGCGAGGGATCCGGGCCACAGGCCCGCCACTCGGTCACCGGGACGCAACCGGGTGACCGAGTCTCCGATCCTGCGCACCACGCCGGCGTAGTCCATGCCGAGTTCTCGCAGCCGGTCGCCGTCCTGATGCACTCGCCGGGTCGCGAGCTCGAGGTCGCGGGTCGTTAAAGCCACGGCATGCACCTCGACCTCGACCTCGTCGCGTTCCGGTTCCCGGCGTGGTCGCAATCCCCAGGTCACGATTTCCGCTTCCGAGGAGTCGGTGCTCCGCAGAGCGACTCCGTCGTGCTCTGGATCGGGTGTGAGGTGCAGCCGGTGAGCTGCGGTGAGCTGGAGGTGGTGCAATCTGGCGAGGTAACGACGCCCGCCGCGGTGAGCGATCTCGGTCTGTGACGTCGGGGCGGTGAGGATGTCGTCAACGACCATGCCGGGTTCGTGGGTGACCGCGTCCAGGTCCAAGTGCGTGACACCGAGTTCGGGGTGTTCGTTGCCGATGACGTGTGCGAGACCGCGCAAGCCGGCTTGTTCGAGTTCGACGGCATCCGCGGGGACTACGTGCTGTGCCGCGTGGCTGATCAGCCACAGTCGGGGTGGCCTGGCGCGTTCGGTCAGCACCTGCGCCACTTCGACCAGGCGGATTACCCGTTTCAGAGCTGTGTCCGAGTCGGGGTCGACGCCGGAGGCACCCGCCTGGGGGCAGGCCACGACCACATCCGTGGTGGTGTCGTCAGCCAATCGAGCGCGCAGGAGCAAGCGTGCGGCGGGGTCGTGCAGCGGCACCGGAACCAGGTCGGTGTGTCTGGTGTACTCGGCCAGGCCAGCGGTCACAGCGGCAGTCAACGGGTCCACTTCGTCCTCGCTGATGACCACGATGGACCGGTCCTGTGCCTCTTGCGCGGTCGAGGTGTCGACGGATTCCCAATCCAGGGCCATCAGCCGCCGACTCATCACCTTGCTCCCGTGCCCGGTGTCGGCGGCACGGACCCGCACGTCCAGGACCTCGACCAGCACCGTGCCGTCATTGGCGACCATCCGGGCGTCGAAGACGCACTCTCGATCGGCGGCGTGGCGCACGTCGAGCAGGGCGAACCGCGCCCGGTGCGGATCGGCGAGCACCCGGATGCGACCGACGCGGACAGGCAGGTACAACGATGGCGGGTCGTTCAGCTTCGGATGGGTGTAGATCAACTGCAGGCATCCGTCCAGCAGGACGGGATGCAACCGGAACCCGGTGGCACCAATACGAAGAGCGGCGGGCAGGGCGATCGTCGCCAGGAGTCGGTCCGGGTCGCCATTTTGTGTGGTGTGCCCAACCACGGCCTGGAACATCGGCCCGTAGTCCACACCGCGATCTTGCTGCGCGGCATAGAAGTGGTCCATGTCTGTCGGGGGAGGTGGTGAGGGCGACCCCACTGTTTCCCCAGCGTGGTCAGCGACCCGACGTAGGCTCATGGAGGCGTGGCGAACTGCCTCGCCGTCAGAGGCGCGGGTGGCAATGTCGATTGTGAAGAGGCCGGGTCCGGACTCGGTCGCTTCGGTGTACAGCGCGACCCGGTCATCGAGGGGCAGAGCATCGTGGACGGCGATGTCCTCCAGGTCCACGGTGGCGTCCTCACCGTGAATCTCGGCAGCGGCAGCCAAGGCCATTTCGACGAATCCTGCCAAGGGCATCACTGGGTGCCCGAGCACACGGTGGTCGGCCAGCCACGGGTGGCGATCCGTGCCGGCCTCTGCCTGCCAGTAGTGCCTGCCGTCCCGCGCGGCTCGCTGAGCGTGCGCCCCCAGGAGCGGTTGTCCACCGGTCGTGGCGATACTGGGTTCGTCTCGTGAGGTCAGCTTCAGCGAAGAGTGCTCCCATGGCGCCAGGGGGACATCGGCGAGGTCGCCCCTGTCGTGATCGGGAGTCCAGTCGACGGCGACACCGGCGCAATGCGCGGCAGCTAGCGCCTGCCCCAGTCCCGCGTCGGGTTCGGCTCCGCGACGGAGACTGGGCACCGTGCGGATGTCCACACCGGTCTGTGTCGCGATCTCCTCCGTTGCGTTGATCAGCAGCGGGTGCGGAGACAACTCCAAGAACAGTCGATGTCCGTCGGCCAACGCCGCCTTCACTGCGGTTGACAACCGCACCGGCAGGCGCATGTTGTCCACCCAGTACGTGCCGTCGAACCGCGGTACGCATCCGGGATGGACGGTGCTGTAGAACGGGATGTTGGCTTTCTGAGGTGACAGGTCCGCCAACTGTCGGTTCATGTCATCGATGATCGGGTCGATCTGTGGGGAGTGCGATGCTACATCCACTGCCACCTCCCTGGTGAACAGGTCGCGGGCCTCCCATTCGGCCAGCAGGGCGCGCACCCGAGCGGCCTCGCCCGACACCACAGTGGACCCGGGGGACGTCTCGACCGCGACGACCACGTCCTTGATGCCCTTGGCGGACAATTCCGTAGCGACCTCCGAGGGCGCGAGGTTCACCACGCCCATTGCACCCAAGCCCGCCACCCTGCTGGCCAGCATGGATCGCCGGCACACCACGATGGCGCCCTCAGTCGGGGACAGCCCGCCGGCCGCGACCGCAGCTGCGACCTCGCCCAGGGAGTGACCGATGACCGCGGCGGGTGCCACCCCGTGCGCCCGCCACACCGCGGCCAACCCCACCTGCAACGCGAACAGCACCGGCTGCACGCGTGCGAAACCGGTTACGCCCTCGGTGGAGGTGAGCGCGTCGCGGACGGACAACCCCGACTCCGCGAGGATCACCGGTTCCAGTTCAGCGATCGCCTCGGCGAAGGCGGCCTCGGTGCGCAGCAGTCCAACACCCATGCCCGCCCATTGCGATCCGTGCCCGGAGAACAACCACACCGGAGAAACTCCATCGGCCACTGGCCGGGATGCGACCACCTGCGGCCCCTGCTTCTGCTCCGCGAGCGACACCAAACCCTCGACCAGACCGCTGCGGTCGCTGGCCACCACCGCCGCCCTCACGGTTCTGGGAGCACGCCGCAGCGCCAAGGTTGCACCCACGTCGTCGAGCGGCACTTCGCGTCCGGCGGCGCTGTCCAGCCACTCGGCCAACAGCCGGGCGGTCAGCGCCAGCGTCCGGGGAGAACTCGCCGAGACCGGATACACCCGCTCGCGGTCATCCCGCAATCCCGGTGGCGTCGACGCCACCGCAGGAGCCTGTTCCAGCACCATGTGGGCGTTGACCCCAGAAATGCCGTAGGACGACACGGTGGCCAGCCGCGGTTCCTCGACTGTGGGCCAGTCCGTCAGCGCGGTGGGCACGAACAGCCGACTCGAGTCCGCGTCGATGTCGGGATTCCACCGGTCGAAGTGCAAGTTCGCCGGAATCTTGCCGTACCGCAGAGCCAAGACAGCTTTGATCAACCCGGCTACGCCGGCAGCGGCCTCGCAGTGCCCGATGTTGGTTTTGATCGAACCCAGAGCCGCAGGCATCTCACCTGCGCCATAGACCGCCGACAGGGCTGCGAACTCGATGGGGTCGCCGGTGGGCGTGCCCGTGCCGTGCGCTTCCAGCAGTCCCACCCGCCGGGGGTCGATTCCTGATCGGCGCACCACTTCACGGATGAGCGCTTCCTGCGCCGGACGGGACGGCACGGTGATCCCCTCTGTCCGTCCGTCCTGGTTGACCCCGCTGCCGCGGATCACCGCCAGTACGCGATCCCTCTCGCGCACTGCGTCGGCCAACCGACGCAGGATTACGACACCGCATCCTTCGCTGCGCACGAATCCGAGGGCGCCTGCGGCGAAGGACCGGCACTGCCCCGCCGGGGACAGCGCCCCCCAACGTGAGAATCCTGCTGTACCATCGGGGTCGAAGAGCAGTTGAACACCGCCGACGACTGCGAGATCGCACCGGCCGTTGGCCAGGGCCTGATAAGCGAGGTCTGTCGCTACCAGCGACGACGAACACGCAGTGTCCACAGTGGCGCTCGGCCCGCGCAGGTCCAGTGCGTAGGAGATCCGCCCCGAGGCCATTGATCTGCTTGTTCCCAGTACGGTGTATTCGTTCTCGATGAGCGCGGCCCTGGCTCGGGAGACGTGGTAGTCCTGTGTCGATGTCCCGACGAACACCCCCGTCGATGAACCCGCAAGCTTCGCCGGTACGACACCAGCGTTCTCCAGCGCTTCCCACGCCACCTCTAGCAGAATGCGGTGCTGAGGGTCCATCGCCTCCGCATCACGCCGCGAGATCCGAAAGAACTCCGCATCGAACCCGGTGACATCGTCCACGAAGCCACCGCGGCTACTTACGGATTTGCCCGGAACACCGGGGTCGGGGTCGTACAGCGCTTGCGCGTTCCAGCGATCCGGCGGTACCTCGCCGACAAGGTCGAGCTTCGCTGTGAGTGCCCGCCACAAGCCCTCAGGAGAGGATATTCCGCCAGGTAGTCGGCAACCCATGCCGATGACCGCGACCGGGTCTTGATCGAAGCCGGCCTTGTTCTCCTCGAATTTCGGCTGCATCACAAAGCACCCCACGGAAGTGACGGGATAGTTCGGACACCTGATCAGTGTCGAACTAGGCAATGTCTTCAATGGATGAAATCTGCCGCGCCATGCTTGCAGGGTAAATCCGCGTTCACGGCTGCGACGTTCCGACGGTCGGAAAAAACGATCTTCTTGTCAAGTGCATTCCTCTTCGAGTGCGGCCCACACGGCATTCGATGAGCCAACTCCACCCGGCCGGACGAAAGTCAACCCTCACAGCGATGATCGGTTCGGGAAATGCGCGACTGATCACGTAGGGTCGCAGTTGGACCACCGTTCGACCTTGACGACGATCCCTGGTGAAACACTGGACCGCCACCTGCTGCTGACTGTGGCATGTACGCAGCACGCGGTGTCGGAGATGTCCTGTATTCGCGCTGATCTTGCTGAGCCCGAAGAAGGGCAGAGTCGAACCCAGCAAGATCATCCGAGAGTCCTCCGTAGCAGCGAACCCGCTTCGCAGCCTGGTGTGGATGTGTGCGACGCACGGTCGCGTAGTCGGCGAACGCCGAGTGTCTCGCTGGTCGTGCGAAGAACCCGGATACGCTTCGGGAGAACTGACAACTCACCAGTTGGCGAGCACTACTTCCAGATCGAGGCCTGAACCGTGGTGTTCCCGTCGTTGTTCACGTGCACCACCACGTCGAGGATCTTCCCGTTGAACTCGGCGAACTTCGCCGACCGGCTCTGCATCACGCCGTAACCCCGCCACTCCAACTCCGACGAGCCTGCTACGCGCACTGCAGCGCCGGGTCCGCGCCACAGCAACACGTCACCGCCGTCGTTCGCGACGATCTGGCCGTTGGCGAACCCCGTCATCGAGTTGGGAATCACTTCTTCCTGCTCGTAGGTGACGATCTCGGTCACCTTGTGTCCCGCGAAGATGCTGGCCCCGTTGTACGTGCTTTCCATCCGCACTTTGTCACCGTTCGGCGGAAGGATGCGAATTGAGGTGATCTTCCCAGTGCCGTCCATGACAAGATTTTTAGCGTCCATGTTCATTGATGCAACTCCTCCTTGTCGACAGGCTAACTTATTCAGGTTAAACGGTCAGCCGGGCGATCTGTCAATGCAACATTAGAGGGTCGATAGTTGATCATAAATATTGGTTGAACTTACACATGGCAGCCGGGGAGCCCTTGGATCTTCGAAGCAGGTCATTCTGATGAAGTAGCGACTGCTTTGTCAATACGATGATCGCATGACGGAGTTGTCACGCCCTGTGATACGCAGATTTCCCTTGATGATCATTTCGGCGAATCTTGAGGCTTGCTATCCCCGTCGTTACCCTTGTTCTATGCCTGCCTCGCCCGTCGTGCATGCCTGCGGACGTCAGTTGATCTACCCGTACGAGATCATATTCGAGGTCGTGGTCATCGGGCATGGTTGATCATTCCTCTTCACCTGATGATGGACGGACGGTAGTGAAAGTTTTTCACAACCGCGTTCGGCACCTGTCCCTTACACCACAGAACTTCTCACAGGCACCGCGCGGCGCTGCTCACCGAGCCGTGCTGCGCGGCGTCCGTGTTCACCTATCTGACCCCAATAATCCGGGAGACGGAGGGCCAGTAGAAGAAAGCGATCTCATTCGGACAAGTTGTCAACAACATGAGAGCGGTGAAGTTGACGCGACGACCTTCGGCGACGAACACTGGCACCGTCGGTCATGGCTGGCTGCCCCCAGTCAGTGGGGGACGGCGGTTCGGCGAGCCGGCGATCGTATGCGAGAACGGCGAGGCAACCAGAACTAAGACCGACATGTCGTACGCGCTGACGTTCATCACCAGTGAGCCATTTTCATCGTGACGGTGCAGGTCACGGCGTGGGCTGAGTGATGGGGCGCGGTGGGCGAGGCTCCCGGTAAGACAGCAGTCGACCAAGATCCGACGCCCCAATCGGGAGCCTCGCCGTGCTGTCTTACCCTGCCACGATTCCGCTGTACAACCGCACCTTTGTCCACATGGCCGATCTCATTCGCACGGAGCGGGTACGGCGTCGGCCCCGATGGCGTCGACTGGAACCCGGCCGCCAAGCACTGCTCGTACTTGCCCATCTGCGCAACGGCGACACCCACGCCCGCCTCGCCGTCATATTCGGCATCTCCCACAGCACCGCCTGGCGCTACGTCCGCGAAGCGGTGGACCTGCTCGCCACACTGGCCGACGGCCTCCACGCTACCGGTGAACGCGCCGCCCGCCTGGCCTACGCCATCCTCGACGGCACCCTCGTTCCGATCGACCGCGTCGCCGACCAGAAGCCGTACTTCTCCGGCAAACACCGACGCCACGGCGTCAACGTGCAGATCCTCGCCGACCCGACCCGACAAGGCGGTCGGTGTGGGCCTCGCCGGCCCTGTCGGGCTCCGTCCACGACCTGACCGCGGCCCGCACACACGGCCTGATCGGCATACTGACCACCAACGACGTCACCGCCTTCGCCGACAAGGCATATCAAGGCGCAGGCGGCACGGTGCCGCACCCCGTCCAAGCGCCACGCCACCCGGCCGCGACTGTCACACGGCCAGAAGGCGGTCAACCGGGCCCACGCCCGCATCCGCGCACTCGGCGAACGCGCCGTCTCGCTGCTCAAAGGCTGGAAGATCCCGGTCAAGCTCCGCTGCTGCCCACGCCGGGCCACCGCGATCGTCGCGGCCATCCTCGTCCTGCACCATGTCGAAACCCGCCGTTGACCACGATGAAAAAGGCTCAGTGAGCGGACTGCAACAGCGATCACCGCATCGGTCGCCGGGGTGCGAGACCCGAAGGGCGACCACCCCGGCTCGGTGACGGTCACTGTGACCTCGACGGACGAGGATGGCGGCTCGGAGTCGCCTCGGTCGACTGTCAGATCAACGACCGGGGGAAGAACGTTTACATCATGCCGGTGCCGACCGCCAACATCGGCCGGTACCACGTGCGGCCGCTGCGACTGACGCTGCGGGCAGCGGGGGCAACGACGAGTCAAGGTTGACGAACGTCGAATCGTCTGAACAAGACACTATGCCGTCGACGGTTGATGCCGAGGTGTCCGGCATGCCGACCGTACAGATCGTCGTAGAACCCGGTCGTGGCCGGAGCCGCGCAGGCTCAGCCACGGCCTTCTCACCCACGCTTCGGCCGGGACGGTGAGCGTGCACAGGCGATGCTCAGGGTCCAGTTCGGACACCGGCTCCGCATACAGGTCGCTATGACGAGACCCAGCAGCCGGGTGACTGCGTACGCCCATCGGTTGAGTGCCGATGCCACCGCCGTAGGTCTCTATTCGGGATCGCACAACGACTGCGTGAACTCAGCCCGCGCCGAGCAGCGCGAGGCCGAGCAACAGCTCGCCGTCGTAGTCCGTCGATGCGGTTGCGGCTCCACGACAACAACCGCGTCGCCTACCTCCGGAGTCGTCGTTCTTCGCCGCCAGCACCGGCAGAAACTGCGGAATAACACCCGCTGCGGTCCTGTCCGACACGGTGAGCTGCACGGTGTCGGCGGAGGTCGTTGTGGTCGGTGAGCTGTGGTCACGCAGCTTCCACGCGGTCCCGCGAGCTGCACCCGCGCGCCACCACGGAGGACCCCGCCTACTATGAGGCCGTCATCACCAATCTCACCGGCGAAATCTCCTTGCGGCTTGATTTCGACCTGAAGGCTGCTCGCTGGCGACGACGTTCGCCGGCGAGCGGTGTACCGGTCAGTCCAGCCGGACTGGAAGCGCGGCCGCCGAGTTGGCGACGAACGACGGCACCGGCGTCAGCTCACTCGGCTCTACCGCGAGCCGCAGGTCCGGGTACCGCGAGAACAGCGCCGGCAACGCGACTGTTCCCTCCAACCTGGCCAGGTGTGCGCCGAGACAGAAGTGCGGCCCACCACCAAATGCAAGGTGCTTACGCGGCGGTCGGGTGATGTCGAAATTGTCCGCGTCCGCGCCGTGCTGCTCGGGATCGCGGCAGACTCCAGCGTATGGCGCCAAGATCGCCTCGCCCTTCGCGATCGGCACGCCAGCGATCTCGGTGTCCTCTAGCGGGTACCTGGCCGGGATGTTGCCGACCGGGGCGTCCCAGCGCAGGGTCTCCTCCACCACGTCGGCCCAGCGGTTCTCGTTGACGGCGAGCCGCAGCTGGTCCGGGTGGGTCAGCAACGCCCGCACGCCGTTGACGATCAGGCTGAGCGTGGTCTCGTGACCGGCCGTCAGGAACACCCAGATGGAGTCGATCAGCTCCTCCTGCGTCAAAGTCTCCTCGCCCTGGTCCCCCAGCTCGATGAGCGCAGAAGTGAGGTCGTTGCCCCGATCGGCACGTTTCGATTCGACGAGCCGCGTCAGCATGTCGTGCCGTTCGCGCTGGGTGGCGGCAACCTCCTCCGCCGTGTTGTTGGTACGGAAGACGTTGTACGCCAGCTCCTGTAGCCGCGGCCGCCAGTCGACCGGCACCGCGAACAGCTCGCAGACCATGTCCATTGGCACCGGGTTCGCGAAATGCTGGCGCAGGTCGACGACCCCGTCGACCGCGTGCGACGGCAACGCGTCGAGCAACTTGCCGACGTTCGCTACCAGATGGGGCCGGAGATCCTCGACGCGACTTCGGGTGAACGTCTTTGTGATCGGGCGGCGCAGGCGTTGGTGGGTTTCACCGTCTGTCGTCACCATGTTAGTGACCATGACCATCCCGGCGAGCGGCCATTCGTCAGTGATCTCGCCGCTCTGGACCTTATTCCAATTGCGCCAGTTCTTGCTCATCACTGGGTTCGCCACCAGCTCGGCGACCAGTTCATGCGTAGTCACGGCGAACGCCGACACATCGCCGGGGAGAATGACGCGGACGACCGGGCCGAGCTCGCGCATCCTGGTCGCTTCGCCATGGTGATCGGTGCCCAGAGGGTCGAGACGTACGACGGGAATATCGGCGGTGACCGGCTCGGGCATCAGGGAGCCTCCTGAGTTGAGGGGATGCGGGTCGGCGGAGTGAAGCGAACCGGCAGGCTGGCCGGGCACCTGGTCCAGGCGACGCAACAACATCAACTAGTCTGCCGAATTTTCCAGTGAAACGTCGTGTAGCCGGTGCAAGCGGATGTCCACCGCTATGCGGATAATCTTCCGACAGCGCCCTTGTGCGGGGCAGGCGCGCGATCCGGCGCTCCGCTCCAGGCGCGCGCACGCCGTGCTGAATCGGGGCACCGCTGAGCTTCCAGCCGACGAGCGCATATCGCGCCAGCATATTCGACATAGACGGGTGGCACCGCAGCAACACGTCGAGGGCGTCGTCGATGCCGAGGTGGCCACCCACTTATGCGACCAGCGAACCAAGAGTCGGTGAGCATCAGCCATAGGGTCTGCGCGACCCACGTTGTGGTAGTCACGTATCCGCTCGCGGAGATCATTAGCGCCATCGACTGCTGGGTTTCGAAGTCGCTTCGCAGATTGTGGTGATGCAGCAGGAATGTGGTGGTGAGGTCATCGATCGGCACGCTGCGCCGCGCGTTCATCATGCTGGACAGGAGCCGCTCGAGGTTGTGCGCGGCGGGCCGTTCAAAGATCTGGACCTCGCCGTGGTGCTCGGTCGACTGCCGTTCCGCCTTCGCCGTGAGCGCGATGCGCTCGATGGCGTCGGTCGTGACGCCCGGCAACTCGAAGGTGACAGCGAACTCGTCTCGCTCCGGTAGGCATCCATCGGCATCGATGTCGGCCGGAACCGCTTGCCCGTGGTACCACCGAAGATCCGCTGCGCGGAGCGGTCGAACTCGCGGAAGGGGCCGGTCGTACTGCAACGCGAAACCTGCTTCGTCCCGATGCCGTCGATCGCCACCGCGAAACTGATGCGTCCAGCGCCCGGCCTTGAGGAGACCGCGTAGCGCGTCGTTCCGCGTACGCTTCCGCATGGTGTCATCTCCTGAAGTTGCAGGCTGCAACATGCTCAACCCAAACTAGCGCTCCTCGTGGAGTCGGACCATAGGTCTTTGGAGTGAACCGAGGCGTTGACAATCGCTGAATTGGCGGACGTCCCCCTACTGCAGTGATGACCGAGGGTGACGGACGCGATCGGTGTTCATCCAGCTCGGCGACAATGTCACGAAGCCCCTTTACACGCGAGCAGTGGAAGAGCTTTGCTGGCTTCTGAGTCAGTAGCCGAATAGCCGAAGATAAAGAGGGGGCCATCGCCGTCGACCCGTTCAACCAGCTCGATGACGCCCGTCCGGGCTGCCCGAGATCGCAGACCCGTCAGCACAAGAAACAGTTCATCGCACCGAGTCGTCGACCGGAGCCCGGACCATGGAGGGTGTAGCCTCAGTAGGATTCGGTGCGCACGAGATCAATGTCTGCTCATCCATCCATTCGCCGCTTGAGCGGTTAATTTTTTTCGGCGCGTCCGTTGTGGTGATCGAGGGTGGCAGCGGCGATGGGTGGAGTTGTCCCTGTGAGGAGGGGGCAGACTGGCGAACATTGCACAACGCCTACTAGCGTCGTCAACTCAAGACAGGCTGCGGCCAGAGCCTTGAGTCCTCCGCGTCATCAAGGGCGCGTTCGACAGGGGCCGAGCATGAATGACGAGGAGCCGAGCATGAGTGTTGAGGTTGGCTTGGCCTGGAATCCAGTCGGTCAGGTCCAGGAAGGACGAGATCTGCTGGGCGTCGCGCGGTCGGCGGGGTTCGATGGCTTCATGGTGTTCGACCTTTTGATCAACGTGTTCCCGGCACAAGCGTGGGACGCCGACTTCACCTACGTCGCGAACGTGTTGCCGACACCGGACCAGTGCCTCGAGTTCGCCACGTTGCTCGGCAACCTGGCACCTGACGCGGGTCCCGTGCAGTTGGCGATCGGGGTCACCGACCCGCACCGCAGACACCCTGCGGTGCTGGCGCAGTTCGCACTCACCCTCGCCCAGCTCACCGAACGGGCACCGGTGCTCGGCATCGGCGCGGGAATGTTGGAGAACCTCACGCCCTACGGCGTCGCCCACGACCACCAGGTCGACCGGGTGGAGGAGGCGCTGCGGGTCATTCGGCTGCTGCTCGACGGTCCGGGCCCACACGACTTCGCCGGCAGGCACTTTACGCTGGATAAGGCGATGATGGGACTGCGGGCCCCCGAGGGCCGGACACCGAGGCTTTGGGTCGGCGCCGGCCAGCCCAGGATGCTCGAGATCACCGGCCGGTACGCGGACGGTTGGATGCCGTCGAAGATGATGACCCCGGCCGCGTACGCGCGGCGGTTGGCGAAAGTGCGCGCTGCGGCGGTGGAAGCGGGACGGGATCCCAACGCCGTGGTCGCCGCAGGCTGGGTGCCGATCGTCGTGGCCGACACAGACGAGGCGGCGCACGAACTCCTACGTGTCAAGGCGATCCGCTTTACCGCCCTGCACGCGACGGCGGCAACCTGGCGTCGGTTTGGCGTACCCCACCCCTTCGGCGAGACGTACAAGGGGGACAGGGAACTGCTGCCGCACCGGCTGACACGCGCCGAGGTGGAGCACGCACTGGCCGAGGTGACGGACGAGCTCGTTGCGACACAGGCGATCATCGGCAGCAGGCAAACGGTGTTGGACCAGATCGGCGACCTCATCGACGCGGGCATGGGCTACCCCATGCTGTTTCCCCTCTCCGCAATGGCTTCCCCGGAGGCGGCGCAGTACACCGCCGAGACACTGCCATGGCTGCGCGCGCGACTCCACACCAGGACCGCGACGGAAAGTGTGCCGAAATGACGAGCATCGGCATCTCCGGACTCAACCTGGCACTGCGGTTCCAGCAACTCGCCGTTCCCGTGACCGTGTACCGCTCGAAAAGTCATCGTCGCTGGTAGAGCGCGGGGCATCACCGTGTTGAGAGCATGTCAGAGTGATCGTGTCCTTGCTGTACACAGCGGTCACACGACTCGACATCCGCCGACGGCAACGACCGGGCGGCATCCTCAACGAGTATCACCACGCCGTCTGACCTGCACGGACATTTTCGGCAAGCACAGCGTTCCGCCGCCCGGTTCGCCGGTGACTGTGCACGTCCCGCCCAGTTCCACCGCGCGCTGCTTCAGGTTGCGCATACCGCTGCGGGCCACCTGGGCGGGCACCCTGACCCCGTCGTCGACCACGCTGATCGTCAGCGCGTCGCCAGCCTCGACGGTGACCACGAAACCCCTTGGCGCGGACGCGGCGCACCGGCACCGGATCGGGTGAACCGGGACTTCACCGCGCCCGCGCCGGACCGGTTGTGGGTCGCCGACGCCACCCGGACCCCCACCGGCGAGGGCACCTTCTGGCTCGCGGCCGTACGCGACGAGGCGGAGAACGACCTGTTCCGCTATATCGACGGGTTCTACAACACCGAACGCATCCAGAAGGACCTCGGCCGGCTCAGCCCCGACGAGTACGAAACCGCCTGGCACACCGCCCAGACCCAGCCGGCTACCATCCCGGCGGCACCGACCGCATCCACGTAACAACCACCTCGGATTATCGGGGGAAGCTCACCGTCAACGCCCACAACCCGTCGGGCACCAACCGCAACGACAACCGATCCACCACGACCAGGAATCATGCCATGCAACCGACGCCACATGAGACACGGTCATAGATTGACAGGATGTCACGCCGATGGTCGGCTGCGGACCGGCAACGAGGGTCCGTTGCGATGCGCTACCTTCACGGGTCGAACAGCGCTTGGAGGCGTGATGGAGGACGAGCAGAACCGGGATCGCGGCAAGGCCGTGCTGGCAGCCATCGGGCTCGCGGCGGACGCCGCGGCGGTCTCCGTGTTGCTGATCGTCGGCGGACGCAACCTGGTGTGGGCGCTCGCCGTGGCGGGGACCGCAGTGGGATTGGTCGTCCTGATCCGCAAGTGGGGGCAGCCGATCAACCTGGTGGTCGGCACCGCGATCGTGACCACGTTGCTGGGCGCCGGCGTGGTGGGCTTCGCCATCGGACAGGCGCGACCCACCGAGGTCCCGGTGGCCTCCGGGCAGACACCCGACGACACACCCATGAGCGAGAACGCCAAGTCCACCCGGCTGACCACCACCACGACCACCACTGCGGCCAGCGCAGCGCGCGGCAGCAGTCCGGTTGCCTCCGCGCCCGCCGCTCCCACCACGTCGCGCGTCCTGACCTCCGGCAGCGACTCGCTGGCCGAGGTGGGCGGTCCCATCGACCTCGACGAGGCGGGCGACCACGACATCGATGTGACCGATTGGTCCGTCGACGGTCTCAACGGAACCCAGTTCGTGCCCGCGCCGCCCAAGGCCGGCGACCCGACGCTGGCCGAATGCGCCGTGATCCCCGCGCCACAGTGGCGCAGTTCCCTGGCGTTGGACGAGTTCCGCGAAGGCGGCACGTTCTGCGTGCGGACCGACAAGGGCCACCACGGTTTCCTCGCCATCCGCAACGCCGAGTTGAGGGGCGGCGAGGTCGCCTGGGTGCACTCCCGCTGGACCGTGTGGGAGTGAGCGCCGACGGTTGAGCGGTCCCCGTTCCCGCGCCTGACGTGCTTTCCCCGATGCGCCGACCTTGCCGGAGTCGTCGGGCGCGTCAGCCGAACTCTCACGTGCGGATCACACGACGGTCGTGGGTGAAGGTCGTGACGACAGTTTCACCTGTGTGCATCAACGGGTTCGGTCGTGTCCCGCGGGAGTCAATTCCGCCTTGATCGGAAAGGTCTCGAGGTCTGCTGCAGCCCTCATCGCTTCGACCAAATCGTGTGACCCGCTCACTTTCGTGGCCATGCAGTCCCAGTCGGTGTAGACGAACCACGACCTGTCATCGGGCCAGAAGTTGGACGGGCTTCCCGTTACGTCCTCCGAGGCCGAGAAGGCAGCGACCGCGCCTATCGATCCACTGTAGACAGTTGGATTGTCGTAGTCACCGGTGGGTGAGCTGCCGTAGAAGGCGAAGCACTGCGTCTCATCCCCGGCGGGCGAGTGTTGGCTGAGCACCTGCAGCAGAGCGCGGAGGCTCGTCCCGTCGAGGGAACCCTCGGATGGCGGAAGGATGTCAACCGGCCAGCTGTTCATCGGAAACCAGCGGAAACACGGCGGAACCGGCTGATCGACGCCCAAGCCGAAGCCCAGCCGGTCAGCCAAAGCACGCCATCGCAGCCGACGCCATCCTTCCCCGGGAGCCTCGACGTAGCCGAGCGGCACGCCCGTGGCGACGAACCGACCGTCGTCCAGGTCGATGCCACCAAAGGCCTCGCGTTCAACAGTGCCGTCCGCGACCTGTTGCCGACGCAGTTCGTCGTACGTCACCGGACCGAAGGAAGGCTGCTCCCACATCGCGTGAAGGACCCAGGTCGAGGCGTCCCAGCCCGACTTGTCGTAGCCGGTGATGTAGCCGTCCGGATCGTCCGCCAGCCACCGCAGGTCCTCGGGGCGCACGTTCAGTCTCTCCACGGGACCATCCTGCCCGACGACGAACGCCGGCTTCCACGCGCTTTTGTCATGGTCGGCTGATCTAACGTGGTGATGTTCGATTCCTCTCGAAGGGCGCGCCTGCCACCACGGCATCGTCGATCGGTGGTCGCCCGGTCCGGTTCGGGTAGGTCCACTTCGGCGCGACCAGGCGCCGGTGCCAGCGCGGGAGGATGCCCGGTGTCACCAATCGGTGCTCGCGCAGCAGCCGTGGCAGGCACCGTATCAACGCGGTGAGCAGCGCGCGATCGGCCCACTTCAGCCGCAGGCGGGGATTGATCCGGCGCAGCACGGCGACCCCGTGTCCCAGCACTGGCAGTTCGACGTCCTTGACCGCAGAGAACCAGCAAACCACCGAGTCGAACGAAGATCAGATTCAGCGGTCGCAACGTCACACCTCACGATCAGGCCCCGCATTCCCAGGGGGCTGGATCATCGCAGCTCAACGCCTTGTGCAGAGTTCTGGCACCCCACAGGCACTGCGGCATCAGATCATGATCCTGAAACGCCAACTGGGCAACGCGCGTCCGCAGTTCTCCCCCGGAGACCGCGCGTTCCCCGCGGCACTGCTGCACCGACTCCCGACCGCCATGCTTCATCGGCTCCGACTACTGGTACGTCCGGACACGGTGCTGCGGTGGCACCGCGACCTCCTCGCACACCGCCACGCCGCCAAGTCCCACCCAAGCGGCCCGGCCGACCACGGACCATCCGCTCCATCCGGCTCCTCGTGCTGCGCCTGACACGAAAGAACCCAACATGGGGCTACCGTCGCATTCACGGAGAACTCCTCGTCCTCGGCATCAAGATCGCCGCATCCACGGTATGGCAGATCCTCCAGGACGCCGGAATCGACCCGGCACCCGGACGCACCACGACGACCTGGTCGGCCTTCCTCCGCCCCCAGGCCGACGCACTCCTGTCCTGCGACTTCTTCGAGACCACCACCCTGAACGGCACCCGCCCCTACGTACTCGCGGTGATCGAGCACGCCAGCCGCCGGATCCACGTCCTCGGCGCCACAGCGCTGTGTATGCCGATAACCTCATCCATGCAGGTGAAAGCGTGAGCAGGCCAACAGGTTCGGATAGCCCGTAGAGTGCTGATGATCCACAGTCTCGTCAACTGACGGGCATGATGACCGGCTGTGCTGCTCCGACTGGCCTACCTCGGTGTGACCAACGCGTTCGCGTTGCTGCGCCTGCTGCCCATGAGCGACCGGGACAAGGACACGGAGATCCTGTCGCTGCGCCACCAGATCATGGTCCTGGAACGCCAACTGGGTAAGGACCGCCCTCGGTTCTCCCCCGGCGACCGGGCGTTCCTCGCGGCGCTACTGCACCGACTCCCGGCCGCCACGCTTCGTCGACTCCGACTACTGGTGCGCCCGGAGACTGTCCTGCGGTGGCACCGAGACCTCCACGCCCGCCGCCACGCAGCCAGATCCCGCCCCAAGCGGCCCGGCCGACCGCGAACCATCCGCTCCATCCGACTCCTGGTGCTGCGCCTGGCACGGGAAAACACCGCCTGGGGCTACCGACGCATCCACGGCGAACCCCTCGTGCCCGGCATCAAGGTCGCAGCCTCCACCGTCTGGCAGATCCTCAAAGACGCCGGAATCGACCCTGCACCCGAACGCAGCACGACGACCTGGTCGACCTTCCTCCACTCCCAGGCCGACGCACTCCTGGCCTGGACTTCTTCGAGACCTCCACGTTGAGCGGCACCCGCCTGTACGTGCTCGCGGTCATCGAACACGCCAGCCGCCGGATCCGCCTCCTCGGCGTTACAGCGCACCCCACCACACCCTGGGTCACCCAAGCCGCCAGAAACCTCGCCATGGACCTCGAAGACCAGGACCCACACGCGCGGTTCCTGATCCGCGACCGGGACGGGAAGTACCCGGCACTGTTCGACGCCGTCCTCGCCGACGCCGGCATCCAGGTCGTCCTCAGCGGAGTCCGCATCCCGCGCATGAACGCGATCACGGAACGCCGGATCCACAACTGCCGCCGCGAACTCCTCGACCGCACCCTCATCTGGAACCAACAGCACCTACTCCACGCGCTATGCCAGTACGAGCACTTCTACAACAACCATCGGCCCCACCAAGGCATCGCCAACAACCGACCACTACAACCGCTGCCATCACCAACCACCGACCAAGCAACCGCCACCCGACTCGACATCCACCGACGGCAACGACTGGGCGGCATCCTCAACGAGTACCACCACGCCGTCTGACCTGCACGGACGACATTTTCGGCAAGCACAGCCACTCCAATACTCGTTCACAACACCGGCGGGTCTATCTCGTGATCGGTGTGTCCGGCGTTGTTGATCAGCAGGTCTCGGCTCCCGGCCAGCGGTCACCGAACGTAATGGCGAAGGCGTTCAATACGGGCTTCCAGCGCATGGTCCACCTGGTGCGGCCCGTCCCGGTCGGGTCGAGGCTGGGGGTGACAAGGCACAGACACTTCATCGCCGACTGTTCGGTCGGGAAGTGCCCGCGGGCGCGGATCGCCCGGCGGTAGCGGGCGTTGAGCGACTCGATCGCGTTGGTGGAGCAGATCATCCGCCGGATCTCGACGTCGTAGTCGAGAAAGGGCACGAACTCGTCCCAGGCGTTGCGCCGCAACCGGATCACCGCCCCGTACTTGCGGCCCCATTGCTCGGCCAGGTCCTCCAGCGCGGCTGCTGCGGCGTCGGGGGTGGGTGCGGTGTAGATCGGGGTGCCGCACCGTTTCACCGCTTCCCAGTCCTGGCGAGCCACCAGCCGGAAGGTGTTGCAGATCAAGTGCACCACGCAGGTCTGCACGACCGGTGTGCGGCCACACGTTCGCCAATGCGTCGGGCAGGCCCTTGAGACCGTCGCAGACCAGGAAGAACACGTCGTGCACGCCGCGGTTCTTCAGGTCGACCAGCACGCTCATCCAGAACTTGGCGCCCTCGCCGCCGGTGCCCATCCACAGACCGAGCACGTCCTTGCGCCCGTCCACCGTGACGCCGATCGCGGCGTAGACCGGACGGTTGGCGACCTGGCCGTCGCGGACCTTGACCACGATGGCGTCGAGGAACACCGCCGCGTACACCGCGTCGAGCGGGCGGGCGGCCCAGTCGTTCATCTCCGCGACCACCTTGTCGGTGATCCGCGAGACCGTCTCCCGCGACACCGACGCGCCGTAGATCTCGGCGAAGTGCGCCGAGATCTCCCCGGTGGTCAATCCCTTGGCATACAACGACAACACGATCTCGTCGACGTCGGTCAGCCGACGTTGCCGCTTCTTGACGATCTGCGGCTCGAAGGTGCCCTCCCGGTCCCTGAGCACCTCGATCCCGACCTCGCCGGCCGCATCCGAGATCACCGTCTTGGGCCGGCTGCCGTTGCGCACGTTGCTCGACTCGCGCCCCGGCTCCGCGCGGTTCTTCTCGTGCCCGAGGTCCTCGGTCATCTCCTCGGCCAGCGCGGTCTCCAATACATTCTTGGTGAACAGCTTGAGCAGGCCGTCCGGGCCGGTCAGCGCCAGCCCGCGCGCCTTGGCCTCGGCCACCATCGCCGCCGCGGCGGCCTGCTCCGGCGACAGCTGCCGCCCGGTCCCCGTCTCGCTCTTCCGTGCGCTCACAAGTTCAGATGTCATCACTCATAGTGCCCATCCCGCCGGACCCCGGTCCCGACGTGTCGGACCGGACACACCGATCTTGAAACAGTCCCGCCTCCACCGCATTGACGTGCGAAACCTGTTCCGCGAGAACGATAGTAACTGTTCAGTACCACTGCATGGTCGAGTGGAACGCTTCATGAAGCTCGGACTGGGAGACAGGTGCTGTGGGGCGTCTGTTCGGGTGATTTCCCAGTGTGCGGGGTGGTCCTCGTACGCTCTCGGCAGCCATATCCGTGCAGGTGGGTATCGCAACTTTGCGCGTGCGTGGCCAGTGGGGCCGTCCTGCAGCAGCCCTGTCGGTGGTGACAGTGCGCGGTGTGATCGCTACAGTCGGACATCGATCGCACAGCGTTGCGGCGGGGCTCACGACCTGGGGAGGGTCGGCCCGCCGGAACCGGAGGGGGAACGTTGTGACTGCGGTTAGTGATGAGCGCGCGTCCGACGAGGCGAGGCCGGGGACGATCACGAGGGCTTTCGCGACGCCTGTGGCCCGGATCGGTTGCCCGTTCGGTGATCAGCTCAACGGGCCGTTGACCGACTTGGTGCTGAGGCGACTTGGGCTGGTGGAAAACAAGTTCAGCTACAAGTCCGAGACATCGGCGGATATGGCATCGTGGTGTGAGCCCGTTGTGGACAGTCTGACGGGATGGGTCCTGCAGACGGCACGCGAGTTCGTGGAGACGGTCGGCGGGCACCCACTTTCTGCGGTCTTCACCGCGTCTCGCGCAAGGGACGCGAACACGTTCAACACCGCCGCCAGCGACAGGGTCGACCTCTCGTCGGAAGAGGTGACGGTGGCGGCAAGTCGGAGCTGGGCCAGCGTCTACCGGCGGGGAGACCAGCATCCGGCGCACTTCCATCCCAACACCGCGATCGCGGCGATCTACTACGTGCACGGACCGGGTTCCTGCGAACTCGACTTGATCGACCCACGCTCCAATGTGGACTACTTCGATCCCGGCATCCTGTTCGCCGGCGAAGGACAGAACATCCGGCTGCGATGTGTTCCCGGCGAGTTGGTGTTGTTCCCAGGCTGGCTGAAGCACTCCGTGCCCCGGTTCGACGGTGATGGTGTGCGGATCTCCCTGTCGTGGAACCTCGTCTACTCGCTTCGGTCCCCGCAAACCGGCTGACCATCGGGACTGCGTGGCCGGTGCCGGATGACTCCTGGCCTCCGGAGCCAGCCTCTCTCGCACGGACGCGGGACCGCATGACTTGTGGTGTGACTTCGCGTGACGTCGTGCGCCTGGGGCGAGCCGCTTAGGCCCGTTGCCTCACCGGCTCCCGCCGCCCGCCGGCCGGGGAACGGTCCGGTCCTGGTCAAGAAATGTCCTGGCGGTACTCCCCCGAAAGTCGGCCTGTCAGCCGATCGATTCGTTGGGTGGACTACGCCGCCTGGTTGCAGTCGCGGAAGCGATCAACAGAAGGGTAGGCACAGTGCGCAACGTGCAGTTGTTCTCGACGGACACCGACGACGGCGTGGTGTCGGTCGTAGCCAAGACCGGTCCGGATGAGCACCGGCTGATCAAGCAGATCCCCGTGGGCAACGCCCCGCGCGGAGGAGTGAAGTTCACCGCCTCCGGGCGTGGATTCGTCTGCAACACGAGTCAGAACACCCTGTCGGAGATCGACGCGGTGGCGTTGACCGAGGTGCGCCGGATCGAGGTCGGTCACGGACCGCGTGGCCTGGCCATCGTGCCGGGCGAGAAGTACCTGTTAGTGAGCAACTCCGGTTCAGACACGGTGTCCATCGTGGACTTGGAGTTGTCGGTCGAGCTCCGGCAGATCCCGACCGGCCGCGACCCCCGGCACATGGGCATCTCGGCGGATGGCAGGTGGGCCTACATCTGCGTGTGGGGCTCAGGGTATGTCGGAAAGTTCGACATCTCGTCCCTGGCCGACGGCGACGTCGAGGGTGTAGTCGAGACGGCCCGCGTCGAAATCGACCGGGAGGCGCACCCCTACAGCCTCAACATCTCGCCGGACGGCCGGCGGGTGTTCGTGGCCAATACCCAGGCCACCTACCTCACGGTGATCGACGTGGACACCCTTGCGGTGCACAACATCGAACTCGGCGGGGTAGGGGGACGCGCGGTCACCTTCACCTCCGACGGTGCCTCCGCCCTGGTCACCGTGGAGGCGGAATCCCGGGTGTACGTGGTGGACGTGGAAACGCTTGAGGTGCTGCGACACTTCCCGGTCGGCGCGGGACCGCGCGGCCTGGTCCTGGACAAGGCGGACAACACCCTCTACGTCACGAACTTCAACCGCGCCACGGGGGCCTGGATGGAAGGGGGACCACAGTTCAGCCCGAACTCGCTGACCATGGTCGACCTGAACTCCGCACCGCTGGACCGGCAGGAAGGTGCGTTCCGGTACGAAGAGGTCACCGTCGGATTCGGCCCGTGCAGTGTGGTGATGTTCGACCTCGACACGCTCCCGGCCGACGAGCGGGCACGTCGGGTGGAGTTCGTCGACGCCGAATAGCAGAGCTCTGCTCTCAAGGGTCACCTCCACGTCGACACGTCGATGACCGGTGAGGGCGGAGCACACCACGACACGACCACGTGGTGCGCCCGCATGTCGACAGAGCGGGCGCACCACGCCGGGTGAGGAGCGGACACGCAGTGACCGAGGTTGTCTTCACGACCTTGCAGCCCTGGGCGGTGGTGCCCGACGCGCCGCACGTCGACCGCCGGGCCGCGCGAGGGGAACGCGACCTGTATGCCGAGCACTTCCGCTACCAACGGGTCACCCGGCTGCCGGCGGACTGCCCGCCATGGGTGATGGGCCAAGAGCTGGGCTGGCTGGTGCGGTCGCCCATCACCTTTCACCCGGAACCGTTGGAGGACAACGAACTGGCTGTACCGGAGGACGAACAGGCCGCCGACGTCGCCCGCCGGCTCGGTACCTCCGAACTGTGGAAGCGCGGCGACGCCTGGATCGCCACACGCAACGCCTCGTGGTTGCGTGCCTTCGATTTCCGCGGTGAACACGGGTGGGAGGGAATGTTCGTTCCCAACGGCTCGGGCACCGTCGAGTGGCGGCTGGGCTGGGGTGTACGGATCCCAGACCGGTACCTGTTGCTCGTCATGGACGCCGGCCATCCCGGATTGCGGATACCGCTCGGCGTCCTGTCGGCCAAAGTGGTCAACGGCATGGCCGGACGTGGCGGGTTCAGCATCGCCGTCGAACCGACCGAGCCCACAATGGTGCGCCGGGGTGACACCCTCGCCAGAATCGTATTGCTGCACCCCGAGTCACTCCAGGCGCGCGCCCGAACCGACTAGCTAGGCGGCACCCCGCTGTCCGACGTGTCGCGTGCGCCGGCATGCTGACCACCGCCGCACCACGCCGACGTCACCCATCCGTGGAGGCAAACGATCTTCATGCAGGCCGACACCACCGCGGCGAGAGTTCTGCTCCGTCCCCGCGTGCTCAACCTGCTCGCCATCGCCCTGGTCGGCCGCACCGTCGTCGCGGTGCTGCCGATCACGTTGTTGGTCAGCCTCGCCCAGCCCTACGGCTACAGCATCGCCGCCGTGGTCAACGGCACGATGACCCTGGTGCTCGCGGTCTTCGGCCCACTACGGGGTCGTGTCCTCGACCGGGTCGGTCAACAACGGGCGCTGCTCGTCATGGGTGTCACGGCGATGACCCTGATGTCGCTGGTCGCGGCCAGCGTCGCGTTCAACTGGCCGTGGTGGGTGTCGCTGCTGCTCGTGGTCGGTGCCGCGCTCACCAGCCCACCGCTCAACGCCGCTCTGCGGACTTCTTGGCGGCGCGTCGTCGACGGCGAGCGGGCGTTGAAGGCGGTGCACTCTGCGGACTCGGTGCTCGAGGAGATCGGCTTCGTCCTCGCTCCCCTGGCCGCGGGACTGGCGCTGATTCTGTTGCAACCCCGCCACGCCTACGAGTTGTGCGTCGCGGTGTATGTCCTGGTCACCATCGCCTATCTGATCATCGCCAAGCGTCACGGTCTCGGACGGCCACCCTCGCAGCCCGCCGGGGAAACCGACTCGGCACCACCGCCGTTGCGGCGCGTCCACCGCTGGCTCGGACCGCTGGCGGAACCGTCCATGCCGATGATCATCGCACCGCTTCTGGTGATGGGCTGCGTATTCGGTGGCATCGGCATCTTCGTCCCCGCCTACACCCAACACCTGTCAGCCCTGGAATGGGTCGGCCCCCTGCTGGCCATGATCAGCGTCGGTGGGGTCATCGGCGGCATCGCCTACGGTCTGCTGCCCTGGAAAGCCGGCCTGTGGCGCAAGTACCGCATCCTCGCCGCAGGGTTCGCCATCCCCGCCTGCGCGCTGATCCTCGCCGGCCCGCTTTGGCTGCTCGCGCTACTGCTGGTGCTGTCGGGCCTGTTCGTCACCCCGGTCTTCATCAACGCCTTCCTGCTGGTAGACCACACCATCGACGAACGCCTACGACATGAGGCCAACATCTGGGTCGGCGCGAGCACCGACGTGGCCAACGGCATCATCGCCATCGTCATCGGTGCACTCGTGACCAACGCCGCCTGGAACACCGCCCTGGCAGTGCTCAGCGGCTGCGCCCTCGCCGGACTCGTCGTCGTGCTCACACTGAGCCGCACCACACGCCACCGCCCCGATCACCGCTCCGCACCCTCACCCGAGACTGCACAGCAGTCCCCCGCTTCGACCTCGTGAGAAAGCACCGTCGACCTCATGACCTCCACGGCCACCACCGGCCTGAACCTGGACCAGGCCCGGGTCCTCGCGATCACCGGCGCGGGACTGACCGCCACCACGGCGGACCCCGTCGGTGTCCTCGCCGAACTGGGCGTGGTCCAACTGGACTCGATCAACGCGGTGGCCCGAGCCCACCAGCTCACCCTGACCGGCCGCGCGACACACCTGACCGCGGCGGCGGCCGACGACATACTGTGGAACAACCCGGAGCCGGTGGCGTTCGACCACCCCGCCCACGCCCTGTCGCTCGTCCCGCTGCACGACTGGCCGCTGTGGGCATTCCGTCGCCGGGCCACCCGCCGCCGCCCCGACTACCCCGACACCGAGACCGCTCGCACCCTGCTCGACCGCATCGAGCGAGACGGCCCGCTGACGATGAGACAGCTGCGCGGTGACGAGGAGAAAGGCGGCGGCTGGGACTGGGGACCCACCAAGACCGCCGTCGAATTCCTCGTCTGGGCCGGCGAACTGGCGTGCACCCGCCGCACCGGCTGGCAACGCCTGTTCGACCTCCCGAACCGGGTCATCCCGGACCGGCACCTCACCGACCACCTCGACGACCGGGAGTGCCACCTGCGCCTGCTCGAACGCGCCGGACGCGTCCTGGGCGCGGCCACCGCGGACGACCTCGCCGACTACCTCCGACTTCCCACACCGCTCACCCGCACGCTGCTCCCCGACACGACACTGACACCGGTCACCGTCGACACCTGGACCACACCGGCCTGGGCACACCCCGATGCCCTCGGCCGGCTCCACCACCTCACGCCACCCGACCGCGCACTGTTCCTCGGGCCCTTCGACAACCTCGTCTGGTACCGGCCCCGAGTCCAACGACTGTTCGACTTCACCCACACCCTCGAGGCGTACAAACCCGCCGCCCAACGCGTATACGGCTACTACGCCTGTCCGCTGCTCGTGGACGACCGCCTCGTCGGCAGGGCAGACCTCGCCCGACACGGCACCACCCTCACCATCCTCCGCACAAGCCTCGACACGCCGAGCGAGCGCAACCTGGCGGGGTTCGCCGACGCATGCCACAACATGGCAAACACAGTCGGATGTCACGACATCACCGTCACACCCGACGCCACGGACAGCCGGACCCGACGCGCCCTACAGGCAGCGCTGGACACCCACAGCAGCCCCTCACAGTAAGAACCAGACCAGCACTCCCGGGCTATCTGCGCACCTGCAGGCGGCCTTATTTCGCATCGCCCCCCGCCTCAAGAGCCTGGTCTCACACCCTCGACGCACACAACCTTGTGCCTACCGGGTGGGGTTGAGCCGTTTTGACGGAAGGGTCGATAAGTGCGGTCAGGCTTGTGCCTGCCGAGAACCTCGCCCATGCAGGTAGAAGGACTACGGAGCCCAAGTGCCTGAAGCTCTCACGGGCCTCGGTTGCCATCCGCGTGCTGTCGTCCAGCACGGCATGATGACCGCCTGTGCTGCTCCAACTGGCCTACCTCGGTGTGACCAACGAGTTCGCCTTGCTGCGCCTGCTGCCCCTGAGCGACTGGGACAAGGACACGGAAATCATAGTGTTACGGCACCAAATCACCGTCTTGGAACGCCAACTGGGCAACGCCCGTCCACGGTTCTCCCCGGGCGACCGGGCGTTCCTCGCTGCACTGCTGCACCCACTTCCGGTCGATGCGCTTCGTCGGCTCCGGCTGCTGGTGCCCCCGGAGACAGTGCTTCGGCGGCACCAGGACTTCATCACACACCGCCACGCGATCAGCTCCCGTCCCAAGCGACCCGGCCGACCACGGACCATCCACTCGATCCGACTCCTGGTGCTCCACCTGGCACGGGAGAACTTCGCCTGGGGCTACCGCCGGATCCACGGCGAACTCCTCGTACTCGGCGTCAAGATCGCAGCCTCCACCGTCTGGCAGATCCTCAAAGACGCCGGAATCGACCCGGTGCCCCAGCGCACCACGACGACTTGGTCGACCTTCCTCCGCTCACCGGCCGAGGCTCTCCTGGTCTACGACTTGTTCGAGACCTCCACCTCAAGCGGCACCCGCCTGTACGTGCTCGCGGTCATCGAGCACACCAGCCGCCGAATCAGGGTCCTCGGTGCCACCACGCACCCAACCACAGCCTGGGTCACCCAAGCCGCCAGGAACCTCGTCATGGACCTCGAAGACGAGAGCCAACACGCGCGATTCCTGATCCGCGACCACGACGGCAAGTTTCCCGCCCTGTTCGACGCCGTCCTCGCCGACGCGGGCATCCAGGTCGTCCTCAGCGGCATCCAGACACCGCGCATGAACGCCATCACGGAACGCTGGATCCGCAGCTGCCGCCGCGAACTTCTCGACCGCACCCTCGTACGGAACCGACCGCACCTCCTCCACGCCCTGCGCGAGTACGAGAAGTACTACAACACCCACCGGCCCACCAAGGCATCGCCAACGCCCGCACACTGCCACCAGCCGTCACCGACCAAGCGGCCCTCACCTGACTCCACACCCGCCAGCGGCAAGACTGGGCGGCATCCTCAACGAATATCACCACGCCGCCTGACCTGCACGGACGACATTTTCGGCATGCACAACGCCCGCGTAGGGCTGAACGAGAGGATGGCCGCATGAATCCTGGAGATGTCGTTGTCGAGGTGTTCGACTCGCGTTCTGCCGCCGAGGCCGATCTCGCCGGTTGCCACGAGGTGATGGCGGCGTGGTGGCGGGTGGACAAGCCGGACCTGCCGCCGTTGGCCTACGAGGACTGCGTCGGCCGGCTGCGGAACCCGTTCCCGGGGTTCGGGGAGGCCGTCCAGTGGATCTCGCGTCGCCGCGGCGAGGTCGTCGGGTTGGCCACCGTCGACTTCCTGGAGGGGAAGAGCGGCCACATCGCGTTGACCGAGATCGTCGTGCACCCGCGGGAACGTCGGCGCGGGGTGGGCACGGCCATGCTGCGGGCCCTGCTGCCCGAGTTGCGCGCGCGCGGCCGGGACGTCGTGGAGGGGTGGCAGCTGACCGTCGGCGGAGACGGGCCGGCCTGGGCCGGGTCCCGCGGTTTCCGGACTGTCGGCACGGTGCTCATGCAGACGTTGGAGGTCCCGGAGGTGGACAGCGGCCTCTGGGACGTGCCGGTGCCCGCCGGTTACCGCACCCGCAGGTGGTCCGGTGCCGCCCCGGAGGACCTCGTCGCGTCCTACGCCGATGCCCGCCAGGCGATCCACGACGCGCCGTCGGGCGGCATGGAGTACCAGGAACCGGAGTGGACCGTGCGGTCCGTGCGTGAGCGGGAAGCCGGGTTGCGCAGCTCCGGCGTGGATCAGCGGGTGGTCGTGGCCGTGCACGAGGCGACCGGGGCGGTCGCCGGGTTGACCGAGTTGGAGGTGCACGCCAACGACCCGCATTGGGGGTACCAACGCGAGACGGCCGTGCCCGCCGCACACCGGGGGCACGGCCTGGGCCGGTGCGTGAAGGCGGAGATGATCAGGTGGCTGCTCGCGGACCGTCCGGACTTCCGCCGCATCCAGACCACGACCGGCGCGGCGAACGTCCACATGAGCCGGATCAACCACGGACTCGGCTTCACCACCGCGCGAACGATGGTCGTGGTCAACAGCGGGATCGCCCACCTGGAGGCGACGCTGGCTCGCCTGTGAGCAGGAGTGCCGGAACCCGATCCGACCCTGTGCCTGCCGATAATCCCATCCATGCAGGTGAGAGCGCGGTCGGGACAAGGACTCGGGACGGCCCATGAGGGTGCTCGTCTTCGACTGGCTCGGCGTCTGGCGCGGCATGATGACCGGCTGTGCTGCTTCGACTGGCCTACCTGGGCATGACCAACGCCCTCGCGTTGCTGCGTCTGCTGCCCATGAGCGACCGGGACAAGAACACGGAAACCCTTGCGCTGCGCCACCAGATCGTGGTCCTGGAACGCCAACTCGGCGACGCCCGCCCACGGCTCTCCCCCGGAGACCGCGCGTTCCTCGCAGCGCTGCTGCACCGACTCCCGGTGCGAGCGCTTCGTCGACTCCGACTACTGGTACGTCCGGAGACGGTGCTGCGGTGGCACCGCGACCTCCTCGCACACCGCCACGCCGCCAAGTCCCACCCAAGCGGCCCGGCCGACCACGGACCATCCGCTCCATCCGGCTCCTCGTGCTGCGCCTGACACGAAAGAACCCAACATGGGGCTACCGTCGCATTCACGGAGAACTCCTCGTCCTCGGCATCAAGATCGCCGCATCCACGGTATGGCAGATCCTCCAGGACGCCGGAATCGACCCGGCACCCGGACGCACCACGACGACCTGGTCGACCTTCCTCCACTCCCAGGCCGACGCACTCCTGTCCTGCGACTTCTTCGAGACCACCACCCTGAACGGCACCCGCCCCTACGTACTCGCGATCATCGAACACGCCAGCCGCCGGATCCACGTCCTCGGCGCCACCACGCACCCGACCGCGTCCTGGGTCACCCAAGCCGCCAGGAACCTCGTCATGGACCTCGACGACGCGGGCAGCTCCGTGCGGTTCCTGATCCGCGACCGGGACGGGAAGTACCCGGCACTGTTCGACGCCGTCCTCGCCGACGCCGGCATCCAGGTCGTCCTCAGCGGAGTCCGCATCCCGCGCATGAACGCGATCACGGAACGCCGGATCCACAACTGCCGCCGCGAACTCCTCGACCGAACGCTGATCCGGAACCAGCAGCACCTGCTCCACGCGCTGCACGAGTACGAGCACTCCTACAACACCCACCGGCCCCACCAGGGCATCGCCAACGCCCGACCACTACAACCACTCCCACAGCCAGTCACCGATCAGGCGACCCTCACCCGCCTCGACATCCGCCGTCGGCAACGACTGGACGGCATCCTCAACGAGTACCACCACGCCGCCTGACCTGCACGGACGACATTTTCGGCAAACACAGAGTTCGCTTTCGGCGATGGTGACGGTCTTGCCGTTGCGATCGCTGCCGTAGTTCTCGCCGGTGAAGCGAATGTCCGCGAGGCCCAGCATCGCCGAGCCAAGAGGCCTGATGTCGCCGCTGCCGTGGATCTCCATCACCGACTCGAACTTGTCGGCGTCGCGGGTGGAGGCCAGGCCGACCCAGGCCACTGATAGCACCGCGGTGTTGCCCGCGCCGTCGCAGACCAGGAACAGGGCGCGGTCCAGGGAGGTGCAGCGGGTGTGGGTGAAGAAGTCGCGGATCTGCCCGAACGAGACCACCACACACTCGGCCTGCTGACGCGCGGTGCGCTGGAGTTGTTTGACGCCGAGTCGCTGCCACGCGGCCTCGCTGTCACCTTTGCGCGCCGACTTCTGTCCCTCGGACTTGTGGGCCTTGAGCTGCGTAGAGCCACCCGAGCCCGATCCGGAGCCGACGCCCTGCACGGCGTGCTGCGCGCCTGCTCCGACCTCGGAAACCATGCTGGATCCACCCCCGAGGGTCACGCCCGCGGTGCCGGCGGGCATGCCGAGCGCGAGCACACCGGCCGCCACCACCGCTCCGCTCTTACCACCACCCTTGATCGGGACGCGCCGGCCGTTGATGCCGCACGGCCAGGACGCCGCCACGTGTCGTGGACCACTTCGCGTGAGGGCACCCGCACCGGTGCTGTCGACCGGTCGGTGGAGAATTTGCCGCCCGCACGAGGAAAATCGTTTCCACAACGTCCCGCAGCGTCTGGTCGCAGACCGGACCCACATTCCTGGCACCCAGCGCGACGCGGTCGATCGGACCCCCGTTCACCGTCCCACGACTCGACGGCCTGTTCCGGTAATACCTGATCAAGGCCATCGTTCCGGACGGTGGTGATCGTTACCTGAAAACGGTAGCGAAACGGTTGCAACCGTTTCAAAAATTTAGATCATGAAATTTTGTCACAACGGGTGAAATGCGTCCGACCCGCACATCACGGTCGGCAAAATCTTCAAAAATTCAATTTCAAGGGGTAGGTTGAGGTTTCACCCACTGATTCAGGAGGACCATGAACCGAAAGAGCTTCGTCGCACTGGCCTTGGCCGGTGCGAGTGCGGGACTGGTGGCCACAGCCCTCCCCGCGAACGCGGTCGACACGATCGTGACCTTCACGACCAGCGGTGGCGCTCTGACGATCACCGCCGCCGCGACGGCGACGTTGACCGGCGGCACGACCACGCCGGGCGGTTCGGTGAACGGTCCCCTCGGCACGGTGACGGTCAACGACTCGCGGGGTACGGCGTCAGGCTGGTTGGCGAGTGTCTACTCCACCACCGGGTTCACCGGCACGGGAAGTGTCGCCATCACCAACGCGGGCGTCACCTACACCCCAGGGGCCACTACGGCCACCACCGCGCCCGGTACTCCGGTGATCACCGCCGGAACCCCCGGTTCGCCTGGTGCGACCGCACAGGCCCCGCTCACCGCCTACACCTATGCCAACACCACCGCCGGGGGTAACACAGTCTCCTGGAATCCGACGCTCGCCGTCGCGATCCCGTTGACCGCCACGGCGAACACCCTCTACACCGGGACTATCAGTCATCAAGTTGCATAGTTTCTTCCCCCGAGTGCTCGTGCCACTGCTGTTGGCCGCGATCAGCAGCGCTGGCATGAGCACCTCGGCCCAGGCCGACGAGCCCGACAACGCCATTGGGATCAAACTCCTCGACGCGCCGATCAGCCGTCGCGACGATCCCCGCGCGCAGGTCTACATCGTCGATCACCTGGCTCCGGGCACCGTGATCACGCGGGCGGTGCAGATCACCAACAGTTCCTCTACGCCGCGTCGGATCGAGATCTACCCCGGCGCAGCGCGGATCACCGACAACACGTTCGAGTTGCTGCCCGGCCGGGCGGACAACGAACTGACCAAGTGGATTTCGGTCGACCAGAATTTCCTCGACCTCGATCCGGGAAGGAGCGCCCGCGTGCTGGTCACCATCAAGGTCGATCCCCTTGCCGCGCCGGGCGAGCGGTTCGGTGTGCTCTGGGCGCAGACCAGCGCCCCGGTCGCCGGGGACAACGACGTCATCCTCGCCAGCAGGGTCGGGATCCGCGCCTATCTCGACGTCGGCGCGGGCGGGGAACCCGCCTCGGACTTCGCCGTCAGCGGTCTCACCCCGACGCGGACCGAGGACGGTCGACCGCAGGTGCTCGCGACCGTGCGCAACACCGGCGGCCGGGCAGTGGACCTGGCGGGTGACATGTCGTTGTCCGACGGGCCGGGATCGTTGACCGCGGGTCCGTTCCCCGCCACGCTGGGCACGACCATGGCACCCGGTGGCACCGCCAGCGTGCAGATCCTGCTCGACAAGCGACTGCCCGAAGGGCCCTGGAGCGCGCGGCTCACGCTGCGCAGTGGTGCGCTCGAGCGCACCGTCACCGCGACGATAACCTTCCCCGTCGCCGTGGACACCCGCGGGGAGATGGCCGTACCGGATTCGCCCACCTGGCTCGACCGGAACCTGGCGCTCCTCATTGCCTTGGCCAGCCTACTGCTCCTCGCACTGCTGGCGGTTTACTTGTTCGCGCGTCGTCGCAGGGCAGACCGCAGACCTGCTCGAGTGGCCGGGCTCACGCCACTCGGCGGACCGTGACCGGGGCGGCCCGGCGGATGTCAGGACGGCGGTGGACCGGACTGGCCGCCGTCACCGTCCTGGTCGGCGCGGCGATGGTCGTCCAGGCTTCCGCGGCCTGGGCCGTCACGACCCCGACCTTCGCCGCGGCGGTCCTCTACGGCTCCGGTTCCGGTCCGGTCGGACTCGTGACGCGTGACTTCAACGCCGACGGCAGGCTCGACCTGGCATTCACCAACAGAGGTTCGAACACCGTCTCGGTGCTCACGGGCAACGCCAACGGCACCTTCAACGCCAAGGTCGACTACACCACCGGCACCAGCCCCAACGACCTCGCGCTGGCCGACGTTAACAACGACACCCGTGCCGACCTGGCCGTGGTCAACAGCGGCTCGAACACCGTCTCGGTGCTCACGGGCAACGCCAACGGCACCTTCAACGCCAAGGTCGACTACACCACCGGCGGCAGTCCGAACGGCGTGGCGATGAGCGATCTCAACAACGACACCCGACCCGACATCGTCGTCACCAACGGCAGCGCCAACACGGTGTCGGTACTGCTCAACACCGGCACCTCCTTCAACACCAAGGTCGACTACACCGACGGCGCGGGAGCGACACCGAACGGGATCGCCCTCGCCGACTTCACCGGTGACGGCAGGCCCGACATCGTCGTCACCAACAGCACCGCGTCCAACGTCTCGGTCTTCCTCAACTCCGGCACCGGCACCTTCGCCGCCAAGGTGAACTACACCGTGGGTGCCAGTCCGTTCGAGGTCGAGACGGCCGACTTCACCGGCGACGGTCGCCCCGACCTGGCTGTCACCAGCAGCGGTCTGGACACGGTGTCGATCTTGACGGGCAACGCCAACGGCACCTTCAACACCAAGGTCGACTACGCCACCGGCACGTACCCGATCGGCGTCGCGGCGCGCGACGTGAACAACGACGCCGTGCTGGACCTGGTGGTGGCCGCCAACAGCCCGAACACGCTGTCGGTGCTCACGGGCAACTCGGGCGGCACGTTCAACACGAAGATCGACTTCGCGTCGGGCTGCTGCGGGGCGTACGGCGTGGCGGTGGGGGACTTCAACGCCGACGGCCGCAACGACCTGTCCACCACCAACCAGTTCGGCCCCAGCGTGGCCGTCCTGCTCTCGACGACGGCGTCGCCACCGACCATCACCAGTGCGAACAACACGACGTTCACGATCGGTGTCGCGGGCACCTTCACCGTCACGGCGACCGGTTTCCCCACACCCACCATCACCAAGACCGGCACTCTGCCCACCGGCGTGACCTTCGTGGGCAACGCAAACGGCACCGCCACGCTGGCCGGGACCCCCACCACCTCCGGGGTCTACTCGCTGACGATCACGGCGTCCAACACCTCCGGCACGAACGCCACGCAGACCTTCACCCTCACCGTGATCGCGGGCAGCCTGTCGATCACCGCCTCGGCCTCGACGGGTCTGGGCACGATCGCGATCGGCGCCACCTCCAGTGCCGGCCTGGGTGCCGTCCAAGTGATCGACAACCGCGGCAACGCCAGCGCGGCGTGGGTCGCAACGGTCTCGTCCACCGCCTTCACCAAGACGGGCGGCACGGTGGCACTGGCCAACGTGAAGTACTGGTCGGGGCCCGCCACCACCACGACCGGCACCGGCACCTTCACCCCCGGTCAGACGACGGCGGGCACAGCGGTGGTCCTCACGGCGTCCCGCACGGTCTTCAGCCTGATTGGTGGCAACGGCACGAACAAGGCCACGTGGAACCCGACCCTGGTCGTGTCCGTTCCGCTCACCGCGGCCGCGGGCACCTACACCGCCACGATCACCCACTCGGTCGCCTGACCCGGAACCGACGAAGGCGGGCTCGACCCGCCACTGCCGGCGTTCCGCACACCTCCGATCCTGTGGCGGCACCCTGTTCGTCGCGCGCCCGGGCGAAAACCGAGACCGCGGCGACGGCGGACGGGATCGCGACCACGCCGCGCATCGGCCTTCCCCTGACCACGAAGCGGACCAGGCCGAGGTCTTGACGGGTCCGTGCGCGCGGACGTGGACGCGCCGACCAGGCGGTCGGGACGGTGAAGTTCTGACCGCCGCCGCGATCAGCAGCTCGCGGAGAAGGCGCAGCGGCCAGCCCCACCGGCAAGGCGGCCACCTACTCCGACTGGTTCGCCTGCCTCGCCGAGCCCGTCCGCGTCCGCCTCCTGCACGCTGTGGCCACCAGCCCGACCGGCGTCACCGTCGGCGCGCTCACCGAGATCCTCGGCACCAGTCAGTCGACTACCTCTCACCACGTGCGCAAACTTGCCGACGTCAGTTTCGTCCGCCTTCGCAAGGAGGGCACCGCCACGATCGTCACGGTCAACGAAGCCTGCTGCGCCGAACTCCCGCAGGCCGCCGACGCCGTCATGGGACTGCTCGCCCCCCGCCCCTGCTGTCCCGACGACGTACCCGACGACGTGACCGTGCGCGCCCTCGAACCCCGTGATTGGACGGCCGTGCGCCGTATCTACGGCGAAGGCATCGCTACCGGCATCGCCACCTTCGAAACCACCGTCCCCAGCCGCGCCACCCTCGATGCGAAATGGCTGCCCGGCCATCGACGGGTCGCCGAAATCGACGGCGAAGTTGTCGGTTGGACCGCTGCCAGCCAGGTCTCGAACCGCGAGTGCTGTGCAGGCGTCGCCGAAACCTCCGTCTACGTCGCCGCTGGTTACCGTGGCCGAGGAGTCGGCAAAGCCCTGCTGCACAAGCAGGTCACCGCCGCCGACGACGACGGAATCTGGACACTGCAAACCTCGATCTTCATCGAGAACCGCACCAGTATCGCCCTGCACCACTCGGCCGGTTACCGCACCGTGGGCATCCGCGAACGCATCGCACAACTCGACGGGGTCTGGCACGACACCGTCCTCATCGAGCGCCGCTCGACCGTCCGATAGGACCTGAGCACCGCGTAGGACCACCGCACTCTCATGAGAAATCGATCAGCGCACTGACGTCCCTGCGGGCCGAGTGGTGTCCCCACGTTCGCACTGCGAGCCAAGGCCACATCAGCCGAGTATCGAACATCGGCTCATATATAGAAGCGTACCGGGACTGTAAAACGAGCGGCTCTGGCCCATAGTCGGTGGTGACACAGAGCATCTGTCAAGGCAGGAGAATGCGGTGGTGGAGCAGGTCGAAACCGGCACGCCCGTGTATCTGCCTCATGATCCTCTTGGTGCGGGCGTTGACGCCTTCGGTGCGGCCGTTGTGGTAGGGCAAGGTAAGGGCAGCGTCCACAGCGGACCGGTCGATCTCGAAACCGTTGGTGAGACTGCGTAAGTGCGGCAGGTCGACGGCGCGGGCCGTCGCGATCCACTCGGTGGGTTTCACGTCGTTGCCCGCGGCCGGTGTCGGCAGGGCGGCGAAGCCGCGCACCGGATCGGCGGGTGCGGCCGTCTCCGGGCACGCCATGGTGTTCTTCTCCAGCAGCGCCGTGTCCTTCGCGCGCAGGTTGTCGGTTTTGGTGAGCAGGAGCCGGCTGGCGTGACGGGAGGTCGTGACCGGACGGTCGCCTTGGGCGCGGCCCTGGTCGAGGTGACGGACCAGCAGGTTGGCGCTGCCGGTGTAGCCCATTCCCCGGATCTCCGCGAGCAGGTGGGTGACGGGGACCGCGGGATCGGCCGCGCGGCGGGCGCGCAGATGGTCGCGGTAGGGGTCGACCAGGGTCGGGGGGTAGGTGGGAGCGATGCGAAGGGCCTGGGGTTCGGGCATGCGGGCATACCGTTTGACCGTATTGAGGGTCACGCCGAGGCGCGGTGAGCAGTCGAGCAGACCGACGCCCCGGCCGAGCAGATCCTGGACCTTGTTCCAGCGGTCGCGGACGGTCTGCTCGAGAACTCCGCCTGGGCGGGGTGGGTTGACGCCGGCCCGGCACCCGGCATGCGCGCGGACCTCGACCGGTACCTTGTCGCAGAGAGTGCGCCACAGGTGCCATCGATCACTGACCTGCACCGCGTCGGGCAGGGCGCGACGGACGGCCTCGGCGTAGGTGGCCGAGGCCGTCCCGGCACACGACCTCGACACCGGGATGCCCGCGCAGCCACGACTCCAGGGTGGCCGCGTCACGGCCGGGCAGGACCTCGACACGTCGACCGGTCTCGGCGTCGATGACGATCATGGCGTAGCGATGGCGGCGGCGCAGGGCGAAGTCGTCCACGCCGATCACCCGGGGGACCGTCGGTTCGGGCAGCGGCAGGCGCAGTAGACGGCGCAACGCGGTGCTGCGGGACACGGGAACGGCGAGGAGATTGGTCAGGCGTGCGGCCGCCCGGCCGCATGATTCCTGGGCCACTTGGGATACCTGCCGGACAAGCCGCACCGTGCGGCGTTGGTGGCGCTCCGGCAGTCCGGGAACCTGTTCCCGGAAGGTCTGCCGCCGGCAGCCCGGGGCTGGGCAGACCAGCCGGCGTACGCGCAGCTGGACGATGGTTTGGCGGCCGTCGACCGGCACATCCTTCACTGTCCGGCGGTGGTAGCCGTGCACCTTCGCCGTGGTGGCTCCGCAGACCGGACACGGCACGGCCATGTCCCGAGTGCGGGCCGTGATCACCACCATGCATCCGCTGTCCGCCACGTCCTGGACGACCAGCGCCGACAGTCCGGAAAACACTGTTCCCGCAAGGGAGTCGACATCCATCACAAGATCGTGATCATGGCTCGCTACTCGACGTCACCACCGACTACGGGCCAGAGCCGAACACTGGACAGACCCCGCCAGAGGTATTGCTCTGATCATCTATGTTCAGAACCTGCACGTGTGGGTTCCGAGGTTTGATTTCATATTTTCATTGATTTTTCGTCTGGTTTTCATCGATTAAAGATCAGTGGAAACGCGGGCAGGTCGGCTGGCGTCGGCTCGCGACGTCTGACACCGCTTTGGGTTACTCGCGGACCTGAGCGTTCATTGTGGGATGAGCGTCGCCGCTGTCCGCGCCCAGGCCCACGAGCAGGCGCAGCCCGTCCTCGGCGGGGCTGCCGGGGGCCGCGGACAGCACCAGCAGCTCCATGCCTGATTCGTCCGGTAGTGCGAAGTTCTCCTGGTGCAGTTCCAGCAGTCCGACCAGCGGATGCCGGTACGCCTTGCGTCCATGGGTGCGGGCGCGCACGTCCGCGCGTGCCCAGAGACGGCGGAAGCGCTCGCTGCCCATCGCCAGCTCACCGATGAGCGAGGCCAGGCGGGGGTCCTCGGGATATTTGCCGGCGGCCAGGCGCAGGTGCCCGACCACGTCGAGGGTGCATTTCTCCCAGTCCGCGTAGAGGCCGCGCTCGGCCTCCTCGAGGAAGATGTGCCGGGCGGTGTTCAGGCCCGGCATCGCCACGCCGTAGAGGAGCCCGGCGAGGCGGTTCCCGGCGAGCACGTCCAAGCGGTGGTCCATGATCAGCGCGGGTGCGTCGACGACCAGGTCGAGGACGCGCAGCAGCTCCGGCCGGACCCGTCCGCCCGGCGCCTTCGCGCGGCGGCGGCGCTGCCGGGCGAGCCGGTAGAGGTGCCCGCGTTCGGTCTCGTCAAGGCCGAGGACGCGGGCAAGCGCATCGAGGACCTGCTCGGAGGGCTGGGTCGCGCGGCCTTGCTCCAGGCGTACGTAGTAGTCGACGCTGACTCCGGACAGGTGCGCGACCTCTTCGCGGCGCAGCCCTTCGACCCGGCGGTGCCTGTCGGTGGGGATGCCGACGGCCGCTGGGTCGACCCGGGAACGCCGGGTCCGCAGGAAGCCCGCAAGATCGTCCATACCCCCAGTATGAACTCGGTGGTGCCCGTGAAGGTGGTCCTGCCGTTACCAGGAAGTCCCGTCCGATGGAAGAGGCGCCCCTGAACGCCGGGCGCCGCAGCGCCCAGGATCGAAGGCACCCGATCCGAAGGAGTTCCCATGAAGACGCTGATCGTCTACGCCCACCCGGAGCCGAAGTCGCTCAACAGCTCGCTGAAGGACCTCGCGGTGTCCACATTGGAGACTGCCGGGCACGAGGTACGGGTGAGCGATCTGTACGCGATGAACTGGAAGGCTGTCGTGGACGCCGCGGACTACGGCCCCCACACCTCAAGCCCGCTGAAGGTCGCCCTGGACTCGGGCCGGGCCTTCGACGCCGGGACGCTCACCTCGGACGTCCTCGCCGAGCAGGAGAAGCTGCTGTGGGCCGACACGATCATCTTCCAGTTCCCGCTGTGGTGGTACACGATGCCCGCGATCCTCAAAGGCTGGGTGGACCGGGTGTTCACCCACCACTTCGCGTACGGCGTCGGCGAGCACAGCGACACCAGATATGGCGAGCGCTTCGGCGAAGGCACCCTCGCGGGCAGGAAGGCTCTGTTGTCGGTGACAGCCGGCGGCCCGGAGTCGCATTACGCCGCTCGCGGGATCAACGGTCCCATCGACGATCTGCTGTTCCCCATCCACCACGGCATCCTCTACTACCCGGGCATCGAGGCGCTGCCGCCGTTCGTGCTGTACGGCACCGACCGGATGACCGGCGAGGAGTACACGGACGTCGCCAAGGCATGGGAACAGCGCCTGCTCACCCTGGAGTCGACCGAGCCGATCGCGTTCCGGCGGCAGAACTTCGGTGACTACGAGATCCCCTCGCTGCACCTGAAGGAGGGACTGGAGCCCCCGGGCCGCACGGGTTTCGGGCTGCACGTGCGCGGCTGACCACCAGCCTCGTTAGCGAGGAGCGACGAGCTGGAAGAACAGGTTCGCTGCGTCTTGGTCGAACGGAATGCAGCCGACCTCGTCGACGTCGCCGTCTGGCTGACTGGCTACAGCTGACGAACAGCCCCGAGCGGCCGGGCACCGATCACCACGCCGTACCCACGGCTGCCTACACGCATATTCGTACCCACCTCTGCACGTAGACCATTACGCCGACACCAGCCATGACCGCCCGCTCACATCGCTGTCGACCACACTGCCAGGGCAAGCGAGTGATCAAGTAGGGCGGACACCGATCGCTTGCCGAGCGATCATCTCGCCCGGAAACACCACGTCGTGCGGTCAAATCTGCTCATCTTCACGCGGAAAGTACAGCGGCTGTAGTTTCCGCGCAAGAATGACAGTTTCCCGTGCAGATGATACTTGTCCGATCTTTTGATCAGGTACCGCGGAAAGAGCGCCCAGCCGGTTCGCTACGGTGATCACTTCTGCGCGCTTGATCACCCCGACGCCCGACAACACCTCGCCGTCGCCACCAAGACCAACGATCGACTGCCCCGGAAGGAAGCACCACCAGCAGTGGTCAACTTCCACGGAAGCCGTAGGAAGAAGCCGCTAAAATGATCACTGGACATCGCGGCAGCGAGCACGCAGCGTCCAAGCAAACGCAGCCCACCAGGGTCGGCAGGGTGAGTTCAGGCGGTGGAAGCATCCGCTTCGAGGAGTTCGGTGAATACCTCGCTGGGTTTTCTCCGGTCGTGGATCTTACGGGGTCGGTCGTTGATCTCGGCGGCGATGGCGGCGAGGTAGCGGGGATCGGAGGGGATGTCGACGCCCTTGGGCAGGAACTCGCGCACGATGCGGTTGAGATTCTCGTTGCTCCCGCGTTCCCACGGTGAGTGCGGGTGGGCGAAGAAGACCGGCAGCCCGGTGGCGGTCACCTGCTTGTGCAGGGCCATCTCGGAGCCGCAGTCCCAGGTCGGGGAACGTGTGACCGACGACGGAAGGTCGCCGACGGCGGCGATGATCGCGTCGGTGACGGTCAGGGAGTCGCGTCCGCGCAGCGGGACCAGGACCAGGAAGCGGCTGGTGCGCTCGACCAGCGTCGCCACCGCACTCCTGCCCGCCTTGCCGATGACGAGGTCGCCTTCCCAGTGGCCGGGTACGGCCCGGTCGTCGGCCTCGGCGGGGCGTTCGTCGAGGTAGCGGGGCTCGCGGATGCGCGGCGCGGGCGCCGGACGCGGTCCACGGCGGGCCGTGCGGCCGGTCCGCAGCGCCATCAACTCCCGGTTCAGCGTGGCGACAGGTTGGGCGTAGACCCACTGGTAGACGGCCTCGTGACTCACCCGGCCAGCGTCCTCGCCCGGTTCCTGGCGCGCCAACCACCCCGCGATCGACGCCGGTGACCAGCCCGCCCGCAACAATCCCGCCACCCGCGCCCGCAGGGCAGGGACGCGGTCCACCGCCAACGACTTCGGTCGCGACCGGGCCGCGCCCGCCGCCTGTTCGGCCATCACAGCCCGATACCCGTCCCGACCGCCGTGCCGGATCACCTCACGCGAGACCACCGAGGCGTTACGGCCGATCCGAACCGCAATCTCCTTGTACTCCAACGACTCGGCCACGCCACGGGAGATCTCCTCCCGATCGGCCAAGGACAACATCCGACGCACGGCGGGCAATCCTTCCCCACCGAACACCAAGATCACATGCTACGACCGCCTGAACCTGCCCAGAGCTGAGGTGTGGTGTTCAGGACGAGATCGGTCTTCTGCTCAGATCGGGGACTCCGGCACCGCTGAGATCAGGCAGGAACGCGCGACGGCCCGCCATCACCATGACCAGAGACAACAACGGACCGTGAACCTCGGGGCCGCTGCCTTCCTGGAACTCGGCATCGGTTGCCCGCAAAGCCAGGCTCTTGACCAAGGTCTTGCTGTTGACCGCGAAGTTCTTCGTCGCGAAGAAGCGAGCGACGGCGAGCAGACCGGCGGCTTCGGGGTTGTGCTGCAGTCCCAGGGGCTTACGGATGTCCTCAGCATGGACGATCACCTCGCCCAGCCCTGCCGGGGAGGACTTGACCGGCAGCGTGATCGCCCTAACGTGACGGAACCGTTCAAGCGTCTCTTGCGGGGTGGCGCCGCGGAACTCCTCAAGACGCCGCCGGTTATGAACATCCGGGTTGAACCGGGCTGCGACCATACTGCGGATCCACCCCCACCGAGTGGTCGTCGCAGCCGCGCCGAGATGGGCCACGACTTCCTCGACGTCCCAGTCAGCGCACAAAGTAGTCGAGCGCCACTGTTGCGGGTCGAGCGCGCTCAGGTCATCGACGAGCGCGGTAAGCTCACGCTGCTGGATCTCCGGCAAGTCGGTCATGCCGCGACGATAGCGATCCTGCCAGCAGCGGCGCGGTATGCGCAATGACCGGTTTCGTCCCACCCATGTCCCCGCCGACCTCGGCGCAGGCTGGACTACGACCCGACCACGGGTGTGCTGCACTGGCGCTGCTCACAACCGGCGATCTTCATCGGCGCGGGCGAACCGGCCTCTGCCGCCGAGAGTGCCGGACCGCATCGACGACGTCTCCCCCTGTCCGCCAGCCGGTCTCCGGCCTCACCGAGGGAACAGGGTTGCCGAAGGTCCGGGTGCGGGTGCCGATGTGACCGAGCCACCACCCGCCCGCAGCTTTGACGGAGGAGGTCCCATCTGGCGACCGCCCGGTCATGAGCGGGCAGGGAGTTCAAGAGAGAGGATTCCGGCGCAGTGACTACGAAACCGTCGAGAGGGTTTCGGGTGGCCGCCCACGGCTCTGAACGGCCACCCGAAGAGATCATCGGAATCGTTTGACCGCTTGGCGGACCACGTAGGCACCGCACGCGCCACCGGCCAACCACAAGCCGACGGCCAACACGACGGACCCGCCGTTGAGTATCAAGACCAGCCCGATCGCGGAGAGCACCCCCATCGTCGTGTAGGCGAGAAGTACGTCCTTGCTCATCTTTTCGCGCTGCACCACGGGAGTGCTCTTTCCGTCGTTCGACTGGTTATCGTCGGCGGCTGGTCAGCCAGCGGGCGCCCTTGCCGGCGATGCCGCCGCCGACCGCGCCGATCACCCCGCCGATCGCGCCGCTGATGGCGGCGTCGCCGACCTTCGCGCTGTCACCACCGCCGATCAAAGCTCCGGCTGCGCCACCGGTGGCACCGAAGATGGCACCGACGACGATTCCGCCGACGAGGCACCCGACGCCCCCGGTCATCACACAAGCGGCACCGGTGACTGCGGTGGCCGCGACGCCGCCCAAGCCGCTGCCGATGTCCTGGCCCAGGTCCGCTCCGCTGTAGGCACCGGTGGGGTCGCTGTAGTTGATCGGGTCGCCCTGGGCGTAGTTGTAGGGGTTGGGTTCCTGGCCAGTGGGGTCGGGGGAGCGGAAGCGGGCGTTGGCGTTGTCGTAGATGCGGTAGCCGAACAGGTGCTGCCCGCGTTGGAGTTGGTAGGCCCCCAGGTAGCGGAACGGGTTGCCCGCTGCCGCCGCGCCGGTGGCGGTGACGCTGCCGTAGGGCGCGTAGGTGTATTCGGCGGCGAGGGTTGCCGTCGGTGTCAACCAAGGCCAGGACGCTGCCCTGGTGGTCGGTGACCGTGCCGTAGCGCGCCAGCCTTGTCCTTGAGACCGATCAGCAGGCCCTTGGTGTCTCGGGTGTAGCTGGAGCGCTGGCCGTTGTCCACGGTCTCTGTTACCCCGAGTGCGGTGTGGGTGAACACGTGGGTGACCGCAGTGCCGCCGGTGGGGGTTTCGGTGATGGTGCGGGGTTGGGTCTGGTCGCTGGTGTCGTAGGCGAGGGCGAGCACCTGGGTCTACGTCTTCGACGGACACCGGGTCTGGGTCGTCACCGACCGCGCCACGGTCGGCACGATAACCCCGACAGCCTTGATTCCCGACCCGGAGGACGTTCTCGCGCGACGGGTCGAACTGCTCGACGACCTGCACCGGCGAACCGAGCCCGCCGCCGAGGACCACCCCGCCGTCCCGGGACAACCCAGCCCCCGCCGCAGCCGCTTCGACCTGCTGCACGAACAGGTACTCCGCGCCGGCGACCGCACGCGACCGCTCACCGACCGCGAGATCGCCGACCTGGCATTCGCGCTGACCAACCCTCTGGTCCGCGACGCCTGCCTGTCCTTCGCCATCGGCGAGCACGCCGACCACGCCGAGGCCCTGTGGACCGAACTGGTCAGGACCAGCCCCGCACCCGAACGAGCCGAACCCGCCGCGCTCCTGGCCGCCTACGCCTACCTGCGAGGCGAACTCGACCTCGCCGCCGCCGCGATCGGCCACGCCGAGAGGACCTGCCCGGGACACCGCCTCGGCGAACTGCTCGGCACCGCACTGCGCAACGACATCGCACCGGAAGCCCTCCCCGAGATGGCACGACAGAGCCGGGAACTGATCGCCCAGCTGTAACCCGACACCAAATCGGGGGTGCCACTCCCGGCAGCCGTCGGCGGCCCGGACAGAGCCGCCGACAGCCCTCTCCGTCCCACGGATCGGTGACACGGCCCCGAACGATGCCCCCGTCAGGCGGTTGCAGCGGTGACGGCCTCCCCTTCCGGCGTGGCCGCCGCGCGTCTGCGTCGGCGGGTGGGACAGGCACGTACGAACTCCCGGCCGCCGTCAAAGCGAGGAATGCTCATGCCACCGGGGTTCGCCGCTCCCGTCACGTTGGAAGCCGACGCGCGTGCCCGCTGGGCATCGCCCGAGCCCGCGGTCTGGACCGGCCAGGACAGCGAAGGCCGCCGACCGGACATCGCCCCCGGTGAGCTGCCGGCGCCGATCCTGTGACGCGCCCGGCTGATCGCCGCCTCCGACTCGTTGTGCCAGGCCGTGGCCGCCCACCTCACAACCGCGGGCGTGGCCGCCGAGCCGGGGACCGGGTGCGCGCGGACCTGCGCGCCGACGACGACATCGCGGCCGACGGACGGGGTCCGGTGCAGGTCATGGCACTGCGGGCAGCAGACAAGCTGGTGCCACTACGTCCCGGCGGCACCACGTTGACGATCCGGCAGCCGGTTGACGGCATCGAGTTGAGCGGCGAACCGCCGGCCGAGATCACGGTGACCGTCGACGCCGACCGGTGGGTACCGGCGGCCCGGATCGCCGACGCACCGAAGCCTCACCTGATCTGACACCCGAGTCGGATCAGCATGAACCGCAGGGAGACCTGGACCAACTAACGCAGGTCGGTCACCTCGGATGCCTACTCGACCACGCCCACGTGGCCTGGTCATCCGACTTGAGCCCGTTCTGTTCCTTGCCTGTGATGCCACCCTGATCCGGAACTCAACTCAATTTGCATTCAGTTGACACTGAAGCGGTAGTGAAATGTGTGAATGGTTGTCGGGGCATCCCCGTGCCGGCGGACCCGGATATCGGAACATGGCGAGTTCGGTCCCACGTCTCCGTGCGTGCCGGGCGGATGCGTCGGGCTCGGAATAGGGCGGCGCGGTCGGGTTGCACCGTCCCGGCACACCGGACCCTGCCCGCCGATCCCCAGGGCGCCGGGACAGGGCAGGGTGTCAGTCCATGCTCCACCGGGATGTGTCGACCGTTCGATCACTACGCTCTTGGCGCGGGTGTCGTTGCGCGAGTCGCCCGTGCGTTACCGGCCATTTCGGGCTTGTCGCAGAGGGGCGGTCGACGATTCCGTCGGGCAGGTCTGGAGCATTGCGTCGTCTGTGTGCTTCACGCCGGATGTCGTCTTCGTCCTTGGATGCTCGTCTTTCATCAGGTCTCGCACCGACGTTCGCACCTGTCCCTCATTGCGCGATCAACGACTTGCGGGACCAGCCGCCCGCCGAAAGCGACCCGTTAAGGTGACGATCCGTACCCTCTCCCGCGCCATGATCGTTGGGTGATCCGGTCACGGTAGATCCGGGTGCATGGGGGAAATAAGCGTGGAGGTCAGAGGTGTGCGTCATGCCTACCGCCGGCGGGCCGTCTTACAGGGCGTGGACCTGCTGCTTCGTCCGGGCGCGTTGTGCGGGGTCGTCGGGGAGAACGGCGCGGGGAAATCGACTTTGCTGAAGATCCTGTCCGGTGAGCTGCGGCCTACTCACGGGACAGTTCGTCACGCTGGTCCGTTCGGGTACTGCCCGCAGCACGTGGTCCTCAACGAGGCTCTGACCGTGCGGCAGCACCTGGAGTTCTTCCGCAAAGCCTATCGCCTGGCCGATCTGCGGTATGCCGAAGAGATCGTGGACGTGTTGGACTTCGCCGGGTACGTCGACGAGCGGGTCGGGGTGCTCAGCGGTGGGACGCGGCAGAAGTTGAACGTGACGCTGGCGCTGATGCACGATCCCCGGGTGCTGTTGCTGGACGAGCCGTACCAGGGGTTCGACTGGGACACCTACCAGCGTTTCTGGGATCTCGCCGCGCGGTTGCGCGACGCTGGGCGTTCGGTGCTGGTGGTCTCCCACCTGGCCTACGACACCGAGCGCCTGGACGAGTTGTGGCGTCTGGACGACGGGGTGCTCCGTCGCGACGAGGCGGTGTCCGCGTGAGGGCCCACTTGAGCTGGTTCGCCACGGCCACCCGGTTCGCGCTGGTCGAGCACGGCCGCAACCGGTTCGCCCTGGTTCTCGTGGTCGTGTTCATCCCCTTGTGGACGACCCTGGCGTACCTGTCGGTTCCCGACACCCCGGCGCCCCTGCGGCTGCGTGCCACCGGGGAGACGCTGGCACCGCCCGGGAACGAGCTGACGGAGATCAGCGGGGCGCTCAACGCGGTCACCCTGATCACCGGTTTCATGATGTTCGCCGCCACCTTCTCCGGCAGCCGCTTCGACCGCCGGCTGGCGATGGCCGGCTATCCCCGCACCCACCTCGTGCTGGCCAAGGTCACCGCGCTGGCCCTGGTCTCGGCGGCGGTCGCCGCCTACGCCACCGCGGTCACCTGCCTGGCGTGGACACCCCGGCAGCCGCTGCTGCTCGCCGCCGCGCTGTTCTGCGCCGGGCTCACCTACGGCGCTCTCGGGGTCGGCTTCGGCTCGGTGCTGCGCCGGGAGGTCGAGGGGATGTTCGCCATCGTGATGACCAGCATCATCGACCTCGCGCTGCAGAACCCGATCCTGAGCTCCGGGGTCGACAATCCGGTCGTGCGCTTCCTCCCGTCCTACGGGGCCATGCAGGCGGGCACGGCGGCGGGGTTCTCCGCCGGCGCGGTGCCGGGTCACCTGGTCATCCAGTTGGCCTGGTTCTCGGTGGCGGCCCTGATCGCCCTGGTGGGTTTCCGCCGCAGCACCCGCAGCACGCTGCCCGCCACCGCGCAGGCCCTCGCCCCCGAGCCGGGAAGCGACTCCTTCCCCACCCCGCCACGTCGAACCCCCGCGCCCTCGGCGTCGGGGCCGGCGTCCGACACGACAGCACCCTGAGGTCCCGGTCCCCAGATGCGCACACACCCACACCCCCAGCCCACCCCGGCACCCTTCGACGACGTCACGCCCGCGCGGCGCGGCAGGACCGCAGGCCGCGCGCCGATGGGCGAGGACCCCCTCTTACGGGCGGCGTACCAGCTGTGCCGCCGCACCACACGAGCTCACGACCCCGCCATCCACACCCTCGTCCAGCTCATGCCGGCCGTGCTGCGCCCGGCGTGCTGGGCGCTGTGGGCGGCCGCCAGCGCCCTGGACGACCTGGCGGACCGACCAGGGGTGGAACCGGCCCGGCGTGCGGCAGACGTCGAGGCGTGGACCAAGGCTCTGGAACACGACCTGTCGGTGGGCACGAGCGCCGATCCGATCCGGCACGCCCTGGTGGACACGGCGGTGCGGTGGCGGCTGGACCTGTCCGGCCTGCGGGGCGCGATGGCCACGACACGGGACGACGCACACGGTCTGCGCTTCGCCGACTGGGCCCAGTGGCAGGCCTGGTGCAACCGGGGATTGGTGCCCTGGGTCGACCAGGTGCGGCACCTGTTCGACCAGGCCGGCGCGCCGATGACCCTGCGGTTGGACCGGCAGGCCGACTACCGGCACTTCATCGACGGCGCCCAGCTCACCGACACCCTCACCGACCTGGGCACCGACCTCGCCCAGGGCCACCTGCTTCTGCCACGGGAAGCCATGGACCCCTTCCCCGGCGCGGAGGAGGACCTGACCCGAGGCTGCTGGAGCCCGGCCGTGGCGGCCCTGATCGCCGACCTGACCGCCCTGGCCCGCCACCGGGTGATCAGGCCCGCCCTGACCAGGGGTATGCACCCCGGCGCCGCCATCGTGCTCGACACGGCGGCCGCTCTGATGCGCCTGCAACTCGACGCCGTCGACGCGGCCGGCCCCACCCTGCTCGCACGCCCGCCGCGCCCGTCCGTCGCGGCCCGCGCCCGTGTGCTGCTCCCCGCCCGCCTCCGCTCCGCCGTGGCCTGGAACCTGACCCCCCTGACCGTGCCCGCAGCCCGACCTGCCACGGCGGTGGTGGAGACGACCGAACCGGGCCCGACGGCCGACGACACCGCGCTCCGGCCTCCGCCACCGCACCGCGATGACGCCCGACCCCCGCGCATCGCCGCCGACAAGATGCCCGAGCACGTGGCGGTCATCATGGACGGCAACGGCCGCTGGGCCCAACAGCGCGGCCTGCCCCGCCAGGACGGCCACCGCGTCGGCGCCGCCGCCGCGCACGAGGTGATCCACGGCGCCCTGGAGATCGGCCTGCGCCACCTGACCCTCTACGCGTTCTCGACCGAGAACTGGAAACGCGACCCGGAGGAGGTCGCCACAATCCTGGAAGTGATCCACCACGAACTCGTCGAAGGCCCCCTGCGTGATCTGGACATCCGCAAGCGCTGGGCCGGCCGCCCGGACAGGCTGCCCCACGACCTCGTCGAAGCCCTCGTGCGCGAAGAGCGCCGCACACGTGACCGCACCGGACTGACCCTCACCATGTGCATCGACTACGGCGGCCGCGACGAGATCGCCCGCATCGCCGCCGCACTCGTTCAGGCCGCCCGCGACGGCGACGTCGACCCCCATCTCATCGGCCCGGACGACGTCGCCCGCCACCTGCCCCACCCCGACATGCCCGACGTCGACTTGCTGTGGCGCACCGGCGACGAGCAGCGCACCTCCAACTTCCTGCCCTGGCACGCCGCCTACGCCGAGCTCTACTTCACCCCCGACTTCTGGCCCGACGTCGACCGACGCGACCTGTGGCAGGCCATCACCGAGTACGGCCGACGCCAACGCCGCCACGGTGCCGCCCCCTCACTTCCCCCTGACCACCACCGGCCATCCCCGCACCCGGCCCGGGCTCTCGCCACCGGCCGCGGTCGGTATCGCGGAACGCCAGATGACCTGGCGAATCGTGGTTCGTAGTGTGAGCGGTCCCGCAGTGGACCCGACGTCTCCGCCGAGACTTCCCGGTGCTGCCGCGGCACGGCGCGGTCGCAGGACAGCGGGCCGACGTCACAGGGCCGGTTGTTCGACGCCTATGGACCCCATGGCCGCCAGTTGACGATCGTGGACCGCTCACCGTCGGTGGCGACGAGGTCGTGGGCGGCCTTGATGACGTCGGCCGGCGGCAGCTCGGCGTCGGAGGGCCATTCCCGGGTATGGGCCTGGTGGTCGTAGAGGACCGGTTCGCCGTCCGGGTCGCCGCCGTTGGTGGTGATGTAGGAGCCGGTGGCGTCGGCGTGGGCGATGAAGCCGCGGTCGGGGGCGATGCCGAGGCGGACGGCCACCCAGCCTTCGGCCCACGGGTCGGGGCGGGCCAGTTCGACCATCGGCGGGACCGGGCCGTCCTGGGCGGCGAAGTCGGCGGCCATGCGTTGCAGCAGCGCGTCGAGATCGGCCGCGCTCGTGATCGGGGTCGGCTCCTCGCCCTGCTTGTACCAGGCCGTCAACGACGCCACGGCGGTTTTCCTCCGGTGAACTTCTTGTAGCCGTCCGGGCCGTGCACGGCGGGCGTGAGACGAACTCCGAGGCTCACCGCGCTGTCGACGTCCACGTCGTGTCCGAAGCGGAGCCGCTGTGAAGTCCCGGAAGCCAACGAGGCCGCTCCCACCTACGAAGACCGTCAACCCCGTTCCCTGTTCGGCATCCGCAGCAATGCCTACGACTTCGCGGACACCTCGGTGGCAGGCCTGTCACCCTGGCCGGCTTGCTTTCGGCGGCTGCGGTCGGGTGTGGCGTGCAAGCGCGACGGGAACGGCGGCAGTCTCAGTCGGTCTCGGCCCAGATCATCCCGTCCGGACGGTCGCCGCGGCTGGTCAGCAGTCCCCACAGGGCTTCGCGGACCAGGTCCAGCGGTACCTCGGCGTCGGCCGGGAACTCCTGGGCGGTGCCGAAGTAGGCAAATCGCACCCCGTCGGGGCTGACCCGCTCGCCCTGGAGGTACCAGGTGCCGTGTTCACCGCTGTACCGCACGGCACCCAGGCCGGTCTGCCCGCCGGCACCGATCAGCAGCTCGTGGTCGGGCAGTGCGTCGCTGCCTTCCTCTACGGCGTAGGCCGTGGCGGCGCGGTAGGCCGGGCCGAGTGTGAGCAGTTCGTCGACGAAGGCGTCGACGTCGTCACGTGTGCGCAGGTGCCTCGGTTCCTGGTCGTGTCGGTAGGCCACGTCGAGCACGTACCCCACGGCTAACGCTCCTTTCCGGTGTAGGTCTTCACGCCGTCGGGCCAATAGACCGTCAGGCTTTAGCCCGGCCGAAGTACTCCGGGCACGACGCGGTCGCAGGACAGCGGGCCGAAGTCACAGGGCCGGTTGTTCACCGCCAACGTAGCGTCAGCGCCACCGGCCTCTCGCACCTGCACCGCGACCTGCACCTCCACGTGGTCGGCCACGGTGAGCGTTCCCCGCGCGGGCGCCAGGCCCAGACGACGCAGACTCTGCACCGCCTGTTCGCGCAGCTCGCCCCGACCGCTCTCGACAAGGCCCTGCACCCCGCCGGTCCGGTCGACCCAGTACCCCGAGGTCTTGCCGCCGGGGTCGTCGCGCACGGGGAGGGCCTTGAGCAGCTCGCCCATGCGCTCGGGCGACGGGGGCGACGGGGGCGACCTCGCTCCCGACGGCGTGCTCGTGCCGGGTTGGTTTGGTGGCGGCGTGACGGTTCGCGGCACGCCTTGACCTTCGAGGTGGCTTGCCGCCGCCGTGGCGGACCGCTGGATGGCCGCCGGCACCTCCTGAAGCGCGCCGATGCCGTCGGCGACCTCCTCGAACCGGGCGACGACCTGCCCGAACCCGTCCTGCCCGCTGCCCGCAGCGGCCGGCTCGATGAAGGCTTTCGCGTCTTCCACCAGGTCGAGGGCTTCAGCCAGCGGCGCGAAAGGAAGGTCCTCGACCACCCGGCGCAGCGCGGCCACGACGTCACCGATACTCGCCAACCAAACCCCCTGCTGTCGGGTCGGTTGCGATCGTGACACGCCCTGGTGGCCGCCTTTCAGGCGTGTCACCTGTCAGAGCGGACGGCAACGGCCCTCACGTCGGGCTCGGCATGTTCCCAGCGCGAGTCCGGCCGCACCTCACCGAACCCGCCGTGGAGATCGGCGGTGCCCCAGTGATCCCGGGACTCGCCGGCTGAAACCGCCCTCAGCCCTCCGCCTGATGGAGTGCGGTGCAGCCGGGCCGGTGGTCGGCGATGTCGCGGATCTCCCGGAGGGGCGGGGCGTTGTGGCCGGGGGCGAGGTGGTCACCGAGGTCGGCCAGGGTGGCGACACGAGCGACGGGGACTTCGGTGGAACAGCCGGAGCAGTGGTCGAGCAGCAACCATGCCTGGCCGGGGGTGCTGTGGTCGGGGACGAACCGCCACAAGCGTCCGGTGACGGGGTCGGTGACGGTGATCAGGTCACCGGGGACCTCTCCGGCGCGGGTGGGGTAGGTGCGGTGGGGGTCGTCGGTGACGAGCACGGCGTCGACGGGCACCTGCAGGGCGGTGGCGACGGTGCGGGCGACACGGGCGCGACGCGCCCACCGGTTCCACGCCTCCGGGTTGTCGTGGCGGTGGTGGAACCCGTCGGGGTCGGCGGCACGGTGGGCGCGCGCGGCGCGCACCGCCCGCTCGGCGAGTCCGGGTGTCGTGGTGGTCATCGCGACCACCCCAGGGCGTCGGCGGCCGACTCGGGGAAGTGACCGACCTGCCCGCCCACGCCGAGCCACACCACGGACGGGCCGGTCGGCGGGGTGCCGTCGCCCTCGGTGTCGTCGGGGGTGCACACCACCCGCGCGAGGTGGTGCTCCGTCGGGTAGCCGGGTCGGGCGGCGATCCGCAGCGGGGTGGCGGGGTCGTAGCCGGACAGGGCGGCGGTCAGCTCGCCCACGGTGTCGGGTCGGGTGTCGGACATGCGGGTCACCTCGTGGTCATGGGGTCGGTTCGGTGGGTGGTCCGGGGCGGGGTTTGTCCCGCCCCGGACCGGTGGGGCTAGCGGGTGGTGGCGCGCAGGGCGGCGGTGGCGGCGTGTCCGATGGCGCGGACGGTGGTGGCGGGGTCGGTCAGCACGTGGACGGTGGACCCGGCGAGCGGGGTGTCGTGGGTGCCGGTGGTCAGCCACAGCACGGCGCACCCGGAGGCGCGCAGCCGGTCGAGTCTGCGTTGCCCGTCGGTGCGGGGTTGGTGGCGGTAGTCGCCGTCGGAGACGACGACCAGCAGCCGCGCCGCGCCGGGGCGGGAGAGCCCGAGTGCGCCGTCGAGGGCGTCCAGCGCGACCGGGATGTCCTCCCAGTTGTCGTTGGACTCGAACTCGGTGATCTCGGCGGGCGGTTTGCCGGGGTGGGTCAGGGGGCGCACGTGGTGGCCGAAGATCACGCTCGCGGTCTCGGTGGGCACCCTGGTGTGGCGGGCGGCGTCGGCCAGGATCCAGGCCGCCGAGGTCACGTGCGCGCATGCCCACCGCATCGAGCCGGACACGTCGCACGCCACCCCGATCCGCAACGGCGGGGCGGTGACCGGGGTCCGGGTGGTGCGGTTGGTGCGGGTGAACGGTTGCGCGGTCACCATCGCCCCGGCGGCGCGTTGGGCTTCGGCGGCGCGCACCCCGCGCATCCGCAGCCGCCCCGGCGGGACCGCCGAGGCGGACTTGACCGCGACCCGTTCGCGGACCCCGGCGGTGTCCAACGCGCGCGCCAGCACCCGTGCGGCGGTGCGCTCCTGCGGGGTGGGCGGGCGGGTGCCGGCCGTCAGGGTGGTCCCGTCACGGGGACCGCCGGCGGTGAACACCCGCCGTGCCGCCTTCCGCACCGCCTTGTCGGCGGCGTCGGCTTTCGCCTTGTCGACGGCGGCGACAGCGGCGGGGTCCTCGGGTGCCTCTTCCCGCGCCACCCTCGCCGCCACCCCGTCCAGTACGGCGGAGATCGCGTCCGCCAACGGCGACGGGTCGACGGGGGTACCGGTGCCGGGGGTGCCGCCGAACGGGTCGGGAGTGCCGGAGGGGTCCGGTGCCGCGCCGGGGTCGGCGAAGGTGTCGGGGTCGGGGTCGGTGCCGAGGATCTCGCACCATTGCCGCCCGAGGGCGAGCATGGTCTCGCCGTCGTCGTCGGCGGTGCGCAACGCCGTGCGCCACACCGCCCGCAGCCTGTCCAGCACCTCGGCCCCGAGCACGTCCTCGACCACGCGGGCGACCGGGGCGACCTCGGCGCGGGTGAGCACCCCGCCGTCCGCGCGTCCCAGCAACAGCGCGGCGGTGTGCGCGGCGTGCGCCGGGGTCATCTGCGGGGCGGTGGCGGGGTCCGCCAACAGGTCGGCGGCGACGATGCCGCGCACGCACGCCCGCAACCAGTGCCGGTCGTCCGGGCGGCGGCGGACCTGCGCGGCTTCCATGCGGGGCTCTTCCAGCAGCACGGCGGCGGCGACCACGCCGGGCGGGGCCTCGTCCGGGGGTTCCCACGCGGTGTGCTTGGCGTGCCCGCACTCGTGGGTCAGCGCACCCCACGCCGGGGCGTAGCGGGGGCGGTCGGACAGGTTCGCCGGGTCCACCGTGGCGGGGTCCACGCCGAGGTGGTCGCCGTCGAGTTCGATCAGCGCGCGGGCGGGGTAGAAACACGCCGGCGCGCCCCCGCCCGCGCCGGGTGCGACGGTGACCAGCAGGTCGTCGCGGTCGGCGATGACCGGGACCTCCTCGGCGAAGGCGGCGGACAGGGTCAGCCATTCGGGGCGGGCGGGGAACACGGCGGCACCGGTGGCGGTCGGGTCGGTGGTGAAGTGGGTGCTCACGGTTTCGGTCCTTTCGCGACGGTCGCGGTCGGTCTGACGGGTGGTCCGGGGTCAGGGTTTCGGGGTGATGCGGGCACCGAGGGCGAGTGGGGCGACGGTGCGGCCGAACGCGTCGCGCACCACGGCGGCGACGGTGGCGCGGTCCTCTTCCGGCGCGATGCCCACCAGGTTCCCGGCGGCGGCGTCCGCGCCCAACACGGCGGCGATCTTCTTGAACGCCAACAACTCACGTAGTTGCGGTGCCCACCCGACCTCGCCCCGTTCCTGCCGGGTCGCGAGGTTGCGCGCCACCCGCACCGCCTTCTTGTCCACGCCCAACTGGTCGGCCAGGTCGTAGTCGGAGGACACCTGGACCTGCACGGAGAACCGGGACGACAGGGCGTCGGTGAGCACCGCCCCGTGCACGCCGGGGTTGTGTCCGGCGACCACGTAGAACCCCGGCGCGGCGGTGACGAGCTCGCCGCCGTTGGCCTTGATGATGATCTGGCGGCGTCCGTCCATCGCGGGATAGACCACCGCGAGCACTGTCGGCGGGGTCAGGGTCGCGTCGTCGACGAACAACGGCACCCCCTCGCGCATCGCGCGCACCAGCGGACCGTGCACGAACACGAACTCGCCGTCCGGGGTCTTGGTGTAGTCGCCCACGAAGTCGGCGACCACGGTGTCCCCGTCGCCCTGCACCGTGACGCAGTCCGGGAACGCCGCCTCCACCACGCTGGTCTTGCCCGTGCCGGGCGGTCCGTACAACAGGGCGGAGACCCCGGCGTCACGCAACCGCCGCAACGCGGTCACGTCCGGCATCCCGGACAGCAACCGGGGGTGGTAGTCCATCCCGTTGGGGCGTTTCACCGGACCGGTGACCACGCCCCCCCGACCCGGCGGCGGACCCCCGCGCACCGGACCGGGCGGGCGCGGTCGCGGTCGGTGCGCCGGCGGTCGGTTTCGGGGACTTCGAGCGGGGCATGCGCGGCGGCGTCCGCGGACGTCGGCCTCGGCCAGGTGGACAACTACGACCCGGACACGTGCCGCAAGACCGCCGTGGCGAACCTCCGCGTCTACCCGCCGGACGAGACCGAAGCGCTGGACCTGCCGATGTCCGACCAGTACGGCTGCGCCGGCGACGTCAGTCGGTTCGGGAACCAGCTCACCGTCACCGCGGTGAACGCCGGCTAGTCACTGGTTCAGGTAGGCCAGGACTGCTCGGACGCGCCGGTGGGAGTTGTCCGCCGGCGGCAGGTCGAGCTTGGTCAGGATGTTGCTGATGTGCTTCTCCACCGACGGCGGCGCGAGGACGAGTTCGGCGCAGATGGCCGAGTTGGACAGACCTTGGGCCACCAACGCCAGCACTTCGCGTTCACGGGCGGTCAAGGCGGTGATCCGCTGGTCCCGGGTGTTGCGGGCGAACAACTGGCGGATCACCTCCGGGTCCATCGCCGTGCCGCCGGCCGCCACCCGTTCCAGGGCGTCCAGGAACTCGTCCAGTGCGGTCACGCGATCCTTGAGCAGGTAGCCGATCGCGCCGTTGCCGTCGGCCAGCAGTTCGGTGGCGTACGTGCGCTCGACGTACTGCGACAGGATCAGGATCGGCGCCTTCGGGTCCTGCCTGCGCACCGACAGCGCGGCGCGCAGCCCTTCGTCCCGGAAACCCGGTGGCAACCGGACGTCCACAATGGACAGATCAGGCCGGTGTTCGAGCACGGCCCGCTCCAGGTCCGGCGCGTTGTCAACGGCCGCGACCACGGTGTGCCCGGTGGCGGTCAGCATCCGCACCAGGCCGTCCCTGAGCAGCAGCAGGTCTTCGGCGATCACGATGCGCATGGGAACTCCGCGAGAACGGTGGTGGGTCCACCCGGTGGACTGGTGACCCCCATCGTGCCGTCCAAGGCCTCGACGCGACGCCGCAACCCGTCCAAACCCGAGCCGGACGGGTCTGCCCCGCCCCGCCCGTCGTCCCGCACGACCAGCGCCAACAGCTCGTCCGACCGGCGCAGCTCGATCACGCACTCGTCCGCCTCGGCGTGCTTGACCGTGTTCGCCAACGCCTCCGCGACCACGAAGTACGCCGCCGACTCCACGGCCGCCGGCAGGTCGCCCAGCTCGTCGGCGTCCACCACGACGCTGAACGGCGCGTCACCCGCCAACGCCGTCAACGCGGCGGCCAGGCCACGGTCGGTCAGGATCGGCGGGTAGATCCCGCGCACCAACCGCCGCAGCTCGGCGAGCGCCTCGTCCAACTGCCTCCGCGCGGTCAGCAGGTCCGCACGCGCGGTGTCCTCCGCCAGTCCCGCGGCACGCATCTTGCGATCGGCCAACGCGAGGGTCATGCCCGCCGCCACGATCCGGGCCTGCGCGCCGTCGTGCAGATCGCGTTCGATCCGTTGCAGTTCGGCGGCCTGCGCGTCCACCACCCGCAGCCGGGTCGCCCGCAGCGTGCTGACCTGCTGCCGCAGCCGTGCCCGTGGCCCGGCCTCCAGCAACCGGGCCGCGATCGACGCCTGAAGCCGCGACATCCGGCCGACCAGCCACGACACCGGCCGCAGCGCGGCGAGCCCCAACGCGGTGAGCACGAACCGACCTCCGACGGTGTTGAACAGCCAGTCCGCCACCGGGTACAGGTGCGGGTTCGGCACGGCCCACAGCCATACCGGTGCGACGATCGTGCCGAGCTCCACCACCCCGCCGACCACGCCGACGAGTCCGGTCGCCAGGCCGACCGGGAACGACAGCAGCAGCCACGCCAGGTCGCGCCACGTCGCCGGTTCCCGGATGACCGCGCGGCCGCGAGTCCACGGGTTCCTCCCGGTCACCGGCTCGTACGGATCGCCGATCACCCGGCCGAGCACCCACCCCGCGCGCCGCCGCTCCAGCCGGGCGATCCGCCTGCTCACCCACGTCACCGACAGGAACATCGGCGGTCCGAGGTAGGTGAACGACAGCAGGGCGGTGGCGAGCGTGGTGGCCAGCGCCCACAGGAAGGACGCGGGTCCGATCACCAGGCCGGCCAGCAGGTGCGCCAGTCCTCTGGCCGCTTGCGGGAACACCTGGTCAACCTAGCTGGGGCAGGGACCGCAGTCGGACCACGACGCGGGCGGGCACCGCGCCTGCCACGAGACCGAGCACCCCGACGCCCGCGATCATCCCGAGGTACCACAGCGGGTCGACGAACAGCCGCCACTGCCCGTCCTGGGCCACGCTGAACGCGCTCACCACGATCCCGCTGATCAGGCAGCCGAGCACCAGCGCGACCGCCACGGTGATCAACGCCTCCCGGTCGAGCAGCCGGTGCAGCTGCCGTGACGTCGCACCGGTCAGCCGCAGCTCGGCGAACTCGCGCCGGCGCGAACCGGTGGCGATGGCGAACGTGTTGACCACCGCGATCGCGGTGAAGCCGAGAGACACGGCCACCATCAGCTCCCACGCGGCCTGCTGGTTCTCCGCCTCCACCGCGCCCGGTCCGGCGGCGGCCAGCATCGGGAAACCCGCCAGATCCGGCTCGCCACGCAGGTAGACGGCGCCGACCAGGCCACGCGGATCGTGCGCCGCGACCAGTTCCGCGTCCACCACCAGGTCACCGAAACCACGCCAGTGCTCGTACACGGCCACCACGGTCAACGTCGTGCGGGTGCCGTCGGCCAGCCAGAACGTCGGCCGGTCACCGATCTTCCAGCTCCGCCGCTCGGCGAGCGGACCGCTCACCGCGACCGAGTCGGCGGCCAGGTCGTCCAGGTTCCCCGCCGTGACGCCGAGGTCCAGCGCGGACTCGCCGGACGACCGCAGGCCTTGCGCCGGGTAGTCCTCCGGCTTGCCTTCCTCGTCGACCACGATCCTGGTGCCGACGGTGAGCGCCGATCCGGTCACCGACGGCAGCGCGGCGACCTGTTCGGCGGTGGCCAGCGGAAGGCCGGGCGCGTTCGTCGCGGCCACCTGGACGGTCGCCCGCGCGGTGCGCGCGGCCTGCTGGTCGGCGGTCACCTCGGTGAGGATGTCGCCGTTGAGCAGCATGGTGGCGTTGATCGCGAACATCAGCGTCAACGGGATGGCCACGCCGACGACCCGGCGGCTCTCGGCGCGGGTCATGGCACCGGCGATGCGGCCGAGCACGCCGGTCAGCCCGACGAGCCGCGATACGACTGCCGTCAGGCCGCCGACCAGGATCGGGCCGAGCGCGGCGGCGGCGCACAGCAGCAGGGCGGACGAGACGAAACCCATGCCCATGCCCAGGTTCCCGCCCAGCGGCACCAGACCGAGCACCGCGGCAGCGCCGGCGGTGAGCACGGCCGCAGCCACGATCCGCGGCACCCGGCTGCCGTGTGCGGCGGTGACCGTCTCCCGCAGCGCCTGCGTCGGCGCGATCCGCACCGCCCGTCGTGCCGCCACCGAAGTGGCCAGCAGCGTCGCCAGCAGCCCGATCACCGCGGCGGCGATCAGCACCATCGGGTTGATCGCCACGGTGAACTGCGCGGGCACCGCGCCCAGCTCGCGGAACCGACCGGCCACCAGGTGCGCCACCACCACGCCGATCGGCAGCGCCGGCACCGTGGCCACGAGGGTGACCAGGGCGATTTCCGTGCCGAGCAGTCGGCGTAGTTGACGCGGGGTTGCACCGGCCGTGCGGAGGAGGGCCAGCTCCCGCAGCCGTTGGCGGACCGCGAGCGACACCGTGCCGGTGAGCACGAACACTGCCGCGAACCCCGTGATGCCGAGGACGAACCCGAAGATGGAGATCGCGCCGATGTAGTCCGGCACCGCACCCGGCAGGTCGGCGTTCACCTTGTCCGCGCCGGTGTGCACCGGTACCGATTCGAGCTGCTTTTCGATCGCGGCGACGACCTGTGCCCGATCCGCACCCGCAGCGAGCACGACCGCGACCGCCGTGGGCCCGGTCAGCCCGGACAGCTCGTCGACCTGCCGATCGGCCACGAACACCGCCGCCTGTCCCGGCACGCCGCCGGTCACGACACCCGAGATTTTGACGTCCCGTGCGCCGGTCTTGGTGGTGAGGCGGACGTTCTGCCCGACCGTCAGCCCGAGTTCCGCGCCGACCGCGACTTCACCGGTCGTGGGCGCGGTGCCGTCACGCAGGACGTAAGGGGTCAACGGGGCCGAGACCCAGCCGTGGGCCACGACGGACGCACGTTCCGGTGCCCTGACCGGCGTGCCCTGGAAGTCCAGCGCGACCGGGAACGCCGCGTCCGCGACCGCCGTCTGGACGCCCGGTGTCGCGGCGACGGTGTCGACGAGATCGGCGGGCAACGGCTGCGCGCCGGTCAGCCGCTCGGTCTTGGTCTTGGTTTTGGTCTTGTCACCCTTGTCCTCGGTGGTCGTCAACTCGATCTCGCGGTCCGCCGCGACCACCGCGTCGACCGCGGCGAACCGGTCACCGCCAGGTCCGGCGGTGAGCACGGAGTAGAGGAGCAGGCCGCTGCCCGAGATCAGCGCGACGGCCAGGAACGCGGTCAGGAAGGTGCCGACGAACGCGCCGAGACGTCGCCGCACGCTCGCGATGGCCAGCTTGAAAGTCATCATCGGGTCAGCTCCGTCATCCGGGCGGCGACCAGTTCGGCAGTCGGCGAGACCAGATCGCCGGCGAGCTTGCCGTCGGCGAGGAACACCACGCGGTCGGCCCACGCCGCCGCGGCGGGATCGTGGGTCACCATCACGATCGTCGCAGCCGACTCGTCCACGAAACGACGCAGCAACGCCAGCACCTCGCGTCCCGTTGACAGGTCGAGCGCGCCCGTCGGCTCGTCACCGAAGATCACTTCCGGTCGTCCGGCCAGCGCCCGCGCCAACGCCACCCGCTGCTGCTGCCCGCCGGACAACTCACCGGGCCGCGACTTCTCCCGCCCGCCGAGACCGACCCGCGTCAGCACTTCGCGTGCCCACGCCTCGTCCGGCTTGGTGCCCGAGAACCGTTGCGGCAGCAGGACGTTGTCCCACACCGACAACGCGTCCACCAGGTTGAACGACTGGAACACGAACCCGACGTGCCGACGCCGCACCGTGGTCAGCTTCGGTTCCCGCAACGCGCCGACGTCCTGCCCGGCCAGCACCACCCGGCCGGCGGTCGGCCGGTCCAACCCGGCCGCGCAGTGCAGCAGCGTCGACTTGCCGGATCCGGACGGACCCATGACCGCGGTGAACGACCCCTTGGCGAACCCGACCGTCACGCCGTCGAGCGCCCGCACCCCGGTCTGACCGGGGTACACCTTCGTCACATCGGTCAGCGAGACGATGTCCGTCCCGACCACTCGCGAATCCCGCACCAGAACCATGGGGCGGACTCTTCCTCGCCGGGACCGGCGGACCCACCGTGGGTGCCGTGATTTCCGAGGTATGGCAGGCCCTACCCTGTACCGCTGACCAGCGCGAACGCCAACCGGGCCGCACCCGGGCCTTACCCGGGCCTCACCGGTCGACGGCCAGGCTCCTCACCGGTCGACGGCCAGGCTCCTCACCGGTCGGCGGCCAGGCCTTGCTCGTAGGCGTAGATCACCGCGTGCACGCGGGTGCGCACGCCGAGTTTGGTGAGGATGCGCGCCACATGCGTTTTGACGGTGCCCTCCTCGATCGTCAGCGCGGTGGCGATCTCGCCGTTGCTCAGACCCCGGACGACGTGCGCCAGCACTTCGTGCGCGCGCGGGGTGAGCTGGTCGACGTGGCTGGGCACGGGCCGTGGTGACAACCGCGCGAAGCGGACGATGAGCCGTCCGGTGACCTTCGGGTCGATCAGCCCCCGGCCCTCGTGCAGGCTGTGCACCGCGTCCAGGACAAGGGCGGGATCGCTTTCCTTGAGCAGGAAACCGGCGGCCAGCGCGCCGAAGAAATAGTCGTCCAGGTCGAACGTGGTCAGCGCGAGGAGATGGCGACGGCGGCTTCGTGATGGCCGAGGTTGGTCTCGCCGAAGCCCTGCCGGGTGCGGCAGACGACCTCCAGGATGTACCCGGCGTCGGCGGCGGCGTTGGCCCCGAGGAACTGCGAGCTCACCAGCTCACCGGCGGTGTAGTTGGGGCGCAGCGGGTTCCACAGGACCTCGCCGAACTGGTACACCGGCTCCGTCCAGCCCTGGTCGGCGGCGACCTGCTGCGCGGCGAGGAGGTTGGCACGTTCGGTGTCGGCCCAGTCCAAGGCGGCCTTGGCGTCGTCGAACATGCCGGTGTCGAGGTCGGCGTAGGCGTCGCTGAACCGGCGGGGGAAAGGGTTGATGACCTTGTCGGCTGCTGCTGTGCGCCGCAGGTACCACTCGATCATCCGGCGACGGACCGCCAGTCGCTCGCCCTGGTCGTCCTGGTCAGCGAGGGCTTGCAGGTGCTCGCGCAGGACGTCGTGCAGCCGGTAGCGCTCGTCGCCGGTCTCGGTGACGAGGTTGGCCTCCACCAGCCGCCCGAGTCCGCGGTCGACCGCACTGACCGCCACGTCGAGCCCGGCGGCGAGCGGCTCAGCGGTGAACTCGGCGTCGGGGTGCTCGGCTAGGCCGCGGTAGAGCCGGGCGGTGGTGGGGTCAAGGTCCTCGTAGCTCATCTGCAGCACTCCTTCGACGGACAGCTCGTGCGGGTCCGAGGCGGCGGACGCCTCGGCGAGGTGGGTCAGGCGGGTGATCAGGCGAGCCGGGTCGCACCGGGGATGCGCGGCGAGGTGGGCTCCGGCGATGGTCAGGGCCAGTGGGTGCCCGTGGCAGCGGGCGGCCAGGGCGTGGAGCAGGTCCTCGCCCAGAGGTTGCCGGTCCTCGTCGAGCAGGCCGGCCAGGAGCGCGGCGCCGGTGGCCACGGGGAAGCAGCCGAGGTCGAGGTGGCGGAATCCCACGACGGCCAGCCCGGCGAGGCGGTGACGGCTGGTGACGGCTGGTGACGGCTGGTGACGGCTGGTGACCAGGATCGTGCCGCGCGCTGTGGCGGGTACCAGGGGCTGCACCTGCTCGGCGGAGCGGGCGTTGTCGACCAGCACGGCCACCGCCTTGTCCGAGGTGACCGTCCGGTAGAGCGCGACCAGTTCAGCCGCCTCGCCTGGCAGGTCGTCGGCGGCGACACCGAGCGCACGGAGCCATCGTCGCGGCCCCGGCCAGGCTGTTGCACACCCCCGCCGAGGCCGCCCGGCTGTTGGCGGTGCGGGAGTCGTGGCTGCGTCGGATGGCGGGACGGCGCGAGATCGCGTGCACGTTCGTGGGCAAGCACCTGCGGTTCTCCGACGCGGACCTGCGTTCCATCGTCCAACGGGGATCCCGACCCGCCCGAGGGGACCGCGCGACCGGGCACGAGAACCGCGGCCCGCATCCACGGCGCAGGGTGGCCTGAACACATTTCGGTTGCTCTCCAACGGATATGGAGCGTCACTGTCCGTCCGCCGTCGTCCACGACGGCGGACGGACACACCGAGGAAGAGGAGTACGTGATGGGCTGGGTGGAGAAACGCGGTGACGGGTTCCGGGTGCGCTACCGGTTGCCGGACGGATCCCTGTTCACCGAGAACGGCTTCGACACACGCGAAGAAGCGGAGAACCGGATCCGGGACGTGGAGTCCGACCAGCGACGCGGAAAGTTCGTCGACCCCCGGCTGGCGCAGACCCGGTTCGGCGACTGGGTGCGCGAATGGGTCCAGGCCCACGACGTCAGCGCCGTCACCTGGGCCACCTACGACTCGCACCTGCGCAACCACATCCTGCCCCGCTTCGCCGACACCGAACTGGGCGACATCACCCGGATGACGATCAAGGTCTGGGCCAAGCAGCTACGACGCAAGCTCAGCGAACGCAGTGTCTCCGACGTGGTCAACCTGCTGTCGCGGATCATGGGCGAGGCCGTCGACGAGGAGCTGATCGGCGCCAACCCCTGCCGCAAACTCCGCCTCGCCACCGGTGACCAACCCGAACGGCCCCACGCCACCACCGCCCAGATCACCGGCCTGGCCGCCCGCGTGTCCCCCGACAACGCCGCCCTGATCGTCACAGCCGCCTACACCGGCATGCGCTGGGGTGAACTGACCGGCCTGCAATGGACACGGGTCGACACGGCCAACCGGGAGATCCGCATCGACGGCAAAGACGGTGCCCTGCACGAGGTCGGCGGCAAACTCACCCTCGGACCGCCCAAGACCCCCGCCAGCGTCCGCACCGTCCATCTACCCCAGTTCCTGGCCGACCTGCTCGACGACCACCACGACCGCCACCCCACCGCCCGCTTCGTCTTCACCGGAGGCGACGGGGCACTACACCGACGTTCCAACTTCCGCCGCCGCGTCTGGCTACCCGCGCTCCGCGGCGACACCGCCACCGGCCGACCGCGGATCAACCCCGACATGCACTTCCACGACCTGCGCCACACCCACAAGACCTGGCTCATCGAGGACGGCGTCCCCGAAGTCCTCCAGCACAAAAGAATCGGTCACAAGTTCCACGGCGTCATGGGCGTCTACTCCCACGTCACCCAACCCATGATCGATGCCATGCTCGCCGGACTCCAATACCGCTGGGAGCAAACACGGGAGCAAACGGGGAGCACAAACCCATGACCACCTTCGCAAATACGGAGGTGGTCAAGATCATCCGCTCCCACATTGCTCCCCGCAACGATCAACGGCCCGCAGACGAAGATCGTCTACGAGCCGTTGACCTGCAAAAACACACTGTGGGCGATACAGGGATCGAACCTGTGACCTCTTCGGTGTGAACGAAGCGCTCTCCCGCTGAGCTAATCGCCCTTATTCCGTTCCCCCGCTCTCGCGGTGTGTGGATACCTTACAACATCATCCCTTGGATCCAAAAATCGGGCTGTCCAACCACGGCCAGTCGAGCCCGAACCAGCCTCCGACCAGCGCGAACGCGCCGAGTAGCCAGCAGGTCACGGCGACCACCAGGGCGGTGGCGGCGAGGACGAGGGTCTTCACGAGGAGGTTCTGGCGCTTGAGCCACGCGACCCACGCGTCGTAGTACCGCTTCGCGAAGCGCAGCACGCGGCCCGCCCACTCGAACTCCGTCGCCAGGATCGCCAACCCGGCGAACACCACCAGCCAGCCCGGACCGGGATACGGGATCATCAGGATCCCGCCCACCAGCACGAGACCGCCGACCACGCCGACACCGATGCGATAGGTCAGGTTCATCGCGGCGTTGCGGCGGAACCACGGGCGGTCGCCGCTCTGCTCGCCCTTCTTGTCGCGCTGTTCGGCGGTCATGTCCACATCATCGCTCACGCGTTGCCCACCTGACCGAAGGCCACCACGTCGGACGGCGTGGCCGGCATGGTCGTGCCCGGCTCCAGGGAGATCGCGAACACCTGGTGCTGGTGCGCCGCGTTCGACCAGTTCACGAACTGGACCGTGGAGTCCGGCTGCACCGTGAACATCGTCAACGGCACTGCTTCCGGGGTGCTCTTGCCCCACACCACGTACGTCTGGTCGGCCGCGTTGGGCGCGAGCTTCATCTCCATGACGGCTGCTTCGGCGTCGCTGGACAGCATGATCGCGACCGGGTCACCGGACGGCGAGCGCAGCACGGCCCGGTTGGTCTCCGGGTTCGCGGCCAGTTCCAGAGCCTTGTTCAGCCTGCTGTTCCGCTGCTCTTCCGCCGAGATCCGGTCGTCTAGCTGGTTGAACCGCACCCCTGCGACACCGACTGCGGCCAACGCGACCACGACGGCCGCAGCGGCGAGCAGACGGCGACCGATGCCGTTCTTGCGCCGCTCGTCGAGCCTGACGGGCGCGGGCTCAGGCACGGACTCCGACGGGATCGGTGCCGCCGGGCGAGTCGGAGCGACGCGCTCTTGGGGCGTGCGCTCGACCTCTGCCATCAGTCGTGACTTCAGGCCGGTCGGCGGGTCGTACTGCCGCACCGAACCGCCGAGCGCCGCGGTCACCTCTTCGGTGGCCCGAACCGTTTCTCGGCACTGCGCACAGCCCGGCAGGTGGTCGCGCACGCGCGCCTCCTCGTCCGGTTCGAGCGAGTGCATCGCCCAACCGACCGCGAGCTCCTCCTGAGGGCACCGCTCGCCCCTCCGCTCCCCGGTCACCGATGTGCTCCCGTCGTCTCGCCGCCGGTCTCCCCGGCCCAAGCCGATCGCAGCGAGATCCGCAGCCTGCGGATCGCGGCGAACGTGCGCGACTTGACCGTCCCCAGGGGTATCCCGGTCAAGGCCGCGACTTCTATCTGCGTGTAACCGTCGAGGTAGGCCAAGGCGATCACCTGCCGCTGGTCCTCGGGCAGCCGTTTGAGCGCTTCCCGGACCTCGGCACCCACGACGCCGTTGAGGGCGGCGTGGTCGGCACCGTCCGCAGGCGTGAGGTTGCGCTCGGACACCTCGTCGGTCAACGGCACGTTCCGCCGGCGCTGGGTGTTCTCCCGCCGCACCGCGTCGACCGCCCGGTGGTGCACGACGGTCATCAACCACGTGCCGAAGCCACCCCGTGACCGGTCGTACCCGGCGGGGTTGCGCCACAGCGCCAGGAACGCCTCCTGGACCACGTCCTCCGACAGGCCCGGATCGACGCAGATCCTCCGTGCGAGCGAGTAGGCCGGTCGGGCGTAGCGGTCGTACAGTTCTTCGAACGCACCGCGTTCACCAGCGGAAACCCGTTCGACCAGCGACGCGTCGGAAGTGCGCCCGTCGGGCTCGGGTCTGGACGCCGGAGCGGGTGAGTCAGCCACCAGAGTTGTCCTCACGTCCAACATTCGCGCAACAGCCGGTACCGGGTTCAGGTTAAACCCAGCAAGATGTGGAGCGGCACGGGTTGGCTGGACACGGAGCGCAGCCGGATGGTAGCCCAGAGGAGTTCAATGACCCCGAACGGGTGATAACCACCTCGATGTCGAGCGTTCCTCGCCACATACACGTCACAAGTGGAGCACTCGGTCGTTTCCTGGACCGGGAAGGGAGAAAAGGGTAACGACGATGCGCAATGACCACGTGACGCTCCGCTCAACAGCAGTCTTCGACCTGCTGGCACCGAGGACCCCTGCGGTTCCGGTTCAGGTGGAGCTTCGTTATGACACGAAAGACCCCTACGCAGTGGTGGCCGCGTTCCGCACAGGACGTGCCGGCTGGGTCGAATGGGTGTACGCCCGCGATCTCCTGGCCGACGGCCTGATCGCCGACGCGGGAGACGGCGACGTCCGGATCCGCCCGGCCACCGACGACCCCGAGGTCGTCGTGATCGAACTCAGCTCGCCCTCCGGCCACGCCATGTTCGAGGCGTCGGCACAGGAGCTGGCCGACTTCCTGGACCGCACGTACGACGTCGTGGTGCCCGGCAACGAGCACCTGTGGGTCGACGTGGACGAGGCCCTGACCCACCTCATCTCCAACGACCTGACCTGAAAGTGCTGGTGACAGCCCTGCCGACGGTCGGCGGGACCCCCGATTTGATCCAACCGAGGGGGATGTAATAAAGTTCCTCTCGCACCGGGGAACACGGAACGGAAAGCCTCAAAAGGGCCGGAAGTCCCGAAACCACGGAGTATGCGGATGTAGCGCAGTTGGTAGCGCATCACCTTGCCAAGGTGAGGGTCGCGAGTTCGAGTCTCGTCATCCGCTCGGCAGAGGGCCCCTTGGGCTCAGGCCAGACTTCCTGGTGCTAGGCTTCGGGAGTCTTGGCGGAGTGGCCGAGTGGCTTAGGCAAGGGCCTGCAAAGCCCTGTACACGGGTTCGATTCCCGTCTCCGCCTCGGACGATTAGCTCAGCGGGAGAGCACTACCTTGACACGGTAGGGGTCACAGGTTCAATCCCTGTATCGTCCACCAACGAAGTACGCAGTTCAGAAGCCCGGCCCTCGATCCTGAGGCCGGGTTTTTGCATGCGGTACAAGATCGAAGGCAATGGACTCCCGAAGCGGTAGCGATCGCGTCTTCTCCACTATGGCTGCCAGGTGGGTGAACCGTCCGATGATCCGGCCCGTTCATCGGTGTGCAGGGCCGGCAGCGAGGCCGACCACCGTCGTTCGAGTGTCGCATCGATCTGCGTCGGTATGACCTCTGTCACATGGCCGTAGGTAGGGATGTCGTCCTCGGCTGTCCACGTCGCATGGGTGTGGCGTGCTTCACGAAGGTGAGCCAGAGAGGGATTGGCGACGTGTGATCCACAGCGCTTGGACGATCAGGCTTGCGCCCATGTCGGGCCGGCCGCCAGAACCGATGCCGGAAGTTCCCCGATGCAGCGGCCCACCCTCGGGGGAAGTGGACACACACGACTCATGGCGATCGTCGAGCAGCGGCTCGTAGATCACAGCGACGCTCGGCGGCAGCCGTAGCGACCGGGTTCCAGCAGGCGTCTTCGTACGCTCGCGCTTCCCTTGTTGACCTCTTTCAAGGGATGTTGGGTGTCGAGCGCCTGCTGTAGCTCGCTCTACCGCCCATCGGTGTAGCAGCCGACCAGGCACAGCGTGAACCCTGCGAGCCCATCTCGGACTCGTACAGGTGCATCGCCGCCCGCAACGCCTGCACCGGCGAGGCGACCAGGAGTTCGTTTTCGAACTCCCCCGCCGTGACGCGAATCCCGTAGCACGGGTTCGCCGGGGCCACCTTCGCCCTGACTGCCGCGTTCATGATCGTGCACAACGTCGCGAAGTGCGCCGCCATCGACAGCTCGGCGTACTCGTCGTGCGACGTGGACAGCCACTTCTCGATCTCCATGCAGCCGTGGGACAGGCCGAGGCGACTCGCGTGTTCGGTGGCGAAGCGGCGGGCGGCCTGGATGCCGGCGGAGGTGGTGACCTTCAGCGTGACGGCGTCCCGGCCGCCATCGAAGGGCAGTTGACGCCGCCGTGGTCGTCGTTGATCGCCAAGGGCGCGGGCAGGAGGCTGCCGAACCGGCGTCGCGGGCGAACTCCGACCACCGCTCGGCCACATCGCCGATCGACACGCGCACCAGTTCCCCGATGCGGGCCACTTCCAAGCATGGTCCGTCACCTTGGTCGCAATGGTGGCTTCGTCCCGCCGGGCACGACTGCGGTGACCTGCTCGCACACCCGGTGCAACGGGCCTCGGAGTCGTCTTCGGTGCCCAGCGCGGCAGTGAGGAACTCCAGGGCACCGGTGACCTCGTCGAGCACCCGCCGCCACGAGTCGTCTCGGACCGAGGCAACACCACTACCACCGATGGCTGCCACGGCAATAGCGCTATGAACGTTGTGCTCGCGGGAACTCGGAGGCTCTTGCTCCGAGGACCGTCCCGACCATGTCTACCCGCTCGGTTGAGGACCAGGGGCTCTGCGGCAACCGTGCCCGATCCGGCTGTCGATCCTGCCGCGCCGTGATTTCCGAGTGGTGGGTGGTGGTGCTCGGTACGTCCGGTGGGGACATCGGCCAGGCCGACGTGGCGGAACAGCGCCAGGGTGGTTGCCGTGCGCCGAGGGGAGGTCGCGTCGCACAGCCCAGGTGATCGTGCTGCTGCGCGAACCCGTGTCCTGTGCTGTGATCGGAGATAGTCCGTACTCGACGTGGTTGCCCGGCGGTGACACCGGTGCCGGCCGAGGAGCAGATCAAGGACGCCACCCGGGTATGACCCGGATGACATGGACCGGAATGGGCTACCACCAACGAGCCGGCGACTACTACAGCGAGAGTTACCGGCTGGTCCTGCCGATGATGTGACTTCTCCGGGCGGTGCCCGCGATCCGGTGGACCGGATCGCGGGCACCCGCTTGTGCCGGCGTCAGCGGTTCAACCGCCGGGCCAGCAGTTCCTTGCCCTCATCGGCACCCTTGCGGCTCGCTTCCTTGGCGCGGCGGAAGAAGTCCGTCAACTCGCTGTCTCCCGCGCGCTCCGCGTCCGCGATGTAGGTCTCCAACCGCAGCACGTTGCTCAGGCACGCCTCGACGAACCAGATGATGTTGTAGTCCTTGTCCTGCGTGCCCGTGACTTGGCCGGTCTCGCTGCTGGACATCCGCTCCTCCTCGTTGCCGGGTTCCTGCCGGCGTGGTACCCGTCCCGGACCAGTCGACACCTCCGGCCACGGTCGTGTCGGACGAAGGCCGATGGCTGGTCACAGCGCGGCGGGGGTGTCGCGGCAGAGCTGGAGCTCTTCACGTGGCCGCACGACCGGCACCGCGACGGTGGCGGCGGGCGGGCTGACCGGTCCGTCGCCGTCCGGTTCGGCGGTCAGGTCGCGAGGGGTGCCGAGCAGCGACAGGCCGGCGACGACGCCGGCGCGGACCTCGGGTTGGTCCCAACCGATCTCGCCGGTGAACACCAGCGCGTCGAGCCGGTCCAGCGAGGTAGCCGCGGCGGCGAGTTCGCGGCGCACGCGGTGGGCGAACACGCGCAGCGCCAGTGCCGCCGCCGGGTCCTGTCCCGCCTCGGCGACCAGGTCTCGGGTGTCGCCCGACCTGCCGCCGGACAGCCCGAGCAGGCAGGATTCGTGGTTGAGGCCGTGGTCGAGGGCGTCGAGGTCGAGACCGTTGCGCACCGCGCACACCGAGCAGCCACCGCCCAGGTGGGTGATCAGCACGCTGAGCCCTTCGACGGGTCGGTCGAGCACCGCCGCCGTCCGGTCCAGCGCCTACCGGTACGAGAGACCGTGGAAGCCGTAGCGGCGCAAGCCGTGCCGCTCCCGCCACTGGGCCGGCAGCGGATAGGTGGCGGCGACCTCGGGCAGATCGGCGGGGAATGCGGTGTCCGGGCACAGCACGTGCGGCACGTCGGGCAGTCGCTCGCGCAGCACGTCCAGCAGCCGCAACGCGGGCGGCACGTGCAGCGGTGCCAACGCCTCGGCACGGCGGGCCGCCGCGATGGCGTCGTCGTCACCGGGGTCGACGCGCGCAGGCCGGGTCCACCGTGCACGAGCCGATGCCCGACGGCGGCGATGTCGTCCGCGCCGTCCACGTCGACAGAGTCCAGGACTTCCTCGTTCCCGGTGTCGGCCAAGTGCGCTTTGAGGCTGTTCGAACCGGCGTTGACGGTCAGGACGGTTCGGCCGAGTCGTCGTCACGACCGGTGCGGCGCAGCGCGTCGGCGGCGAGGTCGTGGCGGCTCATGCTGTTGCTGGCCAGCAGGCCGTAGGGCGTGGTCGTGGTGCCCTCCTCCCGATAGCCGTGCACGTGGAACCGCCGCGTGTCGGACCTGCCGTGCAGGGTCTCGTGCACTGCCGAGGGGTAGCCGTGAAACCGAGCACCACCGGCACGCAGTCGGGGAAGCACGCGGTGAAGTCCTGATCGGACAGACCGTGCGGGTGGCGATCGGCGGGGGTCAGAGACAGGAGGTCGACCGCGTTGACCACGCGGACGGCCAGGTCGAGCGCGCGGTCGCACAGGATCGAGGCCGCCGCCGGCACCTCGACGGTGGGGCATCGGCCGTGCCACTTCCACCCGGTCGGACGGCCGGCACGATGGTGCCCGCCCAGCCGGGACGTCGGTTCCCCTCGCCGACCCGGTTGACCACGCGGACACCGGCTACTCGACTCCGCACACCGGCAACCGCCTGGAACAGCGCCAGAGTTGTTCCCGTGCGCCGAGGGGAGATCGCGTCGCGGGAGCTGATGTCGCTGCCGGGCTGCCCGTCGGAGCCGGAACTCTCCTTCATCACGACGAGTTCCGTCGCGGTGTCCCAGTCGGTCTCCACCAGCTCACCACCGCGCCGGATCAGGGGATGGTCAAATGCCGGACGATCCGGTGCGAACCGGGGAAGAACTCCGACCGGCGCGCGACGCCGTCGCGGTCAGGCGTCGCCGCTGTCGTTCTCGGGTGTCCCTGGGGCGTCGTCCCGCTGGTCGCCGGGCGATGACGAGTCCGGTTCGCTGAGACCTTCCTCCCGCTCGGTGGCGGGCTTCGCCTCTCCGGCACGCACCGCTTCTTCCTCGGGACCGGCTCCGGTGATGTCGTCCATGCCGGTCCGGTACCCGCCTGCCTGGCCGCGCAACGCGGGCGCGTCCTCGACCGGCGGCGGCGGGGCACTCCCCGGCACCGGGGTCGGCGGGGAGCCTGCGACGGTGGTGGGGCGGGGGGGGGGCCCGCCCCCCCCCCCCCCCCCCCGGGGGGCCCCCCCCCCGCGGGGGCCCCGGCGGGGGGGCCCCGACCCCGCGCCCCCCGGGTGCGGGTGCAGCCCCGGGTGGATGA
>NZ_JBFABG010000019.1:0-98542 GCF_040640215.1 Actinosynnema sp. NPDC023587 | reverse complement strand
GGCGGCCCCCCCCCCCGGGGGGGGGTTTCCCGCCCCGCCGGCGGGGGGGGGGGGGCGGCGCCCCCCCCCCCCCCCCGCGGGGCCCCCCCCCCCCCCCCGGCCCCCCCCCCCACGGGGCCACGTGTCGGCGGCCAATTCGGTCAGCGCACCGGTCTGCCCACGGGCGAAAACGTCGGCCACGGCCCGGTCCAGCAGCGCGGCGGACCAAGCCCAGATCGTGGTGGATTAGGGAGCACCACCTGATCATCGACGCCACCGGCATCCCGCTGGCCGTCAAGCTCACCGGTGGCTCCGGACTGGGCAAGCCCCGTCAGCCGGTCGAACGTACCTGCGCCTGGATCAAGGGCTGCCGACGAATCCGCGTCCGCACCCAACGCCGAGCCGATGCCCACCAGGCGATGCCCAGCCTGGCCTGCCCGATCATCTGCCTGCGGAAACTCATTCCGAACTGATCGCCAATACGGCAACGACAGTTTGTGATGTCCGCGTCTACTGTGATGACTGATCCGGGTGCGGGCTTGCTTTGTTCGCCGCCAGGTCGGCCAGTGCAGGACGTGGTCGGCGGTGTGGGTGACGCGGATGACGAGCCGGTTCCATAATAGGCGGATCTCGTTGACGGACAACGGGACCAGTGAGCGGCCGACACCGGCTGCAGTGTGCTGTCGGCCGAGCCGAAGCAGATGTAATAGGCGATGACGGACGGATCGGAAATGCTCCACCTGGCCAACAGCCGATGGCCCCACCCGGTTTGCGCAGCGGACGGATGTCGACCACGGCCCAGCCCGCCATCCGCGCCCCTTCGAACCCGCGCCGGACGCGAACCGCTCCCACGCCGTATCCGGCAGCTCGGCGATCAATCGACCCGCCCCGGCGACGGTCGTGAAGCTCGTCGAGAACTTCGCGGCCACTTCGGGGTCGAGTTCGTCCTCCGGGTCCTGGGCATCGCCTTCTCCACCTGCCACGGCTGGGTGGCCCACCAGGCCGACCCGTCCCGCCAAGAGCGCGAGGACCGGGCGGTCACCACGGAGATCGCCGACATCCACACCGCCTCGGACGGCACCTACGGCAGCCCGCAGGTGCACCAGCGTCAAAGCATCCGCGTGTCGCGCAAGGCCGCGCCACGACTGACCGGTGCCCGCCTGGGTACTCGACGGGGGTCACCGGGAGGAGTCGTCGTGCGGGTGGTCTGGTCGGGACGGGTGGATGTCGGGGCGCTGGTGCGCGCGCTGCGCGGGCGGGGGCTGAACTACGACCCTGCGGAGGTGCGGCGGCCTGCGTGGACGTTCGACGAGCACCGGCACGGGCTGGGACGGGAGGCCGTCGGGCCGCCGGTCGAGGGCGGGCTGTGGTGGCGGGCGAAGGTCCTGGTGGCCGGGTACGAGTTCAGCCCGCCGGAGATCGTCCGCGCGTTCCACGAGCCCGGCACGGACCTGCTGGGGCGGGACATGCTGCTACAGGCGCGATTGCCCGGATTGCGGTTCCTCATGGGCGTGCGGGTGACCGACGTGCGGGACGAGGCGTCCGACGAGCGGACCGCGTGGGGGTGGGGGTACGAGACGCTGGAGGGCCACCTGGAGCGGGGGCGGGTGGACTACGAGCTGGTCAAGTACCACTCCACCGGTGAGGTGGAGTTCGTCGCGCGCAGCTACTCGCAGTTGCACCCGCGTGCGCCGTGGTGGATGCGGTGGGGCTGGCGGTTGTTCGGGCGGCGCGTGCAGCTGCGGTTCTACCGGCGGGCGGGGCAACGGCTGCGGCGGCTGGCCGCCGACCCGGTCGTGGCGGTGCCGACCGTGGTGGAGCGACCCACCGGTTGGGGGATCAGCGTGCCCGATCCGCTGAGCTGAGGTTGCGGTGGTACGCCCCGGGTAGCCCATGCCGACCGGACCCGGTCGAGCGGATGGGGAGCATGTCGTGAAAGTCGTGATCACGGGGGCATCGGGCAACGTGGGTACGGGCGTGCTGCGCGCCCTGGCCGCCGACAGCCCGGACCACCGGGTCGTGGCCCTGTGCCGCCGCCCGCCGCGCGACGGGGCGTTCGACGGGGTGGTGTGGCAGGCGTGCGACCTGGCCGACGAGGGCGCGCACGAGGTGCTCGACCGGGCCGTGGCCGGCGCGGACGCCGTGGTGCACCTGGCGTGGATGTTCCAACCCACCCGACAGGGTGACCGCCTGCACCGCACCAACTACAAGGGCACCGCGGCCGTGCTGGAGGCGGCGCGGCGGGCGGGCGTGCCGCACGTCGTGCACACGTCGTCCATCGCCGCCTACCAGTCCGCCGACGACCAGCCGGTGCCCGAGACGTGGCCGACCACCGGCATCCCCGGCTCGGTCTACGGTATGGGGAAGGCGGAGGTCGAAGCCGCCGTGGACCGGTTCGCCCAGGAGAACCCGGACACCGCCGTCACCGTGGTGCGCCCGACGCTGGTGGCGCAGAAGTCCGCGTCTGCCAGTTTCCTGGCCCTGTTCTTCGACCCTCTGGTGCCAGAGTGGCTGATCAAGCTCCTCCGCGCCGGCAAGATTCCCCTCCTGCCACTGCCGGCCGCGCTGCGCGTGCAACTGGTGCACGCCGATGACGTGGGCGACGCCATCGTCCGAATCCTCCACCGCCGCGCGACCGGCGCTTTCAACCTGGCCGCAGACACCCTCACGGCCGACGACCTCGCCCGAGTAGTAGGCGCACGAGCCGTGCCGATCCCCGGACAGGTGATGCGAGCAGCCGTGGCCCTCCTCTGGCGCTTGCATGCGATCGGCATGTCCCCCGGCTGGTTCGACGTAGGCACCCGCTCCCCTCTGGTGGACACCACCCGCGCCCGGACCGAGCTGGACTGGACCCCAAGCACCCCCAGCGCCACGTGCGCCGAGGAACAACTCGCTGGCCTGGCCGAAGCCACCCCCGGCCCCACCCCAGCCCTCCACCGCGACCGCCTCCACGACGACAACCGCGCCGACGCCCTGACCTGACCCCGGCACCGGCACCGGCACCGGCACCGGCACCGGCAACATCAGCCCATTCCGCTGCATAACAACGCTTTCGAGTCGTCAACGCTGTCCGCCGCGTCCACGCGGCAGCCGAAACAGGTCGTGCCCGGGTCATCTAACGACCGGAGGTGGACGCGTACGTGAGCCGAATCGGCGAAGCCGCGCGGATAGCAGTCCAGCGCGGCCCTGTGCCGCTCGGAAAGTCATCGCCGCTGGTAGAGCGGTACCAACGCCGCTAGAGAGCATGTCCGGGTAATCGTGTCCCTGCTGTACAAGGCGACCAGGAAGCCGCTGTCCGTGCCGGCGGTGCTGCTGCGCAGCGAGACGGTGAAGAACGCCGAACTTCTCGTCCTTCGGCACGAGAACGCGGTCCTGCGCCGACAGCTCGCGGGTCCGGTCCGCTACGAGCCCACCGACCGGTTCCGGTTCGCCGCCCTGTCCGGGTTGGTGGATCGTCGCCGGTAGCGGGAGGTTTCCCGATCACACCGGGCACCCTGCTCGCCTGGCACCGCGCACTCGTGGCCCGCAAGTAGGACCACTCCGCGCGTCGACGCACCGAGCGTCCACCGACCCGAGCGCCGGTCAAGTCGCTCGTGCTGCGGTTTGCCAGGGAGAACCTGCGGTGGGGTCATCGGCGGATCCAGGGCGAACCGGCCCGCCTCGGCCACCGCATCGCCGCCTCGACGGTCCGGCAGATCCTGCACGACGCAAGCCTCGACCCGGCACCCCGCCATGATGGCCCGACCTGGCGAGAATTCCCCACCACCCAGGCCCACGGCATCATCGCGGCCGACTCCCTCCACCTCGACACCGTGCTCGGTACACGGCTCCACGCCCTGGGGTTCCCCTAACACGGCACCAGGCACCGGCTCGGTGCTGGCGGAAGCGCGGCTGGAAGATCCCGGCGCGCGGTTCCGTCGGGGCGTCGGCGATGCTGTTCGCGTGGAGTACGTGTCCAGAGTGCCGCGGCCCCCGCTGGACGAGCTGATCGACGACCTCTACTACCTGGAGGGTGCGCCGCCGTACGCCCGGTTGACGCTGCCGCCGATGCCGGCGGCGTTGCTCATCGTCAATCTCGGGGCACCGTTCCGCATCCGCGCCGGCACCGACATCGAGACGGCCGAGTACGCCGACGGCTGCGTGGTCACCGTGCCCACCCGCGCGTTGGAGTTCGGCTACCCACTCCGGACCCGGTCCGTCGGCGTGCACTTCAAGCCGTGGGGGCTGGCACCGTTCCTGCCGATGCCCGCTGCCGAGCTGCGTGACCGGCCAGTGACGGTGGAGCAGGTTTGGGGCCGGCCCGCCATTGCTGAGCTGCGAGACCGGCTGGCCACTGCGGACGGACCGCAGGAAATGCTGACGCTGCTTGAGGAGGAACTGATGCGACGGCTGTGCGAAACTGCCGGCCTGGGGCTGGTCCGCCATACGAGCAGCGTCATCGCGGCGACCAGCGGGGCGGTGGCGATCGGCGACCTGAGCGTGACGGCGGGTGTCAGCAGCACTCACCTGGCACAGCGGTTCAAGGAACTCATCGGCGTCACGCCGAAGCGGCTGGCCCGCACCTTCCGCTTCGCCGTCACCGTTTTCGCGATCAATCCCGCCGGACCGATCGACTGGGGCGACCTCGCCGGTGGCGCAGGCTACTTCGACCAGGCCCACTTCGGCCACGAGTTCCGGGCGTTCACCGGGCTCACGCCGACCCGGTACGTCGAAGTCCGGCGGCGGTTCCTGCGCGAACATCCCGGCCACGCGCTGGACGGCTGGCCGCTGCCGGCCGATTGATTTCTTACAAGAGCGACAGCTCACGACACGCTAATTTGGGACACCCGAAGCAGAGGAGAGCCCTGTGGGCAAGGTGGTCATGTACAGCTCGGTGTCGGTGGACGGCTTCGTCGCGGACGAGGACGACCAGCCCGGACCGCTGTTCGACTGGTTGTTCAGCGGTGACGTGCCGTTGGACGAGAGCGGCGAGGTGACGGTGTCGCAGACGTCCTACGACTACACCCGGCCGTACTGGGACCAGATCGGGGTGACAATCGTCGGCCGCCACGTCTTCGACATGACGGACGGCTGGGACGGGAAGCCTCCGGGCGGGATCGACCACGTGGTCGTCGTGACGCACCGGCCGGTGCCCGAGGGCTGGGACCCCGAGGCACCGTTTCACTTCGTCGACGGCATCGAGGCAGCCATGGCCAAGGCGCAGGAACTTGCGGGTGACCGCGTGGTCGAGGTGGCCGCCGGCGACGTCGGGGGCCAGGTGCTTGCCGCGGGCCTGATCGACGAGGTGCGCATGGACGTCGTACCCGTCGTGTTCGGGTCCGGCAAGCGCTACTTCGGCTCGGTTCACGCGCAGCACCTGCTGGAGGATCCTGACGTAGTGATTCAGGGCAACCGGGTGCTTCACCTGTGCTATCGGGTGCGCCGATGACCGATCTGAGTGGGCACACCAGGAAGTGATGTGCTCTGGGTTTTGCGGAGTCGGGTTGCTGGACTTCAGGCTGATCATCCCCCGGAGGGGTCAGCATGCCCAGGAGTTACCCGCCGGAGTTCCGCAGCAAGGTCCTCGACCTGTTCAAAGCCGGCCGTACCGTCGCCCAGGTCGCACTCGACCTACAGATCGGCGACCAGACGATCTGCGCCTGGCGTCGCCAGTCGCTCGTCGACGCCGGACAGGAACCGGGCCTGACCTCGGTGGAAAAGGCTGAACTGGCCTCGGCCCGACGTCGGATCGCCGAACTGGAGACCGAACTGGCGATCCACCAGCGTGCCACCGAACGGCTCAAGGAGGCGGTGCGCCCAAAGCCCGATTCGCCGCGATCGCGGCGATGGCCCAGGACAGGCTCTCGGTCCAGACCGCCTGCCGGATCCTGGGGTATCTGAATCCGGGCTGCACGCCTGGCGCGGTCGGGCCCCGTCGGCCCGTTCGGTGCGACACGCCTGGCTCACTGGCCCCGGCAGGCAGGTCCACACCGCCTCCAACGGGGTCTGCGGCTCCCGGCGGGTGCGCGCCGAACTGATGCTGGGCCGTGGCATCACGGTGAGCCACGGCGTGGTCGAGATGCTCATGAAACGTGCCGGGATCACAGGACTTCCGGGCCGCACACATCGACGGCCCGACCGGATACCGCCACCGCGACCGACCTGGTCGACCGTGGTTTCGTCCGCACCGCGCCGAACCGGCTGTGGATCACCGACATCACCGAGCACCGCACTCGTGAGGGCAAGGTCTACTGCGCGGTGGTGTTGGACGCCTTCTCCCGCAGGGTAATCGGCTGGTCGATCGACAGCCGCCAGGACGCCGCTTTGGTGACCAACGCGCTCGGCATGGCGCTGCACAACCGCGAGGCCGCGGCGGACACGGTGATCCACTCCGACCACGGTGTCCAGGGCGAGTTCAACTGGTCGTCGCAACACTTCGATGGCGGAGGTGTTAGATGGGATGGCCGAGGAAGCAGGTGCCGCGGGTGCCGAGCGGGGCTCGACGTCAGTGGGCTGCGGATAGGGCGACGAGGCCCCCGACGCGCTCGTGCGCAGCGTCGAGGACCGCCGCCCGGCGTTCGTCACGATCCAGGAAGCCTGCCGGGACTGGAACGACCGGCTGGAGAACCGGCTGCCCGGCTACAGCGTCGCGTTCCACCCCGTGCGCGGAGGGGACGGGACCACGGCGCGGTGCAAGCACCCGTCGGACTTCGGCAACGCCGTGCTCGTCCGCGACGACCTCGGTTTCGACGTGTCCCGAGCCGTGCCTCACGACCTGGGCTCGCCCGACGGCTACGAGAAGCGCGAGGTGCTGTGCGTCCGCTCGGAAAGCCGCAGGATCGTCGTGTGCAGCACGTACCTGACGGTCGGCAACGACGACGAGCCGCTTCGCGTGCGACGTCAGGAAGCCGCCAAGGTCAAGGGAATCCTGGCAGACTACGCCGGGGACACCCGCTTCCTCGGCGGCGACTTCAACGACGACCCGTTGTCGGCCGTGGCGGACAACTTCTACCACCCGAATTACGAGTACGGGGCGCACGGCGAGTTCAAAGAGGCCGACAGCCCTTGCGGCAACGAGGTGAAGCGCGGCTTCCGGGTCTGGGTCGCGTGGATCCCGTGCCGGTCCGGCGAGTCCACGCACGACCAGGGCAAGATCGACCTGCTGTTCGTGCCGCCTGCCGTGCACCTGGACCGGGCAGACGCCACTCACGCCACGCACTCCGACCACGATCCGCTGTGGGCAGGTGTCCAGTTCTGAGTCGTGACGAGCAGCACCGGCGCGGCCCGGCCTCGTGGCTTTCCGGTGCCTTGTCGTGGCGGGTGGCCGGGCACGCCATGCCTTGATCTTCCGGAAGCGGCGTTCGACGGTGTCGCGCCGCCTGTGGCGCGTGGAATCGAACGAGACCGGCCGACCAGCCTGCGGGGTTCCAGAACTCTGATCTGAGGCGCTGAGCTTCGGTGATCGCGCATTACGAGCTGTAGGAGCATGATCGTGAGGCGTGGTGCCACGACTGCCGTGCCTGGTCGTCGTCCGGGTCGTCGGCTGGTTGCGGGAACACCGGTTGGTGATACCAGGAACCCTCCTGAGATGGTACCGGCACCTGGTCGCGAAGAAGTGGACCCACCCCAACCACACCGGCCGACCGCCGGTCGACGACACCATCGCGGCGTTGATCGCGCGGATGGCCCGAAAGAACACCGAGTGGGGCCACCGCCGGATCCACGGCGAACTGCTCAAGCTCGGCCACCGGGCAGCCGCTGCAACGGTTCGCCGCGTGCCCAGGCACCTGCGGGTACCGCCCGTTCCGCAGCGCCACACCGACACCTCCTGGCGGCGGTTTCTCCGCGACCGGGCCGCGAGCATGTCGGCCTGCGACTTCTTCCACGTCGACTGCGCGGTCACCCTCAAACACGTCTACGTGTTCTTCGTGCTGGAGATCGCCACCCGCTACGTCCACATCCCCGGCACCACGAATCCGAACGGCCCGTGGACCACCCGACAAGCCCGCAACCCACTCATGGGCCTCGGCAACCGGGCAGACGACTTCCCACTCCTCATCCGCGACCGGACCGGCCAGTCCACCACCCCGTTCGACACCGTCCTCACCGACGCCGACATCCAGGTCGTCAAGATCCTCCACCGTGTCCACAAGCCAACGCCCACGCCGAACGGTCCGTCGGCACCATCAGACGCGAAACCACCAACCGACTGCCCATCCTCAACCAACACCACCTGCGGACAATGCTCGACCGCAAAGCCGGACTACACGTCGACACTCCGTCGACCAGTCCTCGGCGGCCTGATCAACGAATATGAACCCGCAATAACCCAACCGCAGGTCAAACCACGCGGCCGACTTTTGACACCCCACAGGGTATGGGTGGTCCAACACACCCGGGTGAACGTTGGCACCCCCGGCTGACCCGATGGTGGCGTGTGGAGCCCAAGTGTCCGGGTACCCGACGGTTCCACAGCACCGAACGTCAAGGGAGCGGACTCGTGGCCAGCTACACGCACCAAGTCGAGGTGGACCTACCCTCGGGCCGGCTGTTCGACTTCCTCGCAGACCCCCGCACCCTGCCCCAGTACATGCCGAAGTTGACCGAGGTCGAGCCGGTGGGCGGAGACCGGGTGCACGTCGAGGCGGACGTGGGCGGCAAGCACATCACGACCGAGGGGTGGCTGCGCGTGGACCGCGATCGGCACACCTTGTCCTGGGGCACCCCTGGTGAGGACGACTACCACGGCGAGCTGACCGTGTCCGACCACGGCGCAGGGCGGAGCGAGATCGCCATCACCCTGCACACCGAGCGCGCGGGCGGACCGGACGTCCAGCGCGGCCTGGAAGAGGCGGTGGCCGTGCTGACCCACCGTGCGACGGCCGAGACCGACACCCAGGCCGCCGAACGGGGCAACGATTGGTTCTGACACCGGCCCTGTGGGGTGCCAGAACTCTGCATTGAGGTGCCGAACTGCGGCGATCGCGCACCATGGGCTGTAAGAGCATGATCGTGAGGCGTGGCGCTACGACTGCCGTACCTGGTCTTCGTCCGGGTCGTCGGCTGGTTGCTGGAGCGGGTCCATCGAGCTGTGCTCGCCGCGTTGGTGCGCCGACTCCCCCGGATGCTGCGCGAGCACCGTTTAGTGACACCGGGCACCCTCCTGCGAGGACACCGGTGCCTGGTCGCGAAGAAGTGGACCCATCCCCACGCGGGTCGGGTCAGTCGCCCGACGGTTCACCGTGGTCGCAAAGGGAATCGATGGCGTCGAGGACCAGTCGCCCGTACGGAGTCGGTTCCAGCCGTTGGCCCGCAGCGCGTGGCCGGATGCAGAGTCGCTAGCCGAGTTCGCGTTCGATGCGGGAGATCTGGGGGTAGAGGTCCTGTCGGGCGAGGCCGAGTACAGTGGCTGCCTCGGCAATCGTGCGGTGCTTCATCGTCTCCCGGAAGCGGAGAAGTCGTCGCCGGCCGCCGTGGCTTCGAGCAGCGGGGCCGAGGATCGCCGGGTAGGTGTGCCGGTCGGTCGTGTCGCGGGCTTGGGGAGCACGCAGCGGTGTGCCGTACTGCTGCGCGCGACGGCCAACCTGGTAGGCGCGGATGCCGAGTTCCCGGGCGATGTCTTCGAGGCTGCGTTTCCGGGTCAGGTACTGGGTCCGGAGCCAGTGCTTGTCGACGTCGGGTGTGCGGTCGACCCGGAATTGGGTGAGTCCGTGTGTGCGTAGGGACGCGGTCACGGTGACCACGGAGTGGCCGGTCTCGGCGGCGATCCGGCGTATCGGTTTGCGCTGATCCACATGTCGCGTCGGGCGGTCCGGTGGTTCCGGCAGAGCCTCCAGGGGATGCCGGCAGAACGCGAAGCGCAGGTGTTCCAGCGAGATGCCCAGCGTCGAGGCGACGTTCACCGGTGGCGTGTGCCCGGATCATCGTGTGTGCTGCCGCGATGTCGACGCCCGCCAGGTCACGACCTGGCAGTTCCAGGCCGTCGGCGCAGTCGGCGGACGGCTCCCAGACCAGGGGTTCGTCGATTCCCTTGTCGTGGAGGTATCGGGTGGCGTAGTCGTCCAGGGCGTCGGCGAGTGGCCTGGTCAGTCTGAAGGAGACCGCTGCGATGTCGTGGGCCGTGGCCTGTTTCGTGGTCAGCGTCGGGGCCGATGCCTGCCTGGGGTCGTCGCCGGTGAGCCTGTGGTGGTGGTAGCGGCGCATGCGCCGCTCGGTGGCGTCGAGGTTCCCCGGACGGTAGGCAATCGACCGGCAGATGTCCTTCCATACCCGTGCGGGCAGCAGATCGCCGCCGACCAGGGTTCGTAGTCGATCGGTGCGTCGTGCCGGTCGAGGTGGTCCGCGATCGCGCAGAGCGCGGGACGGGCGGCGGCCACTGCCTGACTTGGGCGGCTGAGGTGGAGGGGAAGAACAAGACTGTTTTTCCCCGGCGCTGCCGTCCACGCTCGATGGCACTGATCGTCGACCTGGAGGATCGCGTGGCCGTGACCGGTAGTGGCATCGATCGTGAGATCGACATCGAGCAGGAGTATGCGGCGGCCCTGTACGCCCGTCTGGACGCCCTGCGCGAGGAGGCGGCCGAGCGGCTGGTGGCGGCGCGGCGGGACGGCGGGGATCGGGAAGCGGTGGCCGTCTGGCAGGCGGAGGTGGCACGACTGGACACGGTGGAGCAGGGGTTGTGCTTCGGGCGACTCGACATGCACGACGGCCGGCGCGTCTACATCGGCAGGCTCGGCCTGTTCCGGGACGCGGACGGTGAACCGTTGCTGGTGGACTGGCGCACCCCGGTGGCTCGGGCGTTCTACACCGCGACGGCGACCGCATCGCAGGGGGTGCGGCGACGGCGGCGCATCACCACGCGAGGCCGGACGGTCGTCACGCTGAACGACGAGTTGCTGGACCCTGACAGTGCCGGCGACGCCGGTCTGGTCGGCGAGGCGGCGTTGCTGGCGGCGGTGACCGCGGAGCGGACCGGGCGGATGCACGACGTCGTGACCACTTTGCAGGCAGAGCAGGATCGGATCATCCGGCACGAGTCCAGCGGGGTGCTGGTGGTGCAGGGCGGTCCCGGCACGGGGAAGACGGCCGTCGCGTTGCACCGGGTCGCCTACCTGCTCTACACCCGGCCGCACCTGCGCACCCGCGGTGTCCTGGTGGTGGGTCCCAGCCGGATCTTCCTCGACTACATCGGCCAGGTCCTGCCCGGTCTGGGCGAGAACAACGTGGTGACGGCGACCATCGCCGACCTGAAGCCGAGCATCGAGGTCAGCCGGGTGGACCCGCCCGGGATCGTCCAGCTCAAGGGCGAGGCGGTCATGGCCGAACGGCTGGCGGCGGCGGTGCGGTCACGGGTCCAGACACCGGAGCACCCGGTCGACGTCGAGTTCGAGCAGCAGGTGCTGCGGCTCGACCCGCGCACCTGGGACCGTGTCATGCGGAAGGCCAGGCGGACCGGACTTCCGCACAACCAGGCAAGGCTGGTCTTCCAGCGGGAGGCCGTGGATGTGCTCGCACGGCACCTGATCGAGGGCATGGAGGCGGTCGTGCTGACCGACACCGGCGAGGCGATCGACGGCGGCAGCCCGGACGGCCGGCTGGGTGAGGCCGATTTGCGTGCGCTGGCCGCCGCGGGTGTCGTGATCGACCAGGACGAGCACGACGACGGACCGAGGACCCTGCTGGACCAGACCGACCGGAGCGGTCTGCGGGACTCACTGCTGGCCGACATCGGCGTCCAGGCCGCACTCGACGCGCTATGGCCGCCGCTGACCCCGGAGCACGTGGTGTCGGACCTCCTCGACGAGCGGGCTGGCGGCTGGAGCGCCGCGGACGTCCCGTTGTTGGACGAGGCCGCCGCCCTGATCGGCCAAGGCGACGACAGCGCCACGTTCGGGCACGTGGTCGTCGACGAGGCACAGGAACTGTCCGAGATGGCCTGGCGGATGCTGATGCGCCGGTGCCCCACCAGATCGATGACCATCGTCGGGGACCTCGCCCAGACCGCGAACCCGGCCGGCACCTCCTCGTGGGACCGCGTGCTGCGCCCACACATGCGGGACCGCTGGCAACTCGCCCGGCTCACGGTCAACTACCGCACACCGACGGAGATCATGGACGCCACAGCGGACCTGCTCGCCGCCCACCACCCAGGAACGCCTTTGCCCCGGTCGGTCCGCTCGACCGGCGAACCACCATGGCGTATCGGCACCACCCGCGCCAACCTGATCACGACCGTCGCCGAGCTCGCCACGGCACACACCGACGGCCAACTCGCGATCATCGCCCCGAGTGCCCACATCGAGCCCCTGGCCGCCGCGCTGTCCCTCGCCACCCCACCGGATCTCACCGGCAAGGTGGTGCTGCTCACCCCCGACCAGGCCAAAGGCCTGGAGTTCGACTCGGTCGTGATCGCCGACCCGGCAGGAATCCTCCGCACCGCACCACTGGGCCACAATGACCTGTACGTCGCCATGACCAGGGCCACTCACCGACTGGGCATCGTGCACCTCGGCCGGGCACCGGCCGAACTGGCCGCCATACGGGAAATCCAACCGGACCCGATCACACCAGCCAACGGGCGGTGAACCCGCCTCGCTCCGACGCACAGGTGCAAATCAGCTAGACCCTGCGGTCGTCCACCACGAACGACCAGGCACCACATCTGCGTCCGCGCATGCCGTTGAGGGCGCTTCTCCGGCTCGCAGGCGGATCGGTCCCGGCGTGACTCAATCGCTGGGACCGGTCCGCCTGGCTCCGTTATCGGGCTGTGTCGACGACGGGCATCCCGAGGTCGACCTGGCGGGTGATCCGGATGAGTCGCAGCGCGTCGGCGCGCTTGTCGCGCAGGCGTTGGAGTGTGATCGTTCAAGAAGCCAAGGAGAATCTCCGGTCGGCACTGTGACGCGAACCCACCGGACACATCACCGAGTTGCGCGCCGACACTCCGGTCATGACCACAGCCCGTCACTGCCGCTGTGGCTCACAGAACCACGGCCACGGGCACCGCCACACCGCGGCCGACCGCCTGGACACCGCGCTGGAAACCAGCAGGCGCGGGATCCGCGCCCTCGTCCTGTCCTTCACCGCGCTCTTCGCGACCGCCGTCGTGCAGGCGGCGGTGGTCGTCGCGACCGGTCGGTGGCGCTGTTGGGCGACACGATCCACAACTTCGCCGACGCCCTGACCGCGATGCCGCTGGGTATCGCGCTGGCCGGTTACGAGTCCGTGAGCCGTCTGCTCGACCCGCGCTCCGTCCAGCACCTGTGGGTCGTCGCAGCGGCCGGGGTCGTCGGTTTCGCCGGCAACGAACTCGTGGCTCGCTACCGGATCCGGGTCGGCCGTGACATCGGGTCGGCCGCGCTCGTGGCCGACGGCCTGCACGCCCGCACCGACGGCTTCACCTCCCTCGCCGTCGTCGGCGGCGCACTCGGAGTGGCGCTGGGCTTCCCGCTCACCGACCCACTGGTGGGCCTCGGCTGACGATCGCGATCCTGTTCGTCCCGCGCAACGCCGCCCGCGAGGTGTTCGGCCGGCTCATGGACGCCCTCATGGACGCCGTCGACCCCGCGACCCTCGACACCGCCGAACACACCGCAGCGCTGGTGGAAGGTGTCCGCCGCACCGGATACCTGCGGATGCGCTGGACGGACACGCCCTGCGCGCCGAACTCGCCATCAGCGTGGACCCCGCGCTCAACGTCGGACAGGCCCACCGGATCGCCCATGACGTCGAACGCCGCCTGATCGACACCATCCCCCGACTGACCGCCGTCACCGTTCACACCGAGCCCGGATGGCGGATGAGCCGGCCGCAGCGCCCGTACGACACGACCATGGCCTCCAGCCGGACCTTGTGGGTCACGGACCCCGGTGGTGATGTCGAGAGGCATCACCGGCGACCGGACCGGTGATGCGGTGACGAGCCATCGGAGGGCGCGTGCCGGGCACACGGGCGGGAGAACGGCAGTGGGGCGGGTTGCTGCGACAGCCCGACTTCCGCTCGTTGTGGATCGGTGAGACCGCCGGCAGGCTGGGCAGCGCGGCGACCTCGGTGGTCCTGCCGCTGGTCGCCGTCGCCACGCTCGGCGCGGACTCGTTCGCGGTCGGGGCGCTCAGTGCCGCGTCGGCGCTGCCGTGGCTGCTGATCAGCCTGCCCGCCGGGGTGTGGGTCGACCGGGTGCGGCGGCGGCCCTTGATGGTGGGCTGCGACCTGGTCGCGGCGGGTGCCCTGGTCAGCGTGCCGCTGGCCGGTGCGTTCGGCGTGCTTTCGCTGGCGCACCTGTTCGTCGTCGCGTTCGTCGTCGGGGTCACCACGGTCGTGTTCGTCACCGCCTACCGGGCGTACGTCCCGTTTCTCGTGAGCCCGGCGCACCTGGTCGAGGCGAACGCGAAGTTGCAGGGCAGCGAGCAAGGCTCGCAGATCGCCGGGCGCGGGCTGGGAGGCGTGCTGGCGCAGGTGCTCGGCCCTCCGATCGCGATCGCCGTGGACGTGCTGGGCTACCTCGCCTCGGCGTTGTGCCTGACCCGCATACGCGCCAAAGAAGAAGTACGCGACAGCGGTGCCCGGCGCGCGGGCCTGGTCCGCGAGGTGACCGATGGCCTGCTCTTCATCGCGCGCGACCGGCACCTGCGATTCCTCTGCGCGTTCAGCGCGATCGCCAACCTGGCCTACTCCGCGCTCCAGGCGCTCCAGATCGTCTTCCTGGTCAGGGACGTCGGGCTCGCACCGGGCGTGGTCGGATTCGTCGTCGCGGCGAGCGGCACCGGCGGTGTGGTCGGCGCTCTCGCCGCCTCCCGCGCAGCGGCCCGGTGGGGCACCGCCGGCGCTATCCGACGATGGGCCTTCGTGACCGCCCCCTTCGCTGTCCTGGTGCCCCTGACGACCGGCGGGCCCGGTGTGGTGCTGTTCGCGGTGGGCGCGTTCACGGTCACGGCCGGACTGGTCGCGATCACGGTGGTCGTCGTGGCGTTCCGGCAGGCGTACTGCCCACCGGAGCTGCTGGGACGGGTCAGCGCGAGCGCACAGTTCCTGAACTACGGGGCCATCCCGTTGGGCACGTTGATCGCCGGCACGCTCGCGGATTCCCTCGGCAACCAGACCGCGCTGTGGCACGTCGCCGGGGTCTTCGTGATCTACGGGCTCATGCCGTTCTTCGGAGTCATCGCACGTTCCCGCGACCTGCCGAACACATAGGTCCACCAGCGCCAGGGCAACAGCGCCCGGTCGCCACGGCCGTCGAGAACGCACATGAGATGGCGCTGCTCCCCTACCCCAGCCGAGAACGTTGACCGGGTGGGCCGCCGTCGTCCGGGCGGCGACCCGTCCTCCATCGGAATGGCGATCACGTCGATGCCCCCGCGCCTGATCGGCGCATCCCCCTCACCGCGCTGTCCGGCTTCCTCGACGCGGGCAAAACGACCCTGCTCAACCACGTGCCGGCCAACCGCGAAGGACACCGGGCGGCGGTGGCGGTCAACGGCATGAGCGAGGCCGACATCGACGCCGCCCCGGTCTCCGGGCGCGGCGGTGGGCGGCCGGTGGAGCCGACCAACGGCTGCATCTGCCGCACCCTGCGCGACGACCTGCCGGAGAGCGTCGGCGCATTGGCCCGGGAAAGCCGCTTCGACACCATCCTGACCGAGTCCACCGGCATCTCCGAGCCGATGCCGGTCGCCGCGCCGTTCGAGTGCACCGTCGAGGACGGCACGAGCCTGTCCGACCACCCCCGCCTCGACACCACGGCCACCGTGGTCGACGCCACGAACTTCCTCCCCGAACTCGAACGCGGCGACCGGCTCGACGAACGCGACCTCGCCGCTGCCCAAGGCAGCGAATGGCCACCACCGAGGGCCTGCTGCGCAAGCTCGACCCGAGCGCCCGGCTGATCCGCTCCCGTCGCGGCGTGGTGGACCTGTCCGACGTGCTCGACACCGGCCGCTACGACCCGGTCACCGCAGCCAGGTCACCCGGCTGGGCCGAGGAGCTGACCGGGTCGCACACCCCCGAGACCGAGGAGTACGGCATCCGCTCGGTCACCTACCGCGCCGATCGCCCCTTCCACCCGGCCCGACTCGCCGCCGCGCTGGAGCACTGGCAGGGCGTCGTGCGCAGCAAGGGCTTCTGCCACATCGCCAGCCGCCCGCGCACCCTCGCCGTGTGGTCCCAGGGGGCGCAGGCTCGACCCTGCCCTGCCCTGCCCTGCCCTGCCCTGCCCTGCTCACCGACGCCGAGCTGGCAGCCGGCCCGGCCGCGTGGGGCAACGCTTCGACGACCCCCTGCCCGCGTGGGACGACCTGGAAGCACACGACCACGAGCACCTGGTCCCACTCCCGAGGCACCTGCTCGACCGCTGAATGCCGTGTCTACGCCGCCGATGCCGGTGGAGCCAGACCTTCGGTTTCTGAGCCCGTCACCAGGTGCCCACCGACCGCACAGAGACTCGAACGCCTCTGCGGCCTGTGGGTATCCGTCGACCTGCCCCGACTTCAGCGCCGCTACCACCCGGTATCGGCTCCGATGGCCGGGGCGAGCACGGGGAACGCGTAGAACAGGATTCCCCAGCTCGTGTTCTGGGTCAGGCACGGCACCACCAGTGCCCGGCGCGGCCCGGCACGCCCCTCGATCGTGCCGGGCCGCAGGACTTCAGGACCGCACACCCGGCGTCAGCAGCGTCAGCTCCGAGACCGCCGGGGCACAGCACCCGCCGCCCGAAGGTTCAGCGCCGAACACCTCAGAACCGCCGCGCACGCCCGTTTCCGACAGGGTCAGCTCCGAGACAGCGGGAGCGCAGCACCCGCCACCGGAGGGTTCGGCGTCGAACACGCCGGAACCGCCGCACACCCCGGTTTCCGGCAGGGTCAGCTCGACGCGGCGTGCGGCCTCGTGGTCACCGGCGATCTCGGCGACCACGCTGCGGGCCTGCTCGTAGCCGGTCAGTGCCAGGAACGTCGGCGCGCGCCCGTAGCTTTTCATCCCGACCAGGAAGACGCCCGGCTCGGGGTGGCGGAGTTCGTTCGCGCCGTGCGGGTAGACCGTGCCGCACGAGTGCGCGTTCGGGTCGATCAACGGCGCGAGCGCGGTCGGGGCCTGCAACACCGGGTCCAGGTCCAGCCGGACCTCCGACAGCCAGGACAGATCCGGCCGGAAACCGGTCAGCACCACCACCTCGTCCACCGGGTCCAGGCGGTGCCCGTCCTGCGACTCCAGCACCACCCGGTCACCGTCACGCTCCACCAGCGCGGTGCGGAACCCGGTCACCACCGAGACGTGACCGGCCCTGGCCGCCGCCTGTGCCTTGAGCCCCAACGCGCCACGGGCCGGAAGCTGGTCTGCCTCGCCACCACCGAACACGTTGCCCACCGCACCGCGCCGCAGCAACCAGACGATGTGCGTCCCGGGGTGCCGTTCCGCCAGATCGGCCAACGCCACCAGCGCGGTCAACGCCGAGTGCCCGCTGCCCGCCACCGCGATCCGCTTGCCCGCGTACCGGTCGGCGTCGGTGGCCAGGTTCGGCACCCGGTAGGAGATGCGGTCCGACGCCGCCCGCTCCCCGACCGCCGGCAGCCCGTCGCCGCCCAACGGGTTGGGCACGGCCCACGTCCCGGACGCGTCGACCACCGCACGGGCCGTGATCCGCTCCTCGCCTTCGGCGGTCTGCACGTGCACGGTCAACGGCTCGCTGTCCCGCCCGGCGTCGACCACCCGGTCCCGCCCCCGCCGCGCCACCCCGACCACCCGAGCCCCGAACCGCACCCGGTCACCCAACGCCTCCGCCAGCGGGACCAGGTACTCGGCCGCCCACTGCGCCCCGGTCGGGTAACCGTCGCCATCAGGCGCGACCCACCCGGTGGGCTCCAGCAAACGCCGGGCGGCCGGGGCCACGAGTTCGGACCACCGGGAGAACAGCCGCACGTGGTGCCACTGCGCCACCGCCGCCCCCGCCTGCCCACCGGCTTCCAACACCAACGGCTCCAACCCGCGCCCGACCAGCTCGGCCGCCGCCGCCAACCCGCTCGGCCCCGCACCCACCACGACCACCGGATACCCGCTCACAGCCACCTCTTTCATCGGCAAGCTTCTATCAAGTCCCTTCGCACTCTATAGAGGCTCATCTATGAACACAACCATTGACAGAGGTCTATAGAGTGAGGGTATGACGACGCTGCCCATGGTCGGCCTGCCGGTCCAGGACGCCACCACCTACGCCCAGTGGTTCGCCTGCCTCGCCGACCCCACGCGGATCCGGCTGCTGCACGTCGTCGCCACCCACCCCGGCGAGATCACCGTGGGCGCGCTGTCCGAGGCCATCGGGGTCACCCAGCCGACCTGCTCGCACCACCTGCGCAAACTCGCCGACACCGGCTTCGTCCGCCTCCGCAGGGAGGGCACCGCCACCCTCGTCTCGGTCAACCCCGCCTGCTGCACCGGCCTGCCGCACGCCGCCGACGCCGTCATGGGCACGATCGTGACCCGCCCGTGCTGCCCCACCGACCTGCCCGCAGACGTCATCGTCCGCGCCCTGACCGACCAGGACTGGCCCGACGTCCGCCGCATCCACACCGAGGGCATCGCGACCGGCAACGCCACCTTCGACACCGAGACCCCCACCCGCCGCGCCCTCGACGCCAAGTGGCTGCCCGACCACCGCTGGGTCGCCGAACTCGACGGCCGGGTGGTCGGCTGGACCGCCGCCACGCCCGCCTCCACCCGCGACTGCTACGCCGGGGTCGCCGAGACCTCCGTCTACGTCGCCGCCGACGCACGCGGACGCGGCGTCGGCAAAGCGTTGCTGCACAAGCAGGTCACCGCAGCCGACGCCGCCGGCCTCTGGACCCTCCAGACCGCGATCTTCCCCGAGAACCGCGCCAGCATCGCCCTGCACCACGCCGCCGGCTACCGCACCATCGGCGTCCGCGAACGCATCGCCCAACACCACGGCACCTGGCGCAACACCGTCCTGCTCGAACGCCGCACCGAACCCTCGGCAGCGGACCCGTGCGCCGAACAGTGCTGACAGCCGAGCGGGGCGCGTCCTGAACAACGCCGCCGATGGCACGGCGGCACCGGCTTCTCGCTTTCACCACCTGTTCCGCTGCCCGGCCACGCCATTTGGCCCGAAGTCTGCGGTCTCGCCCGTAACCACAGGGACTCGTGACCGCCAGCCTCTTCGAGTCGTAACTCACCCAGTGCCCGTGGACTGGTCCGTCCAGGTGTACCTGTACAGCGGCTCGTCATCGCAGATATCGGGCGACGTCACCTCGGCACACGATCCGATCGCGACGCCGGGAGCCGGCCACACCATGGCCGTATCCACACCGCCGCACCCCATGACGCTCGTCGGGTGGATCGCCGCCACCGTCGAGCCCGGCATCCCCGCCCTGAACCCAGCGCCGTCCGGGACGTTGCGATTCCTGTTCTACGCCAGGGCCTCCACCACCGAACACCAGGACCCGCAGACCTCGCGAGCCTGGCAATTCGACGTCGCCCGCAGACTCGTCGACGGGCACGGCACGATCGTGGCGGAATACGTCGAGCACGGTTGCTCCCGCCAGGTTCCCTGGCACAAAAGACCCCGGGGCACGGCGCTGCTGCGCTACATCGCGGCCAACGCCCACCAGGTCGACGCGATCGTGGTCGGCGAGTAAGTAATCAGTTCAGAATGAGTTTGCGTAGGCAGATGATCGAGCAGGCCAGGCTGAGCATTGCCTGGTGGATGTCGGCTCGGCGTTCGGTGCGGACGCGGAGTCGGCGGAAGCCCTTGAGCCAGGCGAAGGTCCGTTCGACGGGCCAGCGGACTCTGCCCAGGCCGGAGCCGTGTTCGACGCCTCGTCGGGCGATGACGGGGGCGATGACGGGGGTGATGACGGGGGTGATGACGGGGGTGATGACGGGGGTGATGACGGGGGTGATGCCGTGGGCGCGGACCAGGCGGCGGTACTTGTCGTGGTCGTAGCCGCGATCGGCGTAGAGCCGACGCGGGCGTCGTCTCGGTGTGCCGACCACACCCCGGATCGGCGGGACCGCGTCGATCAACGGGATCAGTTGGGTGACTTCGTTGCGGTGCCCGCCGGTGAGTGTGATCGCCAGGGGGACGCCGGTGGCGTCGGTGATCAGGTGGTGCTTGGAGCCGGGCTTGCGCCGGTCGACCGGGCCCGGCCCCGTGTGGTCCCCCTTGCGAGGGCGCGCAGACGGGTGGAGTCGACCAGCATCGCGGACAGGTCCAGCAGACCGGCGGCGCGCAGCCCGGCGAGCAGCCGCTCGTGCAACCGCCGCCACACCCCGGCCTCGTGCCACTCGGTCGACCGCCGCCAACACGTCGCACCCGAAGCGCCGAACAACGCGATGGGCAGCCGATTCCAGCCGATCCCGGTACGCACCACGTACAGAATCCCCTCCACGGCCGCCCGGTCGTCGGCATGCCTGCGGCCTGGGTGACGGAAGCGCCTCGGGCGCACCGGGATCAGCGGTTCCAGTCGAACCCACAGCTCGTCGGTCAGGACTTCCCCACGCACGCCCCAACCCTGGAAGATCGCGCGCCACAAGCAAAGCCGACACGCCGGGTCATTCTGAACTGATCACTTAAACGACGACCACTGGCCGTCCGAGATCGGCAGAACGAGCTGTCGGCGGCATGTAAGGATGTTGTGGGAGGTCAGATGGAGCCACAAGCGCGGCGCAGGTACGACGTCGTTCACTGCTCGGTGGTCGGCCATGCGCGGTACGGGCTTCTGGTCGAATCCGAGGACGGCGAGCACGGATTCGTGGACAGCTCGTACATCACGGACAAGTCGGGCGAGCCGTGGCCTGCGGTGGGTGGGCGGTTGCGGTGCGTGGTCTTGGGCTATACGAAGGAAGGCAGGCTCCGAGTCGCGGCGACGCCCCTGTACGTCGAGATGGTGGCCGCAGCAGACGACCCTGACACGGCAGTGGATGAGTGGAGTCTGCTGACGGGCAGAGGGCGACGGCACAAGTGAAGTGTCCGCCCCCCGCCCGGCATACCAGTGCGTGTGTGCCGTCAGCTCTGCGGTGATGTGGATGTTGTTCGACCGGCGAGTGAGGTGAAGGCGGGCATGCCGAGCGCGACCGCGCCGGTGGGGCGTTGGAGCGCGGTGTCGATCCGGGCGAGCTTGTCTTTGGCTCCCGTCAGGCTGACTTGTAGTCCTTCGACTTCCCCGAGCCATCCTTCGCGCTTGGCTTCGACAATTCGGGCCTCCAAATTGTCGCGAATCTCCACCAATCGTAGTCGTTGTGCCGGGTCGGGCCGCAGTAGTGAACACCTGATGCAAGCGTGCTCATGGATGCAAGGTGATCCGAATGCTCGTACGCAGGTCCCGACGGATACCTTCCTTTTCTCGAAGTGTGCGAGGAAGGAGTCCCATTCTTGATCGGTCGGGGTCCGGTGTTCTTCGCCGGGTTGGGTCGTCCGTCGGCTGGCGCTGAACGCCTGGTGCGCTTCGATCGCTTCGGCGGGATGAACGGCCTTGTAGCCCGTTGTCGTGTCGATGGATTTGTGTCCGCAGATGACTTGGGCGATGTGGAGCGGCAGGCCACGCATGATGGCATCCGTGACAAAGATTCCTCGAAAATCGTGGGGTGAGAACACGAGCGGGTCGCCGCCGGCGTCGGTGAGGTCGGTGATCGCGAGCGCGTTGATCAGCAGTTTGCGGATCGCGGTGGGGGTGAATGGCCGGTTCTCGCTGCCGATGGAGCGTTGGAACATCAGCGGCATCGGTGGGTTCCAGGCTCTCTCCCGGGTGTCGTAGGACGTCGCGAGCGGTATCGCGCCGTTGGGGGCACGCAGCCCGCTGACCATGGCGCTGAGGACGTCCGTGAGCTCGGGGCTGACGAGTAGAAGTCGCTCCGTGTCGGTCTTCGACAGGGCGATCTGCGGCAACGGCACGAGCTCGCCGGTGGAGGGCGGCCGGTATTCGGTGATGCTGTGGTGGCTCAGCTCCAGCATCTCCTCGCAGCAGATCCCGGTCAGCCGCAGAACTTCGATGGCGGGAAGGACCAGAACGCCTCCTCGTCCTCATAGGACAGATTGCGCCGCTTGCCGGTGGCCGTGTCCTCGGCCCAGACGTGCCGGCCGATGGACGTGGGGGCGATTGCCCTGCGCAGCGCGCCGTCGGTGCCGGGGATCGGTTCTCCGGGCCGGGTGTCCTGGGCCGCCCGCAGCCGTCGCTCGGAGATGAGGCGGCGTTCGTGGGCCGTTCGTACCAGGACGGGCAGGACGGGCAGGACGGGCAGCCGCTCGCGGGTGCGCTGGTCCATGCCGGCCTTGCGGTGCTTGAGCTCCTTGACGCGGCCGATCTCGGCGTCACGGACCGGGCAGGGCACGGCCCACGGTGCCCAGCGGCCTGGGTCGTCGACGGCCCAGTGGGCGATGTCCAGGTAGAAGGCCCGCACCCGGAGCAACTCGTCCTTGGCGTTGATGCGGGGGCTGGAGATCTCGATCTGCTCGCCGGCGGCGTTGGTGGTGATGCGTTTCTTCATGCTCAGGTCCTCCTTCCACGCCCGAATCGTCTCCAGTGGCAGGCGCAGCGTGTCGATGCCCGGCGAGAGGGCCTCGATCCGGGCCCAGAACAGGCCGGCCAGGGTCCGGGAGACCGTATTGATACTGGCGAAGTCCAGAGACGGCTGCCGTTCCCGCAGGTAGTCCACGACCAGGTCACGGACCGGTCGACACCGCAGCGGATAGCGGTCCACCGACTCCTCGATGCTCACCTGGCCCACCGCCAGCCCGAAGGCACGGATCGTGTGGGGTGCGTCCTCGGGAAAGATGCCCAGAGCGCGCAGCCGCAAGTAGAAGTCGACCTTCTTCTGGCCGCCGCGCACGTGCACGAGGCGTTGCGTGTCGGCCAACTCGACGCAGTCGCCGCCGGTGATGTCGGTGACCAGGCCGCCCTTGCAGGCCAGCAGTGTCGCAGCCCTGCTCGCGGCGATCCGCGCGTCCAGGGCGGAACCCGCCGGCCCGGCGTCGGCCAGCCTGCGCAGCCGGGCGAACCCGTCGGGGTCCCTGATCTGCTCCATCGCGGCCGCGAGGTGGCGGTGTCTGCGGGTGAGCATCCAGGGCAGACCGGGACGGATGACGTCGCCGCAGATCAGCATCAACAGCCCCGACGACAGGTCCTCCGGGTCGTAGGAGGCGGACTCGCCGCGCTTACGCAGCCACTCCAGTGGAAGTTCCGTCCAGGTGGCACCGGGACGGTCCTCGGCTTCGCCGGCCAGCCAGCGCTCCTGCCAGGTGTTGCCGGGATGGGCGGACAGCCAGCGCAGCAGCTTGGCGACCCCGCGGCGTCGCCCCGCCCGAGTCGCCTTGATCTCGGGGAGAAACGGCGGGGACGTCAGCCTCCGGAGCGTTTCCTCCGACGTCTGCGCGGTATGAGGCCACTGCTGTTGGGCTGGGCGAGGCGGGAACGTTCCCGTAGCTGCGTGTTCCGCGCCCGCGCCTGGTCCTCGGTGGCGTTGGCCACGGCCAGTGGCTCGCGCGCGGTCTGCTTGGCGGTAATCGTCACAAGGGCCTCCCGAACAGCACGCTCAACGACTGCGGGTCACAGCCCGGTGCCGGAGGCGGCGGAACCGGCTCGGCACGCCGCTCGGCCTGATGGGCGTGATGGGCGTGATGGGCCAACACTCCCGCCACGACTTCCTCCTTGGCGGGAGTCAGATACAGCTCCGTAGTGGTCAGATGCGCGTGGCCCGGGACCCACTGCACGTCGCTCAACGTCAGCAGCGGGTCGCGGGCCATCCGCGTCGCCGCGCTGTGGCGCAGGTCGTGCAGGGTCCAACCGGCACCGAGAACGGCGTTGGCCCGCGCGAACATGCGGTGGGCGGCGTGATAGGCCAGCGGCCGGTGAGGACGGCGCAGGGTCCACCACAGTGGTTGAGTCCGGCCACGCGGCACCCTGCCGCGCAGGTCCTCCGGATACAGCCGAAGCCACACGAACGCGTCCGTCGACGCCGGCACCTGCTGCGCCGCGCGGGATCCCCTGCGCAGCACCGTGATCAGCTGCTGACCTGTGGGGTGCCAGAACTCTGCCCTGGCATGCTGAGCTGCGACGATCATGCACGCTGGACCACCAGGGCATGATCGTGGGGTGTGGCGTGACGACTGTTGTACCTGATCTTCGTCCGACTCGGCGGTTGGCTGGTTCTGCTGGGCCGGTCATCGGCGGCCAAGGACGTGGAGCTGCTGGTGCTGCGGCACGGGTCGCCGTGCCGCGCCGGACCAACCCCCGCCTGCGGCGGGAGAGGGCCGATCGAGCTGTGCTCGCCGCGTTGGTTCGCCGACTCCCCCGACAGCTGCGCGAGCACCGGTTGGTGACACCGGGCACCGTCCTGTGCTGGCATCGGTGCCTGGTCACGAGGAAATGGACCCTGTGCCTGCCGAGAACGTCATCTGTGCAGGTCAGGCGGCATGATGGTATTCGTTGATGATGCCGCCGCGAAGGCCCCGGCACCAGTCAGGCGTGCGTGCCCACCACCGCACTTCGGCCTGACGATGAGCCACGCACCGGACCCCGACGGCCCACGGGAGCGGTCGGGGTCCGGCGGGTTACCGGCTCAGAAGCCCATCCGGCAACCGGACAGCACGATCTCCTGGCCCAGCAGGGTGACCACGCGCACGGCGTACTGCGCGAGCTGGCCGTTCGGCCCGACCACCGTCTGGTTCAGGTGGACCGTCGCCACGCCGGGCACGCCGATCGTCAGGGGCGTCGTGCCGATCGGCTGGCCGTTCAACGTGCCGACGCGCGACGAGCCGGACAGACCCTGTTCGTTCGCCACGCAGTTGGTCTCGATGTCGGACACGGTGATCGCGCCGCCCAGCAGGCTCGCGCTGGACACCTCGGCACCTGCGTCGGTGCGGCCCGACATGGTGTTCAGGTAGCAGTCCGCGTGCAGCGCCTGCACCGAGGCCAGCCCGAGCACGTTGACCGACGCCGTGGTCCTGTCCGACGACGGCGGGCAGGTCGCGTGCGGTGTCTTGGCGACGTTGATCAGGCCCGAGGCGCTGAGCGACCACGCCTCCGCTCGCACGTACGACACGATCGTCACCACGGCCGTGGCCGAACCACCGTCGTCGTCCGTGACCGTCACCAGCACGTTGTGCGAACCGACTCCGGTGTAGGAGTGCGCGGCGGTGCAGGTGCCCGAACCCGCGCCCTGAGCCACGCTGCCGTTCACCACAGGCGTGCCGTCGGCGAAGTCCACGGTGCACGTGTGCGTGTCGTGCGTGGCGATGTCGGTGAACGGCGCGGTGACCGTGACGGGGGTGTTGCGCAGCACCTGGGTGCCGTTCGCCGGCGACGAGATGCTCACCTGCGGTGCGACGTTGGACAGCGTCAGCGTGGTCGTGGCCACCACAGCCGGGTGCAGGCTGTCGTTCGCCGTCAGGACCAACGTCCACATACCGTCGTCGTTGCAGGTGACGGTGGTATTCAACGACGTGGGCGCGGAGAACGCGCACGTGGTGCCGGGGTCGACGCCGGACAGCGGGGTCGCGCTCCACTGCACGGCCAGGGACGGGCCGTCAGGGTCGACGACCGTGCCGGCCAGCGCGACGGGAGTGCCTTCCTGACCTGAGTAAGGTCCGCCGCCGTCGACCACCGGCGGGTCGTTGACGATGACGGTGGTGCACTCGATCACCGAGCCGACCCCACCGCCATCGGTGCCGTGAGCGGTCACGCACAGCTGGTGCGTGCCGGAGGCCAAGGGGGCGGTGGACGTCGTGTAGGTGACGGAGGCCGGGCCGGTCTCCGGCAGGGCGGGGGTGACGTTGGTGATCTGCGTGGGCGCGCCGTTGTTCACGCTCAGAGTCAGGTTGGTCAGCTGCGAGGCGATCACGCCGGGCACGACGTTCGGCAGGCTCGCCGGGTCGGGCACCGCGGTGCAGGTGCCACCGGTGAGGTCGGCGATGGCTTGGAGGCTGGCGTTGTAGTTGCCGCCGTTGCACGCCGAGCCGGGGCCGACGGCGAAGGTGAAGTAGTCGACGTTGGCGGGCACCGCGCCCGCGACGCCGGTGACGTCGCCCGAGGCGAAGCCGTCGGACAGGAACAGCACGACCTTGCGGGCTTGGGTCTGGGCGTTGGTGACCGTGGTCGCCGACTGCACGGCGGGTATGAAGGTGGTGCCGGTGCCGACACCCCTGGCGGTGAACAGGCTCACGCCGCCCTGGACGGCCGAGCCGACGGCCTCTTCCACGTCGCGCGTGCCGTTGCCGTTGGCGTCGCCCTCCGGCGTGGTCAGCAACTGGTCGCCGGCCGCCGGGCCCACGTCCACGGTCGCGGCGGAGGAGCCGAACACGACCGCGCCCACGCTGCCGACCACGGTGTTCGGTGCCGCTGCGACGGCGTTGAGGTTGGCCACCGCGGCGCGCTCGCAGGACAGGATGTCCCCACCGGCGCAAGCGCCCGCGGTACTGCCGGAGACGTCCACGACGTAGGTCAGCGCGGTGTCCTTGACCGCGACTCCGGTGCCGACGGAAGCCGTGCCGGTGACCGTGACCGGCCCCTGCGGCACGACGGTGTTCGGTGCCGGGCTGGTGATGTCAACGGAAATGCTGGTGCCGCCGGGCAGGTTGCCATCGGTGGCCTGGGCTTGGATCTGACTGGTGATCAGGATGGTGACGGCTAACGCCGCCGCCCCGGTCAGGTGCCTCGGTCTCATGTCCTCGTGCCCCTTCACTCGAATAATGGGGAATCGCGACTTCTCGCTGCTCGGTTACTGAGCCATTCCGGCGAGTGACTTTCCGTCACGATTTCGGCTGGACGGGCCCGCACATCACCGCACGCGGCTGGTCTGGGGAGGTGCCAACGCAACTGGCGGGCCAACCCAAGGTGGGTGTCGTCCCGCAAAGTGCCGTTATGGCCACTGCGGGACCCCTGTCGTGGCGGAGGCATCGTCGCGGCATGCGGTCACCGCGTAAGGGCCCTGTGACGTCCCAGAACTCTGCACCTGGACGCTGAGCCGGTGATCGCGCACCATGCGCAGTAGAGGCACGATCGCGCGGCACTGCGACTGCTGTGCCTGTACCTGTGCCTGCCGAGAACCTCATCCATGCAGGTCGCGAGGGGTCGAGGTGCTGAATACCTGCGGCTACCGACACGCGGTGACGTCGCCTGACGCGGCATGATGACCGGCCATGCCGCTCCGACTGGCCCACCTGGGCGTGACCAACGCGTTCGCGTTGCTACGCCTATCACCCATGAGCGATCGGGACAAGAACCTGGAAATCCTGGCGTTACGACACCAGATCACCGTCCTGCAACGCCAACTACAGGGATTGAATCGTCAGGGATTAGGTCGCGGCGTGTCGAGCTGACTGCGGCCGATGGGTGCGGTAGGTGCGCTATCCCGATGGTGGTGGGCTGACGGCCGAGGGGCCGGCCCGGCGTGCGACGAACCTTGCCCGCCAACGATCCACAGTGGACTCGTCGACACCCAGATCGGACGCGACCTGCTTGTTGGCAACGCCTTCCGCGCACCGCAACATGATCTTCGCGAAGCAGTCGTAGCGCCACACCTCACGATCAAGCCCTGTGGCTCACGACGTACGATCACGGCAGCTCAGCGATTCAGCGCAGAGTTCTGACACCCCACAGGTCGCACGCCCCGGATTACTTCGCCCGTCGTGCCGACAGGTCCGCGCTGGTGCTCGATGTCCGCGCGGCGGACCGGATCAAACCACGCGACCGAGTCGCTTCGACGCAACGCGGAAGGCCTGCGAGGCGCTGGGCTGGGACTATGACGTCGTCGGCAGCCCGCCGCGGACGCTGCTGGCGAACGTGCGCTGGTTGGCCGGCTACCGCCATCACCGCCACTGCCTCGATGACGTCGCCGCGGCGCTGCGCGCGGCCTTCACCGCCCCGGCCGGGCTGCTGGACGGGGTCGAGGAGATCGGCGATCCGATCGCGGTGCTGCCGGTGCTGTTCCACCTGCTCTGGCGGCGTGAGCTGCACACCGACCTGGACCAACCGCTGCACCCTGAGGCCGTCGCGACGGCCGAGGCGGTGGGCTGGTGATCTCCGCAGGGGCGGTTCTGAGGGTCGGCGACCGGATCGCGTACGACGGCGACGAGCACTTGGTGGTGGGGCTCGCAGGCTCGACGGTCCGGTTGCGCGCGGACGCAGGCAGGAGCAGGTGGTGCTGGCCGGGCATCTGATGGCGGCCACGGACTTCGCGGTCCTCGACGGTCCTGGGTTGCCCGCGGTCGAGCCGTTCGGGTTGCTGGACGCCCTGTCCGCCAAGATCGTCGCCGAGGCTGAACGTTGGCGTGACCACTTGATCGAAGTGCAGGCCGGTCGGCCGCCAGGAGCTGGGCCCGGTGCGGTCCCGCGACCCGGTTATGACCCTCACAGCACGACACTGGCCGAGCGTCAGCACGTTAAGGCGACCGAGTTGGGCGTCGGGTTCTCTACTGTCCCGGTGTCTCATGACAGCCGAGACGCATAGCCTGAAAGCATGACTGGAGAGTGCCTGATCTGCGCCAAGCATCGTGGGGAAGGCCCGCTGGTCGGTCACCGGGTCTGGGCTGACGAACACGTGATCGTGTCCCACCGACCCGTGGGAAACGACGGAACGACCGTCCTGGGGTATCTGTTCGTGGAAAGCCGTCGCCACGCCCCGTCGTTGGATGCGCTGACCGAAGTCGAGGCTGTGGCCATCGCCAGAGCAGCTTGGAGGGCTGCTCGTGGCCTGCGGGCCGAGCTTGGTCCCGAGTTCGTTTTCTCCGCGATCGTCGGCCGTAGTGTCGCTCACTTCCACCAGCACCTGTTTGCCCGCTACCAGAACACCCCAGAGCAGTGCTCGTGGATGGATAGTGCGGCGTGGCCGGGCTCGAAGCGCGGAGGCCTCGACGAGGTTGCCGATCTGTCCGCACGGCTGGCCCTCCACCTGGGGTGAACATGTTCCTCCGCCGAGTTCTGGGCCGGGCGTAGAGGTACTTGGTGAGACAGCTCTGAACTGCCCCGAGAGCGCCCGAAGAAGCGCCGACACCACCTCAAAGACCGGAACCAGGCCCACTCACGGAATCCGCCAACTAGGTCCGGACACCGCAACCCACCGTCGTCCGGACCCAGTTGGTGGACCGCAGGTCAACGATGCCCCAACCCGCCGACTTCGGCCGGACAGGACAGCCACCGTGTCCGGACCTCTCCGACTCTTCGGATTCCGGACCTGGTTTCGGGCCACGCTTCGGGTGTTCGGCCCTACCGTTCGGGTCGTTGGGGGCGGGTGGAGACCAGCCGGGAGAATGCGCCGTATGCCGGAGTTGGGTGTGCTGCCAGGGGCACCCGGCCGCCGGCCGACCCGACGACCAGCGCCGCACGAGCGCTTGGGCAAGCGCCGTGACCGCGACGTGGTCGAACTGTGCCCCGCCCTCGCCCGGCACGATTCCACCACCTACGGCCCTCGATCGGGTGACGGGCGTGGACGAGCCGCAACAGCCACCCGTCACGTCAGGTCCGAGCCCGCATGAGCTTGCGCTGGACCTGGTGAAGCGGATCGACCGCGCCGCCGAGTACAGCCGGGTGCGCGCGGCCCGGTTCAGGCGCCGGGCGATCATGCTCAAGGTGGGCCTGTTAATGATGTCCGCGACCGCCACGATCATCCTGGGCTGGCAGGACCTGGACTTCTGGACCGGCCTCGCGTTCTCCCTTGTGGCGCTGACCACGGTGTTCGCCGTGCTGGAGCCGTACTTCGCTTGGCGGTCCCTGTGGGTGCTGATGGAGGAGTCGCTGTCCCGGTTCCACCGACTGCGCGACGACGTCAGTCACTACCTCGCGGCCACGCCCGCCGACCGCGTCGACGTCGCCAAGATGAACGAGATGTTCGACCGGTACCAGGCGATCTGGGTCCAGCAGGACACCAGGTGGGGTGAGTTTCGGCGGATCAGCGACCGCTGAACCTCTCCTTCCCCGGCCCAGGCCCCGCCACCCAGACCGCCACTTCACGTGCGAGGCCGTCAGGTTCACCGGCGAACCGTCACCCACGATTCGAAGACTGGGTGTTGCGGGTCATGACGTTGGTGACGGCTGGTAGGGCCTGAGACGAGGGACGGGTCTTTCGGCGGCAGGATGAGAAGTGCGACCAACACATCCGCCGAGCAGAAAGACCCGGCCGTGCTCCACCGTAACGCCCCGCTGTCCGTCGAAGGCCGCCACCGCCTCGTCCAACGCTGCCAGACCCGCCCCGTCGCCCACGTCGCGGCGGAGATGGGCATCTCACGCCAGTGCGCCTCCAAGTGGATCAACCGCCATCGCCGCTTCGGCGAAGCAGGCCTGGCCGACCGCCCCAGCGCGCCGCACCGGCAGCCCACCGCCACCCCCGCCGAGGTCGTGGTCCGAATCGAACGGCTGCGCCGGGCAAACAAGTACTCGGCCCGCCGCATCGCCCTGGAACTCGCCGACGACGGCATCACCGTCTCGGTGCGCACGGTCGGGCGGCACCCGGCCCACCTCGGGCCCGGCCGCCGCCGGTTCCTCGACCCCACCGGGGAGAACAACCGCTTGCCGCAGCGGATCGTGGCCCGCTGGCCCGGCCACATGGTCCACCTGGACGTGAAGAAGGTCGGGGTGATCCCCGACGGCGGCGGCCGGCGCGTCCACGGCCGGGGCAGCGAGCAGGCCAAACAGGTCGAACGCACCAAAAACACCGCCACCGGCAGGCAGCGAAGCTACACCTACCTGCACTCCGCGGTCGACGGGTTCTCCCGCCTGGCCTACACCGAAGCCGAAGCCCTGCCCGACGAAAAAGCCGTCACCGCGATCGGCTTCACCCACCGCGCACGGGCGTTCTTCGCCGCCCACGGCATCACCCGCATCCACCGCGTGGTCACCGACAACGGCTCCTGCCACCGCGCCCACGACTTCGCCACCGTGCTGCGCGGAGCACGCCACCAGCGCATCACCCCCTACACCCCCACGCCACAACGGCAAAGTCGAACGCCACAACCGCATCCTGGGCAAGAAATTCCCCTACGCCCGCATCTGGACCAGCGAACAACACCGCACCGACGCCCTGGCGGTCTGGAACGTGCACTACAACCACCATCGCCCCTACACCACCGCCGGGAAACGCCGCCCTCCAGCGGATACTGCCGTGTTTCGCCGTCCCGCCGCGCAGGGTGTAGCCGATGTGGATCACGAAGTGCCAAGCTCCGGGCAGGATCAGACGCCGTGCTGGCGTTCTCGGCGTTGGGCAGCGACTCCTGGACCGGGTTGCGCACGCCGCCACAGCCCGGTGATCGATCTGGTCGCACCGCGATGCTGCTCTGTCGAATACGTCGCCCACTCGTCGCAGTATTCCGGATGACCACTCAATGTTTTCCGGCCTGGAATGCACCGACATTCTGCACTGCCGCCCGAACAGGACCGTATCTGCTGCGACAGGAGCCGCCCCTTGTTGGCGTACACCGCTGCGCCGGTCATCCGTCCGGCAGCCGAAGGCGTGCAATAACTGTCACGGAGTGTAGTGATCATTTTCCGGCGGCCATCCGCTGCGATTCGGCCGTTTAACCCTTACGGCTGTTTCCGGCATTGATGTCACGTACTACCGTCCGTTGTGTCCCGGTGTGGAACCGTACTGCACGAGACGGATGACCGCTCGAAGGCGGTACGTGCCCGCAATGGAGCCGAAGGGTTCTGCTTGTAATCGATGATGCGCTGATGCCAAGTCGGATGGAGGACGGTCAAGCCGGAAGGAAGATGACCGGATCGGCACGCTTCCGCCTGCTGCGTCGGGAACCCGCGACTGCGGCATCGCTGCAGGTCTGCGGAGGAGGCGATCGACGTTGTAGATCCGGTGGGCGAGCCATGGCACGAGTCGGACGCGGCGTGACCGGTTCCAGGACGGACCACCGGTTCACCGTCGTCGTGCTGTTCGCCCACATCAGTGCACCTGCCGGGTTTCCCGGCACGCCGTCGCCATCGCCGAGAATAACGCCGATCAGGAGCTCGTCGGCACGGAGAGCGGTAGTTCGTTTTGTTCCGGAGAGGAAGGATAACCGTGTCCTCACGGTTGGCGGTTCTGTTTCCAGGCCAGGGTGCCTACCTGCCCGGGGTGCTCGCTGAGCGGGTACGACACTTCCCCAAGGCGGTCGAGATACTCGAAACGATCGACGCGGTGGCTGCCGAGCGCGGCTTCGGGGCCGTGGCACCGTTGGTGCTGGATCGGGACGCGGTTCCGTTGGACGAGCTTCTCACCAAAAACAGCGATCAACTGGATTTGGCGATCTACGCGATCAATGCGGCCGCTTTCGAGGTGTTGTCCGGGCTCGGGTTGCGGGCCGATGTGCTGGTCGGCCACAGCTTCGGCGAGTTCGCCGCGCTGTCGGCCGCGCGAGCGGTCTCGGTCGCCGACGTCGCCCGCATGGCGTGCACCCGGACGGAGGCTTTCCGTCGGGCCGACCCGGCAGAGGGCGGGCTGCTGGCGCTGGACGTGCCCGCGTGGCGCGCCGAGCACTTGGTGGGCTTGCTCGACGATCCAGGGCTTCGCCTGGCGATCGACAACGGGCCGGGGCAGACGGTCGTGTCCGGCCCCTCGGCGTCTCTGCGGGCGGCAGAGGAGGTGGCGACCGGGCTGGGCTTGCGGGCTACCCGGCTGCGGGCCGGATACGCCTTCCACAACCCCGTGCTGCACCTCGCTGCGGACATCTTCCGCGACTCGACGGCGGATCTGCGACCGGCCGAGCCACGTGTGCCGGTGTTCTCCCCGGTCCTGGGCAGGCACGTGCGCACCGTCGCGGATGTGCGGGAGGTGATCGCCCGCAACATGGTGGCACCGGTGCGCTTCTACGACGCGTTGCTCTCGCTGTTCCGGTCGGGCACCACGGCGTTCATCGAGGCCGGTGCGCGACAGGCGCTGACCGGCATCGTCAGGTCCTCGCTGCCCCCGTCCGTGCGCGCGGTCCCACTGCTGCCCAGTCGCGGTGACGTGGCGAGCATCGTTGCCGCCCTCGACGACGCGGGCTTCCCGGTGAGTTGGAACCCCCTCCCCGACCGGCACGGCCCGGACGAGGCCGTTGTGCCCGAAGCGCGGGAGTCCCCCCACGCGGTGGCTCTTTCCGGGCAGGACTCACTGCCCGCCCGCGCCGACGTGCTCTCCGAGCTGGCCCGGATGTACGCGGAGGACTTGGACTTCCCGGTGGAGATGCTGGCCTCCGACATCGACCTCGAGGCGGACCTGGGTGTCGACTCCGCCAAACAACTCGCGCTGTTCCAGCGGGTGCGCGAGCAGTACGGGTTGGCCGAACCGCCGGCCGAGCGGCGGGTCCGCGCGACCACGCTGGAGAAGATCGCCGAACTGGTTGAGGAGCAGCGCCGATGACGGTGCCGGACGAGGCCGATGTGGTCGTCGTGGTGGGTATGGGCATCGCGGCACCGGGTGCGTGCAGCCCCGGCGAGCTGTGGCGGACGGTCAACGGCGGGCGCGACGTCTTCAGCGAACCGGGTGACCGCTTCGAGCTGAGCCGGTTCTGGTCCCAGGACCGGCAGGAGCCGGACCGGACCTACGCCCGCCGCGCCGGCTACCTGCACGACTTCCGTCCCCACCCCGCCCTGCGGGAAGCGGAGGAAGACTCCGGTCCCGGTCGTGACGACGCGGTCCGCTGGTTGCGGCACACGGTCTTGCAGGCGCGGTCCGGTGTGCGGGTCGGACCCGGCTACCGTTGTGGTGCCTACGTCGGCGCGTGGCCCGGAGGCAGCCAGAGCCTCGTGGAGTCGGTGCTGGTGGAACTCCTCGCCCGATCGGCACCGGGCGAGGAGCACGTGGGCAGGGTTCGAGCGGCTCTGCTCGACCACTACCGGCACGCGGTGGCGCTCGACCTGGCCGCCGGCCCCGACGCCGTGGTGCGTGCCGCCTTCGCGGGTCTGGAGGAGAGGGTGGCCGAGGCCCTCGTGGTCGACACCGCGTGCGCTTCCTCGCTCTACGCCGTCGACCTCGGCAGCAAGGCCCTGCTCGCGGGTGAGTGCGAGATCGCCTACTGCGGTGGCGTCAACGTGGTGGATCCGACCATGGCGGTGATGTTCGCCAAGCTGAGCGGGCTCTCCCCTCGCGGACGGGTCCGGGCGTTCACGGGGGCGTCGGACGGAACGCTGTTCAGCGACGGGGCCGGGCTTGTGGCGTTGAAGACGCTGCGGAGGGCGCGCGAGGACGGCGACACCGTCCTCGGTGTGCTCCTCGGTTTCGGCGGTGCTGCGGACGGCCGTGGCAAGTCCATCTCGGCTCCCAACCCCGCCGGTCAGCAACGCGCCATCCAGCGAGCGCGGACGGTCAACGGGGTGGAGGCGGACCGAATCGACTGGGTCGTCGCGCACGGGACCGGCACACCGGCAGGAGACGGCGTCGAGTCCGAGGTCCTGACTGCGCTCGGTGCCGATTCCGGGCAGTGGTGCAGCAGCAACAAACCCGTCTTCGGCCACACTGGGTGGAACGCCGGCGTCCTGTCCCTCGTGCACGCGTTATTGGCCCTGCGCAACGGCTGGATACCCGGGCAGTTCGGCGCGGAGGAGCCGGGGACCGGGACAGGTGCCGCGCAGGTCCGGGTCCCGCGCAGAGCCGTGCGTTTCCCACCCAGGCAGGACCGCTCCCGCACCGTCGGGGTGTCGGCTTTCGGCTTCGGCGGCACCAACGCCCACCTGCTGGTGGCCGACCGCCTCGACGCCGAGGGGCTGCGCTCCGGTCCGCCGGTCCGGCCGGACGACGGACCGCAGGTGTTGGTCGCCTGGTCGGCCCACCTGCCCGGCGAACCGTCCACCACGTCGGTCCGTGACTGGTTGCGCGGCGAGTCACCTCCACCGGAAGCCGTCTTCCCCCGGCCCTACCCGGCACCGGCGCAGACCGACGTCCGCATGGCGGGGCGCACGATCCCGGTCGTCGACCCGTGCCAGTTGATGGCGTTGCAGGTCGCGGCACGTTTCGCCGCAGAACACGGGGAACTCTGGGCCGACGTCCGGGAGACGACGGGAGTGATCGCCGCGCACACGGGGATGCCGCGCGGGCTGGTGGGGACGGCAGTGCGCTGCTACGCCCACGACGCGACCTGGCTGCTCGACCGGCACCACACCGATCCGGCGTTCTCCCACGTGGCGCGGAACTTGGAGGCGATCCGCCGGCGGTTCCCGGAGACAACCGAGGATTCGCAGGCGGGCGTGCTGCCGAACGTGATCGCCTCCCGCATCGCGGCCCGATACGACCTGCACGGTCCGTGCATGGCGGTCGACGCCGGGAGGGACGGCACGCTCGCGGCCCTGCGAGTGGCCCACCGCTACCTCAGGACCGGTGAACTGGACCTGGCCCTGGTGGTGGCTGTCAACGGCAACGGGACGCCCGAGAACGCCGTCCTGACGGGCCTCGGGCCGGTGCCCTCGGGCGAGGGCGCGTTCCTGCTGGCCGTGACGACGAGCCGTACCGCCGAAGCACGTGGACTGCCGGTTCTCGCCCGGTTGTCCTTCGACGCCGCTCCATCGGGACCGCCGACGACGCAGGACCGCAGTTACCTGGCGGCCGATCACGCCCTGGCCCTCCTGCGTGCGGTGGAGCGGAAAGCCCTGCCCGTGCGGTTGCCCGCTGAGCACCAGGACACGGCCCTGCTGGCCGAGCCGGCCGACACGGCGCACGCGGAGCGGGACGACGGAGGACTCGAACGTCTGACCTGTCGCTACCGCAAGCTGCTCGTGGCCGGCGCAGCGCCTCACCGCAGTGCAGCCGACGTCCCCTCGTCACCGTCGCTTCCCCGTCGAGGCGTCGTGCTCCTGGCCTCTCCGGAAGTCGGTGCCACGATGCAGGAAGACCTGTACGGCAGCGACTCACTCGTCGTGGACCTGCCGGACAGCGGCGGCACACCTCTGCCCTCGGCAGCGATGGACGAGGTGCTCGCCGCGGTCGACTCGGCAGCGCCTCACCTGACGGTGCTGGCAGACCTGGCGGCTCTCTCCGTTCCACAGGCCCTCGCCCTGCACGACGCGGTCTTCCTCATCACCCAACGCCTGTGGCCGCGTTGGCGGCCGGAGAGCTCGCTGGCCGTCCTGCTGGGCGGTGCCCCGGGTGACCGGACCGGGCACCCGACGGCCTCGCTGTTCGACGGGTTCGTCAAGAGCCTGCGCTGGGAACGCCCGGACACCATCGCCTTCACGCTCACGACTGACGAGCCCGTGACACCGGGCCTGCTCGGACGCGCGGCACGGGAACGCGCCATCCGCCCGCTCCCTCCCGCCGCCGTCTTCCACCTCCAGGGCAGGCGGTGGACCGAAGCGCTGCACCCGGTGCCCCTCGCGGATTCCGCTCCGACCTCGGGGCTGCCGCTGACCGACGCATCCGTCGGTCTGATCACGGGCGGGGCGGGTGACATCGTCCAAGCCCTGCTCGAAGCCCTCGCCCACCACGCCCGCCCCAGTCTGTGGCTGCTGGGCCGCACCGAGGAGTCCCCGTTCCCGGAGCTCGACGGCATCGGCGACGAACAGCTCGCAGGTACCCGCTCCGACCTCATCCGCCGTCTGCGCGAGATCCTGCCCGATCTGACGCCGAAGTCGGTGACCGCCCGTGCGGACGCCCTGCGCAAGCAGCGCAGGCTGCGCCTCACCCTCCGAGCGCTCAAGGACAGGTTCGGTGAGGAGCGGGTGCACTACCTCGCATGCGACATCCGGGACGAGGACTCGGTCCGGCAGGCGGTCGGGCAGGTGCTGCGGGCCGAGGGGCGGGTCGACTTCGTCGTCCACGCAGCCGGGCAGGTGGCCTCGACCCTGTTGGAGAGCAAACGGCTCGGCGTGTTCAGGGCGGTGCGGGACACCAAGGTGCTCGGCCACCTCAACCTCAGGGCGGCGCTGGGTCCGGGGCAACCATCCCTGTGGTGCAACACCGGGTCGTACTCGGGATCCGCCGGCGCGCCCGGCGACACGGACTACGCCTCGGGCAACGCCTACCTGGAAGCCGCCGCGGAGACGGCCACGGGTACCGAGGAGATCACCGTCGGCTTCACGATGTGGCGCCAGACAGGCATGGGAGCCGGTGATTTGTACCAGGAACACGTCTCCCGCCAGGCGCAGTTCACCCCCGTGTCGACCGCCGAGGGCACCGCGCAGTTCCTCGGTGAGCTCGCGGTCGCGGCACGGGAAGGGGGCACGTCGGTCTACCTGGGGAGCACGGAAAGAGACCGACTCCGGCACCACTTCCCCGGCCTGGTCCACGACGAGCCGCCCCCACTTCCCGCGAGCCGCCTGTGGCCGTCCTGGAGGTCGTTGCCGCGCGATCCGGAGCCTGCCGGGGAATGGACGCACCTCATGTCTCCGGACGGCGAACCCCACCTCCAAGACCACCTGGTCAACGGAAAACCGACGGTGCCCGCGACGTTCATCCTGGACCTCGCCGCGCAGGCTGCGGAAGCGCTGGTTCCCGGCACGTTCACCACAGGCTTCCGGGACGCCCGGTTCGACACCTTCATCCGCCCGTTCAGCCGGCGCAGACCCGCTCCCCTGCGCATCAGGGCGCGGTTGGCCGGGCACCGGTCCGGCGACGGGTCCAGGACAGCGGTGGCAGTCGGCATCCACTCCGACACCCTCGGCCCGGACGGCCGGATGCGCCCGGGAGGACTGCGCCACTTCAGAACAGAGGTGGTGCTGGCCCGGCACCCCCTGCCGGACGCCCCCCTGTGGCACCCGCCCGTCCTCGCCGCGCCTCGGCCCGCCCGCGACCCGTACGCCGTTGCGGATGCCTCGGTGTCGCTGCGCGGCCCGTTCCGCAACCTCTCGAACTGCGTCACGGACGGCTCCTCCGCGCGCGGCGAGTGGACCCCCGAACTGGCGGGGTATCCCGGATTGCGAACGATGACGACACCGGCGCTGCTGATGTGCGCCGCGTTGAGGACCTGCGCCCTGCGTCCCGCCGGTGCACCTGACCGCCCCCTGACCGTGCCCCGCTCGATCTCGCGCGTCGACCTGCACACCCAGGGTGCCAACGACCACGACCTGCTGCGTCGTCACGGGCACGGGCTCGTGGTGTCGGTCGGACCGGACGGCGTCTACCGAGCCGTCACTCCCACCGGCCGACTCCTGCTGGCGGTGTCCGGCGTCGAACTGGTGCGGACAGCGACCTGACGGAGGACCATGGAAGGCAAGTACTGCGTCGTCACCGGCGCGACCTCGGGCATCGGCAAGGAGATCGCCCGGGGACTCGTCACGGCGGGCGCGCACCTGCTGTTCATCTGCCGCGACCGCGCACGGGGCGAGGCGACGCTGGCCGGGCTGCGCCGGGAAAACCCATCCGCCGCGGTCCGGATGCTCGTGGCGGACCTGTCGGTGTTGCGGGACGTGCGCCGGGTGGCCGAGGAGGTGCACGGGCATCTGCCGCGCCTCGACGTCCTGGTCAACAACGCCGGTATCCACGATCTGCGGCCCGCGGTGAGCGCCGACGGGTTCGACAGGATGATCGCCACCAACCACCTGGGCCCGTTCCTGCTCACCAACCTCCTCGCGGACCTGCTGGAGCGGGCGGCACCCTCGCGGATCGTGGTGGTCGCCTCCGAATCGCACCGGAGCGTGCTGCGCCTCGATCCCCGGACCTTCGCCGAGCCGGGCTCGTACGGTCCGATCGGCTCCTTGGGCGTCTACGCCCGCTCGAAGCTGCTCAACGTGCTCGTCACACAGGAGATCGCGCGCAGGTGGACCTCGTGCGGCATCACCGCCAACGCCTTCTGCCCCGGCCTGGTGGCCACCGGGCTCGTCCGGAACATACCGATGGGCGCACGCCTGTTCTCCCTGGCGGAACGGACCCCGCTCGTGCGCAACGCCCGTGAAGGCGCCGAGCACGCCCTGCGGCTCGCCGGTGACCCCCGATTCGCCGGCCGCAGCGGCGGCTTCTACTCCACGACGCCCGGAGCGGCTCTCCTGCCGCCCGCACCGCACCGCTTCCGGACCGGCCTGCAACAGGTCGTGTGGGAGCGGTCCGAAGAACTGGTGGGCCTCCCATGACCAATCCGCCCCAGGAGCACTGCACAGGCGACACCCCCGCCGGAGGAGCGATCATGCACGGAACCCGGGCGGTGGCCGGGTGGTCCTCGCCGGGCCCGATGAACGGCACCGACACGTTCTTCTGGCGCCTGGGGGCCAATCCCATGACCCGTCCGCACGTCACCTGGCTCTGGTACCTCGACAGGACGCCGGACTGGAACACGTTCCTCGGCGGCTGCCAGTGGGTCGTGGCCAAGCTTCCCCGGCTCACCCACCGGGTGGTCGACACACCGGTGGCAGCCGGAACCCCGTCGTGGGTGCCCGATCCGCACTTCCGCCTCACCCGGCACGTCCACCGGATGCGGCTCGCGGAGCCGGCCGGCCCGCGCGATCTCCTCGAACTCGTCGAGTGGCGCAACGGCGCGGACTTCGACCCCCTGCACCCGCCCTGGGAGGCCACGCTCGTCGAGGACTACGAACAGGACCGGGCCGCGATCCTGCTCAAGTGGCATCACAGCATCGGTGACGCGGTCGCCATCGTCTCGGTCATGAGCAGGCTGCTCGCCGATACCGCGCGGACGGCCTTCCGCGGCCAACCGCAGCCTCCCGGCGGGCACGCCGTCCGGCCCACGGCTCCCAGCACACGCCTGCCGTTGTCCTCGGCGGCCCACGGCCTCGGCGGCGGTGCGAGAACGCTCCTGCGGGAAACCGCACGGTGGCTGACCACACCACACGCCGTCCGGGACCGCGTCCGCCTCGCCGGCCGGGTCGCCGCGCAACTGATCCAGCCCGTCACGCCGTCGCCGCTGCTGCACGGGCGCAGCGCCGCGATCCGCAACGGCCTGGTGACCGTTCCCCTGAGCGATCTCAAGGCCGCCGGCAAAGCCGCCGGTGTGTCCGTGACATCCGCCTACATCGCGACGGTGTTGGACGCGTTGCACCGCTACCACGAGTGCCACGGGATCAGTCACAGGAGTGTGCCGACTCTCGTGCCGGTGAACATCCGCAAGCCCTCCGAGACCGGCGCGGGCAACATCGTCGCCTCGGTGCGCATCGCGGGACCGATCGGCGACATGCCGGCCGCGGCGCGCATGGCAGCCGTGCACGACGCGATCACCGAGGCCCGCGACGCTCTGGTCCGCGACGTGCACACCATTGTGGCCGACCTCGGCTCCTGGATCCCGGCCCTGGTCCACCGGTTGGTCATCGCCCCTGTTCTGCGCGGCGCGGTCGACATCGTGGCCACCAGCGTTCCCGGGTTCTCCGGCACCACCTTCGCCGCAGGCGCCCACGTGGTGAACGCGGTGGCCTGGGCTCCCAGAGGCGGTGCCGCGGCCAACATGTCGATGGCCTCGCACGACGGGACGTGTGTGATCGGGACCAACCTCGACCCCGCCGCCGTCACGGACACCGACCTCCTGCACCACTGCTTGGAACAGAGCCTCCACGCACTGGTCACCTGCTGACCCGCCCCACTCGACGGCATCAGGAAACCGTGGCCGCGAACCGGCTGCGAGGCCCGAGACCCCCCAGACCGACGAGCCGACAGAAGGGCGAAGCGGTGGAACTGCCCCTGGAACAGGAATTGCGCGCGGAGCGGCGTCGTCTGATCGTCACGCTGGACCAACTGTCCGACGACGCGTTCGAGTCCGGTCGCACGTTGTGCGCCGAGTGGTCGCCCCGGGACGTCCTGGGACACCTCCTGTCCGTGGACAGGTTCGCGGGCACCTACCTCTCTTGCGGCCCGTTCTTCCACGCGGCCAACCGGAAACAGGTGGAGCGGGCCCGCCGGCTGACGCGGAACGGGTTGATGGCCCGCGCCCGGACGTGGGCGGACCGGCCGTCCCTGTCCAGCCGGATCGGTGCCGTGATCACCCTCGGAGACCTCGCCATCCACCATCAGGACATCGTGCGGGGGCTGGGCTTGCGCAGGGACCTCCCGGCCACCGTGCCCACCTTCATCCTCTGGGACGGAGCGTTGCTGAGCCTGAGCACCAATTTGCGAATCCTGCGCTACCGACTGGTCCCCACGGACGGATACCCCGAGATCGGAACCCGCTCACCGTGCGCACGGGAAGCCCACGGGACCAGAGAGGCCCTGGGGATGTGGCTCGCCGGGCGGGATTCGGTGACGGACGACCTGGCTTTCACCTGACCGCGCCACCGCACCTCGCCTCTGGTCCAGGAGTCCGCGTGGCGGGAGCTCCGAGCCCGTGGCCGTCTCGCACAGCACGAGGAGGAATCACATGAACGACCGGAAGCCGACCAAGCGACGGGTCCTGGTGAGAGGGCTCTCCACCCTCTTCTACGAAGCAGGAGAGGGCCCGGTGATCCTGCTGGTGCCCGGAGTCGGAACCGATCCCCGGGGCTGGTTCCCGGTCATGGACGAACTCGCCCTCACACACCGGGTCATCGCGCTGGCATTGCCCGGCCTGGGCGGTACCAGCCCGCAGCCGGACGTACGCCCCGCTGCGATGGCCTCTTTCGTCGGCGACTTCCTCGACACCGTGGAAGTGGATTCCGTCATCGCGGTGGGCCACTCCTTCGGCGGGCTCGTGGTGGCCGAACTGGCCCTGCAAGACCCACCCAAGGTCAGCAGACTGACGCTGGTCGACGCCTCCGGCCTCGGCCGGGCAGTCAACCCGGCGGCCATCGCACTGGCCCTGCTGCCCGAGCCCGTGGCCGACCTGGCATCCGCCTTCGTCTCCCTCCCCGGCGGTGCCCTCGCGTTCACCCTCTCCAGCAACCTGCTGCTGCGTCAGCCCTGGCGCATCCCCCTTGTGACCTGGGCGGCCCAGTTCCGGCTGGCCCGATCACGACAGGCTTTGCGGACCGCGCTCAAGGTTTTCAGGGAGAACGCCGACATCACCGGCCAACGCGAGAGCGTCAGCGTGGTCGACCGCCTGCATGAAATCGACGTGCCGACCCTCGTCATCTGGGGCGGCTTCGACCGGCTCTTCCCCCTGTGGCAGGGCTGGTCGGCGGCACGCCGACTCCCGGCCGGCCGCTTCACCCTCCTGGCAGGGGCCGGGCACGTCTCCTATCTGGACAGCCACGAAGAGTTCGTGGAAGCACTCGGTTCGTTCGTCCGCGACGACCTGGAACCCACATCGCCGATCGGTTGCGCGAACCCCGCCCAGGGAGGACAACCGTGAACGATGCCGGCCCAGCCACCGAAACGCGGGCGCACGGCACAGCGGACGCACCGGCCACCGGAGTGCGCGGCCGGACCGAAGCGGCGGAAACCGCCCAGAGCGCCGCACCGGCGTACGTCGGTCGTGGGCAGGCCGAAAACAAGGAGCGGCACGGGGTCGTGATCGTCGGGTCGGGTGTGGGCGGAAGCATCGCGGCCTTCCGCCTCGCGGAGGCCGGTGTGCCGAACGTGGTCCTCGAACGGGGCCGGCGCTGGCCGGTCACACCTGCCGGTGACACCTTCCCCGCGTTTCCTTCCCCGGACAGCCGACTGGTGTGGCTCGACGACGACCACACCCCGCTGCCGCCGGCACGCGGTCCGCTGTCGCACCTGCTCCGCCGTACGCTCTCGGCGGTGCTGCCGCGCTCGACCGGGCTGCTGGACGTGGACGCCCAGGACGGTGTCGTGATCGTCAGCGGCGCGGGGGTCGGCGGTGGGACCCTGGTCTACGGAGGTGTGCTCGCCCAGCCCCGTCCCGGCCCGTTCCGGCGGTTGTTCCCCCCCGAACTGGACTACGACGAGCTCGACCGCGTCTACTACCCCCGGGCACGCGAGCGCCTGGTGGCCGGCCCGTTCCCCGACGACCTGCTCGACCGGAAGCCGTATCGTTCGAACCGCCTGTGGGGCCTCGCGGCGCAACGCTCGGGGCTCTCGGCCGAGACCATCGTGGGCAATTTCGACTTCGACACCGTCCGAGGCGAACTCGACGGCACCGAGGTTCCCTCGGCGATCATCGGCCAGTACCACTTCACCGGCTGCGACAGTGGCGCGAAGATGAGCGTGGACCGCACATACCTCGCGCGGGCCGAGGCCACCGGCAAGACCACGGTGCGGGCGCTGCACCGGGTGATCCACGTGTCCCAGGACCGCAGCGGCCTCTACCGCGTGGTCGCGGAGCGCTTGGACGAGAGCGGAACAGCCGTCGAGCGCCCGGTGTTCGTCTGCGACAGGCTGATCCTCGCCGCCGGGGTCCACACACCGCGAATCCTGCTCACTGCCCGCGAGACCGGTGCCCTGCCGAAACTGCACGAATCCGTCGGGAAGGGCTGGGGCTCCAACGGCGATCACATGACCATGATCAGGACATCCTCGATGCCGGTCGGCGCGCCGCAGGGCGGCCCTGCGGCAGTCCTGGTGCGCAACTCCGGCGGCACGGCCGGCGTGATGCACTCACCCATGCCCTTCCCCGTCGGCCCGGGACTGCTCACCTGTCTGGGAATGGGGATCTCCGACCACTTCGGACAGTGGACGATGACAGCGGACGGCAAGACCAGGCTGAACTGGAAGGCCGAATACGACACAACCTCCCGACACGCCGTGAACGACCTCGTCCGCCACGTCGCGCGGTACATGCCCGGCGCACACCCGGTGATACCCGACCGACCAAGCCTTCCGATCGTCGTGCATCCCGTCGGTGGCGTCGTACTGGGCAAGAGCACCGACCCCTACGGCCGGTTGCGCGGCTACAGCGGCCTGTACTGCCTCGACGGTGCCCTCATGCCCGGTTCCACAGCCGCCGTCAACCCGGCGCTGACCATCGCCGCAGTAGTCGAACGATGCCTCGACGAGATCGTCGCCGACTTCACCCGCGCTTGACGACGACACGATCAACGGCTCCGGCGGATCGTCCCGGGCACCAGGCGACATCCCCGACCACCGCTTCGCCCAGTGCCCGGCTTGGCATCGCCGGATGCCGACTGGTCGGCGAAATGAATCTCCGCGGGATGTGGACGCGCTCACCGTCGTCTCGGTGAGACGACGACACCAAGCCAGTCCGTATCCCGATGTCGCGTTGGTCGGCGGCTTGCTGCTGGGTGACGCCCGGTTGCGGATCGGGCCGGCGGCCGGTGAACTGTCCCGCCGCGCCACAAGGCCGAAGAGCACGGTTCAGTCCTACGGCGACGCCGAGTTCGACTGGATCGAGTCGGCCGCCGCGCGAGTGGGAGCGGCGAGCCCCATCCTGGTCACTTGTCGTCGTGTTCCCCAGTGGGACGGCGGGTCCGACCATGAAGATGATCGGACCGTGTCCGCGCCTGGGAGATTTCTCTTGGACGGACCCGCACACCCGGTCAGGTGCACCTCTCGGTGAACTCGGCTATGAGCGCACTGGTGTTTGTGCCGTGCTGGTGAGGAAAGCCGTGCGCTCCGGGGACGTTCACGCACTGACCTCGTCGAGCGGTGTTGCTCAGCCTCGTGGCCCAGGGTTCCGGGCAGAACGGGTCCTGTTCTCCTCGCACGACCAGCACCGGGCACCTCACGTCGGCGATGGTCGCCTCCGGCTGGTCGTGCTGCGCCGACCGCAGTAACCGGAACAACGTCACCGCACCGATCCTCACACACCCCGGCAGGACGGCTCTCCACACGCCGAGCGACTCGTGCGCCACGTTGCGGAAGGTGGCGCGCAGCAGGGCCGGAACCTGCCGCAGGTGGGGCGGGAACGTCGGCGACATCAGGACCAGTGCCCGCACCGCTCCCGGCATCTGGACGGCGGCGTGCAAGGCGGCTTGTGCCCCTGTGGAGTGGCCTGCCAGCACGACGGGTGCGTCCGCCGTCACCTTCAACCACTCCGCCACAGCGGTCGCGAAGGTGGGCAGGTCGACACGACCAGCCGGGCCGAGCACGTCGAGCAGGACCGACCGCGTCCACTTCCCGCATTCGCTCGCGACGTTCATCAAATCCTCTGGGACACCGAGGGCCGGCACGAACACCACCGCCGGTCGTCCCGTCTGCCGGTCGCCTGCGCACAGGGCACGCCCGTGCGTCCCGGCGGATTCGTCACGGCGGAGGCGGCGATGCCCATCCGTTGCCGTCGGGGCGAGCTGCCCACAGCACGCGGACGCGGGACCACAGCGACGGCACTTCTCGCCACGCAGAGGGAGTCCTGCCGCACCTCGCGCACCACCGGAGTTCGTCACCGGAGGTCGACGTCGACCGTTGGACAGCACGTCGGAGCAGCTCTTTCGACCTTCCGGCCCACAGCGCCGAGGCATCGCCATATGCTACATTCTGTTACCACAGAACCACGAAGCGCAACTGTCGACGTGGAGACTCGTTCATGGGCGACTTGAACTCCGCTTCAGAGTCCGAGCAACTTGCCTGCTCCACCTCGCCCGCCTTCCAGCGGTGGCTGGACATCAACGGTTTGACCACGGGCGACGTGGTGCACGACTTGGAATTTCGGGCCGACCTGCACGGCTGGAGCCGGGAGGAACTCGCGTCGTGCCTGGGGTGGTTGCACTTCGGCCAGAATCGCGACCCCATGCCCCCTCGGTTCCTGCAGGCGGTGTCCAGCCACATGGAGGAGACGCTTCAGGAGACCCTCGCCAGGGTCCAATGGATGGCAGACCAGCACCGAGCCGGAGCGGAGTTGGCCGCCACCGCTGTGCGGGCCCGGAGGATCGGACTGGACGTTTCATCGGGAATCCCGGCGCAGCGGCACCCCTCCGGCCGGATCTGCGCGGCAGCGGAACCGGTGCCCAAGCCGGCCAGGAAGCGCGCCGACGACCTCACCCCGCGTGAGCGGCAGGTTCTGCAACTGCTGGGTCTGGGGCAGTCGAACCGCCGGATCTCCCGATGCCTCGGGTTGTCGGAGAAGACGGTGAAGAACTACCTGAGTTCGTTGTTCACCAAGCTGTCCGTCACCGACCGGACGACCGCGGTGCTGGTCGCCCTCCGGCGCGGCTACATCTCCGTGCCCACCACGGCCGGGGACGTCTCGGGCCCGGTTGCGCCATGAGCCGTCGGGTGGCCGTGGTGACCGGTGGTTCACGCGGTATCGGCCGTGCGGTGGTCACCGCTCTGACTCGTGACGGCTACGACGTCGCCTTCTGCTACGAGTCCGACGACGAGTCGGCGACGCGGACGGTCGCCGAGGCGGAACGCTTCGGCACAGCCGTGCTGAGCGCGCGATGCGACGTGACCGACACCGCTTCGGTGCGGCGGTTCGTCGAGCGGGCGCGCGACACCCTGGGGCCCGCCTCCGTTGTGGTCAACAACGCGGGGGTCATGCAGGACGCGTGGCTGACCCGGATGAGCGACGAAGCGTGGCACCGGGTGCTGGAGGTCAACCTCACCGGGGCGTTTCGGGTGACGCGCGAAGTGATGCCCGACCTGATGAGCCGGCGCGGTGGCGCGGTGGTGACGCTGTCGTCGGTGGTGGGCTTGGACGGCAACGCCGGACAGGTCAACTACGCCTCGTCCAAGGCCGCGCTCACCGGCTTCACCCTGTCGTTGGCCAAGGAACTGCGGCGGTTCGGAATCAGGGTGAACGCCGTAGCCCCCGGCTTCATCAGCACCAGCGCCACCCGGCACTACGAGGACAGGTGGAAGCCGCTCATCCCGATGGGTCGGTTCGGCACCCCCGAAGAGGTCGCTGCCGTGGTGGGATTCCTGGTCTCGGATCGGGCGACCGGCATCACCGGCCAAGTGCTGCGGGTAGACGGGGGTCTGCGGTTCTGACCGCGCCGGGGTCACGGGCCGAACACCGCCGATTGCAGGTGGCTGGTCTTGAGGAACATGTACGCCGCTTCCCCGTGGACGCCCCCCGACCGGCCCGTACCGCCGTGGCTGGGCAGCAGGTGCACGAAGTCGAGGTGCACTTGGTTCACCTTGAGCATGGCTCCGTTGCGGACACCGGCCACGAACCGCTCGGCGACACCGGGATCACCGGTCCACAGGGAGTTGCGCAGCCCGTAGCGGTTGCGGTTGAGGAAGCCGATCACGTCCGAGAGCAGACGCTCGTCGTCAGCCTCCGGGTGCGGTACGACCAGCGACAGCAGGGGGAAGAAGGTTTCCTCGCAGACCGCACTCAGGTCCGCTGCGGTACTCAGGCCGTCGACCCGGAGCAGGGTGGGCTCCAGGAAGGGCCCGTCGGAGTGCGGTGTGCCGGCGAGGGTCAACCGCTTGCCACCACACACCAGGACCGCTCCGGCGGCCCGTGCTTCCCTCAGCACGGCGATGTACGCGTCACCGGGAACAGGGGTGAGCAGCGTCGTGCTGTCCTCCGGTCTGCCGGGTTTGATCTCGGCCACCCGCAGGCGCAGCGCCTCGACGAGCTCATCGGCCACCGAGGGGTGGACCACGGCGCGGTTCGGCGCGACGCACATCTGACCGGATCCGTGAAAAGCCGTCACCAGGGACTCGACCGCGTCGGGGATCGAGGCGTCCTTCCACACGACGACGGTGTCGTTGCCCGACAGCTCGAGCACGGCCTTCTTCCCTCGGTCCAGGCACGCGCGCTCAAAGCTCAGACCGCGCTCGCTGTTGCCGTAGTAGACGATGTCGTCGACGCCAGGATCGTCGAGCCACTGCCGGAGCACGGGATCTGGTCCGCTGCAGAAGAAGTTCAGCGTCCCGGGTGGGGCGTGCACGTCCTCCAGACTCGGCACGAGCACGTGGCGCAGCAGGAACGTCGTGCTCGACGGGAAACGCCGGGGTATGCGGACGACGACGGCGTTGCCGGCCATGAGCCCGTGCAGCGCCGCAGTCGCCGCGCTGAAAGCGGGTGCGTTGCCGGGCGGGTTGATCGCGAGCACCCCGTCGGGGTGGTGCTGCAGGACCAACCGCCGGTCGCCGTCGCGCCACTCGTGCCGCACCAGGCGGAGGTACCAGCGGCACGACTCGGCGTCGAACATCCCGAGCATGCTGTCGAGGAGCCAGTCGGCGATGCGCCTCGGGCAGCCCTCGGCCACGAGCAGGGCCGTGAACTCCCCGGCGGCATCCGCCAACCTGCGGCAGAAGACCGGTCCCAGCGTGAACCTGTCCGCCGGTGGCACACCGGCCCACAGCGGTGCCGCCGCCACGGCCGCAGCGGTAGCAGCGCGCACCTCGTCCGGGCCCGCAAGAGCACAACGGCCGAGGATCGGTGACTGTTGGACGAACAGATCCGCCGAGAGGGGGGCCACAGCGGGACGGACGACCTGCTGGAGGACGACGTCACGGCCGGCGATGTAAGCGGTGTACATCCGTCCCGTCGACACTGCGGGGTCGGGCGGGGCCATCAGAGGTCCACCTCGTCGTTCGGGGCGCGGCGCGGGCAGGCCCGCTCGACCACACCCGCCCGGTGCTCTCCGCTGGAGAACTCGTCGTGACGCAGGATCGCGGTGAGCGCCTTGGCGTTGTGGGCGACGCCGTCGCACGTGAACTCATCCAGCGCTTGGATCAACCGGCGGCGGGCCGTGTCCCGGTCGGGCCCCCACGAGACGACCTTGGCCAGGAGCGGATCGTAGTGGGGGGACACGACGGTACCGTGGGTGAGCCAGGTGTCGACGCGAATGCCCGGCCCGCCGGGGACGACGTACCCGGTCACCGTCCCGCAGCCGGGTACCCAGTCGTTCTCAGGGTCTTCGGCGGTGATCCTGGCCTCCAGAGCGTGTCCGCGCGACCTCACCTCGTCCTGAGTGCACGGCACGGGCTCACCCGTCGCCTCGCGGATCATCCATGCCACCAGGTCCTGCCCGGTGACCGACTCGGTCACCGGGTGTTCGACCTGCAGTCTCGGGTTGATCTCGGTGAAGAACACCTCGCCGCGGTCGTCGACGAGGAACTCGACCGTGGCGAGGTTGCGCAGGCCGAGGTGCCGTGCCGCCCGGCCCGCCCAGTCCCCCAGCGCCTCGCGCACCGCCGGCGTGAGTCCGGGCGCGGGAGACTCCTCGATGAGCTTCTGGTTGCGCCGCTGCACCGAGCAGTCCCGCTCCCCGAGGGTGATGACGTCGCCGTGGCGGTCGCCGAGGACTTGGACCTCGACGTGCCGCGCGTTGTCGACCCATTTCTCCACGTAGAGGCGGCTGTCCTGGAACAGCGCTCGTGCGGAGTCCCTTGCCCTGCCGTAGCACTCCGCGAGGTGGCCGGCGTCTCCCACGCGCAGGACGCCACGGCCACCACCACCCGACGCGGACTTGAGCGCGATCGGGTAGCCGATGTCCCGCGCTTGGCGGGTCGCGTCGTGCAAGTCCGTCACATGGGTCCGCGATCCCGGCGGTACGGGTATGCCCGCTCGCACCATCTCGTTGCGCGTGGCGATCTTGTCCCCGAGCAGGGCGATGTGCTCGGGGCTGGGTCCGATCCAGGTGATGCCGCTGTCGCGGCAGGCGGCGGCGAAATCCGAGTTCTCGGCGAGGAACCCGTAGCCGGGGTGCACGGCATCGGCATCGACGCGGACGCAGGCGTAGAGCAGCGCCGGGATGGACAGGTAGCTGTGCCCGGCCTGGGCCGGCCCGAGGCAGACCCGATCGTCCGCCAAGCGGACCGGCAGGGTGTCGCGGTCCGCCATCGAATGGGCCACGACGCTGCGGATGCCGAGCAGCCGACAGGCCCTGACGATCCGCACCGCGACCTCACCGCGGTTGCCGACGAGCAGGGTGTCGATCACGGCGCACCCACCTGGGGCTCCTGTCCGCCGACCGGGTCGGGCACCAGGTCGATCAGGGCCTGTCCGTACTCGACCACATCGGCGTCCTCGACGTGGATGGCGCTGACCACGCCCGCCCGGTCGGCCACGACGGGGGTGAACGACTTCATCGCCTCGATCAGGCCGAGTTCGTGCCCGGCCACGACCCGGTCGCCGACTTGCACCAGCGGAGGTTCTCCCGGCGCGGAACGCCGGTGGAAGACGCCGATCGCGGGCGCGGTGATCCGGATCTCCGCCGAACCCTCGTCGGTGGGGCCGATCCCGGTGGGGCCGATGCCGGTGGGGCGGGAGCCCGCGGGCTTGGGTTCGGCGAGTCTGCCATCGCCGTGGGCACCTGCCGCCTCGGGGTGCAGCGTGACGTCGAGTTCGAACCGGCCGTTGCGCACCCGGACCTGTCCCGCCCGCCCGGCCCCGAGCAGTGCCAACACCTCGTGAACAGCCGCGACCGCCGCCACGGAGTCGTCGTGCGGTGGGCTGGGCCCGTTCGCGAGTCGGTCATCCACGGTCGTCCTCGTCCTGTCCGGGGGCGTGGTCAGTGGCGACACCGGGTCGGCACCAGTCGCCGCCCAGGGCCCGCAGCCGGCGGTTGCGGCGCGCCACGAGCTGCCGGCCGTCCGTCCCCCGCAGTTCGGCCAGGTGCCGGCGCAGGGCGGTGGCCAGCAGGTCGGCCGCGCGCGGCGGGTCGGTGTGCGCGCCGCCGGGCGGTTCTTGCACGATGCCGTCGATCAGCTCGTGCCGGTACAGGTCGGTGGCGCGCAGGTGCAGGGCGCGGGCGGCCTGCGGTGCTTTGGTGCTGTCGGAGAACAGGATCGCCGCGCACCCTTCCGGGCTGATGATGGAGAAGGTCGCGTTGTGCTGCATGAGCAGCCGGTCACCGATGGACAGTGCCAGGGCTCCGCCGCTACCACCTTCGCCGATGACGACGCACAGCACAGGGGTGGGCAGTCGCGAAGCGGTGAGCATGGTCTCGGCGATGGCAGCGGACTGGTTGTCCGCCTCGGCATCGGCCGCGGGGTGCGCGCCGGGCGTGTCGACGAACGTCACCACCGGGATGGACCAACGCGCCGCCAGGAGCATCACCCGCGTCGCTTTGCGGTAGCCGGCCGGGCTCGCCATTCCGCTGTTGCGTCGCGGGCCGTCGGTGATCCTGTTGTGCCCGATGACGACCACGGGATCTCCGTCCAATCGCGCCAGTCCGGTGAAGACCATCGCGTCGTCGTCGCGCCTGCGGTCACCGTGCAGTTCCATCGTGTCGGTGAAGACGGTGGCCAGGTAGTGCGCCAGTCTAGGACGGTGCACGGCCCGTACCGCGACGACCGCGTCCCAAGGATCGGTGTCGTCCTGGAGCATCCGCGGCACCGCGCGGTGCACCGGATCACCGGTGCCGCAGTCCTGTGCGCGCCGTGCCGGTACCGCGTACGCCACCAGGCGTGCCAGGCACTGCGACAGTTCCCGGCGTGGCGCGACGATGTCCACGTGCCCGTGCCGCAGCAGAAAGGCATCGGTCTGGAAGTCGGCGGGCAGGGTGCGTCCGGTGGTCTGCTCGACCACGCGACGGCCGGCGAAGCCCGCCCGCGTGCCCTCCTCCACCACCACGACGTCACCGGCGCTGGCGAAGGACACTTGGACGCCGCCGATCACCGGGTCGGTGAGCACGCTGATGTAGGGGATGCCCGCGTCCCGGAGAGCGCTGATCGCCGCTGCGGTCTTGGCTCCCTGGAACAGGGCGAAAGCACCCTCTTGCATACGCCCGCCGCCCGAGGCCGACACCGTCACCAGCGGCACGCACTCGCGTGATGCGATCTCCGCCGCCTGGGCGAGCTTCTCACCCGCCACCACCCCCATGGACCCACCGAGGAATGCGAAGTCGAACACGACCATGACGACTCGCCGGCCCGCGATGTCGGCGGTGCCGAACACGGCCGACTCCCACAGGCCGGTCCGTGCGCGGACCTGGGCGCACCGCCGGGGGTAGGGGACGCGGTCGTGGAAACCGAGTGGATCGCCTGGTGTCAGCGTCGCCTCGAACTCACGGAAGGTGCCCGGGTCCACGAGAGAGGTGATCCGGTCCGCGGCCGGCATCCGGAACGGAGCCGCGCACCCCGGGCAGGTCCAACCGGGAGGAAGCGCACGTCGCGGCCACCACCGGCGGCACCCGGTGCAGCGGTGCCACCGGTCCGCGGTCGCCGCGACTCTGGTGAGCAGGCTTTCGACCACGCGTTCCGCCTCCCGCCGAGGACACGACCGGTCAGGGCTGGACCCATGGTCGCCGGTCGGCACCCCCGGTGCCTCCGGGCCGAAGGTCCCAGGACGTACGGCACTGGTGGCGTCCGGAGATCGCTCAGACGATGTCCTGACTCGATCGAGTGAGGTCCAGCCATGACGCGTGACAACGACGAGCCGATCGCCGTGGTCGGTGCCGGATGCCGCTTCCCGCGCGTCCGGGGGCCCCTGGCCCTCTGGCGGGCTCTGTGCGACGGGGTCGACGTCGTGGGTCCGATCAGCGCGGACCGGTACGGCCTTCGGCCGCTCGCCGGCATCGACGAGGGCAGCCGGCACCGGCCCGCCGCGCGCATGGGGTCGATCGACGACATCTCGTCGTTCGACGCCGACTTCTTCGGCATCGGCCGACGGCAGGCCGCGCACATGGATCCCCAGCAGCGATTGATGTTGGAGACGACGTGGGAGGCTTTCGAGGACGCCGGTGTCATCCCCGGAGGCACTGAGACGCACCGAACGGGCGTGTTCACGGCGAAGGCCGCGTCGCACTACTGGCACCTGCTGGCGCGTGACGGTCTCCTGGACATGTTCTCGGTGATCGGAGCGGCGGGCAACGCCGGCCTGAGCGGGCAGGTGTCCTTCCAGTTCGACCTGCGCGGCCCGAGCATGACCGTGGACACCAACTGCTCGGGCGGGTTGGCCGCGCTGCACCTGGCCTGTCGAAGCCTGCGCGACGGCGAATGCGGATTGGCGGTGGCGGGAGCGGTCCACCTCATCCTGTCCCCCGAGGAGACCATCGCCTACGGCCGGGCCGGCGTGTTGTCAGCCCGGGGAAGGAGCGCGTTCGCCGACGCCGGGGCGGACGGGTTCGTCCGGGGGGAGGGGTGCGTGGTCGTCGTGTTGAAGCCGCTGTCCGCTGCCCGGCAGGACGGCGACCGGGTGTACGCGGTCGTGCTCGGAAGCGCCGTCACGAACGACGGCCGCGCGAGTTCGACGATGCTCGCCCCGTCCGGCGTGACGCAGGAGGAAACCTTGCGCCTGGCCTACGAGGACGCGGGGGTGGAGCCCGCCCAGGTGTCGTTCGTCGAGACCCACGGTGTCGGGACCCCGGCAGGCGACCCGGTGGAGATCACCGCGCTGGCGTCCGTGCTCGGTCCCGGACGGCCGCCGGGACGCCCGTTCCTGCTGAGCTCCGTACGGGGCAACCTCGGCCACCAGGAGCCCGTCGCCGGACTCAGCGGACTGCTCAAAGCCGCCTTGGCGCTCCACCACCGAGTGCTGCCCGCGACGCTGCACCACACCACGCCGACGCCGGCGCTGCGGTGGGACGAGATGCCCTGCTCGGTGGTGACGGCGTCGACGCCCCTGCCCGAACGGGACCGGCTGGTGGCCGGTGTCAACTCCTTCAGCGTGACCGGCACCAACGTGCACGCCGTGCTGGGATCGATCGACTGCCCGGTGCGGAGCAGCGCACCGGACGGAGACCCTTTCCTGCTGGTGCTCTCGGCACGGCACCCGGACAGCCTCGACGCCGCCGCCACGGCCCACGCCCATTTCCTGGAGACCTCACCGGAGGTGCCGTTGGCCGACGTCTGCCACACTGCGGCGGCCCGTCGGGCGCATCACCCCTACCGACGCGTGTTTCGGGCCGACGACCGTGCGGGCATGGTGGACGCCCTGCGGCGGGAGCCCCGGCCACTGCGTGCCACCCCGGTGGGGAACCCGCCGGGTGTGCTGTTCGCCCTCCGCGATGAGCCAGTCGCCCACGTGGTGGTCGAGGAGTTGTCCCGGCGCAGCACCGCGTTCCGCGACGCCGCCCAGGAGTGCGCGGCATCCCTGCGGCGATCAGCCGGCAGGCTCCACCCCACTGGGCCGGATCTCGCACCGAGGATGCTGTCGGCGGGGCTGATCGCCCTGTGGCACGACTGGGGCGTGCGACTGACGGCCGTGGTGGGCAGCGGCCCTGGAAATGTGGCCGCGCGTCAGTGCGGTGACGGAGTCGACGCGGACCGAGCGGCCGAGCCGCAGCGGGCGCGAGCTCCTGGGGCCGATGCGGCCCCACCCGCCGCGTCAGACCACTTCGTGCTGCACTTCACCTCCGCCGGTGCCTTCCTCGACAGCGCACCCACGGCCGGGAGGGCTGTCTCGGTATGGGAGTCTCTTGTGGACGTTGCGGTCGGTCTTTACGAAGCCGGGCACACCGTTCGGTGGGAACAGATCGTGCCTGCCGGCCGGCAGGTGAGCCTCCCGCCCTACCCCTGGCACGGGCAGCGGTACTGGGCACCGTCTACAGGCGGACCTGCCGAACAGGCTCATCCGCTGCTGTCCGACCACGCCACCGAGGAACGCGTCGTGCGGTGGCGCACTACCGCCGGCCGCCGTGGAGGTGCTCGGGACCGGGACGTCCGCGGTGCTCCGACACCGGGTGAACTGGTGGAGTTGGCGGCCGTGGCCGCCCACCGCCTGTGCGGCTCGGCACAGGCCACCATCGAAGACCTGAGCGTGGTCTGCGACCCGGCGATCCGGCACGGCGCGGCGTTGGAGGCCGCCGGGACGGCCGGCCCACCCGGCCGCTGGCGGTTCCGCATCACCGAAGCGCCCGACACCGGCCGGTCACCGGCCAGGGACTGTCTGGCAGAGGGGATCGTCCGCCTGTCAGGGCGGCGCACGGCCCGCCGGCTCCCCGCGCTGCTGCGCCACCGGATACGGCACCCCGGTGGCGGTGCGGCGCTACCGGGCGGAACAGTCGCGGACCCGCAATCCTCCGGTGTGCGCACTGCGGACCGGCACGGGAACTCCGTGGTGCTGCGGTTGACCAGCCCCGCACCCAGCGAGGTGGACTTCAGCTTCCCCCCGGACCTGCTGGACGGGATGTTGGAGGTGGCGGCCGGGCGGCACGCGGTCGACGCTGTGCTCACGGTCGAGCGGATCACCGTCGTCGGCCGCTGGACTCCGTCCATGTGGGGACTGGTGACCAACACCCCGCAGGGCGGCCCCGCCGACATCCTGGTGTGCGACGATGACGGTGCGGTGCTGGTCGAGCTGGACGGTGTCCGCTTGACCCCCTCACCCCTGAGCGCCCGCATCAGGTAGAGGTTCCGTGGGGCCGAACCGCTCCAGCACCTCCTCCCACTCCCGGTGGAGGAATTCCACGAGTAGTCGAGGGTCACTGATCGCCGCCGGATCCGAGTTGACCCCGATGTGGCAGTTGGTGGCGTAGGAGACCAGTACCGCGTTCACCGCACCGAGCATCACCGGTGCGAACGGGTACACCGCCTCGACCCGGACACCGGCCAGCCAAAGGCGCTCGGAGGTGCCGGGGAAGTTCGACGCGATCAAGTCGTTGCCCCGGAACAGCATCTTCTCCGCTGCTGCGATAACCGGTGCGGGCATCGGCGTGGCGCAACGGGCCAGCACCCCCAACGCCCTCAGCGCCGTGCCGTCGCGCGCCGCCGCGACCGCCGCGCGTACGAGGCGGACACGTTCACCGAAACCCACACCGCACATCGGGCCGGCCAGGCGGTGGCTCGCGAACTGGTTGCCGCCGAGCGCAGACCTCGTGGTGCGGGTGCTGACCGGCATGAGGACCGACAACTCCGCGAGCTCGACGCCGAAGTGCTCGTGGTAACGACTGAACGCGCCGAGCAGGAGCGCGAGGTAGGTGTCGTTCATCGAGCCGCCGACCGCTTTGCCCACAGCGCGCAGGTACGCCGTCGGCAGCGTCATGGTGCCGAAAGACCGGGCTCTGCTCCGCCCACTCAGCAAGGGGGACGGAGCAGCGGCGGGCAGAATGGTGGCCTTGAACACGGTGTGCGCGAAACGCGGCGCTCCGAGAGCCGCGGAGAGTAACTCCGCAGCGCGGTGACCGGTCCTCGTCGACAGCGCCCCGTCGGCGACGGCGGACGGTTCGGGAGGCCGGAGGAGACCGACGGGGCTGTCGGGCGTGGCTGCTTCGTGCAGCACCGCGACCAACTGGGCCGCGCCGATGCCATCGCACAGGCTGTGGTGCAGCTTGAGCACATACGCGGCGCGGTCCCCGTCGAGCCCTTCCACGAGGATCGCTTCCCACAACGGTCGCGTGCGGTCGAACGGCACCAGGGCCGCGGTCCTGGCCAGGTCGAGGAGTTGCCGCGTCGTGCCCGGCAGAGGCAAGCGGACCCGACGCAGGTGGTACTCCAGGTCGAAGAGCGGGTCGTCCCGCCAGTGGGGCCGGCCCAGCCGCAACAGCGGTTCGGCGACCCGTTGGCGCAACCGCGGCACCAGCCGACTGGTCCGCTCGTGTCGACGCACCAAACGCCCCCAGTCCGGTGCGTGGTCGAGCACCTCGACCGCCATGGTGGTGGCCTGGATGTCCGGATCGATCTCACCTCGCCAGAACATGGTCTCCATCTCGCTCATCCGGGGTTCGTCGGCCCAGGAAGGCGGATCGGCGGGAAGCGTCGGCATGGGACCTCGATCCGGGACCCTCGGGAATGTCGACCCGATTGTCGGCAACGCTCCTGCCCACGGCTATCGGCCCTTCGCCCTGGGACCTTCGAGGAACTCTGAACGGAGCAACTCCCGTCAGAGGTCTCCAGGACGTTGAGCACGGTTGCCGAAGACTCGCCCATGTGACGCGATGGACCCGTCGGTGCGGCCGCGCCCACGCTGCGGCCGACAGTGCGGACCGGTACTGCTGACGGCTTGAGGAGCTGTGATGGCGCGCCCGGCAGGCAAGACCTCCGTCCGAGAAGAACACCGCCAGGCGGTCGTCGTGGGAAGCGGGTTCGGCGGAGCAGTCGCCGCCCTACGCCTCGCCGAAGCCGGCGTGCCCACCCTGGTGCTGGAACGCGGACGGCGTTGGCGCAGTGGACCAGCGGGGAACCCGTTCCCCCGACTGTCGCGTCCGGACCGCCGGATGCGATGGCCGGCGCACCTCTCCCCGCCACCCGACGCGCGGCCCGAACTGCTCCCGCGCTACGCCGGCTTGGTGGAGAGAGTCGTCGGGCACGGAATGCGCGTCCTGTGCGGAGCAGGCGTCGGCGGGGGCTCGCTGCACTACGGCGGGGCATCCATCCGCCCCTCCGAGGAGTTGTTCGGCAGGGTCATGCCCTCCGGTGTCGACTTCGAGGAGATGGACCTGACCTACTACCCGCGGGCGGCGGCGGTCCTGCGCCTGTCCCCCATCCCCGACGACGTCCTACGCCACGAGCGGTACACGTCGAGCCGGAGATTCCTGGCCGACGCGCGCACAGCGGGCTTGCGAACCTTCCGAATCCCCCAGCCGATGGACTGGGACGTCGTCCGCAAGGAGCTCTCCGGAGAGCTGCCGCCTTGGTCCACCTGCGGCGAAGTCCACTGCGGGGTGAACAACGACGCGCGGTACTCCGTGGACAAGACCTACCTGGCCGCGGCGGAAGCCACCGGGCTGTGCGAGGTCGCCCCGCTCCACATCGTCCGGGACCTCGCCGGTGGAACCGATCACCGCTATACCCTCACGTGCGATCGCGTCGCCCTCGACGGCACCGTCCTGGAACACGTCAAGGTGTCCACCAACGTGGTGTTCCTGGCCGCCGGCTCAGTAGGCACCTCCCGACTGCTGGTGCGCGCGAGGGGGACGCGGGCACTTCCCGATCTTCCCGACGAGGTCGGCGAACACTGGGGAAACAACGGGGACCGCATCTACCTGCGCGCCTTGCTGCCCTACTCCACCTTGCCCCACCAGGGCGGGCCCGCGTGTGTAGGGGCGCACGACTGGGAATCGTCCACCATGCCGACGACCGTGCAGCACATCCCACTGCCCTTCGGGATCGAGACCAGGACCGCGCTGTTGGGCTGCATGGGCCTGCCCGATGGTCGCGGTGCCTTCCGTTACGAACCCGGAACCGGTGCGGTCGGGTTGACGTGGGCGAGGGCCGCCGATCGCGGTGCCGGACGAGCTGCCCAGGCTGCCGTCGCCAGGCTGACCGACGCCGGCGGCGGGGTCGCCGTCAACCTCACCGCCGGCTACCCGCTCACCGTCCACCCCCTCGGCGGTGCCGTCATCGGGCCGGTCTGCGACCAGGCCGGACGCGTGCACGGACACCCCGGCCTGCACGTTACCGACTCCGCACTGATCCCCGGCTCCACAGGCTGCTGCAACCCCTCTTGGACCATCACCGCCCTGGCGGAGCGGTGCATGCACCGACTCTTGTCGAAAGGAACCGACTTCTGCTGACGCATGTGGAGTTTCAGAACTCTGCACTGAGGCGCTGAGCTGCGATGATCGCGCATTACGAGCTGTAGGAGCATGATCGTGAGGCGTGGGGCTACGACTGCCGTGCCTGGTCTTCGTCCGGGTCGTCGGCTGGTTGGTTCTGCTCGGCCGGTCATCGGCGGCCAAGGACGTGGAGTTGCCGGTGCTGCGGCACGAACTCGCCGTGCTGCACCGAACCAACCCCCGCCCGCAGTGGGACTGGACCGACCGTGCGGTGCTCTCCGAGTTGGTCCCGCGCCTGCCCGGCTGGTTGCGGGAACACCGGATTGGTGACACCGGGAACCCTCCTGAGATGGCACCGGCACCTGGTCGCGAAGAAGTGGACCTGCCCGGACCGTACCGGCCGACCGCCGGTCGACGACACCATCGCGGCGTTGACCGCGCGGATGGCCCGAAAGAACACCGAGTGGGGCCACCGCCGGATCCACGGCGAACTGCTCAAACTCGGCCACCGGGCAGCCGCTGCAACGGTTCGCCGCGTGCCCAGGCACCTGCGGGTACCGCCCGCTCCCCAGCGCGACACCGACACCTCCTGGCGACGGTTCCCGCACGCCCAGGCCGCGAGCACATCGGCCTGCGACTTCTTCCACGTCGACTGCGCGATCACCCTCAAACGCGTCTACGTGTTCCACGTGATCGAGGTCGCCACCGCTACGTCCACAACCCCGGCACCACCACGAATCCGAACGGCCCGTGGACCACCCGACAAGCCCGCAACCTACCGATGGACCTCGACGACCGGGCAGACGACTTCCGATTCCTCATCCGCGACCGGGCCGGCCAGTTCACCACCCCGTTCGACACCGTCCTCACCGACGCCGACATCCAGCTCGTCAAGACCCCCACCGTGTCCACGAGCCAACACCCACGCCGAGCAGTTCGTCGGCACCGCAAGATGCGAAGCCACCGACCGACTGCCCATCCTCAACCAACACCACCTGCGAACGGTGCTCGACCGCTACACGGCCCACCACAACCGGACCACCCGATCACAAAGCCGGACTACACCTCGATACGCCGTCGACCAGTCCTCGGCGGCCTGATCAACGAGTACGAACCCACAGCAGCCCAACCGCAGGTCAGACCACGCGGCCGACTTTCGACACCCCACACCCTTGGGACAACAAGCCCGGAGTCAGGTGGTGTAGCGCTCGGCGAGGCGATCGAAGAAGGTGACGAGTCGTTGGCGGTAGGTGGGGGTGTCGACCAGCTCAGTGTGGCCGAAGGGGTAGACCTCGTAGCCGCGCAGTCGGAACTCGCGCCTACGGCCAGGACCGCAAGTCCCGCGCCTGGCTCGAGAATCGTCGGACGGGCGTAGGCGCGCGGTGTCGGGAGTCCGTCCGGGTTTCAGTCGAGGGACGTCAGCCGGTGGCCAGTTCCGCGCACAGGCGGTCGATGTGCCGCTCGGTGACGTGCGGCATGACCACCAGGGCGGCGTGCGACTCGTCGCGCACGAGGTGCCAGCGGTGGCAGAAGTCCTGCGGCGGTGCGTCGAACAGCACGATGGTCCCGCCGCGCGCCCGGCTCGGGTTGCGCCCCAGTCGCGCGAGTTCCCGCTCGGCGTGGGCGGCGGTGCGGTGGCACTGGAGCGCCCGGTCGGCCAGTCCGCGCCGGCCCAGGCGGCGCAACTCGTACCAGAGCAGTGCGGGGGCCAACGCATCGCGGGAGCCGGTGATCGTGTCGTCGTCCGAGCCCACGGCGACCCCCTCCTCCCGGATGGCCACCACGTCGGACTCCGGCACCAGGACCACGCCGCACGGCACCGGGCAGCCGATCACCTTGTGGCCGCTCATCGCGACGCTGTCCGCGCCCGAGGCCAGGTTCCACGGGATCGGCTCGTCGCAGAACTCGGCCAGCAGCCCGCCGAACGCCGCATCGCAGTGCACCCAGGCCCGGCCCACCCCCGCCGCCGCGAGCGCACGCCGCACACCGGGCAGGTCGTCGACCGCGCCCCGCCCGGTCGTGCCGATGGTGGCGGTGACCACCGCCGCCCGGCCGGGGTGCCGGGCCAACTCGCGGACCAGGGCGGAGGTGTCCATCGTGCCGTCCGCGCGGGTCTTGACCGCGACGTAGGGCATCCGCAGCAACCGGGCCAACTTCGGCAACGAGTAGTGCGCCTCGGCCGAGGCGTACAGCACGGCGTCGGGGTGCTGTTCCCGTGCCACCCACACCGCGAACATGTTGCCCTCGGTACCCCCGCTGGTCAAATAGCCGAACACGCGCCCCGGCTCACCACCGGCCAGGCCGATGAAGAAGTCCAGAACGGACACCTCGAAGGACTTGATGTCGATCCGGTACAGGCTCCGCTCGCGCGGGTTGCCGACGTTGCTGGCCGTGCACGGCCAGCAAGTCGGCCAGGGGTCGGTAGTCGAAGTCGAGGTTCACCGGGAACCCCAGCATCCGGTCGCGTTCCTCGCGCATCCACCGGAGCGCCTCCAACAGCGGCCGGATGTCGGGATCGCCGTCCAGGCCGATGCTCAATCGGGCGGGATCGGGAACGTCCATGATCGCTCACCTCCACGGCGTTGGTGGAACACACGGCCAGTCGCGGCTCGGTTCCCGCCCGACGGGGTGCCGGGGCGAATTCACGACCCACGCGTCGGCGTGATGGCGGGGTGGGTCCGGTCGCGCACGCCGATCTTGAAGCAGATGGCGTTGAGGTCGGTTCTCGACGTGCGCTCCGGGAATGTGCGAGGGCCGCGGCATCCGCAGGTCGGACGTACCGTCCCCGAGCAGCCGTGTCACGGGCTGGCGGCGTTCGGCGAACGGCGACCGGGCACGATCGCCACTTCCGCGACACCTCCCCTGATGGACCGACCGACCCCTCACTCTCCGATCGGCGGGCTGGTCATGGCGGACTCGCCGCAGGCCCGGTCGGGGGTGCACGCGTGCCGGCGGATCCGGCGCGCGGTCTGCGCAGGAACGGTCGGTCGACGCCGATCACGGCGGATTCCTCCCTGCAGGATGAAGTCCACTTGGCCCATCACGGCCATGTCGTCGAGTGGATCGCCGGGAACGGCGACCAGGTCGGCGACCGCGCCGGGCCGCACCCGCCCGAGTTCCGGCCGGTCGAGCAGGTCCGCCGCGACGGACGTGGCGGCCTTGAGCACCCGGTCCGGGGCAATGCCGACCCTGCGCATCGCGGTGAACTCGCGCCACGTCTCCTCGTAGGGGAGCATGCTCGCGTCCGAGCCCAGGGCCAGCAGCACCTCGCTGTCGGCCAGGTGGCGCGCCGAGGCCCGGATCTCGTCGGCGAACTCGCTGAACTTGGCACGCAGGAGACCGGACGTGCCGCGCCAGAACTCCTCGTCGTCCATCCGGTCGATGAAGTGGAACATCGCCTGGAGGGTAGGCACCAGGTAGACGCCGCGCTCGGCGAGCAGCGCGAAGGTGTCCGCACCTGCCAGGTTGGCGTGCTCGACCGAGCGCACACCGGCGCGCACCGCGCGTTGCACCGCTTCGTCTCCGAACGCGTGCGCGGCGCACGGCAGTCCGAGATCGGTCGCGGCCGAGACCAGCGCGTCCATCTCCGCCTGGTCGTAGGTCACCGCGCTCGGGCGGTCCGACGGTGAGGCGAACCCGCCGCTGGCGGCGAACTTGATCCAGTCCGCCCCAACCCTGGCCTGGCTGCGCACCCGCTGGACCACCTCGACCACGCCGTCCGCCACGGTGCCGACCTCCAGGCCGAACCGCGTGGTCAGATCCGGCTCCTTGTCGCCGTGCCCGCCCCGCGCCGAGATGATGTTCGGCGCGACGATCAGGCGCGGCCCGAGCACGACGCCGTCCCGAACCGCCTGCCGCAGGTCGACGGTGATGGGCGAGTCGGCGGTGCCCAGGTCGCGCACGGTCGTGAAACCGTTGTCCAGCAGGGTGCGCAGCGCCGGGAGTGCCCGAAGGGTCTGCTCGCCGTGCGACGCTGTGTGCAGCTGTTCGTCGACCACGTGCACGTGGCAGTCGATCAAGCCGGGCAGCAGCGTGTGCCCTGGCAGTTCGACGACCTCCGCGTCCGGGGGCACGGGTACGTCCGGGCCGACCTGCTCGATCCGGCCTTGTCGCACCAGCACGCGGGCCCCGATGTGCATACGCTCGCCGTCCCACAGGCGGTCCGCGATGACGACCTGCTCGGTGGGCACGTCGCGACGGGGTGTCGCCGCGGAGGGCGAGGGGCCCGCCGGTCGGTCCACCGCCTCGGCGGGCGACAGCGGCCGGAACTCGGCTCGTTGCCAGGCGTCGCCGGGACCCGGGTTGTCCGGCAACGTCCGGCCGCCCAGGCAGCGCAGCACACCCCAGGCGGCGTTGATGCCGGAGGACATCGCGTGGTCGAGCCACCCCGGCGACCACGCGACGTCATCCCCGGCCAGGAACAGCGGGGTGGCCGGTTCGCCGGGGACCGCGGGCGGACCGGCGAAGTCCTTGACGAAGTTGGCGAACAGGTCCCACTGGTAGGTGTACTCGCCCGGCCGGGCGAACCGGCAGAAGCCGCGGAAGTTCCGCTGGTTCTCCCACGAGATCGTGCACGCCTGGGCGTTCTCGGCCTGGGCGCGCAACTCGTCGGCGACCTCCGGGTGGATGTCGGCCAACTCGCGGACCAGGACGGCCACGCGTTCCTCCACAGTGGACGTCGCCAGCTTCATCGAGTCCTCGGCCCAGGTGAAGCTCAGCACCAGCACGCCGCGCCGGCCGCCGGGTTCCGGCGGCTCACCGTAGTCGATCGTGTAGGTCGCCCTGGGCAGCCGGTCGGTGATGGTGACCCCGTCCATTCTGGTGCCCTCCCAGAACGGCGACCGGGTCACCAGGACCGTCTTGGCCGACTGCCAGTAGCTCAGCCTGCGGATCGCCTGCCGCAGGCGCGGCCCCAACGGCTGGACCCCGTTGAGGGGGCGGAGTTCGACCGAGGTCTCCAGGATGTGCAGCTGGGGGGTGAACACGGCGGCCGGGTACCACTGGCTGGTGCCGTCCTCGCAGTGCACGACCACACCCTGCGCGTGGTCCGCCCCGACCTCGAGCGCGGTCACCGCCGGACGGGGCGCGCCGCCGTTGACCTCGGCGAGGCTGGTCGGTTCACCGTCGGGGCCGGTGGTCGTGCGATTCCAGAAGCCGTCCGCGACCGCGCCGATCCCGTCCTGCAGCAGGTGCATCGACGCGCCCTCGGTGGTCAGAACCATGCGCAGCGTCTCCAGGAACGACAGGTCGAAGAAGGAGTCGCACACCGTCGTCGCCACGTTCGTGGTCCCCAGCAGGTGCGCGTCCGCCCGGCTCAGGCCAACTCCGCCGGGATCGCGCAGGAACCGGTGGAAGGTCCACTCCTCGAAGCGGTGCACCAGGTCGCTCCACAGCCGCCTGGCCCGTACCCGGTCCCGGGCGACCAGCGCCTCCTGCAACTCGAACACCCCGATGCGGTGCAGAGCCGCCTCCCACTTGCGGTGGACTTCGCCGAAGCGCGGGTAGAGGGAGTACAGATCCGTGATCTTGCCCACCGAGTAGCTGGTCCCGTCGAGGTCGAGCACCGTTCGGGGCGTGACATCGGCGACGTACTCGTCGCGGAACGGTCTCCAGCGCAACCCGAACTCGTCGGTGTAGTGGCGCAGCAGACGCGCCGACTCGGGGAAGCGCATACAGCCCAACTCGACCACGGCGCTGTCCGACGGTGCCAGCCGCCGGGAGAACATTCGACCGCCGAGCCTGCGACCGCCGGGTCCGTCGGGCGCGGTCTCGGCCTCGTAGACGATCGGCCGGCAGCCGATCCGGAGCAGTTCGTAGGCGGCGGTCAGACCACTGCCACCGGCACCCACCACCGCCACCGGCGAACCCAGCGCGTGAGCGGGCAGCCGACCGATCCGCCGCCCGCCCGACACGTACTCGGCGTAGTCGAACGGAAAGTCGACCTGCAAATCAACGGCACGCGGCCCACTCACGCTGTCGCCCTCCTTGCCCGAAATCCGTGCGAATATTCCGCGTGGTCGCGTCGGCCCAGACCGGCATCGCCCACACATCTCTTCTCTCGTTGGAATGCGTATCGGCCATCCCACCGGCTTCTGACCGGCTTCTACGGGTATTCGGCCCGCAGCGGACACCAACTACGCCATCGGGGTCGGCCTGCGTTCCTCGGAGGCGACAGATCGACGTGCCCGTCCACTGCAACGTAACAGCGGGGCTGCTACCGGGTCCAGCGCCCGGCGGAGGGTCGGCTGAAGACCCCTCTTGTGTCGCAACGCCTGTGCGGCAACAGAGTGATGCAAAAATCCATAGTGGACTGTCGCCGAGGTGGACGACCACCCGGGGGGGCGCGCGACCAATGGGGGTTCTTGGCGACCGGGCGCAGAAGGTGGATTCCTGTGGACGTCACGGGGTTCTAGGCTGAGGTCGGCGGTTCATCCGGCCTGCCTCGCCGATCGCGCCAGCAGGAGGAAGATCATGACGGAAGCCACCGAAATCATCAACAACTACCAGGCACTGCTACCGGTCAAACAACAGATCCGGGCCAACGAGTTGCTCGCCGCCGCGAAACAGGGCCGCGTCCACCCCCAGCACCTCCAGCGACTGGTGATCGGCGAGTTCCTCACCCAACAGGCCGAGATCCCCCGCTACGGAGTGCTGATCGACCGGTTTCGGCACGAGATCCCGGCCGGCTTCTTCGCCTATGTGGCCACGGTGTTCATTGCTCAGCGACGACTCCTGGCCGACGCCGTGGCACCCGCCGTAGGCCTGAACGTCGACGAGTTGCGCCACGCGGACCTGCCGCACGCGGTCACCCAGCTCAACCAGGCCGTGGCCTGGGTGGCAGCCCACGCCGGTCCGGCCGAAGCCGCGATGGAACTGCACACCGACTTCCAGTTGTTCTGCCCTGTGGCCAACGAACTGGTGGGCGCGCTGCGCGAACTCGACAACGTCCCGGAGCCGGCGCTCGACTATCTGGAGAACTACTCCGAGCAGCCCGCCGAGATGAAGCAGCGCCTGCCCGAGGTGGTCGAGTACGGGCTGAACCAAGGCGAACCGGAGCGTTGGGTGACCCGCAGCGCCGCCGAGATCCCGGACCTGCTGTCCGACTACTGGCACTACATCGCCACCGGCTGACCGGTACCCGACAGGAGGCAGCACCAGCGGGCACCCCGGACATTCCAAGCCACCAGGCGACGTCCACGTGCAGACACCCAGTGCACTCGACCACGCGACGGACGCGACGACGCGCCGGCGAACTCCGCACATCCACCCCGGTGGCACCCTGAATCGGACGACACGCGCGCCACCGATATCGCAGAGGAACTCCGTCGGTGACCGCTCACCAGGCGAATCTTCGTCCGCGAAGTCGTCCTCCTGCCGACCCGCGAAAACGATTCCAGCGAACAGTCCGACGTCAAGTGGTCGATGGCGGGAGTGCGCGGTTCGGAGGTGGGTACATAGCCATCGGCTACTCCGGCCCGGACTGCCGACGCGCGGACCGGATGCCGGCTTCGCCGCAGCACAACGCGCTGCGCTGCTATCCGACGCGGTGGTCGCCGCCGAACCACACGGAACCGATCGTGGACTGGTTCCACAAGTACGTGGTGATGCAGGTGGTCGAGGACGACCGGACTGGCGGGTCAGCGCTGCTGCGCACGGCCTACGAGTACCTCGGCGATCCGGCGTGGCACTTCGACGAGAACGACTTCGGCACGGCCGAGCAGCGCACCTGGTCGTCGTGGCGAGGATACGGCACCGTGCGCACCCTGGCCGGCGAGCCGACAGGGGTGCAGAGCATCACCGAAACCCTGTACCTGCGCGGCATGGACGGCGACACCCTGCCGGGCGGTGCGAAGCGCGACGTCCACGTGGCCGACGCGGACGGCGGCAGCATCGAGGACCACGAACGCCTCCAGGGCTTCGTCCGCGAAACGCGCCAGTACCAGGGCGGCACGCTCGTGTCCGCCACGGTGAACGACCCGTGGCTGCACGGTCCCACGGCGGCCAGCGGCGACGACCGCGCGTACCTGCTCAAGACCGGCGTAGTTCGCGGCCGGACCCTGTTGGCGGACAACACGTGGCGACGCACGCAGGTCACCACGACGTTCAACCAGCAGGGCCTCACCGAGCAGGTGGACGACGCGGGCAACACCGCGGTTACGGGTGACGAGACGTGCACGCGGACCACATACGCGCGCAACGAGGGCGCGTGGCTGCTCAACGCGGCGTCCCGGGTCCGCACGATCGCCGTGGCGTGTTCGGCGGGCGAAGGCGCTGCCACCGACGTGGTCACCGACGTTCGTTCGTCCTTCGACGACCAAGCCCACGGCGCGGCACCGACTCGTGGCGACGTGACCACGGCAGAGCGCTGGAACGGCACCGGTTGGCAGGTCGTCGCGAAGACCAAGTACGACGACTACGGCCGTCCGACCGAAGCGTACGACGGTGCGAACAACAAGAGCACCACCGCGTACACCCCGGCGGCGGGCCACCCGGCCCGGACTGTGACCACCACCAACCCGCTGAACCACAGCTCCACCAATATTTTCGAGCCCGCCTTCGGCGCACCCGTGAAGGAGATCGGCCCGAACAGCGAGGCCGTCAACCTCGCCTACGACGCGTTGGGCCGGTTGACCAAGGTGTGGCTGCTCGGACGTGGTACGGACAAGACGCCGAGCACCGAGTACGCCTACGACTACCGCACCGACGCACCGAGCGTGGTGACGACCAAGTCGTTGCTGGAGAACGGAACCTACTCCACGTCGTACAAGCTCTACGACGGGCTGCTGCGGGAGCGGCAGACCCAGGTACCCGCGATCGCGGGCGGTCGGGTACTGACCGACACCTGGTACGACGCCAGGGGGTCGGCGTGGAAGACCAACGCGGCCTACTACAACGAGAGCGCGCCCGCGACCGCGTTGCACGGGGTGCTGGACAACGCCGTGCCGAACCAGACCGTGACCCAGTTCGACCAGCTCGGACGGGCCACCGCGGTCATCTACCGCAAGCTGGACGTCGAGCAGTGGCGCACGACCAACGGCTATGAGGGCGACCGCACGCACACCACCCCGCCGGCGGGCAACACCGCGTTCACGATCATCAAGGACGCGCACGGCAAGGTCGTGGAACGCAGGCAGTACCACGGTGCGACGACATCCGGCACCTTCGACGCCACCACGTACGCGTACACCCCCAAGGGCCAGCCGGACACGGTTACCGACCCCGCCGGCAACCAGTGGCGCTACGAGTACGACCTGCTGGGCCGCAAGGTGAAGGACCACGACCCCGACCGAGGCACGACCACCTACGCCTACAACGAGTTGGACCAGTTGGCGTCGACCACCGACGCACGCGGCAAGACCGTCGCGACGGTCTACGACGCGCTGGGCCGCAAGACCGCCCAGCACGACGGTTCTACGTCGGGTACCAAGCTCGCCGAGTGGAAGTACGACACCCTCAAGAAGGGCCTGCCCACCGAGACCATCCGGTACCTGGGCGGAAAAGCGTACAGCCAGAGGATTGGTTTCTACGACGCCTTGAACCGGCCCACCAGCACAGTCACCACGATCCCGACGGGCGAGGGCGGCCTGACCGGCAGCTACACGTTCCGCACTGGCTACACCCCGGTGACCGGGCTGGTCGCGTCGAGCACGATGCCTGCGGCCGGTGGCCTGGACGGCGAGGCCGTCCTCACGAATTACAACGAGCTCGACCTGCCGGTGAAGACGTATGGCCACCAGATTTACGCGAAGGAGCACCTGTACTCCAAGTACGGCGAGACGCTGCGGTTCACGCTCGGCGACGGCACGAACTCGGCGTGGGTCACGAACAACTTCCAGGAGGGCACCCGCCGCCTGGAGCAGACGATCGTCGACCGCAACACCACCACCGGGTTCCGCCTGGCCGACCGGACGTACTCCTACGACCCGTCGGGCAACATCAAGAAGATCGCGGACCAGCCGACCGGCGGCCCGCAGGACGTCCAGTGCTTCGACTACGACCACCTGCGCCGGATGAACCGGGCATACACGTCGGCGTCCGCCGACTGCGCAGTCCAACCCACCACGGCGAACCTCGGCACGACCGCGCCCTACTGGTACGACTACACCTTCGACAAGACCGGCAACCGCGTCTCGGAGATCAAGCACACCGCACAGGGCGACACGACCCGCACGTCGACCTACCCGGCGGCAGGCACGGCGCGTCCGCACGGGGTGCTCAGCGTGGACCAGGTCGGCCCGTCCGGTACGTCCCGCGACGAGTTCACCTACGACGAAGTCGGCAACACCAAGACCCGCAAGATCGGCGGCTCCACGCAGACCCTGGAGTGGGACGTCGAGGGCAGGCTGACGAAGGCGGTGGAGGCCGACGGCAAGACTTCCGAGTATGTCTACGACGCCTCCGGCGCACGCCTGATGAAGAAGGAGCCGGGCCGCACCACCCTGTACCTGCCCGGCACCGAACTGGTCCTCGACACGACGAACAACACCGTCAAGGGCAAGCGCTACTACGCCCACGGCGGCAATACCGTCGCGGTCCGCACCGCAGGCGCGGGCCTGGACTTCCTGCTCGCCGACCACCAGGGCACCGCGTCCCTGTCGGTGGGCGGCGGGAACCTCGCGGTGACACGTCGCTACACCGACCCGTTCGGCAACCGGCGCGGTACCGTGCCCGGGACGTGGCCGGACGACAAGGGTTTCGTCGGCGGGACGGAGGACCGGACAGGTCTGGTGCACCTGGGCGCCCGCCAGTACGACCCGGCGGCGGGACGGTTCGTCTCGGTCGACCCGATCATGGATGCGACGGACCCGCAGCAGATCAACGGGTACGCGTACGCCAACAACAGCCCGGTCTCGGACTCCGACCCGAACGGCCTGCGCAACTGCGGGCCGGACGGTGTCCTGTGCGGCTACGACCCGCGGATGTTCGACCAGGGCAACGGCTCCCCGAAGGCCAAGGAGGCCGCGCGGCAGCAGTACGACAGGGAGAGGTCCGTCTACACGGCGATCACCCGCTACTACGACCTCCTCAAGAAGAAGAACGCGGACACCGAACGCCAGGCGGCGGCCAAGCACGGGCGAAGTGAAGCGGAGTATCGCGAGGACAAGGCGGTTGCCTCGTCGAACAAGTCCTGGTGGGACGTGGTCACCGAGGAGGCGGGGGACATCGTCCTGGACCTCATCGGCTACAACGACGTCCGGGACTGCTTCACCAAGGGCGACCTGTGGGCCTGCGCCGGCCTGATCCCGTGGGGCAAGTTCCTCAAGGTCATCAAGAGCGCCGCCCGCGTGATCGGTGCCATCGCCTCCGCCAACAGGTGGGCGGACAAGGTCCGCGACGCCCGCTCCCGCATGCGCAAGGTCGATGAAACGGCCGAGGAGATGCGCCGGGCGGAAGGCGCTGCTTGCAACAGTTTCGTTCCGGGCACTCGGGTCCTGATGGCCGACGGCAGCAGCAAACCCATCGAACAGGTGAAGATCGGCGACCGAGTACTGGCCTGGGATCAGGAGACAGGCAAAACCGAGGCGAAACCGGTCACGGCGACAATCCTCGGCCAGGGCCTGAAGCACCTCGTCGAACTCACCATCGACACCCACGACGGAGCCAGGACCGTCACGGCAACCGGCAACCACCCACTGTGGTCACCCGAGACGAAGCAGTGGGTCGACGCGGCCGACCTCAAGGCCGGCGACCGGCTGCTCACCGACAGCGGCGACGTCGCCGCTGTGGCCGGGACCAACCACTGGTTCCAGGGGCAGCAGGTCAACAACCTCACCATCGACCAGGTCCACACGTACTATGTCATCGTCGGTGGAACTCCGATCCTCGTCCATAATGACGACGGCAGCATGACCGGTGCGAATGGCACGCAAATCACGAGTTCTACTGTGTGGGAACGCGGTGCGATGCGTATCGATGTGGAGAACCCCGACCCGGGTGGTCGGCCTGGCCAGATGCACCTACAGGTTCATGTCAAGGGTGTGAAGTCGTCCGACGGTCCCAAGTATCAGTACGACTTTGAGGCCAAGCGGTTTGCCGGATTGCCGAAGGGTCTGCAGAAGGAGCTGGCAAAGACTGACGTCAAGAGGGGAATCGCGAAGGGGCTCGGGTTCCTCGGCGAGGCTTGCCCGTAGAATTTCGGGCGTGACCGATGGGTAGGCGCGAAGGTGGGGATGTCTTGCTGCTCAACTCGATTGGATATGCAAGTGGAGTTCAACGCAATGTTCTCGGATCTGGTTCGGCCAGGGTTCCTGGAGCGGGTGACCAAGGAGGATGTCCCGGAGTTCTTCCAAGCTGCCTTGAATGCTGGGTGGACAGTCGACCCTAGCGGCGCCTGGGTCCTTCGACTCTTTTTCGAGGGCTACCGTGGAGATCGATCGTCGTTCGCAGATTTGACTGGATATGAGGCTGCGGTAAATGGACGATCCGTCCCGGATCTCGACCTGACGGGAGATCGTCAGGTGCGAGTCGAGATGTTGCTCAGGCGCGCTTACTCATTTGCCCATGGTGCACTCTTTGCTCTTCGTGAAATCCCTGATGCTCCACTTGGAAACGCCTACATCTCGATTGGACCCACGTTGTACGATGAGGATGTCATCACAGGGAGTGTGACATTCTGTGTGCGACACCCCGGGGAAAAGCCCTACTTGTCAGATGTTTCCAGATTCACTCTTGCTGGTGTCCTAGTGGTAGATTCCGAAGATTGCGGCAGCCCGTTGGAATAGGTCCATAAGTCTCCTCTTCGGACTGCGGTGCTGTTAGGCGAACTTCCCGGAAGTATGCCTTCGGAGGCAAGTCGAGAAACCCCACCGGGTGAATTCCGGTGGGGTTTCTCGACGTCTTGAGGGCAAGAGGAAGCGGAAATTGACAGGCGAACACCGCGCGCATCGGTGCTGCACAAGGGTGTTTGGTTCGTCTCCGTCGTCCGGCTTCGAGGTCGCGGTCGTGGCACCCCGTGCCCGCCCGCCCTGATCGCCGCCTACCGGGACCGGCACTCCATCGAACTTCTGCACGCCTGGGGGATGGCCGAGACGTCGTCGCTGACGACCACGGCGTTGCCTCCCCGTGGGCTGGACGGCGGGGCGGAGTGGGCCTGCCGCGTCAGCCAAGGCCAGTTCCCGGTCTCGGTCCGGGTGCGACTCGTGGACCATGACGGTGCGGTGGTGCCGAACGACGGCGTGAGCACCGGCGAACTCCAACTCCGGGCCCCTGTGTGATCGGCGCCTTGTGTCTGCCGATAACTCCATCCATGCAGGTGAGAGCGCGGTCGGGACAAGGGCTCGGGATGGCCCATGAGGGCGCCCGTGTTCCACTGGACCGGCGACTGGCGCGGCATGATGACCGGCTGTGCCGCTCCGACTGGCCTACCTCGGTGACCAACGCGTTCGCGTTGCTGCGCCTGCTGCCCATGAGCGACCGCGACAAGGACACGGAAATCCTGGCGCTACGCCACCAGATCACCATCCTGGAACGCCAACTCGGTGACGCCCGTCCACAGTTCTCCCCCGGCGACCGAGCATTCCTCGCGGCCCTGCTACACAGACTCCCGGTGCAAGGCGCTTCGCCGGTTCCGACTACTTGGTATTCCCGGAAACAGTGCTGCGGTGGCACCGGAACTCATCACACGACACCACGCGATCAGATCCCGACCCAAGCAACCGGGCCGGCCACGAACCATCCGCTCGATCCGACTCCTGGCGCTGCGCTTGGCACACGAGAACCCCTGTGGGGCACTAGAACCCTGCATTGGTGCGTTGAGCTGCGACGATCGTGCATCATGGACTGTAGGGGACCCTGTGGGGTGCCAGAACTCTGCCCTGGCATGCCGAGCTGCGACGATCGCGCACGCTGGACCTCCAGGGCATGATCGTGAGGTGTGGCATTACGACTGCTGTACCTGATCTTCGTCCGACTTGGCGACTGGCTGGTCCTGCTCGGCCGGTCCTCCGCGGCTAAGGACGTCGAACTGCTGGCACTGCGGCACGAGATCGCCGTGCTGCGCCGGACCAACCCCCGCCCGCGATGGGAGTGGGCCGATCGAGCTGTACTCGCCGCGCTGGTTCGCCGACTCCCCCGGCTGCTACGTGAGCACAGGTTGGTGACACCGGGAATCATCCTGTGATGGCACCGGCGCCTGGTCGCAAGGAAGTGGACCTACCCCAACCGCACCGGACGCCCACAGATCGACGACACCCTCATGACGTTGATCGAGCGCATGGCGCGGGAGAACACGGGGTGGGGCTACCGCAGGATCCAGGGCGAACTGCTCAAGCTCGGCCACCGGGTAGCCGCCTCAACGGTTTGCCGCGTGCTCAAGCGCCTGCGAATACCGCCCGCACCCCAGCGTGACACCGACATGTCATGGCGACGGTTCCTCCGCGCCCAGGCCACGAGCATGGTGGCCTGCGACTTCTTCCACGTCGACCGCGCCGTCACCCTCAAACGGATCTACGTGCTCTTCGTGATGGAACTCGCCACCCGCTACGTCCACATCCTCGGCACCACCACCAACCCCGACGGGGCATGGACCACCCAACAAGCCCGCAACCTGCTCATGGACCTCGGCGACCGAGCCGACAGCTTCCGGTTCCTCATCCGCGACCGGGCCGGCCAGTTCACCGCCTCGTTCGACGCGGTCTTCTCCGGCACAGGCATCCAGGTCGTGAAGACCCCACCACGGTGTCCGCGAGCCAACGCCCACGCCGAGCGGTTCGTCGGGACCGTCCGACACGAAGTCACTGACCGACTGCTCATCATCAACGAACACCACCTGCGGACGGTGCTGCAGCGCTACGCGAACCACTACAACCACCGCCGACCACACCGAGCACTCCAGCTCGCACCACCACGAACGGACAGGCCAACAGTAGAGCCGAGCTGCACGTCGATACGTCGCCGACCAATCCTCGGCGGCCTGATCAACGAGTACGAACCCACTGCCGCTTAACCGCAGGTCAAACCGTGTGGCCGACTATTGGCACCCCACACCGCTACAAGGCGCGAACGGGCAAAGCCGTAGGGTCGCCGCGCCCCTCTCGCCCCGCGTCGAACATCGCCTGACGCAGCGTCCTGTCGGCGCACTCCGACGTAACCCCGAGGTCCGCGGCGCTGCCGGTACCGGCATAGAGATCGTTATCCACGTCCGCGAGAGTGGCGCACACTATCGTCCGTCGCCATCCGAGCCTCGGCACATCCGACTCCATCTGCACAAGTGAAAATATTCAGTCTACACTGAAGTCATAGTGTTTAATACTATCCGGACCGCTTCTTTCTCGCCCACGTCCTTGTACCTGCCGATAACCCCATCCATGCAGGTGAGAAGCGTGATCAGGAAAGACTCGGATAACCCGTGGGGAGCTCGTATTCCACGAGCTCGTCGACCGACGTGGCCATGCCGCTCCGAATGCCTACTGGCCAGCGGTGGGGTCGGTGGCTTTGACCTTGTCGCCGGTCTTGACTTCGGAGATCGGTTTGGCCGAGCCGTCGGCCATATGGTGTGCCACCGACCATCACCCGAACCGGTCAATACTTTGACCGGTCAAACCGTTGATCGTACCGTCGACGCGTGGACACCCAGATCGCGACACCCCAAGCCGTCCGGGACTTCATCGACGCCCGCAACGCCCTGTTCCGCGCCATCGACTTCGACCACGCACAAGGCATCAGCGCCAACGAGATCGCCCGCGTGGCCACACCCGCCATCAGCAGACCCATCGTGCTGTCCTACCTCACCGCCAAACAACTGCACACCGACGCCCGCAACGCCCTGCGCACCGCCGGACTCGAAGGCCCCTTCGGCATCGGAATCACCGGACAGGTCGGCCGCGGCTCACGCACCGTCCACCTCGTCCTCGCCTACGACCCCCAAGAGATCGACCAACAACCGGACACACTGGTCACCCAGGTCACCGACACGCTACGCACCGCGGACATCGACATCCGGCTCCCCGAGGGGCGGAACTCGATCGCCGACGCGCTCTGGGACGGCGAACCCGTACCACTGCACCGCACATGACCACGTAACCCAACCCCGGTCGGAAGCCACCACCACAGCCCGGACGGCACCCGCCGACCCGGCCGACGTCGCACCGCGCACCGATATGGATTGACCGCGCCCTTCGGAGACGACCACCGTGACCGCCCCGTACCACCTCTGGGGTGCTGCCCTCCTTGAGCGGTTCGGCGGCGCGGCGGTGGGCGGGGTGACCTCGGCCTCGATGTCGGCGATCCGTCGACGCGAGGCGAGGCGGCAGCTCGGCATTGCCAATGCTGGTGGCGTCGGGCAGTCATCGGGAATCGTTCAGGTCTTGATGACGCCGACTGCAGGCCGTCTGGTCACTGATGTTGAGATCTCCCGCGACCTGACGACACGACACCCCGACGCGACCAGGTCGAGCACCTTGCGCCGAAACTCGAGTGGGTACTGCTTGGGCATCGTGGGCTGTTCCTGGACTACTGAGACGAGTGACCATCCAGCAACCCGGCTCCGTACAACCAGGTAAGGATCACTCCGAGCTATCGGGGGAACTCAGGTCGATCGTCCCGACGGAGACAGGGACGACACGAACGCTCCGGCGAACGACTTAAAACCGACACACTTACCGATCACGGCGAGGCGACGCCATCTGTTCAAGAAGCGCCCAACGACGTTCAACAACAAAGTTCACCCGTCGACGCGGCTTGAGGATCTTCATGACTATCCGCATTGCGAAATACCGCCTATCGGGCACCTGCCCCTACCGTACGTAACACCGTCACGTCTTCGCACGATAACCCTTTGCAACGCTCAGTCGTCTCGACGACGCTCGCCCGTTTGGAGAGTTCATCAATGTCAGCGAAAAAATCCAAAAAACAGCAACCCCGCCAGGTAATGGATATCAATGAGCAGCATAAAAAACAAAGCTTTTTCCATCGACATGGCATCGACATAGGCGTAATCGGCGGCTTGGCAGGAGTCGTCAGCGTCGGTATCGCCGCGATCGCCCTCGTGCCATCCTTCCGTTCCACCAGACTGGCCGAGGATGCGAATCACATCGCACAAACAGCCAAACTCTCAATCGTAGGCGTTGACCTGACATCGACAGTTGAGCTAACCGAGAATACTAATTATTCGAACGGACCAGTAGACAAAATAGAGACTCGACAAGTAAACGCCGCCGCAGCAAAGATCATCCTTCGTAATCAAGGCGAGCAAACGGCGCTCATCAAGGAGTTACGGGTCGACATATCGAAGGTCTGGACTCCTAATGGTTGTCACGGCGCGGGCGGTGCCACAACTTCGGTCATCTACGACTTCATCCTCCCTGGTGACATCGACAAGCAGGTTTTTCCACTACAGCTGCCAACCCAAAAGGCTGACTTCGAAGTCGCCGGCCAGTCGAGCGATCGCCTTGCTGTCACAGTAGGCGAGGAGTACATGGGCGAAGCTGGCTGGCCATGGGCCATCTCCGCATCAGCCGAATTGGTCCTTACAGACAACAGTACCCTGAAGACCACCGACTTCACCTTGATGAACTTTACTGGAGTCGACCGCGTCATCGAAGTAGTTGCGGAAGGCCTGGAGTTCGGCCTGGACCGAACTGAGTGCATACAGACGAACATCGGGATGCTCGAAGAGGCGATCCGAAGCCCTGGAGACCACTCGACGTCCATCGATCTTCTACTTTCCCGACTCAAGGAAATCGGATTCACCAAGAACTCCACGCCCAGCACGTCGACTATAAACCTGCCAGGCACAACTCCAGTTGTACCGCCGGGCGCTGGCAAGTGGGTAGCACAGCTCGGCTCTTACTCAGAGTCCGCTGTTACGGAAGAACAGATGATTGAAGTGGTGGCGAAACTCGAACAGAAGATCGACGTCAAGGTTAGAAGAATACGAAGTTCCGATTACAGCTCACTGCGATCCGGCTACTGGTTCGTGTTTTACGACGGCGATAAGTTTCTAAACGGCCATGAAGCGCTGACATTTTGCTCGAAGCATGGAATTCTGGATGAAAATCTGTGCGTGGGCAGATATCTTAGCGCGAACGAAAGCGACAAAAGGCTAATCTGCAAACCTTCGGATCCGCAAGACTCGCCCAAGTGCACGCGCCGGTAGGTGATTCGATCAGGCGCGCCACTATCTTAGGGATGCAATACCTGACGCTCTAGATGGAACTTCAACGTGACATTGAATGCGGCGGTCGTACCGAAATTCTCGACTACAAGCATGATGAACGTTTGCGTATTCGGATGCATCTCACAGTTAACCATTACGAACAGCCTTACGCCTGCCCCAGACGTAGCCTATGGGTCCAGAACTCTGCACTCGCACGGTGAGGTGATCGCGAATCATGGGCGGTAGAGGCATAATCGTGAGGTGTAGCGTCACAACTGCTCTACCTGATCTTTGTTCGGCTCGTCGGATGCCTGGTTCCACTCGGCCGGTCACCCGCGACCAAGGACGTGGAGTTGCTGATGCTCCGGCACGAGGTAACCGTGTTACGCCACACCAACCCTCGCCTACGGCTGGGCTGGGCGGATCGCGCGGTGCTCACCGCGTTGGTGCGACGCCTAACCGCCTGGTTACGGCGTCACCGATTGGTAACGCCGAGCACCGATGCAGACCGGACCATCGGGACTACAGTTTTCAAAACTGCCCCTACCCCAGCGTGGTCGGATCGCTATCTGACCTGCCCGAATAGCGCCGGACCCAGCCTGCGCCGTGACCTGCACCGGCATGGCGAAAAGTTGCAGTATCAACGTCCGAGGCCGTCTAAGGTGTAACAAACGAGCGTTGAACATCGAATTACCCATATGGGCAGACGAAAAAGACGCGAAAAGATCATGCGGCCTCAACATGACCTACCGGCGTCGACCACACCCGTCAAGGCCAGCCGGGTGGCCACGATAGTAAAAAACCCCTGGTTCCTGGCCGCCGGAGCGCTCGTTGCCTTGCTCGGCCTAGTAGCAGCCATCTTCGGCCCGGTACCCGACCGACTGAAGGACGAGACCGAGGTATCGAACTTCCACGCCAAGCCGGTGAACAAACGAGGGGTAACACAATTCGTCCTACCATTGGATGCACCGCTCGCAGATCTACCGTCCGAACCCAGTGGCTACTGCAGTGAGCCCGTAATCGACTGGCTTCGCAAGATCGGCAAAGAGATTCCGCCGTACCAACGGATCGCCATCACGAACACGGCCGAGGAAGGCGCCATGCTGGCAATCTCCAACGTCCGTGCGGTAGATGTGCGCAGATACGAACCACAACCCGTGATGGTCTTCACTTGCCCAGATGGCGGCAATGGAGACAACGCCGTCCTGCACCTGCGACTGGATCACGATCCACAGGCACAACTCTTCAACGCCGACACCGAGAAGACCGGACCGTTCGCCTTCAACCTCCAACCTGGAGAACAGGGGTCGATCGAACTGCACCTGCTCGGCGACGAGGGCAACAGCTACTCCGGCCGCATCGTCGCAGATGTGTCCACAGGCGGAAAAACCACCACTGTCAACCTTCCACTCAACGGACGCGCCGACGGATTCGACCGGATCAGTGCTGGCAAGTACGCGCAACTGTACGTACGACCCGGCGTAAAGCCGGGCACCCTGGCCTGCGGGTGGAATGGTGCGAAATCGGAAGAACGCGACGCGATGAACCTTTCCTCCGACTGTCGGCCTGATCAAATTCGTTCCATGCTGGCCGAGATCAATTAGCACAGATCGGAAAACGATGCACAAAGCAGCATGGGTCGTAGTTGTCATGGTTTTGTTAGCCGCTATCGGAATATTCGCGGCAAGGATCGACTGGCAGGGGGAATCCGGGACTCCGGTGGCTTCGAACGAAGGAGCTCAAGAGAAACCGACCACCACCGACGACCGGCCTCCGTCGCGTGACGCGGCACTTAACGCAGCGACCAAGGTAATCAACGTTGTCGCTGCCCGCGCCGGCGTTCCGATCGACGGCTACACGGCCAGCCAGCCAGCCGAACCGATCGACAGTTGCTCCTCCTCCGCAGCCGGTGTGACCGCCGACATCGTCTCCTGCGGGACCACTGCCCACAACGCGGACGTCTGCTGGCTTGCCCCTGACCGCGTCGGGCTCTTGTGCGGCACCGCCCCCTGGGAGAAGGAACTACTCGCCTACACCACCGCCCAGCCGGTCACTCACGCTCCCGCCACGTCCGCTCCCCGACCGTGGGCCTTGGAACTCACCGACGGGTCACGGTGCCGTATGCGCACCGGCGGCTCCTGGCCTGGACGAGCGGACGGCTACGTGGGCGCGTACCGCTGCACCGGACCGACGGAGTTCGTGCTGAGCAAGTCCGACGCCCAGGTGGACCGCTCCACCGTCACCTGGACGGTCATGACCGGCGGACTGAGCGCGGACAATCGAGCTCTCCCACCCCCGACACCGATCGCCGTCGCCACCGCCTATTTTGCCTCCGCCTGACCCAGCGGCACAGCCTTTTTCTTGTACACCCAAAAGATATTCCACTTGACGGGCGAGGACGACCGGTGGCGGTCGCTCACTCCGTCGCTACTGCTACCTGAACTGCTCGACCCGCTGCGCGGAGTGCCGCTCAACGCCGATGATGACATCGTACCGTCGATCGTGTTCTCCCCGGACAACGCTTTGTGGGGATTGTCGTGGGTGGTGTTGCCATTCAGCCATTTTCATCGTGACGTCGCAGGTCACGGCGCAGGTTGAGCAGTGGCAGTTGAGCAGTGGAGAGCGCGGTGGGCGAGGCTCCCGGTAAGACAGCAGTCGACCAAGATCTGATGCCCCGACCGGGAGCCTCGCCGTGCTGTCTTACCCTGCCTCGATTCCGCTGTCCAACCACACCCTCGTCCGTCTGGCCGATCTCATCCGCGCGGAGCGGGCGCGGCACCGGTCCCGATGGCGACGGCTCGATCCCGGCCGCCAAGCGCTGCTCGTGCTCGCCCACCTGCGCAACGGCGACACCCCCACACCCGTCTCGCCGTCGGTGAACACACCGCCCGACTGGCCTACGCGATCCTGGACGGCACCCTGGTCCCGATCGACCGCGTCGCCGACCAGAAGCCCTACTACTCGGGCAAACACCGGCGCCACGGCGTCAACGTCCAAGTCCTCGCCGACCCGGCGGGCCGGTTGGTATGGGCCTCGGCGGCACTGCCCGGAGCCGTCCACGACCTGACCGCGGCCCGAACCCACGGCCTCGTCGACGTTGTGCCTGCCTATAACTCCATCCATGCAGGTCAGAAGCCAGCTCAGGACACGGACCGGGGATGGCCCGCAAGGATGCTCGCGTTCTACCGGCTCGTCGGGTGACACGGCATGATGACCGGCTGCGCTGCTCCGACTGGCCTACCTGGGCGTCGCAAACGCCTTTGCGCTGCTGCGCCTGTTGCCCATGAGCGACCGGGACAAGGACACGGAGACCCTGGCGCTACGCCACCAGCTCACGATCCTGGAACGCCAACTGGGTAAGGACCGCCCTCGGTTCTCCCCCACCGACCGGGCCTTCCTCGCGGCACTGCTGCACCGACTCCCGGCCGTTACGCTTCACCGACTCCGGCTACTGGTCCGACCGGAGACGGTACTGCGGTGGCACCGCGACCTCCACGCGCGCCGCCACGCAGCCAGATCCAAACCCAATCGGCCCGGCCGACCACGAACCATCCGCTCCACCAGACTCCTGGCACTACGCCTGGCGCGCGAGAACCCTGCCTGGGGCTACCGCCGCATCCACGGCGAACTCCTCGTGCTCGGCATCAAGGTCGCAGCCTCCACCGTCTGGCAAATCCTCCAGGATACCGGCATCGACCCCGCTCCCGAACGCACCACGACGACCTGGACGGCCTTCCTCCGTTCGCAGGCCGACGCTCTCCCGGCCTGCGACTTCTTCGAGACCACCACCCTGAGCGGCACCCACCTGCACGTGCTCGCGGTCATCGAACACGCCAGCCGCCGAGTCAAGGTCCTGGGCACCACCGCACACCCCACCGCATCCTGAGTCACCCAAGCCTCCAGAAACCTCGTCATGGGCCTCGACGACGCCAGCACCGCCCGGTTCCTGATCCGCGACCGCGACGGCAAGTTCCCCGCCCTGTTCGACGACATCCTCGCCGACGCGGACATCCAGGTCGTCCTCACCGGTGTCCGCATCCCGCGGATGAACGCGATCATGGAGCGCTGGATCCGCAGCTGCCGACGCGAACTCCTCGACCGCACCCTCATCTGGAACCAAAGCACCTACTCCACGCCCTACGCGAGTACGAGCACTTCTATAACACCCACCGACCCCACCAAGGCATCACCAACGCCCAACCACTACGCGCTCTGCCCAACCCATCACGAACCAAGCAGCCCTCACCCGCCTCGACATCCGCCAACGACGGCGGTTGGGCGGCATCCTCAACGAGCACCACCACCACGCCGCCTGACCTGCGCGGACGACGTTTTCGGCAGGCACAGCGGATCTCAGGCCACTGATCGCCAGCTTGCGTAGGCGTGGTGCGCAGCCCTACGTGTTGTCCGACGTGGCGCCTCTCGGCGCCAACCTGCTGCACAGCGTGCACGACGCGATCGCCGCTACGGACCGCGTTCTCGTTGTGCTGGGGATCGAGGCGTCGATGAACTCGGTTTTCGAGGCTGGTGTGGCAGTGGGGCTAGGTAAACCGCTGGTCGTCCTCGCTGATCCCCGGATCCCGGTACCCGCCGACCTCGCGGCGCTGTTGACCATTCGAGCCCGGCCTGACGAGCTGGAAGCCATCGACTTCACCCTGGACCAGTTGGAACGAGCCGGAGAACGCTCGCCGGTCGGTCCTCGGCCCGCCCTCGCAACGGGACGGGCCCTCGGCGGCCACGCCGAGGAGTTGCTGGATCGGCTGACCGACGTCTCGTCGCTGACCGAGGCGGAGGCGCTGGGAGTGCTCACCCAGGCACTTGAGATGAGCGGAGCCGTGCCCGCGCGGAACCCGGTGGTCCTCGCCTACCGGGTAGGACTGGTCGTCGCCGAGTGAAGCCCGCGCACTTCGAGCCGGCCGTGAATGTCAGCTCGCACCGATCCGGGCCCGAGCCTGCCGAACTGCGGCCATGCAGGGTGAAGCCGTGCGCAGCATGAAGGGTCGAGGTGCTCGTGGGTACGGCCGCAGGTCCTCAGCGCCGCCGGCGCACACGGCAGCATGACCGGCCATGCTGCTCCGACTGGCCTACCTGAGCGTGACCAACGCGTTCGCGCTGCTCGCCTGCTGCCCCTGAGCCACAGGGGCCAGGACGTGGAAATCCTGGCGCTACGGCACCAGATCCCCCCCGGAACGCCAACCGGAGATCTCCTCGCCCGCCGCCAGGCATCCAGATCTCGTCCCCAGCATCCCGGCAGGCACAGACCATCCGTTCCGTCCGCTCCTGGTGCTGCGCTTGGCACACGAGAACCCCGCGTGGGGCTACCGCCGCATCCACGGTGAACTGCTCGTACTCCGCATCAAGGTCACCGCCTCCACCGTCTGGCCGAACCTCCAGGACGCCGGAATCGACCCGCAGACACCACCGGGGATCAGCCGCGCGCACCAGATCGGCCACGCCCTCGCGGTCCAACTCCAGCGCGTGACGCCACAGCAGCGCTCGCCGCCGGTGCTCGGGAAGGTCGTCCAACTCCACGGCACCGGGTATACCGCACAACGCCCGGCTCCTGAACCATTACGTTGTCCCCGAGCGAGTCGATCATGGCGTGCACTTCGGCCGCTGTGAGGGTGCCCGGCGGGGAGGTGCCCTCCAGTTCAGCTTTCGCCGCAGCGCGGACTGCCTCGTTCATGGCTTCGCAGATGATGCAGCCCGTCATCACCGAGCTGCGCCACACCGAGGTACGAATGGTGGATCGATCAGGAAGGGTTGGTCGTCTCCGGACCGAGAGGTTCTCGGCCGCGAGGACGCGGCGGCCGGTTGGTCTGGGAGCGTGTGTTGACGGTGCGGTGGACGATTCGCCTGACCGACACGGTGACCGAGCCGGATCTGGTGTCCTACCGGATGCGCTGTCACCGCTGGTTGAGGTGCCAGCCGAGTTCGACTGACTGCCGGCAGGTGTCGGGGTCGTCGCCGCAGCTGGTGAACAGGGCGGTGAGCATGGGTGCGCCGTGGTCGAGTGCTTGGCGCGGCAGGGGTCCGGTCGCCACGAGGGACACCAGTCCGTGGCCGATGGTCCAGCTCTGCGTGGCGAGGGCCACGGAGTCGACGTCGGGGCGGAACCGTCCGATGTCCTTGGCCCGTTCGACGGCGCGTACCAGGGAGTGCAGGGTGTCGTCCGCGGCCTCGGGGTCCTCCAGTTCGAAGCCGGCGTCGAACATGACCCGGTAGAGGTCGGGGTTGGCCAGGGCATTGGACAGGTATGCGGCCCCGAGTGCTGCGAGGTCTCGGACCGGGTCCGCGGTCAGCGTGACCGTCTTCAGCTTGGCGGCCAGGCGGGTGAACCCCTCCTGGCGCATCGCCTGCCACAGACCGTCCATCCCACCGAAGTAGGTGTAGACGGCCATGGTCGACAGGCCAGTTCCCGCGACGACCGAGCGCAGGGTGACCGGCTCCCGTGCTCGCAGCATCTGTGCGGCCCGCTCGATCAGCTGGGAGCGGACCGCGGGGTTCTTGGTCCTGACCATGGTGCCACAATACATGGCAATGCTATGTTTAGATCGATCTGTCGATCTTGCGCGAGTGAGGAGTGCTTCATGGCCGTGAAACTGGTCAACCCAGACGGACTGCCGAAACCCGAGGTGTACTGGCAGCTGTCGATCGCCACCGGGTCGAGGCTGGTGTTCCTGGCCGGACAGGTGGCCCGCGACGCGGAGGGAAACCCGGTCGGCGAGGGAGATCTGGCCGCACAGGTCGAACAGGCCTATCTCAACGTCGGCACGGCCATGGCCGGGATCGGCGGATCCTTCGACGACGTGGCCAAGCTGACCGTCTACGTGGTCGACTGGTCCCCCGACAAGATGCCGTTGCTGGGCGAAGGCGTGGCCAGGGCGGCCGCGAAGCTGGGGGTTGACCCGGTCAAGCCGATCACCCTGCTGGGTATCGCCGCGCTGGGCGAGCCCGACCTGCTGGTCGAGGTCGAGGCCACCGCCATCATCGACTGACACCTGCGCCGACGAAGGGCACGCGTCGTCCCTCGGAACAGCAAGCGGCCCACGTACTCACATGCCGCGATGAACGTGTGTCCGGGAAATCTCCGAACCGCCGTTGGCGAACCGACGAGAGCTCGTGCTCATGGCTGCGCGGCGGAACTGCTCGTGACGGTTCATCTTGCTTTCCGTGCTCTCAGCGATCGGGCAGGACCCGGCTGCCGGCGATGGTGAAGCCGATTGTCGCTCCGCCCCCGGCCCGGTTCCTGGCGAAGGTGGTTCCGTCGTGGGCTTCGGCGATGCCGGCCACGATGGCCAGGCCGAGACCGGAGCCGGGTAGTGATCGCGAGGTGTCCGCGCGGTAGAACCGGTCGAAGATCCTGCCGAGGTCGTTGGTGCCGAGACCGGGTCCGCGGTCCGACACGGTGATCGTGTCCCCGCGGACCCCGACGTCGATCGGTCCGGTGCCGGCGGTGTCGAACTTCGCGGCGTTCTCCAGCAAGTTGCCGACGGCGCGTTCCAGGGCGAGGCGCTGTCCGCGCACCCGCGTCCGGTCGGCGGCAATGATGATCTCGCGTTCGGTCCGGCGCTGTGCCCGTTCGGCCGCGTTGCGGACGACTTCGGCGAGTTCGACGTCGGTCTCCTCCTCGTCGGTTCCTCTCGCGAGTGCCAGGGCGATCAGTTCGTTGACGAGGTGGGAGAGCTCTTTGGTCTCTCCCTCGACGTCGGCGAGAAGGCGCGCGCGGGATTCCGGCCGGAGCTCGTGGAGGCGGTGCAGCACACGGGCGTTGGTGCGCAGGCTCGTGAGCGGCGTCCGGAACTCGTGCGCTATGTCCTGGATCAGTCGTTCCTGAGCTTCCCGGGAGTCCGCGAGCCTGCGCAGCATGGTGTTGAACGACGACGACAGCCGGGCCACCTCGTCTCGCCCCTCCACCGGGACCTCACCGGCGCCCAGCCCGGTGGCGCTGACGTCCACGACGATCCCGGTCAGCCGCACCAGCCGCCGGGTGATCCGGCAAGCCAACACCCAGCCGAGGCCCGCGGCGACCGCAGTCACGAGCAGAGTGAGCACGGTGATCTCCTTGGCCATCCCGCTCATCACCTGCCGCGACTGGTTGACGTCGATGCCGACCTGCACCGCACCGGCACCGTTTCCCAGTGAGGTGGTCAGCACCCGGTAGGTGTCGTGCTGCACGATCACCTCCGTGGTGTTGGTGGCGCCACGCGCGGATTCGGTGGCGAGGGCGCGGTCGGCATCGTTGATCGGGAAGACCACGGCCCGTCCGCCGAGCGGCGTGACGCCGCCGCTTGGTTCGATGCGCTGTGCGGTCAGCGGCAGCGGCTGCTCCAGCTCCGCGTCACCGACGACAACGCCAGCCGGGTCGTGCAGTACGCCGTAATGTCCGTCCATGATCGCGGCGGAGGCGGTGTGCAGGCCCCGGTTCACCTCACCGATCACGCGTTCTACCGCGGAATGGAAGGCGAGTACGCCGACCACGCCCGCAGTGAGCGCGACGACGAGGGCGAAGGCGAGTGCGAGCCGGGTTCCCAGGTTCACGGGTGCCGCACCGTGTAGCCGATGCCGCGCACCGTGTGGATCATGGACGAGGCACCCGCCGCTGCCAGCTTGCGGCGCAGGTAGCCGACGTAGACCGCGAGGTTCTTCGAGTCCCTGCCGAAGTCGAAGCCCCAGATCCGCTCGTAGATCAACGAGTGGCCGAGCACGACGCCCTCGTTGCCCATGAGCAGTTCCAGCAGGTCGAACTCGGTCTTGCTGAGGTTCAGCTCGGTCGTGGCCCACCACGCGCGCCGGCTCGCGGGATCGAGCCGCAGCGCCCCGACGGACAGCGCGCGGTCGTCGATGTCCTCCACCGGGACGGCCCTGCGCAGCAAGGCTCGCAGGCGTGCCAGGAGCTCGTCGAGTTCGAAGGGCTTGGGCAGGTAGTCGTCGGCGCCCGCGTCGAGGCCCGCGACCCGGTCGGGGGTTTCGACTCGCGCCGTGAGCATCAGCACCGGCACCCGGTCACCTTCCGCCCGCAGGAGCCGGACGACGCCGAGCCCGTCGAGACCTGGCATCAGCACGTCCAGGATGAGGACGTCGAACTTCTGCCGGCGAATCCGGGTCACCGCCTTCACCCCGTCGTCGACGTCGACGACGGAATAGCCCTCTAGCTCCAGCGCGCGAACGAGCGACTCACGAATCGCTCGGTCGTCATCGGCGATCAACACGGTGCACGTCATCCCGGTTACTTCTCCCCATTCGGCCGCTGCGGATGATTATCGCCGAGCGACCCGCCGTGCCGCACGGGAATTTCCCCTGAAAAAGGTAGGAACCTGGTGGGAATCCGCCGTCAAGAGACCCTTCGCCATTGCCGTCGAGTGAGGACGGTCCTTAGATTCGATCACGAGCGAGCACTTCTCCCGCTGTCTGCGTGTGTCGCATCCCCTCACCCAAGGAGTTTCGTGGATTCCACCATGAGCCCCCACGCCCCGCCGGGAAGGCCACCGCACACGCGGTGGAACCCCCGGCTCGTCGGGCAGATCGCCGCGTTGCTCCTGGCGAACGTCACGGCGGACTCGGTGATCGTCATGCCCCTGTTCGTCCTACCGCAGATGCTCGACCACTTCGGCACCACCCAGGCGGCGTGGCTCGGCTCCACCGCGATGCTCGCGGGGGCGATGTGGGCGCCGCTGTTCGGAAAGAGCGCCGACATCCACGGCAAACGCCGGATGCTGACCGTCGCGTTGCTCGTCGCGTGCGGCGGTGCCGCAGTCTGCCTCATCGCACCCAATCTCTTGATCTTCGTGCTCGGGCGCACGCTACAGGGCGCCGCGGTGGCTGCGGTGTTCTTGACCGGCTCGCTCGTCCGCGATCTGTGCACACCACGACTCGCGATGACTGCGGTGGGTGCGGTGACCACCTGCGCGGGAGTGGTGGGGATCGCCTCGACCTCCAACGTCGAATCGCTGGTGGCGCAATTCGGGTTCCAGGTCGTGTTCGCGGCCTCGGCGCTGTTCGCGACCGTCGCGGTGATCTGCATCCGTGCCTTCGTTCCGGAATCGGAGGTGAGGACGCCGGGGCGAGTCGACGTCGTGGGAACGCTCCAGCTCGGTGGCGGTGTCGTCGCGGTGCTCGGCTACATCAGCCTCGGGCCGGACCTCGGCTGGCTCAGCGCGGGCACGCTCGCGCTGCTCGCCGCCGGCGTCGTGGCGTTGGCCCGGTGGTACCTCGTCTCCAACCGGAATCCCGAGCCGGTGATCGACATCAGGAACCTCGGCAGGCCGATGGTGCTCACACTGCTCGTGGTCGTGCTCGCCACCGGTGCGGGGCAGAGCATGGACCAGCTCCTCAGTCTCATCGCCCAGGTATCGTCGGACCAGGGGCTCGGCTACGGGCTCGACGCCCAGGGCTCGCTCGCACTGCTGTTCGGCCTGCCCGCCGTCGGAATCATGGCGGGCGGACTGCTCTCTGGCTGGCTCGCGGCCCGCACCGACCCCGCTGTGGCCCTCGCCGCAGGCGTCGTGGTGGGCACCGTGGCAGCCTTCGGCATGTTCCTCGGCGCGTCCTCGCTCCCCGTCGCCATCTGCTCCGGCTTCTTCCTGAACCTGGGCATGGGGTCGCTGCTGACTTCCGGGTTCAACATGGCGGCCGTCCTCACAGCACCACACCGCCAGGGCGTGACCGCGAGCATGGTCGCGGTCACGGGGGCGATCGGCTCGGTCGGTGTGAGCTTCGTCGGTGCGGCGGTCCTCGCCGGCACGAGGGTCGCGGTCGACGGGACCACGGTCAACTCCGCCACAGGCGTGCACAGCTACATCGCAATCTCAGCCGGGTTGTTCGTGATCGCCGCTGTGCTCGCATTCCTGCTGCTCGCCCAGCGGCGCGCTGAGCGGCCACAAAGGACTGATTGACGTGCCCGAGACGATGTCGGGCAGGACGGGACTGCCCACCGGGGCGGTTGCTTCTCCGTCGCCGGCGGCGGTGAGCGGCGTGCTGGTGTGGAGGCTGTTCCACGCCGCCGGGTCGGCGAGGTGGCTGATCACCGTGTCGGCGGCGGGACCGACCGCGACGGTTCCCGACCTTGAACTCGATCCGCTGTGCACGTTCGTCACCACCGGACGATCAGTGAACGGTGCGAGGACCGCGCAGGTCTCCGATGTTGAACCAGTTCCGGGATAGCTGTCGATGCTCATGGGACTTGGCTGCAAAAAAGCTGATCCACCGGGTCGACGCGAGAGGAGAATCGGTGTGCAAGACCACCATTTTCATTGCCCGTCAGCACTCGCCAGTTGACAACATATGAGCGTTGAACCACGCTGATCGATATCAACTTGATCTAGTTGAGGAGTTCCGATGACGCACACCGACCCGAGTCAACCGAACGCGAAAATCCTGTCAATCCATCAACGTCTCGCCACGTCGGGCGCCCGCAGCGCACACGTTTTCCGGACTGACCGCGGGTTGCATCTCGTCGTTCCCCAGTTGGCCGAAGACCTGCCGGACCGAGCCCCGGACATGAACGGCGGAGATGCCGACGTCGACGCTCCGCTCTACCGCTGGGAGGGAGCACAATTCGTCGAGGTGGACCGCCTGCCCTGTCCGAGCGGCGAGGACGCGCTGAGCTTCGCCAGTGGCGGGAAGACCTATTTGGCGTTCGCCAACCTCCGTACCGGCAAGGGTCCGTATGAGACGGACGTCAACTCGCTCATCTACCTTGAGGACGAGGACGGGGAGTGGGTCGTCGACGAGACGCTGCCCACCTTCGGGGCCAAGCAGTGGCACCACTTCTCGATCGACGGCCGCGAGTTCCTGGCGCTGGCCCAGGGCCTGACCGTGCCGGGCCTCTCGCCCAAGGGGCATGGACGTTCGGTCATCTTCGAGCGCATCGACGGGCGGTGGAAGGAGTTTCAGGTCCTGGGTGGGCGCTGGGGTTACAATTGGACCTACTTCCGCGTCGACGGCCACCATTTCCTGGCCTATGCCGACCAGGTCACCCCCAGTGTCGTCTACCGCTGGGACGGTCATTCCTTCATTCCCTACCAGACTTTCGCGGAGAAGTTCGGCCGGAGTTTCCTGCACTTCTCGCAGGACGGCGGGGACTGGCTGGCCTTCGCGTGCATCAACGGTGACTCGACGCTCTACCACTGGAACGGTGAGCTCTTCGAGCCGCACCAGTCACTCGGTGGCCTCGGAGGCCGCGAGTTCGCCCTCCACCGACACGGTGACAAGCTGTTCCTCGTCCGCATCTGCTTCATCCAGGGAAGGCCCCCCGTGGCCAGGACCGATCTGATGTCGCAACTGTACAAGTGGGACGACGGCAAGTTCGAAGTGATCGAAGAGTTTCCCACCTTCGGCGGCACCGACGCGAGTTTTTTCGAGGCTGATGGCAAAAACTTCCTGGTCGTCGCCAACAGCCTCACCCCGGACGTGCGGTTCCGCCAGGACAGCATCGTCTACGAGCTCGCACTCGACAACGCCTGATCCGAACAACGCCCAACCCGAACCGGTAAGGACGCAATCGATGCGATACCAGCCCAACCCGCACCTCATGCGGCTGTTCGAGATGTTCACCTCCGGCCCTGGCAGCATCGGCTACAACCTGCGGCGGCGACTGGGCGAAACACACTCCGACTCCCCGCTGCTGCTGGCGACGGGCACCGATCTGGTGCTGTTCCCAGGCGGCGGACGCCCGCCCACCTCGATCGACTTCAGGGAAGGCACCCGAGGGTTCTTCGAGATCACCGCGGTCTCGCACCTCGGCCTCGCGATCCCCTACCTGGCCCGGCTGCGCGAGCTCGCCGACTCCAGTTGCAAGACCGCCGCCAGGGACCTCATCGAGCAGTGCCGCGTCGTCCAGGACTTCAACAGCGTCTCGTACTGGCGTGACGACATCGCGGTCACCGCTTGGCAGGGGCACGAGGAGAAGATCACCGATCTCGTCGACTACACCTGCGCGACCGCCGCGGACTACCTGGAACGCGCGATCGAGGACCCGAAGCTCCTGGACTTCGAGTACATGCGCGCGAACCTGCTCGAAGGCGACGGGCCGGACGCGGTACCCGTGCCGTTCAACGACATGATGGCCGCGACCTTCGCCCTCTCGGCACTGGACTCGGTGCACCGGAGCCTGAAGTGGCTCCACGACCAGTCCATCGACTGGGCCCGGCTGATGGTGATCGTCGCCGGTGGCGCCGGACGCCCGAGCGCCGGCCTGACCTGGCAGAGCAACAACGTGTGCCCGCTGCTCTACGAAGCGTCGGGCCACAAGCTCGACCCGACCCGGCTCATCATCGCCCCTGGCGCCCCGACGATCGAGCCCGAGCAGCTCGCAGACAGCGAAGCCTGCGCTCGGGCCGAGGCGCAGTACCGCAAGTTCTGGTACGGCTGCCTGTCGTCGGTCGAGATGAGCCGTCTCATGTGGCCGGACTACCCGGCTTTCGAGAAGCGGATCGACCAGGCGCCCGTGGTCGATCCCGACACCGCGGTGGTCGACGCCATGCCCCGCGTCCGGTCGGTGCACGACAGACGAGCCATCGTGACCAGGCTCCGCTACGTCATGGAAGACCCCGGCGCACAGATCGCGACCGCCGGGATGCAGTTCGTCCTCGACCAGCTCAGCGCCAACGGGAACCGGCCCGAACTCGTCGAGCTTCCCGGTTTCACCTACACCATCTACCCGGCCAGGCGGCGGAGGTAGCAGCCGCAAGGACCTCCGCCCGTATCCGGGCTGCCGGAACATGAACCGGCGGGGCACGGCGGGCTTGACGACGACCGTCAGTGCCTCCTCGTACTCCATGCCGGTGCGGCGGGTGTAGGTGTGCGCGTCGTCCTTGGACCGTGTCGGCGACGCGTTGCCGCTCGTGCTCATGACGGATGCCTTATCCGGGCAGTTCCTACCTCCCTGCCGCGTCAGGTGTCGTCGTCACGGCTGGGAGTTCGATCGTGCGGATGTCCTGTGATGTCGCGCGTGCCGTGCGCCCCCAGAGCTTCCCCGTCACCGTGCGCGTGGGTCGCAGTCCGGTGCGAGGCGGGGCCGCCACAGTGAGCAGCCCATCCTTCAGGACCGGATGCCGGCGGCACTGTTGCGGTGCGTAGCCGCGTGTCTGTGGACAGGAGGCGGAGGAGGAATCCGACGCCCGACACTCTGCGTGAGCGGCGTGTCGGGCGTCGGATTCGGGTGATCAGGCTGCGGTGACATTCTCCTCGCCCTATCACGCCGCCGGTGCACAGGCCGGAAGGACGTGAGCCCCTGGTAAGGACAGATCTGCCGAAATCATGTTCCGTCAACCAGGGGCTCACAATGCTCACCCATTCTGCCACGCTCGACGTCCCCCTCCACCTGGCGGAGTTCCTCGCTCGCCTGCTCACCGCCCACCGCCGGGCAATCGGCACCCCGTCCGGCAATCGCGCGCGCTGGGGCCGTTCCGCCAGGCGGTGCCGGTCCTGCGCTGGTTCCGCGACCGCGGCCGAATCCATCGCCCGGCCCTCGACACCGAAATCCCGCAGGCTACCGGCTACCGGTATCTGCACGAGGGCATCGACGTCCTCGCCGACCGTGCACCCGACTCGCGCGAAGTGCTCGAACGACAACACGACGAGAGCATGACCCGCGTGATGCCGGACGGCACACTCGTGGCCTGCGAGTGCGTGGCCGGGTGGGGGCCGCGCTGACCGGACGTACCAACCAGCCCCGCGCGTTGACACCTGCCGCCGACGGCTACCTGAGACGACGCATACAAGCCGAGATAGCGATCGCCACGCCGGAAAGTGCCGCCGATGCGATCACGGCGTGGAGAGCGGCCTTGGAAGCGGCAGCGACCGACGACGAAAGAGTGCACGCCCTACGCGGCCTCGCCATGGAGGGAGTTACCGACGAGGACGCTCTGCACGGCCTGCCCCCGACGCGGACGAGCGACTGCGCGCGTTACGCCCACCATGGACGCAACCCGGAAAACCACGGCACTGAGCCGTGACCCGTCGCCCGGACTGAGGATGACGTCAGGTGCACGATGGAGACACCGGTTCGCCGGGTGCAAAGTCCTCCCAGTCCTTCCGGGTGATCGCGCCCGCTTCCTCACACAGCGTCCGGTACGGGTCGGCCCAGCAATCGGTGTGCCACGTCGCCGCCGTGCCGGCGTTCACCACGGTGACCAGTGCGTCGCTGGTCGGGCTGAACACGAGGTCCCACACCTCTCCGTCCTCGGTGGGAAAGATCGGGACACCGAGCTGCCTGCCGGTTCCGGGGTGCCACAGCCGTACCGCGTTGTCCCTGGTGGCAGTGGCCAGGACGGTGCCGCTCGGGCTGAAGGCCACGTGGGCGACACCGCGTCTGAACGGGGACTTCTCCTCCACTACGAGGAGACTGCCGATCTCCTGCTGCGTGGTCGGGCTCCACAGGCGTACTTCGCTGTCGTAGGTGCCGGCCGTGGCCAGCATCGTGCCGTCGGGGTGGAAGGCCAGGTCGTCGACCTCGGAGTGAGGGCCGGGGTGTTCGATGTCCGCACCCAGTTGGCGCTGCGTCGCCTTGTCCCCCAACCGCACCACTCCGTCCCCGCCCACGGTCGCCAGGGTCGTGCCGTTCGGGTGAAATGCCATCGCGCGCACCGCGCTGTAGCGGGGCGTATCGGGGTAGAAGGGGTTTGCGACGATGTGCTTGCCGATCTGGTGTCCGGTGGCCGGGTTCCACAGCCGGACCGTGCCGTCGCCACTCGCCGTAGCCAGGACGGTTCCGCCCTGGTCGAACGCCACGTGCACGGTGCCGTAGAACCCGTCCGGGCCATAGGTCTGCGGCATCGTGATCGAGGGCCCGGTCTCCTCCTGCGTGGCCGGGTCCCACAGCCGCACGGTGCCGTCCTGGCCGGCGGTTGCCAGCCGGGTTCCGTCCGGGTTGAAGGCAAGGTCGTTGAGCCCGTAACCGGTGGTGGTGGCCGGCAGGCGGCCGCCGCGCCGTTGCGTCACCGGGTCCCACAACCGCACCGTGCCTTGGGTGTCGGCGGTGGCCAGGAGCGTGCCGCTCCGGTTGAACGCCGCTCCGGACGCCTGATAGCCGAAGGCCGCGGCGTTGACGGGCTCGCCGATCGGACGCCCGTTGGCCGGGTTGTACAGCCGGACCGTGCCGTCGCCGCAGGCGATGGCAGGATGGTGCCGTCTGGGCGGAACGCGAGTCCGCCTGCCAACCCGCTGTCGTTGATCGGGATGGAGCCGGTGGTCTCGCGTCCGGTGGCGGTGTCCCAGAACCGCACCACCCCGCTGCTCTGGGTGACCAGAGTGGTGCCATCCGGGCTGAACGCCACCGCGTCCACCTTGCTGGACGGGTGCACTGCGAGCGGAGCGCCGACCGGCTGCCCGGTGGACGGGTTCCACAGCCGGACCACGCCATCGCCGTCCCCGGTGGCCAGCGCGGTGCCGGTCGGGCTGAACGCCAGCGCCACGACACCGTAGGACTCGTCCGTAGTGGCCGTGATTGCGTTGCCGATGCCGGTGTGCGTCACCGGGTCCCACAACCGGACGTTGCCGTCGTCGGCCGCCGTGGCGAGGATCGTGCCGCTCGGGTGGAACCAGTCTTGGCCGCGAGTCCACTGGTGCCCGGTCGGTATCGCCACGTTCCTCCCTCTGCACGCCGCCGGGCGCGGTTGCGAGGCAGTCATGGACCGTGTGGTGTCCTGCTACACGTCTACCGCCCGCGCGCTGCTGCACACCCGCACGCCCCGGACCACGGGTACGCCCGGCAGCACACTCATCGTGGCCGTTCCCGACGCCCCTGGCCTGCCGATTCTCTCCGGGGTCGACGTCGAAGCTGCCGCGCTGCGGCGACTGGTACCCACCGCGACCACGGTACCTCCGCCCGGCCTCCGAACCAGTCGCGACGGAGTCCTCACGGCGTTGCCCCACCACGAGATCGCACACTTCGCCTGTCACGGCATCACCGACTGGACCGATCCGGCGACCAGCAGGCTGGTCCTCCACGACCACGTCAGCCGCCCGCTCACCGTCAACGACGTCAGCGCCCTCCACCTCCCTGACGCCCGGCTCGCCTACCTGTCCGCGTGCAGCACCTCCGGCACCAGCCTCCGGTACACCGACGAGGCCACCCACCTCACCTCGGCCTTCCAACTGGCGGGGTACCGCAACGTCATCGGCACGCTGTGGCCGATCAACGACCGCATCGCCTTCGCCATCACCCGGCAGGTCTACGAACACCTCACCGACAACGGTGCTTCACCACCTCGCGCGGAGCGCTCCGCAGTCGCCCTGCACCACGCCGTCCGCCGTCATCGCAACAAATACCCCCAACACCCCACACTCTGGTCCAGCCACGTCCATACAGGCCATGGCTACAGATCTTGAAAGGCCGGCGTTACGGTGGTTGTGGTTCGAGGTCCAGGCCGGTGTGGGTGAAGAAGGCGTCGATCAACTCGGGCCGGTATTGGATCCGCTTGAGTCGGGTCTTCACGGTCGCGGCCAGGTGGTCGATGCCGTGGACGAGGAGATTTCCCAGGCTGCGCTTCAGGTGGGACCAGACGTGCTCGGTCGGGTTGAGCTCGGGGGCGTAGGGCGGTAGCCGGATGACGTGCAGCCAGTCCCGGGTCGCGATCAGGGCACGCATGGCGTGGCTGGTGTGGGTGTTGAGGTTGTCCCAGATCAGCACGATGGGGCCGTCGAGTTGTTGGTGGGCGGCGTCGAGCAGGGCGGCGTAGTCGGTCTCGGCGAAGCTGCGTCGTTCGCCTTTGCGTCCGCGGTGGACCACCGTGCGGTAGATCAACCGGGGCCGGTGGCCGGGCCGGACGCACACCAGTCCGGCGATCGAGATCCGACCCTAGCCCTTGCCCGACACCGCCACGCCGGGAGTCCTCCCGCGTCGGCTCCAGGTGCGGGCTTTCGGCGGGCGCAGTGTCTGCCCGGCCTCGTCCTCGAAGCACAGCCAGGCACCCCGCTCCGCCGCTACCGTTTTCCCGCCGGCCACGTCTCCCGCCGCCAGGTGACGATCGCCCGCTCGTCGCGTTCGATCGCGCGGTGCGCGGGCACCTGCGGGGAGAAGCCCATGCGGTGCAAAAGATACGACACGCCGCGCAGCGTGTAGCGGGTCTGGAACAGGCGGGCGATCAGATCGGAGACCCGGGCCAGGGTTCACCGCTGGTCCCCGCCGAACCCGTGCGCGGCGGGACCGCGCTCCAAGGCTTCGGCGAGCCGGTCCAACCGCCGCGGGTCCAGCCGACACCACGACCCGCCCGGCCCCTTCGACACCAGCCCGGCCCCACCCTCGGCGCGCCATCGACGCCGCCACGTGTAGACCGCGTTGGTCGACACCCGCAGCCGACGGGCGATCTCCGCCACCGGCACGTCCTGGCCGAACAACTCCGCCGCCTGTAACCGGACCTGCTCGCGTTTGGCCCTGCCCCGCTCGGACAGGCCACCACCATCCGCGTACCTCATCACCCCTGCGTAGACCACACGCCCGTCACGACCAAGCAGGACACGCCGAGAACCACACGATCAACCCTGACCTTTCAAGATCTGTATCCGGCGTCGGCGGGAATCCGGACACCGCGGCTGCCGAGCAGCAGGTCGGACAATCCACTATCGCGAGCCTGGGTGAGGTTCCCCCGATAGCTCGGAGGCTTTGATCCTCACCCGGTTGTACGGACTCGGGTTACTGGATGATCACGCGTCTCAGTAGCCCGGAGGACAGCCCACGATGCCGGAGCGGTACCTACCCAAGTTCCGAAGCAAGGTCCTCGCCCTGGTCGCGTCCGACCGCCGTGTCACCCAGGTCGCGGCGGACCCCCCGACATCAGCGACCGGATGCCGCGGGCTGACCGACGATCCAGGCGGCTCGGACTGCTCCGATCGAGCGCATCTCCGTAGTTCTTTGTCATGGCGGCAAGGGCACCTCGTCACCCCGGCGTCCATCCCGTTCCGACGTCGAGGACCGCGCCATGACGGTGTCCGCCCTGCCACGCCCGACCACGCTCGCCGAGTGGATCGCCGCGACCATCCCACCGGGCATCCCGGCCCTGGATGCCGCTCCGGTCGGAAGTCTGCGCTTCATGTTCTACGGTCGCGCTTCCACCCATGAGCACCAGGACCCACGCACCTCGCGGGCCTGGCAACTGGATGTCTCGCGCAGGCTCACCGGTGGGCACGGCGCAATCGTGGGTGAGTACTTCGAGGTCGGGTGTTCCCGTCAGGTGCCGTGGCATCTGCGGCCTCGGGCAGGGGCAATGCTGCGCTACATCGCGACGAACGCCGACCGGGTCGATGCTGTGGTTGTCGGAGAGTACGAGCGCGCCTTCCTCGACACCAGCCAAGTTCGGGAGCTGCGGGCGGTGTTGGAGCGGTACGGGGTGCAGTTGTGGCTGCCAGAGGCTGAGGGGCCGGTGGAGTTCGGCAACCCCGCGCACGAAGCGCTGCTGGCGCTGCTGGCGAAGCGCTCGCTCACGGAGGTGCTGCGTTCCCGGCACCGGGTCGTCACCGCGATGCGCATGCAGATCGTCGAGCAGGGACGTTACCTCGGCGGCAGGCCGCCCTACGGCTACGGTCTCGTCGACGCCGGCCCGCACCCGAATCGGGCGTTGGCGCGACGCGGGGTCCGACAGCAACGGCTCGTGCCGAACCCGGCCACGGCACCCGTGGTGAAGCTGATCTTCTCCTTACGTCTGGCCGGTCACAGTGCCGCGGGTATCGCCCGTCACCTCAACGAGCAGGCCGTGCCCAGCCCGTCGAGCGCGGACGCGGAACGCGACCGGGGTCGGGTCGATGCGGGTTGGTCGCTGCGTACGGTGGTGGAGATTCTGGGGAATCCGCGTTACACCGGTCGTCAGGTGTGGAATCGCACGAGCGCCGACCGCGCCACCCGCTCGCCGAGCGGGCGTCGAACCAGCGTCCGCAACGAGCAGCACGCCTGGGCGATCTCGACCCGCATCGCCCACACCCCGCTGGTGTCCGAACAGGACTTCGTCACCGCCCAGACCATCCAGGCCACCAGGAACAGCATCCGCCAGGCCGACGCTGTTGGCGGCGAGTGCGTCTACCTGTTGGCGGGCAGGCTCCACTGCGGGTTGTGCGGGCGGAAGATGGACTCCCACCGCTCCCACGGCCGTGCCGCCTACCGCTGCCGCCACGGCCACACCAGCGCCCGCACCCGACCGGAAGGCGCGCCGCGCAACCTCTACCTACGCGAAGACCACCTGCTCGCCCACATCGCCGCACACCTCACCACCACAGGCATCGCCGACAACCCCGACCCCGAACAGACCGCACGACTGGTCGACGAACTCGGACTCGTCTTCCGCTGCGACGCCGCCAACGTCGCGCTGCTCGACCCCGGCACCGCAGGGCGAGCGCGCACACCACGCAGACGCCTCGCACCGCAGCCTGTCCACGACCTGCCCGGAAACGAAAACCGTGGAAAGGCAGGCGGACAACTACTGCTGGCCCTGAGCTACGCAACCGCCTCGGAGACCGACCAACCCGACACGCCCGCGGGCCAGGTCGACGCACCGGCCCGCGGAACCCGCCCCGCGCGCCGGCCTCTCCGACCGCCAGCCCGACCCAAGCGCCCTTCAGCGCCACAGCGGCGGCACCGGCAGGCCGGGCTCCGCCCCACTATCGGCGCCACCCGTTCGCGGGACGCATCCCGGGCGGGGCGAGACGAACACCCACCGTCAGGCGAACTCCGCCACGACCGCCGTCGACAGGGCTCGGCCACGAAGTTTCGGACGCCGCCCGCTGCTCCTGCCCTCACGCCGGGAGGCACCCCACGAGCAGCGACCACCAGGTAGGCTCGGGGCTGCGTCGGGAAACACAAAGCTCCATGACGCTCCCAGCTGACATGGAATTACATCGTGGGGCAAATTATGTGTCCGAGTGCTGTAGCCCCATTCGGGACTGCATGGCGAAGAAGGTAGCAGGGTTCCCGAGCCCGAGGCCAGCGTTCCGTGCTCTATTACAGAGGGTCGCGAAGTCGCACCGTCACGCCCCTCTACTACACGCCCCTAGCCACCGCTTCGGGCGAGCGCGCCCGGCATTGGATCAGGAGCCGAGCAGTTTCAGAGGGCAGACCGGTATCGGTCACTCCAAGTTGCAGGCCAAGGTGGACACCGTCGCGGTTGATTACGTGACAGTCGCGGACGCCTTGGGCGTACCGATACCGACGTCCGTCCAAGAACTGTTCGTCATACGGTGCCCGAGCCCGGCGGCGTTCGTGACACCGGAGGAGTTCGACGGCCTGATGGCCGCCGGCTGACACATCACCAACTCGTTGGTCGACCTGATGTCATGCGGCCGGGAATGGGCCACTCCAGATCATTGATGGTCATGCCGTCCTCGTTGCGGCGAGGCGGCATGGCTTCGGACATGTCTTTGAGTTGGTCTTCACTCAGACCGTGGAAGAGTCCGCCTTCGCTGATCAGCGCGCCGCCGATGTTTGCATCGAAGTTGCGGCGATCCGGCTGTGGTAGACGTATTTTATCGCTCAGGAGGTCGTCAGGGTGCATGTAGATGTGACGGCGAGCATGCCATACCAATTCCTGGTTAATCCAATGAGCGTATGTCGTCGAACCGGATTCGTCGAAGTCGGGAACGAAGACACCCTGGATCGGCAGCTTGTGTCGCGGCTGCATCATCAGCGCTGCGTACCGGCTCAGTGGAGCAAGAAAAGCGTCGGCAGTGAAAATTCCAATGCCGTTACGCCCCGAGTCGTCCGGCCTCACTGCCATGACTACTGGGTTGTCGGTCGTCAGCAAGGAGCGACGCTTGAATCGGAGGATCGTCCAGTGGCTGTCTTGCAGATAGCGGCTCATGTCGTCGTGAAGCGACATGAGCAAGAGGAGGTGAGCGTCGGCGTTGGACTTCAGGTCCGGACCGCCCGGCTTCGTGACGTCCTGCCACTCCCAGTCGAGCTCCGCATCCGACAAGGTGCGCTGTTCGGCTCGTTCGATCAGTACGCGCAAAGCCTGCTTGCCGGAAACGCCGACGATCAGCCGAATCGTCAGGGCTTGTTGTTGCTCACTGCTTGCCCTGATGTTTTCGCCGCGAAGATGCTGTAGGGCAAGCCAGGAAGCCAAGCCCCCTCGTACGTCACGCTGAAGTGGCCAAACGCCGCCAATTGCCGCCCTGAGCGCTTCGGAAGCGGCGGCCTCGATCCCCCCGAAGGCGCGCTCGAACATGTCGCTCTCCGAGTCGTCGGGCAAGGTGACCGTGTAGAAATCCTTGACGACTGTTGCGTCCGATATGGCCATGAGATGACTGCGGTCGCCTGGCAGGTAGACCCGCCGCAACTGGCCGGCTTCGTCGGCGAAACCTTTGAGGTAGAACTTCGACACCACGTGCTGTCGGCGGACGCGTTTGACCATTGGATAATACCTGTCTTCATTATTCGTGTTGCACTGGCACTTGAAATAGCAAGTGATCAGGTGGAAGTGGGAGCGAGGCGGACTTGATTGGATTGTTGATGAAAGCTAACGAAACTGTGTCATTGAGCCTTTTTCATCCTGCGGCGGTCTCGTGGTTCTGGAGGACGTGGATGGCTTTGGCCAGGCGTCCGGCGCGGTAGGGGCAGCTGCGTAGTTTG
>NZ_JBFABG010000018.1:0-101717 GCF_040640215.1 Actinosynnema sp. NPDC023587 | reverse complement strand
ACTACAACACCCGACGAGCCCACAGCGCCCTCGGCGGCCAGCCACCCATCACCCGACTGACCACCTAAGTGTCAACAACGTCACGAGTCAGTACATCTAGAGCGAGGAGATCAGCCGCTCCACCCGCTCGTCCACCGCGCGGAACGGGTCCTTGCACAGCACGGTGCGCTGCGCCTGGTCGTTCAGCTTGAGGTGGACCCAGTCGACGGTGAAGTCCCGGCCGGCGGCCTGCGCGGCGGCGATGAAGTCACCGCGCAGCTTGGCCCGGGTGGTCTGCGGCGGGGTGTCCTTCGCGGCCTCGATCTCGCCGTCGTCGGTCACCCGGTCCACCTGCCCCTTGCGCTGGAGCAGGTCGAAGATGCCCCGGCCGCGCCGGATGTCGTGGTAGGCGAGGTCGAGCTGGGCGATCCGCGGGTTCGACAGGTCCATGTCGTGCTTGGCCTGGTACCGCTGCATCAGCCGGTACTTGATGGCCCAGTCGATCTCGCGGTCGATCTTGGACAGGTCCTCGGCCTCGACCGCGTCCAGCGTGCGGCCCCACAGCTCCAGCACCCGCTCCGCCATCGGGTCGGGTGCCCGCTTGGCCACGTGCTCCACGGCCCGCTCGAAGTACTCGCGCTGGATGTCCAGCGCGGAGGCCTCCTTGCCGCCCGCGAGGCGCACCGTGCGCCGGCCGGTCAGGTCGTGGCTGATCTCGCGGATCGCGCGGATCGGGTTGTCCAGGCTGAAGTCCCGGAACTGGACGCCCTGCTCGATCATCTCCAGCACCAGGTTCGCGCTGCCCACCTTGAGCAGCGTGGTCACCTCGGACATGTTCGAGTCGCCGACGATGACGTGCAGCCTGCGGTAGCGCTCGGCATCGGCGTGCGGTTCGTCGCGGGTGTTGATGATCGGGCGTGAGCGGGTGGTGGCGCTCGACACGCCCTCCCAGATGTGCTCGGCCCGCTGGGACAGGCAGTACACCGCGCCGCGCGGGGTCTGGAGGACCTTGCCCGCGCCGCAGATCAACTGCCTGGTCACCAGGAACGGCAGCAGCACGTCCGCGATCCGGGAGAACTCCCCGGCGCGCGCGACCAGGTAGTTCTCGTGGCAACCGTAGGAGTTGCCCGCGGAGTCGGTGTTGTTCTTGAACAGGAAGATGTCCCCCCCGATGCCCTCGTCGGCGAGCCTGCGCTCGGCGTCGACGAGCAGGTCTTCGAGGATCCGCTCACCAGCCTTGTCGTGCGTGACGAGCTGGACGAGGTCGTCGCACTCCGCGGTCGCGTACTCGGGGTGCGACCCCACGTCCAGGTAGAGCCGAGAGCCGTTGCGCAGGAAGACGTTCGAGGAACGGCCCCACGACACGACCCGGCGGAACAGATAACGCGCGACCTCATCCGGGGACAGCCTGCGCTGCCCGTGGAAGGTGCAGGTCACCCCGAACTCAGTCTCAATGCCGAAGATCCGCCGCTGCATCCCTCAACAGTAGGCGCATTCGGTGATTTCCTCAGTGATCCAATCGGGCGGCACGCGGATTTCGCGGATAACGTTCCAGTGTGCTCCGACGAGTGAACCGCCTGGACCAAGCCCTGATGGAGCGTTGCGGGATGCTGCCCGCCACGCCCGTCGACCAGGGCATGAAGAGTTTGTCGAAGGCCGCGAACCACAGCGTGCTGTGGCTGGGGGTGGCGGGCGTGCTGGCCCTGCGCAAGGGCCGACCGCGACGCGCCGGCCTGCGCGGCCTCGCGGCCATCGCCGGTGCGAGCGCCAGCGCCAGCCTGGTCGCGAAACGCCTGTTCCCCCGCCGCCGACCAGCGGCGGAACTGCTGGCCGTGCCCCGCCGGCTGACCAAGCGGCCGACGTCGTCGTCGTTCCCGTCCGGGCACGCCGCGTCGGCCGCCGCGTTCACCACGGCGGTCGCGATGGAGTCGCCCGCGCTGGCGGCGGTCGTCGCGCCGATCGCGGCGGCGGTGGCGTACTCGCGGGTGCACACCGGCGTGCACTGGCCGTCGGACGTGGCCGCCGGAGCCCTGATCGGGGTGGGTGCCGGCCTCCTGACCAGGCGTTGGTGGCCGCTCGGGCGGGACGAGCCGGCGTCCGCGCGGGAGTACGCCGCGCTGGAGGCGCTGGAGGACGGCGAGGGCCTCGCGGTCGTCGTCAACCCCAACTCGGGGGTGGGCGGCGACCCGACCGAGGACATCACCCGGGAGTGGCCGAAGGCCCGGATCGTGTCGATCGAGGACCTGGACACGATCGTCGAGGACCACCACCCGAAGGCGATCGGCGTGGCCGGTGGCGACGGCTCGGTGGCCGCCGTCGCGGCGGTGGCGGCGGCGAACCGGCTGCCGCTGGTGCTGGTCCCGTCCGGGACGCTGAACCACTTCGCCCGCGACGTCGGCCTGACCGGCCTGGACGACACGGCCAGGGCCGTCGCGGCGGGTGAGGGGGTGCTGGTGGACCTGTCGGCGGTGACCGTCGACGGCGAGGGACCGCGCTGGTTCGTCAACACCGCGTCGCTGGGCGGCTACCCCGACATGGTCCGGCTCCGCGAGAAGCTCCAGAACCGGTGGGGCAAGTGGCCGGCGGCGGCGATCGCGATGGCCGAGGTGCTGCGCACCTCCCAGCCGTTGCGGGTGGAGCTCAACGGCGAGGAGCACCTGGTGTGGATGCTGTTCGTCGGCAACGGCCCGTACCGGCCGAAGGGCTTCGCGCCCACCATGCGCCCGGCCCTGGACCGGGGGTTGATGGACGTGCGGTACATCCGCGCGGACACCCGCTTCTCGCGGGCGCGGTTCTTCATCGGCGCGTTGCTGGGCTCGCTGAACCAGAGCCGCACCTACCAGCACCTGGAGACCCGCAGCCTGGACGTGAAGGTCCGGGACGGTCGCGGGGTGGCGATCGCGACGGACGGCGAGGTGGGCCCGACCGGCTCCACCTTCGCGTTCCGCGCCCGACCGGCGGCCCTCGCGATCTACCGGCCGTAACCCGCGCCTGACGACCGGCGACGCGGCGAGACAGGCATATGGTTGACCCGGTCAACGGTTCAGTTGAGGGAGTCAACCATGTCGGTCGCGGAGATCAGGGCGTTCAACCGCTTCTACACCGGGGTCATCGGTCTGCTCGACGGCGCGTACCTCAGCTCGCCGTATTCCCTCACCGAGGTCCGCGTCCTGCTGGAACTGGTCTCGGGCACCCCGGACGTCAAGGGCGCGCTCGGCCTGGACGCCGGCTACCTCAGCCGCATCCTGGGCCGCTTCGAGCGCGAGGGCCTGATCACCCGCTCCCCCTCCCCCGAGGACGCCCGGCGGCACGTCGTCGCGGTGACCGGTCGCGGCCACCAGGTGTACGCCGAACTGGATGAACGCTCGAACGCCGAGATCGGCGCGCTGCTCGACCGCGTCCCCGAGTCCGACCGGGCCGCCCTGGTGGCCGCGATGACCCGCATCCGCCGCATCCTGACCGACACCCCGCGCGCCTACCGGCTGCGCCCGGTGCGCCCCGGTGACCTCGGCTGGGTCGTGCACCGGCACGGCGTCCGCTACGCCGAGGAGTACGCCTACGACGGCACGTTCGAAGCGATGGTCGCCCGGATCGCCGCCGACTACGTCCTGAGCCACGACCCCGAGCGCGAGGCGGCGTGGATCGCGGAGGTCGACGGTGAACCGGTCGGCTCGATCTTCTGCGTGCGCGGCGACGCGGAGACCGCGCAACTGCGCATGCTCCTGGTCGAACCGCAGGCACGCGGCCTGGGCATCGGCAAGCGCCTGGTCGAGGAGTGCGTCCGGTTCGCCACCCGGGTCGGTTACCGGCGGATGACGCTCGCGACGGTGGCCGAGGTCGAGGTCGCGCGGGGTATCTACCGGCGTGCCGGGTTCGAACTCGTCCGGAGCGCCCCGGTGCGCAAGTGGGGCAAGGACGTCGTGGAAGAGACGTGGGCGCGCGAGCTCGGACCGACGAGTCCGGCGTAGTCGCGGGTGCCGGCGCACGAGAGCGGCCGGACCACGTCCCGGCGGCGGTGCGCGTGCCCGACGTGCGGTGAGGCCCGGCTCCGGGGGACACCGGGCCTCACGTCATCCCGCTCGCCTGGCGATCAGCGCCACGAGCCCGAGCAGGCACAACTGCCCGGCGATCAGGCCGACCACCGCCCACGCCGGGAAGTCCGGCGGGACCAGTCGCAGCGTGAGACCGGGGCCGACCAGCACCCCGACCGCCGCTGCGGCGTGCGCCGCGGTGGTGAGGAGCCGGGCCGTGTGGCGGGCGGGTACTGCCACCTCCACCGAGAACCCGGTCTTCACCACGCGGATTCGTGCGGCGGGCGTGGGGTCGTCCCCGCCCGCGATGCTCCCGGAGGCGGGTTCGCCCCGATCCGGTTCTGCCGCAGTGCTCATCTCGAACGTCCTCTCGCTGTTGCCGGCCGGTCCCCCGGACCGGTCCGACAGCGACAGCGCGTTCGACGACCACCTAATCGTGCACGCTGGGCACGTCTACCGCAAGGTTCTGACACATTTTCACCACCGAATCGGTGGCTCCTCCGCACCTGCCCTGGCATACTCGGGTCATCGCGGACGAGAGGAACACCCATGTCGACCGAGCGGAGCGCCGAGCGACCGGCGGTCGTGGACCGGGTGAACGTCGCGCTCATCGCCGAGGCGGTGGAGGCGATCGGGAAGCTCCAGGAGCGCACCGGGCTGAAGAAGGTCGACCTGGTCAACCGGGCGCTGCTGATCTACGAGTTCGTCGACGCCGAGCTGCGCGCGGGCAACCAGGTCGTGCTGCGCGACCCCGAGGGGCGCGACCAGCTCGTCAAGATCTTCCTCTGAGCACGCGACAGGCCCCCGGTGAGCGAGAACCGGGGGCCTGTCGCGTGCTCGGGACGGCTACTTCTGGTCGTTCGGCGGGAGGTCCACGTCCGTCACGGCCTTCTTCTTGCCGCCCTTGGCCGGGGCGTCCGCAGGCACGTCGGCGGCAGGTACGTCGGCTGCGGGCACTTCGGCTGGGGGCGCGTCGGCCGGGGCCACGGCGGGCAGCAGCGAGGTCAGCGCCGCGCCGTGGATGCGGCGGAACGCGCGGTGGGGGCGGTCGCGCTCCAGCACGGCCACCTCAAGCTTGGGCTGGTCGAGCAGGTCCGGCTTGCCGTTGCCGGTGCTGGTGCTGCCCGCGCTGAGCGCCTTGACGGCCACCCGCAGCGCCTCGGCCAGCGGCAGGTTCTCGGCGTAGGCGTCCTTCAACGCGGTGCCGGTCGCCTCGGCCTGGCCACCCATCACGACGTACTGCGGCTCCTCCACGATGGAGCCGTCGTAGGTCAGCCGGTACAGCGTGTCCTGCTCCGGGGTACGGCCCACCTCGGCGACGCAGATCTCCACCTCCAGCGGCTTGATCTGCTCGCTGAACACCGAGCCGAGGGTCTGCGCGTACACGTTGGCCAGGGAACGACCCGTCACGTCGCGCGGGTCGTTCTGGTAGCCGCGGATGTCGGAGAACCGGATGCCCGCCTGCCGCAGGTTCTCGAACTCGCTGTAGCGGCCGACCGCGGCGAACCCGATGCGGTCGTAGATCTCCGAGACCTTGTGCAAGGTCGCGGAGGGGTTTTCCGCCACGAACAGCACGCCATCCGCGTAGCGCAGCACGACGACGCTGCGCCCGCGCGCGATGCCCTTCCTGGCGTACTCCGAGCGGTCCCGGAGGACCTGCTCGGGTGAGGCGTACAACGGCATCGTCACTGGTGCGACTCCTGGTGTCGACGGGTGGGGAGAAGTCAGCCCGCGGGGCTGGAGCGACGGGATGCGACCACGGCTTCGGCGATCGCGGCGGTCCGCTCGTCGGGCAGGTGCGCCGCGCCGGCGGCGGCCGTGATCGTGACCACGGTGGGGTAGATCTTCCGGACGATGTCCGGCCCACCGGTACCCGTGTCGTCGTCCGCCGCGTCGTAGAGCGACTCGATCGCCGCCCGCACGGCCGCGTCGGCGTCCGCGTCGGGGTTGTAGAGCTTCTTCAGCGCCGACTTCGCGAACAGCGAGCCCGAGCCCACGGCCTGGTAGCCGAGCGACTCCTCGTACCGGCCGCCGGTCACGTCGTAGGACACGATCCGCCCGGCGCGGTCCGGGTCGGCCGCCTCGGTGTCGAAGCCCGCGAACAGCGGGACCACGGCCAGACCGGCGAGCGCGGCGTCCAGGTTGCCCTTGATCATCGCGGACAGCCGGTTGGCCTTGCCGTCCAGGGACAGCGACACGCCCTCGATCTTCTCGTAGTGCCGCAGCTCGACCGCGAACAGCCGGACGATCTCGATCGCGATGCCCGCGGTGCCCGCGATGCCCACCGCCGAGTAGTCGTCGGTGACGAAGACCTTCTTCATGTCGCGCTGGGCGATGGTGTTGCCCATGGTGGCCCGCCGGTCGCCCGCGAGCACCACGCCGCCCTTGTAGGTCAGCGCGACGACGGTGGTGCCGTGCGGGGCCTGCACCACGGAGCCCTCCGGGTAGCGCCGCGCGGACGGCAGCAGCTCGGGGGCCTGGGCGCGGAGGAAATCGGTGAACGACGACGACCCCGGCCGCAGGTAGGCCGGGGGCAGCGACGCGGCCGGGTGGTGCCCGGTCGAGCTGTGGTCCATGGGTGTGCTTTTCTCCCTACTCCAGCCGGAGGCTGCTACTCGCCGCCCTTTTGCACGTACGCGCGGACGAAGTCCTCGGCGTTCTCCTCCAGGACGTCGTCGATCTCGTCGAGGATCGCGTCCACGTCCTCGCCGAGCTTCTCCCGACGTTCCTGGCCGGCGGCGGTCGCGCCGTCACCGCCGTCGTCGCCGTCACCGCCGCCTTGCCGCTGGACCTGTTCCTGGGCCATGTCGACCTCCCCGCTCATCCGGTCCTCGTGACCAACCCTACCCATCGGGCACGACATCGTGCGCCTGCCACTCGCGTGGCGTTGATCAGCCGCGGGTGAGCGCCTCGACCAGTTGCTCCGCGGTGTCCGAGGCCTCCAGCAGCGCGCCGACGTGCGCCTTCGTGCCGCGCAGGGGCTCCAGCGTGGGGATTCGGACCAGCGATTCACGGCCCAGGTCGAAGATCACCGAGTCCCACGACGCGGCGGCCACCGAGGTCGGGTACCGCTCCAGGCACCGGCCCCGGAAGTACGCGCGGGTGTCCTCCGGCGGCGCGAGGACGGCGGCGCGCACCTCTTCCTCGGCGACCAGGCGCTTCATCGAGCCGCGCGCGACCAGCCGGTTGTACAGGCCCTTGTCCAGCCGCACGTCGGAGTACTGGAGGTCGACCAGGTGCAGCCGGGGCGAGCCCCAGGCCAGGCCGTCCCGGGCCCGGTAGCCCTCCAGCAGGCGCAGCTTGGCGGGCCAGTCGAGCCGGTCGGCGCACTCCTGCGGGTCGCGGCCCAGCGCGTCGAGCACCTCGCCCCACACCCGGAGCACGTCGCGGTCCCCGGTGCCCTCCTGCTCCACGAACCGCGTGGCGCGCTCGTGGTAGGCGTGCTGGAGGTCCAGGCCGGTGAACTTCCGGCCGCCGGCCAGCTCGACCTTGGTCTTGAGGGTCGGGTCGTGGCTGATCTGGTGCACCGCGCGGACCGGTTCGAGCAGCCGCAGGTCGTCGAACCGGCGGCCCGCCTCGATCATGTCCAGCACCAGCGAGGCGGTGCCGACCTTGAGGTAGGTGGAGTACTCGGCCAGGTTCGCGTCACCGATGATGACGTGCAGCCGGCGGTACTTGTCCGCGTCGGCGTGGGGCTCGTCGCGGGTGTTGATGATGCCGCGCTTGAGCGTGGTCTCCAGGCCGACCTCGACCTCGATGTAGTCCGAGCGCTGGGAGAGCTGGAAGCCCGCCTCCTCGCCGGACGGGCCGACGCCGACCCGGCCGGAGCCCACCACGACCTGGCGGGACGCGAAGAACGGCGTCAGGCCGGAGATCACCGCGGTGAACGGGGTGCTGCGCTGCATCAGGTAGTTCTCGTGGGTGCCGTAGCTGGCACCCTTGCCGTCGACGTTGTTCTTGTAGAGCTGGAGCCGGGGCTGGCCGGGGACGGTGGCGGCGCGCATGGCCGCCTCCTCCATGATCCGCTCCCCCGCCTTGTCCCAGATCACCGCGTCCCGCGCGTTGGTGACCTCGGGCGCGGAGTACTCCGGGTGCGCGTGGTCGACGTAGAGCCGCGCGCCGTTGGTCAGGATGACGTTCGCCGCGCCCAGGTCCTCGACGTCGCCGTCGCCGGGGTGGCTGCCGGGAGCGCCCAGGTCGAAGCCGCGCGCGTCGCGCAGCGGCGATTCGACCTCGTAGTCCCAGCGCGCGCGCCGCGATCGCGGTATGTCGGCGGCGGCCGCGTAGGCGAGCACCACCTGTGTCGAGGTGAGCACCGGGTTGGCCGTCGCGTCACCCGGCACCGCGATGCCGTACTCGACCTCGGTTCCCATGATCCGCCGCATAGTGGGCAGCCTACGGCGTGACACCGACATTTCGCGGGGGTCGCGGTCACGTTTCACCCAGCGGCCAGTCCCGCCGCCGGCCGGATGCGGGACGCGCCGCGGGCGGGCCCGAACGCCGCGAGCACCGCCAGCACGACCACGCCCGCCCCGCCGACCAGCAGCGGGACCAAAGCCGCGCCGGGCAGCGCGTACACGCCCACCGCGAGCAACGTCAGCTCGGCGTAGACCAGCCCGAACAACCCGCCGCCGAGCACGCCCACCAGCGACAACAGCACCGCTTCGGCGATCACCCCGCCTTGCAGGCCGCCCTTGGTGACGCCCAGCGCGCGCCGGAGCGCCATCTCCTTGCGCCGTTCCTGCACGGAGATCGTCAGCGCGGTGCCGATCCCCGTCACGGCGACCGCGACGGACAGCCCCAGCAGCACCATCAGCATCGTGATCCCCAGGTCGAGGTACCGCTGGTTCTGCGCGTTCGTGTCGACCTTGGTCCGCACCAGCACGGTCGGCGCGGAGCTCAGCGAGGCGCGCACGGCGTTCTGGAACGTCGCGGGGTCCGCGCCCGGTTTGAACGCGACCAGGATCTTCGACGCGGGAGCCAGTTCCGGGTCGGGCAGGATCACGTCGGCGTGGTCCACCAGCGTGTCCGGTACGGAACCGGCGTAGGTCGCGGTGCGCGACCCGCCGGGCAGGCCCTCCACCGTGACCGGCTGCCCGACCGCCGCACCCAGGGATTGCGCGGTGTGCTCCTCCAGCAGCACCGCGCCGGCGCGGAAGTCGGGCCGGTCAACGCCCTGCGCAGCCAGCCAGTCGCGCATCCGGTCGGCGTCCACGCCGGCCACCCGCGTGGTGTACCGCCCGCCGAGGGCGTCGGCCTGGCTGCCCGTGGTGGTGTGCATGACGACGCTGCCCGCCACCTCGGGCCGCGCGGTGGCGGCGGAGGCGGTCCCGTCGAGCGCGCGACCTCCCGCGTCGGAGATCACCGCGTCGGGCCGGGGCGCGTTGCTGTACTCGTCCTCCAGGTTCTGCGCCGAGCCGACGGTGACCGCGAAGTAGGTGACCATCGCGGCGGCCAGCAGCAGCGGCATGGCGACCGACGCGGAGCGCTGCGGCACCCGCCGCACCTCGGCTGCGGCCAGCTTCCACTGCGCGCCGCCGAACCGGCTCGCCGCCGAGCCGAAGACCCGGCTGAGCGCGGGCACCACGACCGGCCCGAGCACGCCGAACAGGCCCGCGACGGCGGTGATGCCGGAGAACAGGATCAGGAAGATCGCCAGGACCGAACCCTTGGCGAGCACGCCGAGCACCGCCACGACCGCCGCCGCGACGACCAGGACCAGCCCGAACACCCGGCGGCGGCGGACCACCGAGCTGTCCGGCGTCGCGCCTTCGGACGTGCGCAGCGCGGCGAGCGGCGAGATGCGGGCGGCGGCGAGCGAGGGCCGGACCGCGGCGAAGGCGCTGAGCAGCGCGGCCACCAGGACCCCGAGCAGCAGGTAGCCGGCGGAGGGCAGCAGCGACGGGCTCAGCTCGACCGCGCCCATCATCGTGGACAGCCCGGTCGCGTCGAACAGGCGCGCGAGCAGCCACCCGACGGACCCGCCGAGCAGCGAGCCGACCAGTCCCGCGACCGCGCCGGTGAGCAGGGCCTCCAGCAGGTTCGCCCAGACCAGCGGGCCCCGGTGCGCGCCCAGGCAGCGCAGCAGGGCGGTGTGCTTCTGGCGTTGCGCGTACACCGCCCGGAACGTCGCCGACGCCACGAACACGGAGGTGGCCAGCGCGAGGATGCTGAACGGCAGCAGCACGAGGGCCAGGTCGTCGCTCGCCGGCTCGTTCCGCACCGCGTTCGCCGCGTCGACCCGCGTGGTCGTGCCCGCCGCCTGCGCGACGGCCGCCGCGTCACCGCCCAGGACGTGCAGGGCCCGGTAGACGGGCTCGCCGCCGAGCTTGGCGGCGAGCCCCTCCCCCACCACGAGCGAGGACTGTTCGCCCTGCGCGCCGCGCTTGGTGATCCCCCGGACCACGACGTCGAGCGGCTTGCCGGCCGCGTCGGCGATCCGGATGCCCGCGCCGGGGTGCAGGTTGTGCCGGTAGGCGGTGACCCGGTCGAGCGCGACCTCGCCATCGCGGGAAGGCGGGCGGCCCTCCTCGATCGGTACCCGGCGCAGCCCGTCGCGGTCCGGCTCGACGTCGGCCACCGCGCGGGAGCGCGCGTCCACCCGGCCGTCGGTGAGCAACAGGTCGACCTCGACCGTCCGGACCGGCACGACCTCGCGCACACCGGGCACGGCGGCCACCCGGTCGGCGGTCGCCTGGTCGAGGGTCGGCGCGGTGCGCGGCAGCACGCGCACGACGTGGTCCACGCCGGAGGGGACGACCGGCGCGCCGTCGTTGGTCGCCTCGACCATGGCGTCGCTGAGCATCAGCGCGGCCAGGAGGCAGGCGACGCCGACCACCAGGGCGACGCCGGGCAGCACGGCCCGGCCGGGTCGGTTGCGGAACTCGGCCACCGCGAGCCGCAGGGATGTGGGCACAACTCCTCCTCGTGACGCGAACGACGAAACGGTAGGAAAAGAGGTCGTCGGCGTGCGTCGCCCCGAGGTATCACTGGTGGATACGACCTGGGGAGGATCTCGTGGAGCATGTGCTGGTAGTGACCCCGGACGGCGCGCCGGTGGGTTCCGCGACCCGCGCCAGGATGCGCGCGGAGGGCTTGTGGCACGCGTGTTCGGTGATCGTCGTGCGCTCGCGGGACGGCGAGCGGTTGTTCGTGCACCGCCGCACGGAGACCAAGGACGTCTACCCCGGCCTGTACGACCCGACGTGCGGTGGGGTGGTCGCGGCCGACGAGACGCCCGACGAGTGCGCGGTGCGTGAACTGGCCGAGGAGCTGGGTGTCGCGGAACCGCTGGAATTCTGCTTCACGACGCCCTTCGTCGACGGAACCATCCGCTACGTCGCCCACGTTTACCAGGTGCGCTGCGACGGTCCGTTCACCCTGCAACCCGAAGAGGTCGCGTGGGGCGGGTGGATGGACGTGGCCGAGGTCCGCGCGAAGGCGGAGGACCCCGAGTGGCCGGTGGTACCGGACGGTCGGGCACTGATCAGGGAGTGGTTCTCGTGGGAGTGATCTTCGCGATGTCGGTCCCCGGCCTCGCCGTGCTGCTGTTCGCCCTGGCCACGGGAGAGAAGCTGGTGCAGTGGGCACGCCGCCGCGAGGGTCACCACGCCGTGGTGTCGCAGACGGGCCTGGACGAGTTCACCCTGATGCTCTACGGCACGAAGCTCGCCGAGCTGGACCAGCGGCGCACCGAGGTGATGCTCCGCGACGAGGAGGAGGACGGCGCACCGCCGCACGACCGCGCGATCGACCTCGACTCGGGCGCGGTGCGCCTCACGCCCAGGGCAGCGCGGCCCGGGTAGCCCAGTAGGCGGCCGGGTCCTCGGCGAGGTCGAACTCGTCGGGGTCCAGGTCGACCTCGCACGCCCGGAGGTTCGCGTGCAGTTGCTCCGCGCTCACCGCACCGGACAGCACCACGTCCGCCCAGGGCTGGGCGCGCACGGCGGCGAGCGCGATCGCGTCCGGACCGACGTCGTGCTCCTCGGCGAGCTCCCGGATCGGCGCGGGCGGGTCGACCGCGAGCCGGCCGTTGGCCAGGCCCTCCTTGACGAACACCTCGGCCCCGGTCTCGTGCGCCCACGCCAGCGCCGCGCCGGCGGACGGCTCCAGCACGTTCCAGGTGGACTGGACGGCCTCGAACAGCCGCCGCCCCTCCAGCTCCAACTCCAGCGCGCGCCGCACGGTGTCCGCCTGGCGCGGTCCGGACGTGGAGAAACCCAGGCGCACGCCGGAGTCCCGCAGCGCGCCGAGCGCGGCCAACAGCTCCACATCGCCGAACAGGGGGCTGTCGCCGGTCAGCGAGTGCACCTGGTACAGCTCGACGTGGTGGCCGAGCAGCGCCTCGGTTTCACCCCACTGCCGGGTGAACCTGGCCAGGGAGTGCTCCTTGACCTCGTGCACCTCGGCGTCGGGCCGCCAGTCCGCGACGTACTCGTAGCCCCACTTGCCCGACACCCGGACGTCGCGGTGGCCGCGCTCGTCCAGCCACCGGGCCAGGAACTCCTCGGCGCGGCCGTAGGAGCGGGCGACGTCCACCCGCCGCACGCCCGCCGCGTAGGCGGCGTCGAGCACGGCGTGGCACGCGGCGCGCATCGCGTCGACGTCGCGGTGCGCCGGGAGCGCGTCCTCCCGACCGAGGTTGATGTAGGCGGGACGGCCGAGCGCGGCGAGGCCGAGGGCGATGTCGGGCACCCGCACACGGTAACCCGCGGTCCCGGGGGACCGCGGGTCGTCGTGGTCGAGTCGCGCGGTCAGCTCGTCGGGAAGTCGTCGGCGGTGCGGATGCGGTCGCGGATCCACACGCCGGCGGGCTTGAGCCTGCCCGTGCCGGAGAACGAGGTGCCGGAGCAGGTGCCGGGCTTGAACACCGCGCCGGAGCGCTCGTCGTCGGAGAAGTTCCAGTTCACCCAACTGATTTTTTTGGCGTTCATCAGGTCGAGGTACTTCTGCGACTGGCTGAAGTTGTTCGCGCCGTCGCCGGACGCCTTCTGGGTGCCGAACTCGGTGACGAAGACCGGCACCTGGTCGGAGACCTTTGACAGCACGGCGAGGTAGTCGCTGCCGTGGTCGCCCGCGTAGAAGTGGAACGTGTACATGACGTTCGGAGCCGAGAGCTTGTTCCTGACCACGTCCTGCGGGTCCTTGCCGTCGGAGTGCCCGAAGGTGGACCAGCCGCTCGTGCCGACCAGCACCAGGCTGTCCGGGTCCTCGGCGCGGATCACCGGGATGACCTGCTCGGCGTAGGACTTGACCTTCGACCACGACACGCCGTTGGGCTCGTTCGCGATGTCGTAGATGATGTTGGTCTTGTTCTTGTGCCGCTGGGCGATCTCCTTGAAGAACGTCCTGGCGCGCGACGTGTTGTAGTTCGGGTCGCCCGGGTCGAGCTGGTGCCAGTCGACCAGGGCGTACATGCCGCGCTTGGTGGCCTCTTCGATGTACCCGTGCACCAGGTCGGTGAACTTGCGCGGGTTGGTCTCGTAGCCGTCTTCCTGGATGTACATGGAGATGCGCAGGACGTCGGCTTTCCAGTCGTCGGCCAGCGCGTCGAGCGAGGCGGTCTTGACGCACTGCGAGTACCACTGGATGCCGTGCGTGCTCATGCCGCGTAGCTGGATCGGTTTGCCGTGCTCGTTGCACAGCTTGACGCCGCACACCTTCAACTGGCCGTTGACCTCGGCGGGCGAGCCCGCGGGCAGAGCGGCCGACGCCGCTTGCGCGGGCACCCCCACGAGAACACCGGGTAGGACGAGCGTGGCCGCCAGGGCCAGTGCGATCCGGAGCCGTGCCATGCGGCTCTCCCCTCTCGGTCTGGGCGGCGGTGACGGAGCGGAATTAGTCAGGAAACTTTCCTTACTAACAAATCGGACTGTAGTGACCACGTTCCGCGTCCGTCAAGGTGCTCAGGCGTCCCGGCGCACCAGCGCCACCAGCGCGCCGCCCAGGGCCACCACCAGGTACGCCACCATGACCAGGGCCGCTGCCCACGGCGTCAGCGGCGCGTCCGGGACGTCACCGGCGAGCTGGGCCGGCAGGAGCGGGAGCGTCACCGCGCTGACCCGCTCGTCCCACGGCGTCGGCAGCAACAGCGTGATCGCCGGGAACACGAACAGCAGGCCGCACAACGTGACCAGCGTGCCCGCCGTGGACCGCAGCAGGAAGCCGAGCCCCAGCCCGAGCAGGCCGAGCAGGGTCAGCGAGGCGGTGTTGGCCAGCAGCGCGGGCCACGCGTCGGCGAACGAGTCGTAGGCCGAGATCGGCTTCGGCCGATCACCCGTGATCGCCTCGCCCGCCAGGTACGCCAAGAGCGTCACCACCGCGCCCACCAGCGTCGAGACCCCTCCGACCACGACGGTCTTGGCCAGCAGCAAGGACTTGCGCCTCGGCACGGACACCAGCGCGGTCCGGATCATGCCGCTGCCGTACTCCGAGGTGACCGCCAGCGCGCCCAGCACGCCGAGCACGAACTGGCCGAACGTCACCACGACCATGCCGGGGTCGGCGGACCCGAACCGGGCCTGCACCTCCGGCGGCTGGGCGTCGTAGTCGGCGGTCATCAGGTACGACACCAGCACGCCCGCCGCCAGCGTGAGCGCGAGTGACAGCAGCAGGTACAGCGTCGAGCGGACGGTCCGGAGCTTGAGGAACTCGGCGGCGAGGGTGTCGGTCACCGGGCCACCGCCCCGGTGCGGTACTCGACGCTGTCTTCGGTCAGCTCCAGGTAGGCGTCTTCCAGCGACGCCGTTCGCGGGGTCAGCTCGTGCAGCGGTATGTGGTGGTGCGCGGCCACTTCACCGATGTCGTAGGCGGTGAGGCCGTGCACGGCCAGCGCGTCGGCTTCGGGGTGCACTCGCCCGCCCGCCTCCCGGAGCGCGTCGGCCAGTCGGGACCGGCCGGTCGTGCGGACGAGGACGTCCTTCTTGAACCGGTCCGCCAAGTCCTGCATGGACGCCTCCAGGATCAGCCGGCCACGGCCGATGACGATCACGCGGTCCGCGGTCAGCGCCATCTCGCTCATCAGGTGGCTGGAGACCAGGACGGTCCGCCCCTCGGCCGCCAGGTCGCGCATGAGGTGGCGGATCCAGCGGATGCCCTCCGGGTCCAGGCCGTTGACCGGCTCGTCGAACAGCAGCACGCCCGGGTCGCCCAGCAGGGCGGCGGCCACGCCGAGGCGTTGCCTCATGCCCAGGGACAAGGTGGCCACCCGCCGGTGGGCCACGCCCGCGAGGCCCACCTGGTCGAGGGTCTGCACCACGCGTGCCCGGCCGATGCCGTTGCTGCGCGCCAGCACGTGCAGGTGGTTGTAGGCACTACGGCCGCCGTGCACCGCACCGGCGTCCAACAGCGCGCCCACGTGGCGCATGGGGTGGGTGATGTCGGCGTAGTGGCGGCCGTTGACGAGGGCTTCACCGGAGGTCGGGCGGTCCAGACCGAGGATCGCCCGCATGGTGGTGGACTTCCCCGCCCCGTTCGGGCCCAGGAAGCCCGCCACGTAGCCGGGTTTCACCTCGAAGCTCAGGCCGTCGACCGCTCTGGCGCTGCCGTAGCGCTTGGTCAGTTCGCGTACTTCGATCACGAGGACGAGACTCGCGGCTGCGGCGGCCCGCCGGATCGGACCGTGGTCTTCGATCCGAGGTCGGACCACGGTCCGATGTGCCGCCCCGGCGTGCCGGTTAGGTTCGGCGGGTGAGATCCCGTTTCCCGCAGTGGCTGCCCACGGTGTACCTGTACGCGCTCGACGTGGTCGCGGGCGTGGCCGTGGCGGCGGCGTACATGGGGTTCGCCGACCAACGGGCCGCGAGCGTGCCGCAGTGGTTGGGGTACTCCCTGGCGATGGTGATCGGACTGCCGCTCGCGGTCCGGCGGAAGTGGCCGTTGGCGGCGTTCGGCGTCGTGGTGGTCGCGCAGAGCATCGCGACCACGCTCAACATCACCTTGGAGCCGTTCGCGCCCACGGCGTTCGCGCTGTACCTGGTCGCGGCGTCGGTGTCCCGCGTGCGCGCCACCGGGGCGTTGGTCTGCTCGCTGGTGCTGTCAGCCGTGTCGATCTTCATCGCCGAGCCCTGGCCGGACGACGTCGGGCTGGCCGTGTTCGTGGTGCTGCTGCTGAGCGGTGCCTGGGCGCTGGGGCGGTCGACGCAGGTCCGTCGCGGTTACGCCGAGCGCACCGCGGCGGAGCGGGCGTCCCGGGCGCTCGCGGAGGAGCGGATGCGGATCGCCCGCGAACTGCACGACGTGGTCGCGCACAGCCTGTCGTTGATCGCGGTGAAGGCCGGGATCGCCAACCACGTGGCCGCCGAGCAGCCCGAGCAGGCCCAGGAGGCGTTGCGGGTCATCGAGACCGCCAGTCGGAGCACGTTGGTGGAGATGCGGCGGCTGCTGGGGGTGCTGCGCGCCGATTCCGAAACCGAGCTGGCACCCATGCCCGGCCTGCCGGACCTGCCCGGACTCGTGGACCGGGCGTCCCTGGCCGGCGTGCCGGTGGACCTGTCGGTGACCGGCGGCGAGGTGCCCGAGGCGGTCGGGCTGACGGTGTTCCGGATCGTGCAGGAGTCGGTGACCAACGTGGTCAAGCACGCCGCGCCCGCCCGGTGCTCGGTCGCGGTGGAGGTCGGGGAATCGGCGGTGCGGATCTCCGTGGTCGACGACGGCCCCGGGGAACGGGTGCTGGGGTCCGGCGGCGGCGGGCACGGGCTCATCGGGATGAGGGAGCGGGTGGCGGTGTACGGGGGGACGTTCTCGGCCGGTCCGCTCGGCGGGGGCGGGTTCCGGGTGTCCGCCGAGGTGCCGTTCGCGTGATCGACGTGGTGGTGGTCGACGACCAGGCGTTGTTGCGCGGCAGCTTCCGGGTGCTGGTCGACTCGACGCCCGGTCTGCGGGTGGTCGGCGAGGCGGCGGACGGGGCCGCCGCGGTGGCCGTGGTGCGGGAGACCTCGCCGCGAGTGGTGTTGATGGACGTCCGGATGCCGGGGGTGGACGGGATCGCGGCCACCCGGGAGATCTCGGCGTTCTCCTCCGCGCGGGTGCTGATCCTGACGACGTTCGACCTCGACGAGTACGTGTACTCGGCGCTGCGCGCCGGGGCCAGCGGGTTCCTGCTCAAGGACACGCCGCCCGCGGAGCTGCTGGCCGCGATCAGGGTGGTCGCCGACGGCGACGGGCTGCTGTCGCCGTCGGTCACCCGGCGGTTGATCGCCGAGTTCGCGCGGACGCCCGAGCGGCGGGCCGTCCGGTTGACCGGGGTGACCGAGCGGGAGCAGGACGTGCTGGTGTTGATCGCCCGGGGGTTGTCCAACACCGAGATCACCCGGGAGCTGCACCTGTCGGTGGGGACCGTCAAGACCCACATCGGGCGGTTGCTGCACAAGTTGCAGGCCCGGGACCGGGCCCAGTTGGTGATCGCGGCCTACGAGTCCGGCCTGGTCACGCCCACCGGGTGAGCCGGGCACGCGGGAGCCCGCCCGGCGGTGTCGCTGCCGGGCGGGCTCCCGTCGTGGTGGCCGCTAGAGGTACTGGCCGGTGTTGGTCGCGGTGTCGATGGCGCGGCCGGACTCCTGGTTCTTGCCGGTCACGAGGGTGCGGATGTACACGATCCGCTCGCCCTTCTTGCCGGAGATCCTGGCCCAGTCGTCCGGGTTGGTCGTGTTCGGCAGGTCCTCGTTCTCCGCGAACTCGTCCACGATCGCGTCGAGCAGGTGCCGCACCGACAAGCCCGGCTGCTTGGTGTCCAGCAGGCTCTTGATGGCCGCCTTCTTGGCCCGGTCGACGATGTTCTGGATCATCGCGCCCGAGTTGAAGTCCCGGAAGTACAGGACCTCCTTGTCACCGTTGGCGTAGGTGACCTCCAGGAACCGGTTCTCTTCCGACTCCTCGTACATGCGCTCGACGGTGTGCTGGACCATGCCGTCGATGCACGCCGACGGGTCGCCGCCGAACTCCGCCAGGTCGTCGGCGTGGATCGGCAGGTCGGGCGTCAGGTACTTGTTGAAGATGTCCTTCGCGCCCTCGGCGTCCGGGCGCTCGATCTTGATCTTGACGTCCAGCCGGCCCGGCCGCAGGATCGCCGGGTCGATCATGTCCTCGCGGTTGGACGCGCCGATCACGATCACGTTCTCCAGGCCCTCGACGCCGTCGATCTCGCTCAGGAGCTGGGGCACGATCGTCGTCTCGACGTCGGAGGACACGCCGCTGCCGCGGGTCCGGAAGATCGAGTCCATCTCGTCGAAGAACACGATCACCGGGGTGCCCTCGGACGCCTTCTCCCGCGCGCGCTGGAAGATGAGGCGGATGTGGCGCTCGGTCTCGCCCACGAACTTGTTCAGCAGTTCGGGACCCTTGATGTTGAGGAAGTAGCTCTTCGCCTCGCGGTGGTCGTCACCGCGCGCGCGGGCGACCTGCTTGGCCAGGGAGTTCGCCACCGCCTTGGCGATGAGGGTCTTGCCGCAGCCGGGAGGGCCGTAGAGCAGCACGCCCTTGGGCGGGCGCAGCTTGTACTCGCGGAAGAGGTCGGCGTGCAGGAAGGGCAGCTCCACGGCGTCGCGGATCTGCTCGATCTGCCGGAACAGGCCGCCGATGTCCTCGTACTTGACGTCCGGCACCTCCTCCAGCACGAGGTCCTCGACCTCGGCCTTCGGGACCCGCTCGTAGGCGAAGCCGGCCTTGGAGTCGACCAGCAGCGAATCGCCGGACTTGAGCGGGGCGTCCATCAGCGGTTGCGCGAGCCACACGACGCGCTCCTCGTCGGCGTGACCGACGACCAGGGCCCGGCCGATGGACCCCTCGGCGTCCGACTCCAGGACCTCGCGCAGCGTGCAGACCTCGCCGGTCCGCTCGAACTCGCCGCCCTCGACCACCGTGAGCGCCTCGTTCAGGCGCACCGACTGGCCGAGCACGAGCGACGCCGACTCGACGGCCGGCGACACCGAGACCCGCATCCGACGGCCGGAGGTGAACACGTCCACCGTGCCGTCCTCGAACCGCGCCAGGAACACGCCGTACCCGCTGGGAGGCTGGGCCAGGCGGTCCACCTCTTCGCGCAGCGCGAGGAGTTGGCTCCGTGCTTCTCGAAGGGTGTCGATGAGCTTCGTGTTGCGCTCGGTCAGTTGGCTGACGCGTTCCGTCGCCTCCGCGAGCCTCTGCTCCAGCAGGCGGACGTGTCGTGGGGATTCCGTCAACTTTCGGCGCAACAACGCGATCTCGTCCTCCAGGAACCTGATCTGCGCTGTCAGCTCACCAGAGTTGTTGCCCTTGTTCAGCTCGCCGCCCTCATCGGGCCGGCTGCCGGGATGACCGTGCTGCATGTCGGCACCCTCCTCCCGTGTTCGTACGACAACGGTACCGGCGATCACCGACAAAAGCGGTGACCCCGGCCGGTCCCGGAGGTCGTGTGATCACACATCCCCCCGCTCGGCCGGATGAACTGCTCCATACCGGTGCCGGGTGGAACCGCCGACCGGCTACCGTGCGTCCCAGTACGAGTACCACTGTGCGTTCCGGGCAGTGTCCACTGCCACCAGCGGAAAGTCCTAGGAGAATGTGATGTCCGTCCCGCCCCAGCAGCCGGGCCCCTACGGTCAGCAGCCGGGTCAACCCGGCCATCAACCAGGCCAATCCGGCCCCCAGCCGGGGTACGGGCAGCAGCCCGGCGGTTACCCGCCGCCGCCCCAGGGCTTCCCACAGGGTGGGCAGCAGCAACCCGGCTACGGACCTCCGCCGGGCGGTTTCCCGCCCCCCGGCCAGCCGGGTCAGCCCGGTCCCGGCCAACCGCCCTACGGCCCGCCCGGCCAGTTCGGGCAGCCCGGCTACGGCCAACCGGGTGGATTCGGCGACCCGTACGGCGCGCCGCGCAAGAAGAGCCCCCTGCCGTGGATCCTCGCCGGCGGCGGCGTCCTGGTGATCGCCGTCGTGGCGGTCCTGCTGCTCACGCTGGGCGGCGGCAACGGCTCGCCCAAGGACGCGGCGGACAGCTTCGCGGCGGCCATGTCGAGCCAGGACTACGACAAGCTGCGCGCGCTGACCTGCGCCGAGGACCAGAAGGAGATCGACGACCTGAAGAAGGCGTTCGACCCCGAATCGATCAGCAAGGAGATCGAGAAGAGCCTCGACAGCCTGCCGGCGGAGCTCCAGGACAAGATGAAGTCGATGCAGGAGGCGGCGAAGAACATCAAGCTCACCGCCACCGTCGCCAACGTCACCGAGAAGGACGACACGCACGCCGAAGCGGAGATCTCGATCAAGTTGGAGGGTGTCCCGGACGAGCTCAAGGAGCTCATGAAGGGTGACACGACCAACAAGGTCCCGTTCGTCAAGACCGACGACGGCTGGGTGGCCTGCGAGCAGGGGTAGCGTCCGCCGAGAACGGCCCACGCGGTTCGACGCGTGGGCCGTTTTCGCTGTTCAAGGGCTTTTTCAGCCCTTCGACGGGCGGCGCTGGGGACGCGGCGGGGTGACGCCGTCGGCGAGCCGGCGGGTGGTCAGCAGGAACGCCGTGTGCCCGATCATGCGGTGCTCCGGGCGCACCGCGAGGCCGACCACGTGCCACGGGCGGACGAGCGTCTCCCACGCGTGGGGCTCGGTCCAGTGCTGCTGCTCGCGGATGGCCTCGGTCACCCTGGAGAGCTGCGTGGTGGTCGCCACGTACACGACCAGCACGCCGCCGGGGATGAGGCTGCGGGACACCGTGGGCAGGACCTCCCACGGCGCGAGCATGTCCAGCACCACCCGGTCCACCTCGCCCTCGTGCTCGGCGAGGTCGCTGACCGTGAGCGACCAGTTACCGGGGCGCTCGCCGAAGAACTGCTCCACGTTGCGGATCGCGTGATCCGCGTGGTCCTGGCGGACCTCGTAAGACGTGACGCTGCCCTTCTCCCCCACGGCGCGCAGCAGCGAGCACGTCAGCGCACCCGACCCCGCGCCGGCCTCCAGCACCCGTGCGCCGGGGAACACGTCCCCGTACATCACGATCTGCGCGGCGTCCTTGGGGTAGATCACCTGCGCGCCGCGCGGCATGGACAGCACGTAGTCGGACAGCAGGGGCCGCAACGCCAGGAACGACGTCCCGCCGACCGACACGACGACCGACCCCTCAGGCTGGCCGATCAGCTTGTCGTGCAACAACGCGCCACGGTGGGTGTGGTACTCCTTGCCCGGTTCGAGCACGATCGTGTAGTGCCGTCCCTTCGGGTCGGTCAACTGCACCCGGTCTCCGGGTTGGAACGGACCACTGGCGGTGCTCACCGCGGTGAACCTCCTGAGAACAAACCTGCGGACAACGGCGCACGATGGTCGCAGAAGGCCCGGCGGCCCAGCTCAGCGGCCTCGGTCCGCGCGCATCCCGGAGAGGGTCAGGACCGCACCGGCGACGGTGCACGCGAGCGCGCCGGGCACCTGCGCCCACGCCGGCAGGTGCATCACGACCAACCACCCCTTGGTGTCCACGTCCAGCACGAGCAGCACCAACGCCACCAACCCCTGCGGCACGAGCATGATGATCCCGAGTACCTCGCGCATCACTCCCCCCTCCCCACGACCTTGGCGGTCGCCTCCTTCGCCGAGTGGAAGACGGGCCAGCCGACCAGCCAGATCAGGCCGACGAGCGACATGCCCCGCAACTGCCCCCACAGCACCTCCGTGCGCTCCGGCGTGCTCACGACGTAGGTCAGCAGCAGCACCACGGCACCGGTGACAGCCCACGCGAGCAGGAACTTGAACCACTCGCGCCACTCGTGGCGGACGCGCCCGACGCCGTGCTCGGGCGGTTTCACCGGCGGCGGACCACCCGCGAACCGGTGGGCGAACCGCTGGTCGGCCCAGCGCAGCATGCTGTGCCCGAACGCGATGCTGACCCCCAGGTAGATGGCCGCCAGCCCGTGCGCCGTCTTCGCCTCGCCCCCCGATCGCAGGTCGAAGACGGTCGCCACCAGCAGCACCACATCCACCAACGGCGTGCACACCAGCAGCACCGCGCCCAGCTTCGGCCTGCGCAGCACGTACCGGGCGAACAACCCCGCCCCCAGCACCGCCCAGAACCCGATCTCGCACGCCACGACCACAACCAGCAGCAGTTCGCCCACGACGAGAAGACTGCTGGTCGGGGCGGGGACGGCGCGTCGGCGGGCGGATCGACCGGGCGTCATCACTTCGTAGGACGACCGGCGCGCCGGCGGTGTGCTGAGATTCGGGGGTGGAGTTCCGCCCGAAGAGACGCGACCTGCTGGTCGCGGTCGGTTTCTTCGCCGTCGGGATGCTGATCTACCACCTCGGCCTGCACCTGGTGATCGGCGGGAACGAGCGGCCGACCACGCTCGGGGAGCACCTGGCGATCCTGGCGGTGGCCTGCACGGGTGGCGCGTTCCGCCGCAGCCTGCCGGTGTTCGCGCTGGTCACGGTCTCGGTCGCGGTCGCACTGGACCTGACCCGCGGCCTCAGCCTGCCGGTGATCATGGTGTTCATCGACGTGCTGTTCCTGGTGACGCTGGAGGGGCCGCGCCGGCTGCACCTGGCGCTGGTCGGCGTCGTCGCGACCGCCACGCTCGGGCTCACGCTGACCGTGGCGGTGCTGCTGGACTGGCGGGAGTCGCTCTACGCCGGTTTCCAGTTGTTCTCCCTGTTCGGCGTGCCGGTGTGGTGGGCGACGAACATCCGGCAGCACCGGGACGGCGCGGAGCAGGTGGCCCGGATCGCCGAGCTGGACCGGCGGGCTGCGGTGGACGCGGAGCGCAACCGGATGGCCCGCGACCTGCACGACGTGGTCGCCGGGCACCTGTCCGCCATCGCGATCCAGTCCGAGGCGGTGCTGTCCATGCCGGCGGACTCGGAGACCGTGCGGACGGTGCTGAGGTCGGTGCGCGAGAACAGCGTGCGGTCGCTGGAGGAGATGCGCACCATGATCGACGTGCTGCGGGCCGACGACCCGGTGGACGAGCCGGTGGCGGTGCGCCTGTCCGACGCGGGGCGGCTGGTCGATTCCGCCCGCGCGGGCGGGCTGGCCGTGGACTTCGAGAGCGACGACGTGGAGGGGCTGCCGGTCGCGGTGGACGTGGCGGCGTACCGGATCCTCCAGGAGGCTTTGACGAACGCCCTCAAGCACGGCACGTCGGCATCGGTGCGGGTGGAACGGCAGATGAGACGGCTCGTGGTGGTCGTGCGCAACACGGTGCGCGAAGGGCCGGAGGGAGCGGGGACGGGGTTGGTGAGCATGGCGGAACGCGCGCACGCGGTCCGCGGCACGTTCAGCGCGGGCCGGGACGGTGACCGGTGGCTGGTGCGGGCGGAACTGCCGCTGTGACGACCGCTGTGACGACGGTGCTGGTGGCGGACGACCACGCGGCGATCCGCGCGGGCCTGGTGATGATCCTGGGCGGCGCGGACGGCATCGAGGTCGTGGGCGAGGCGGCGGACGGCGCGGCGGCCGTGCGGATGGCCCGCGAGCTGCGGCCGGACGTGGTGCTGATGGACATCCGGATGCCCGGTGTGGACGGGATCGAGGCGACCCGGCAGTTGACCGGGGTGTGCGAGGTGCTCGTGCTGACCACGTTCGACCTGGACGAGTACGTGCACGGCGCGTTGCGCGCGGGTGCGGCGGGGTTCCTGCTCAAGTCCGTGGAGGCACCGGCGCTGGTGGAGGCCGTGCGGCAGGTCGCGGCGGGTGACGGGGTGCTCGCGCCGAGCGTGACGCGGCGGCTGATGCGCGAGTTCGCGTCGTCCGCGCCGCGCCGCCGACCACCGGCGCTGGACGCGCTGACCGACCGCGAGGTGGACGTGCTGAGGTGCCTCGGCGAAGGTCTGTCGAATCACCAGATCGGGCGAAAGCTGCACATCGGCGAGACGACCGTGAAGACGCACGTCTCGCGCGTGTTGACGAAGCTGGACCTGCGGTCGCGGGTGCAGGCGGCGATCCTCGCGCAGGACGCCGGACTGCTCAGCGGCGGTCCAGGGCGGCCTTGAGGTCCTCGCGCCGCAGCACGCCGGCGGGCCGTCCTTCCAGGTCCACCACCAGGTACTCCCAGGCGGCGGTGCTCTGGACGCGGTCGACGACCTCGTCACCGGACTCGTTCTCCAGGAGCACGGTCTCCGGCCGGATCGGCACGGCGGCCTGCTCGGCGGGCGCGTGCGGCGAGATGGCCGCCAACCGCTGCGCCAGGTCGCGGTCGAGCAGCCCGGCGGCGACCCCGTCCGCGCGGACCAGCACCACGCCGCGCCCGGCGGACGCCGTCAGCGCGCCGGACACCGGGCTCTCCGCGGGCAGTTGCAGCACCGGCCGGACCAGCTCGCCCAGGGTGAGCCCCTCCGGCCAGGTGCGCCGGCGCTCGGCGGTCATCTCGCCGCGCGCGCCGGCCAGCACGAACCACGCGGTGACCAGGCAGACCCCGAACCGGACCCAGCGGTCCTCGGTGCCCGCCAGCAGTCCCCAGACCGCCCAGGCGACCAGCGCGGCGGCCACCACCCCGCCGCCGGCCACGGCGGCCTTGGTACCGGTCGCGCGCCGCCCGGTGGCCGCCCACACGCCGGCCCGCAGGATTCGCCCGCCGTCCAGCGGCAGGCCCGGGAGCAGGTTGAACACCGCCACGGCGGCGTTCGCGAACGCCGTCTGGGCGATCAGCAGCCACACCGCGTCCGGCCGCGGGATCGCCATCGCGCCCAGCGCGAACACCCCCGCCAGCGCGATCGACACGGCCGGCCCGGCCGCCGCGATCAGCCCTTCGTGGCCGGGTCGGGTCGGGGCGCGCACCACCTCGGACACCCCGCCGAGCAGGAACAGCCGCAGCCGCCGCACCGGCAGGCCCAGCCGCAGCGCGACCAGGCTGTGCCCGAGTTCGTGGGCCAGCACCGACAGCCCGAGGAAGACCGCGAACGTGGCCGCGAGCAGCACCCCCGCCACCCCGCTGAGACCGGGCGCGATCCGGCTGACCAACGGCGCGTAGAGCGCCACGATCGCGGCCGAGCCGAGCCACCAGGAGGGCGCGAGCAGCACCGGGATACCGGCGGCCCGGAACAGCGGCAGCCCACCGTCCCGACCGACCTGCCGCCGCCAGCTCTCCTTGGTCACCACGGCGAAAGCGTAGGTGCTGACGTGTGTTGACGCTGTGACACACCCGGTCACAGCCCGTCCCGACACAATCCGAAGCACCCCCCGCAGCACCCCTCAGCGCCCCTCGGCAACCCACACAACGCACTCTCCGCACCCCTCGGCCAACCCCGCGACACACTCTCAGCACCCTCTCGGCAACCCCCGCGACGCACTCTCAGCGCACTCTCAGCGCATAGCCCCGAACCCGTCGGTCCCCCGTGGTTCGCTGATTCGCGGGGGACCCGCCGCCCGGGGGCACCCCCGCCCCGCGCTGCCCGATGATCCCGATCTTGTCGGGGGTCTGCCCTATCGTTCTGCCCATGGCCGTGCCGACGATCACCGAGCGCCCTGTACGCAGGCCCGCCCTGTCGCCCTCCCGCGCGGGCGACTTCAAGCAGTGCCCGCTGCTCTACCGCTTCCGGGCGGTCGACCGCCTGCCCGAGAAGCCGACCAGGGCGCAGGTCCGCGGCACCGTCGTGCACGCCGTCCTGGAAGACCTCTTCGCCCTGCCCGCCGCCGAGCGCCTGCCCGAGCGGGCCCGCGCCCTGGTCGAGCCCGCGTGGCAGCGGGTCCGGACCGAGCGCCCCGAGTTCGCCGACCTGTTCGCCGGTGCCGAGGCCGGCGACCAGGCCGACTGGCTGGCGTCCGCGGCCGGGCTGCTGGACGGCTACTTCACCCTGGAGGACCCGCGCCGCTTCGACGCCGACGCCCGGGAGCTGCTGGTCGAGTGGGAGCTCCCCTCCGGCGTCCTGCTGCGCGGCTACGTCGACCGCGTCGACGTAGCCCCGACCGGCGAGATCCGGGTGGTCGACTACAAGACCGGGGCCGCGCCGCGCGAGGTGGGCGAGGCGAAGGCGCTGTTCCAGATGAAGTTCTACGCGCTGGTGCTGTGGCGGCTGCGCGGCGTGGTGCCCCGGCAGTTGAGGCTGATGTACCTGGCCGACCGGCAAGCCCTGGCGTACACCCCGGACGAGGCCGAGCTGAGCCGGTTCGAGCGGACGCTGGAGGCCATCTGGGACGCGATCCTGCGCGCGGCGAAGTCCGGCGACTTCCGCCCGAACCCGGGCCGGCTGTGCGACTACTGCGACCACAAGGCGCTGTGCCCGGCGTTCGACGGCACGCCCCCGCCCTACCCCGGCTGGCCCGAGCCGGACGCGGGGCAGGAGACGGCGCTGGACCGGGCCGACTGACCACGGCGTCCTACCACCCGCTCGACGAGCACCGGTTCACCTCCACCGAACACACCACCGGGCCGTGGACCAGCGCCAACCAGCACTCGGGCCCGGTGCCCGCGCTGAAGATGACGGCAGAACTGGAGCGCCCCGACCAATCGGTGGAGCTGCTGTCCGCTGCGCTGTCGCACGACGGACGCGCGGTGCTGCGCGCCCGCGCGGGGCAGATCGTCGGCGGCGACACGTCGGCGCTGGCCTCCGGCGGGAACGAGCCGCAGGTGTGCGCGCCAATGGCGATCCTGGACGACTGGCGGTGCGGCTACCTCGCCGCGTATCCGGCAGGCTGGACATCGCGAAGTGGTTCGTGCTCGACGCGGAGACGGTGATCGGCGCGACGGGCGTCGGCGTGCGGGCCGCGTGCTGCACGACGAGCGGGGCCGGTGGGGCGCACCGCCCAGTCGCTGTACATGCGGGAGCGGTAACGCGGTCGACAGCAGCACGGCGTCCCCGGGGCAGTCGTGCGTTCGGCCGCGCCGAGCGCCTTCAACGGTTCCAGGACGAGCGCGGGCAGCCGCCACCCGGACGCGGCGATCACCACGCCGAGCAGCGACGGGCGGAACACCTTTCGGAACAGCACCAGACCGATCGTGCCCAAGACGAACGTGCTGATCACGAAAGTCAGGACACCCCGGTTGGCGAGCGACCGGGAGGGCGGCGAGGAACTCGATGACCGTGGGCACCCACATGGGCACGAAGCCTCCGAGCACCCCGGCCATCGGTCACAGGTGCTTGTAGACGTCTTCGAGAGTGAGGCCACGACCGAGCATCAACACCTGCACGCGGTACAGGAGCTGGGAGACCTCCTCGGCCAGCCGCTCGTCCGACTCGTGCTCGGCGGCGATCCAGACCTCGCCCGCTTCCTCCAACACCTTCTTGCCCTGCGCATGTACCCCGTCCGCCAGCGCCGCGACCGTGGCGGACCCCTCGGGGCGGGTGCGGGCGCGCTCGCCCAGCTCGGCGAACAGCTCGTCGAAGGTCTTCACGGGAGCTGATCCTCGCATCCCCCGGACGGCCGCCGGAAACCACCCCGAAAGTGCGTACCCCGAAATCTTGCGGACCCCGCACTTTTCCCCTACCTTGATCACATGGAAGAACCACTGGGCTTGCGTGAGCGCAAGAAGCTGGAAACCCGCCAGGCGTTGAGCTGGGCCGCGCTCCGGCTGGCGGTCGAGCGCGGCCTGGAGAACGTCCTGGTGGAGGACATCGCCGCCTCGGCGGGGGTGTCGCCCCGCACGTTCAACAACTACTTCTCCAGCAAGGCCGAGGCGATCACCTCCCGCCACCTCGACCGTGGTCGGGAGCTGACGGAACAGGTCCGCCGCCGACCCGGGACGGAGTCGGTGTGGGAGTCGATCCTGGAGGCCGCGCTGGCGCAGTACTCGCCGAACGACCGGGTGCCGGATCCGGAGTGGACCGCCGGGGTCCGGCTGATGACCAGCGAACCGACCCTGATCGGCGAGTTCCTGCGGGCCAGCTCGGTGATCGAGCGCGAACTGGCCCAGGCGATCGCCGAGCGCACCCGAACAGACGTGGCGGTCGACCTCTACCCCCGCCTGGTGGCGGCGTCCGTGGGCGCGGCCATCGAAGTGGCGACGGACCGCTGGTTGACCGCCGACCCCCCGATCCCGCTGGGCCCCCTGGTGCGTGACGCCCTGACCCAGGTCGCAGCCGGCCTGCCAGAGCCCTCAACCCACTAACCCGATACCGCCCCACCTCACCCTCACCGCCCCACCTTCACCAGCTCACCCTCACCAGCTCACCATCAACAGCCTCACCCGACGTGGGGCTTATTCAGCGACGCCAAAAGGAGCCCTCATGTCAGCCCCCACCGCACCCATCACCGCGATCACCACCGCCCAGACCGCACCTCCTCCCCCGCCGGACACCGACATCGTCATCGTCGGTGCGGGCCCGAACGGCCTGATGCTCGCCAACGAGCTGCTGCTGGCCGGCATCCGCCCGACCGTCCTCGACGCGCTGCCCGAACGCACGTGCACGCCCAAGGCCAACGGCCTGGTGGGTCGGGTAGTCCAGGCCCTGGACTACCGGGGGCTGCACGAGATCGTCACCGGCAGTCCCTCGCCACCGACACCGGCACCGTTCTTCCAGTTCGGCGCACTGCCGCTGGACATGTCCACAGTGGAGGACCACGCCCTGTTCGTCCTGCCCGTGCCGCAACGGTGGCTGGAGGAACTGCTGGAGCGCCACGCGGGCGTGGAGATCACGCGCGGCCACCGGGTGACGGACCTGACCCAGCACGACGGTCACGTGACAGTGGACGTCTCCGGTCCGGACGGCCCGTACGAGCTCACCGCGCGCTACGTCGTGGGTGCGGACGGCGGCCACAGCGTGGTCCGCAAACGGGCCGGCATCGGCTTCCCCGGCGTGACCGACAGGGGTTTCACCCACCGCACGGGCCAGGTGGTGATCCACGAGCCGATGGCCGACCACCGGACCGGCCGGCTGGAGGTGCCGGGTCTGGGCGGGCTGAGGCCGGGCACGTTCCACCGGACCGAGCACGGCGTCTTCGCGTTCGGCATGTTCCAGCCGGGCATCTACCGCATCGCCATGATCGAGTGGGGGCAGTCCGGCCTGACCGACACGGACGAGATGCCCCTGTCCGAACTCCAGGAGGCCGCGACGCGCGTCCTGGGCATCGAACTCCCGATGAGCGAACCCGACGACGGCCACCCACCGGCGCTCACCCGCCGCGCGGAAGGCACGAACTCCCGCCTGGCCGACCGCTACCGGAAGAGCCGCGTCTTCCTGGTGGGCGATGCCGCCCACGTCCAGTCCGGCGTAGGCGGGCCAGGGCTGAACCTCGGCCTTCAGGACGCCCTGAACCTGGGCTGGAAGCTGGCCGCCGAACTGCACGGCTGGGCACCCCCGGACCTGCTGGACACCTACGAGTCGGAACGCCGCCCGGTCGCCCGACGCGTGATCACCCACAGCCGAGCCCAGTCGGCCCTGCTGTCCGGAGGTCCCGACATCACCGCGCTCCGCGAGGTCCTGACCGAACTCCTCCAGGACGAGACCGCCGTCCGCCGCGTCTCCGACCTGATGTCCGGCGCGGACACGGTCTACGCCATGGACACCGCACCCCACCCGCTCACCGGCCGGTGGATGCCCGACATCCCCCTGCCGGACAACAAGACCTTCGCCCACCTGGCCCGCGACGGCCGCCCGCTACTGCTCGACTTCACCGACGACGCGGCGCTGAGCACCACCGCCATCCCTTGGGCGGACCGGGTGGACGTCCACACCACCTCCACACCGAACCCACCAGCCGACGCGGTTCTGGTCAGACCGGACGGTTACGTGGCCTGGGCGGGCACCACACCGAACGACCTGGCCCACGCCCTGCGCCGGTGGTTCGGCACACCGGCCGCGACAACTCCTCGGTGAACCGCAGCCCCTCGACACCCTTCCCCGACCAGCCGATCGGATGCGCGAGCGAAAGGCCCGGTTCGGGTCGGGTGTCGGTCATCTCGTGGCGGGAGCACTGCGGTCCGGTCAGAGCCCGAAGCGAGGGGTGGCGAACGGCCAGTCGCGGGCGATCCACTCGGGCACGAAGGCATCGAGCGCGCGTTCGAGTTCGGTGCCCGCGTACTCGTCCACCACCCACCACGAGATGAGGGCGTCCTCGGCCGGGTCGATGTACACGCACCCCAGCAACGCGGTCTCGTCGTTGTCGAACAGCGCGTAGTTGAACGACTCGTGCGCCTCGGCTTCCTGGGCGTGGCGGGCGAGGTCGGCGCGGTTCGCTTCGTAGCTCATGGTCGCGGGCGGCCAGTTCCACTGCTCGCCGAAGATCGACCACAGCCGTTCCCGCGAACCCATGACGGCGGGGTAGTCCCGGTCCGCATCGGACTCCTGGATGGGCCTCAGGTGGTGGTCTGCGCCCAGGTCGACGCGGGTGGGGTGGACGAAGTCGGACGGCAGCCAGGACATGGCCGGATTGTGCGTCATCAGAAAGCGCGCCGTAAAGCCGGTGCGGTCTCCGGAAGACGACCTGCGGGAAATCCAGTGGCACGACGAGAGGAGCAGACCCGACACTGCGCGGATGGCCTTGCCGAACGGCTTGACGCTGCGCACCGCCGAACCACGTGATCTGGACCAGATCGCCGCGCTGCTGACCGAGCGCGGCGACCCCGAGGACGCCGTCGACCACCGCTTGGTGGTGTCGGACCCGGACGCCGGGTGGGGGACGTGCGCGGTCGTCGTGGACGGCGATCGGGTCGTGTCCACGATGACGTTGCTGGACGAGGAACTCGTCCTGGACGGGGTGGAGATCCGCGCTGGACAGGTCGAGCTGGTGGCCACCCACCGGGACTACGAGGGGCGCGGGCTGGTCCGGGAGCTGATGGGGTGGGCGCACGAGCGGTCAGCGGCGCGCGGGCAGCGGGTGAACGTGATGATCGGCATCCCGTACTTCTACCGGCGGTTCGGCTACACCTACGCGATCCCGATCGCCCCGACGCGGGACATCGTCGGCACGCCGCCGACGAGTACCGACACGGTGCGCGAGGCGACGTTCGACGACATCCCGGCGATGGCTGCGTTGCAGGATGCCGAGCAACGCCACGCGGACCTGCGGATGCCGCACGGGACCGAACTGTGGCGTTGGCTGGTGGCGCGGGGCGGCAGCACCCAGTGGCTGGTGGAGCGGGACGGCGTGCCGGTGGGCACCGGCCGTTCGACTCCTCCGGAGGAGGGCGTCCAGTTGTGCGAGGTGGCCGCCGTGGACGCCGCCGCCCTGCACGCGCTGATCGCGCACACCGGGGCGAGGTCGGCGAACGAACGGCCGGGGACGGTCGCGGGCGAAGCGCTCGAACCTTTCCTAGGCCCGGTGCCGGAGCAGGCGAAGTCGTACTACGTGCGGGTCGCCGACCCGGTGGCGTTGCTCGACCACCTGCGCCCGGTGTTCGGCAGGCGGTTGGCGGCCTCGTCGTTCGCCGACGAAACGGGCGAGGCCGTCGTGTCGTTCTACCGCTCGCACGTCCGCCTGCCGTTCCACGCCGGCGAGGTGGGCCCGATCGTCCTCGGCGGCGTGATGCAGGCACCGCACGCGGTGGGTGGGGCCGGGGTCGCGCCGGACGTGCTGGAGTCGCTGCTGTTCGCGCCGCACGGCCTGCGCGGGCTGGCCGCGCGGTGCCCGGACGTCTACCCCGGCCCGAACGAGGACCTGATGCACGTCCTGTTCCCGCCGGTCCGGAGCGACCTGCTGACCTTCTACCTCCCGTAGCCGACCGATTCGACGCCCGAGCCGTGCCGGACAGGCCTGACAGTCCGGACAGGCTCGACAGCGGATCGGTGGCGGCGGGCAGACTGGCCACGTGTCCGACTACTCCTCAGTGCTGTCCACCCTGCGTCAGGTTCGCGGTCTCAGCCCGTTCTTCGCCTTGGACGTGGGTCGTCCCGCGCCCGGTGCGGACGAGGGCGGTTGGCGGACCGGCGAGGATCTGCTGGGCGGGGCGGTGCTGCCGGACACCTTGCGGTCCATCGGTGAGCGGTATCGGACCGATGAGGCCCGGGTTTCGGCGTCCTTGTTCTTCCTCGGGTACACCGCTCGGCTGCTCTGCCCGACGGTCGCCGCGCACGCCGTCGACGGGGTCGCGCCGGACATCCGGCCGGGGAACGTGTGGTGGCACTTCGGCCCGGACGGGATGCGGGTGCGGATTGACGAACCCGTGCCGGGCGTGTCGATCTCCGAGTCGTTGGAGCCGGTGGTGGCCGCCATCCGGGAGGTGGTGCCGGTGGCGCGGGGACTGCTGTGGGGCAACGCGGCGTCCTCGATCGCCGGGGCGTTGCGGACGGTGAGTCGCAGTGGCACGGCGTCCGCCGAGCAGTGCGTGGCGTTGGGCGAGCGGCTGTTGGGCGAGCCGCCGTTGCGGGACTCCGGTGATTTCCTCCCGTCCACCGGCGAGGTCGCGTTCCGGCGACGCAGTTGCTGCCTCTACTACCGCCTCGACGGCGGGGGGACGTGCGGCGACTGCCCGTTGCCGCCGCGCTGAGTCCACCTCAACGCATCCACCCGCCTCCACCCGCATCCGGGGCACCGACCAGTCGGGAAGTTCGGACGTGACGTTGACGTCGACGAACCGGAGACGGCGGGGCTGAGCGTGATGAAAAGCCGGAAGCGTGACGAAAAGCGGCCGACAGGGCGTCCGGGTGCGCTTCGGACCACGGAGCCGTCACCTGCGGTGTCGGCCTGATCAATCCAAGAATCAGGACAAAAGCGGCGCTTGATCGTGTGGGGTGCACGTGAGGTGGACAACAACTCGTCTGGTCGGTTGTGCCTGCCCGTGGTGGACATCTACGGTTCCACAGCCGCAGTGGACGGGAAGCCGGTGGGAATCCGGCGCGGTCCTCGCCACTGTGACCGGGGAGCCAACCCGCCGAGAACGTCACTGGTCGCACGGTGCGACTGGGAAGACGCGGGGACGGTAGCGATCCGGGAGTCAGGAGACCGGCTGCGGCGAGAGTTGTCGTTGACCTTCCACGAGGTATGGAGGAGGCCGTCTTGACGAGCCCCGCGCACCCCCTGTCCATCCCCATCCCCAAGTGGGCCTACGCCGTCGCACTCGTCGCCCTGCTGGTCACCTGGCTGGTGCTCCAGGAGAACGGCATCGCACTCGGGCACGCCGCCGAGTCGCTGCACGAGTTCTTCCACGACGGGCGTCACGCGCTCGGCGTCCCGTGCCACTGATGCCGGCCGTGGACACCTACAAGAACGTACTGCTGCGCGGGATCGGCGCGGGTGGCGTCGCCGGTCTGCTCGCGGGTCTGGTCGGCCTCGTCGTGGTCGAGGTGCCGATCCGGGCCGCGCTGGCCGTGGAGGAGGCGCGGGCCGCGACCGAGACCGTCGAACCCGGCGCGCACGACCACGGCGAGATGTTCGGTCGGGGCACGCAGATGCTCGGTGGCGTGCTCGCGGCGGTGATCGTCGGGTTGGCGGTCGGCGCGCTGTTCGCCACCGCCTACGCGGGCTCGCGGCGCTGGTTCGCGGACCGGCCGCCGTTCAGCCGGAGCGTGACGCTCGGGGCGGCGGTGTTCGGGGCGGCGGCGCTGCTGCCGGCCGTCAAGTACCCGGCCAACCCGCCGGCGGTGGGCGACCCGGAGACGGTGGACTACCGGACGGTGCTCTACCTCGGGCTCATCGCGGCCGGTCTGCTGGTGGTGTTCGGGGCGAGCTTGCTGGCATCCCGACTGGCCCACCTGGGCGGGCCGGTCCGGTTCACCGTGGTCGCGCTGGCCGTGGTCGTCGCGTTCGCGGTGATCCTGCTGGTCTTCCCCGGCGCGCCGGACGCGGTGCCGGCGGACGTGCCGAGCAGCGTGCTGTGGGAGTTCCGCCTGGCGTCGCTCGCCGAAACCGCCACCCTCTGGCTGGGTCTCGGCGTCGTGTTCGGCCTTCTGGTCGATCCGTCGGTACGCAGCGGCACCAAGGCGAAAGCCGTCGCCGCCTGATCACGGCTGACAGCACACGGCTGACAGCACTGCGGAAAGCACACAGCAAAACAGCACATGGCGGATGAACGGCACGCCCCTCGCGGTACGCACAACGGGGGACGTGCCGTTTTCGCACGAGTGTGGTGCGAGCTGTCCGAATCAGACTGTCCGAATCAACTGCCCGGATCGAGTTCCCCGATCACACTGCCCCGATCGAGTTGCCCGGGTCAGGCGCGCAGGGCGGCGAGGGCGGTCAGGTCGATCCCGACCAGGGAGTCGCGGAAGATCCTGCGCTCCCCCGCCGGCACCGGCACGTCGCACGGCACGACGAGCACCGTGCACCCCGCCGCCACGGCCGAGGTCACGCCGGTCGGCGAGTCCTCGATCGCGACGCACGCCGCCGCGTCCACCCCCAGCAGGTCGGCGGCCTTGAGGTACGGGTCCGGGAGGGGTTTGTTGCGGCCTCCGACCTCGTCACCGCACACCGTCACGTCGAACAGGTCACGGCCGATGGTGTCCAGCGCGAGTTCGGTCAACCCCCGCTCGGTCGAGGTCACCAACGCCATCGGCACGCCCGACGCCCGCACCGCGCGCAGCGCCTCCCGCGCCCCCGGACGCCAGGGCAGCCCGGCGCGGAACACCTCTTCGGTGCGCCGCAGGATCCACGCCGCGCCGTCCGCCGTCTCCTCCTCGGTCGGCGTCACGCCGACCTCGGCGAACAGGAGCGCCATGGTCGTGGGCATGTTCGACCCGACCATGGCCTGACGGGTCTCCAGCGACAGCGTGCCGCCCAGCTTCTCGGCGAACTCGTAGAGCGGGATGTCCCACAGCTTCTCCGAGTCCAACAGCGTGCCGTCCATGTCCCACAGCACCGCTCCGACGTCCCACCGCACCGCTTCGGCGTTCACCACGGGGCTTCCTCCACCTTCACCACACGGACCTTCCCGCTCTGCACCCCGCACCCCTCTGGTCGGGACCTACCGCCGACGCGGTTCAGCCGAGAGCCGAACACCGGGTTCAGCCGCCGCGCAGGTGTTCGGACCGTCGGACGGTCTCGGCGCGGCGGATCGGGTCGGGTGGCGTCCACCGTTCCGGCACACCCGCCGTGACCTGCGCTGTCGACCAGGGGCGGCGCACCGGGGCGGAACCGGGGGCGGGCCGCGCCGCACGTCGCGACGAGCCGGTCGGCCGGCACGCCCGGGACGGGCGGGGGGACACGAGCCGACATGCCACAAGCCTACGGCGTCGGGTCTGCGGCGGTGGTCGTAGTCTGACCCGGTGACCGATCCGGACCAGGCCGCCAAGATCCCCTTCGACCCCGCGAAACCGCTCACCAACCCGATCATGGTAGCGGCGTTCGAGGGGTGGAACGATGCTGGAGACGCTGCCAGCACGGCGATCGAGCACCTCCAACTGACCTGGGACGCCACGCCGCTCTCGGAGATCGATCCGGACGACTTCTACGACTTCCAGGTGACCCGCCCGACCGTCCGCATGGTCGACGGCATCACCCGAAGGGTGGAATTCCCGACCACGCGCCTGTCGGTCTGCCGGCCGCCGGGATCGGCCACGGACGTGGTGCTGGTGCACGGCATCGAACCGAACATGCGCTGGCGCAGGTTCGCGGGCGAGCTCCTGGGCCACATCGAGGACCTGGGCATCACGACGGTGGTCACGCTCGGCGCGCTGCTCATGGACACCCCGCACACCCGGCCGGTCCCGGTGACGGGCACCGCCTACGACGCGGCGGCGGCGCAGAAGTTCGGGCTGGAGCGGTCCCGCTACGAGGGGCCGACCGGCATCGTCGGCGTGTTCCAGGACCTGTGCGTGCAGGCGGGCGTGCCGGCGATCTCGTTCTGGGCGGCGGTGCCGCACTACGTCTCCCAGCCGCCCTCGCCCAAGGCGACCCTGGCGCTGCTGCACCGGGTCGAGGAGGTGCTCGACGTGGAGGTGCCGCTGGGCGCGCTGCCCGAGCAGGCCGAGGAGTGGGAGCGCACGGTCAGCGAGATGGCCGACGAGGACGAGGACGTGCGCAACTACGTCCGGGCGCTGGAGGAGCGCGGCGACGCGGAGATCCAGATCACCGAGGCGAGCGGCGACGCGATCGCGGCCGAGTTCGAGCGCTACCTGCGCCGTCGCGGTCACGGGCCGGGGCGCGGGCCGACCGGCATCTGACGCTGATCACACCCGGGCCGCGCGCGGGTGCCCGTGGGGGACACTCGGCGGGTGGCTGAGGTGCGGAAGAGCCCTCGACGGCTCGCGGTGGTCGGGCTGTACGCGGGGGGTTTCCTCGGGCCGTTCGGCGGTGCCATGACCTCGTCCGTGCTGCCGGAGATCGGCGGGGACTTCGCGGTCTCGGCGGGTGCGGCGGCGGCCACGCTGACCGGGTACCTGCTGCCGTTCGCCGGGTTCATGCTGTTCTCGGGGACGTTGGGCGAGCGCTGGGGCGCGCGGCGGACGATCCGGGGCGCGTACCTGGTCTACGCGGTGGCGTCCGTGCTGTGCGCGGTGTCGTGGTCGTTCCCGGTGCTGCTCGGCGGGCGGGCGTTGCAGGGCGCGGCGAACGCGTTCACCACTCCCCTGCTGCTGGCGGCGATCGCGGCGGTGACGCCCAAGGAGCGGTTGGGCCGCGCGCTGGGCGTGTTCGCGTCCATGCAGGCCGCCGGGCAGACGTCCGCGCCGCTGGTGGGCGGGCTGGCGGCGGAGGCGTCGTGGCGGTGGGCGTTCGTCGGCGCGGCGGTGGTGGCGGGGTTGCTGGCCGCCGCCGGGGTGCCCGCCGATCAGCCGCGCACCGCGCAGCCGCCGAGGCTGCGCGCCGCGTGGCGGCCGGAGGTGTTGCGGTTGGCGGCGGTCGGGTTCGTCGGGTGGGGGTGCCTGGGCGGGGTGTCGTTCCTGGTCGCGCTGCGGCTGGGCGACGATTTCGGGTTGGGCGCGGGCGAGCGCGGCCTGGTGCTGACCGGGTTCGGCGTGGTCGGGATCATCTGCGCCCGGCTGACCGGGTGGATGATCGACCACGTCGGCCCGCGCCGGTGCGTGCTGCTGGGCACCACGGTCGGCTCGGTGCTGCTGGCGCTGATCGGGATCTTGCCGAGCCTGGTCGCGGTGGGGGTGCTGTGGGCGGCGGCGGGCGCGTTCTCGCAGGCGGTGATCGTGGGGCTCAGCGCGCTGGTGCTGGGAGGTGACGGCGGCAACCGGGGCGGTGCGATCTCGGTGCTCGGGTCGTTCCGGTTCCTCGGCGGGTCGGCGTCGCCGATGGCGTTCGTGCCGCTCTACCACTTCCAGCCGGCCGCCGCCTTCCTCGCGCCGGCCGCGCTGGTGCTGCTGCTGCCGCCGGTCCTGCTGCTGTGGCGACGGGGCCGCGCCCCGTCGTGAGGCCGGCCGGCGCTCCGATCCGGGGTGCTAGGGCGCGGGCAGCGTCACCCGGTTCTCGAAGCCGGACCGGCCGCCGGCGGCGTGTTGCCGGCGGACGGTCAGACCGCCGTTGTCGTCCAGGGTGAACACCACGACCCGGCCGGTCCGGTCGGTGGCCGCTGCGGGCTGGCCGACGAGGAACCCGCCGAGGTCGGTCCACGGCGTGGCGTAGCCACCGTCGGCGGCCTGCCGGGTGGTGCTCACGCCGCCGCCCCGGTTGGTGGTGAACACCAGCACGCGGGCGTCGGCCACGGTCGGCGCGTCGACCACGGCGGGTGCGCCTACCCCGCCCGGCCCGCCGAGGTCGTCGCGCACCGCCGTCCACGAGCCGTCGGCGAGCTGCCAGGTGCGGCCGACGGCCCCGCCCCGCTCGCCGGCCAGCCGGTAGAAGACGTCCAGCCGACCGTCGCGGGTGCGCGCCACCGACGGCGGGCCGGAGGGTTGCGGGCCCGCCGGGTCGGGCCGGAGCGTCAACGGGGTGCCGGACCAGTGCAGGAGCCGCCCGGTCCGGTCGGACACCGCGAACCCGAACACCTCCGGTCCGCCGGACGGGCCCACGCCGACCGCGAGCCCGTCTTGCAGGCCCGTGCCGAACGCGTCCTGCCACACCGCCGGGAACCTCCCGCCGGGCCGCTGGGTCTGGTGGCTCAGCCCGCCGCCGGCGTTCTTCACGAACACCCGGACCAGCCCGTCCGCCCCCCGCGCCGCGACCGGCGTGCCGACCTGGGCGGAGCCGGGATTCGGGCTGCCCAGCGAGACCCACGCGCCGAACGCGGCGTTGGGCGCGCGCTGGGCCGTGGTGACGATCTCGTGCGTGTCCACCCGCCGGCCGACCACCTGGATCCGGCCGTCGCCGGTCTCGGTGACCGCCAGTCCCGCCGCCAGGGGGCCGGGGGTGGCCACGGTGGTGGACGACCAGCCGGACGGGGTCTGCCACCAGGTGGCGAGCCGCTCGCCCTGCACCGAGAACGCCTGGAGGCGGCCGTCCTGGTTGCGGCCGACCCAGTGGGTGCCGGTCGTGTCGCGGTGGATCATCCGCTGCGGCCAGTTCGTGTAGTGGTCGACCGGGTCGGACCACGCGTCCCACAGGTCGTAGGCGGCGAAGTCGCCGGCCTTCTCGGCGCGCGTGCGCGCGTCGAGGTTCACCGGGGACTCCTGGATGTTGTAGTTGCGGTAGGGGACGACGCGCAGCACCCGGCCGTGGCCCCGGGCCGCCTCGGCGGCGAACCGCGCGCCGATCACGTGGTCGTTGTGGTCGTGCAGCCAGTCCGGGTTCTGGTGGCGCGGATCGGGGTCGGGGTCCTGGGTGCGCACGACCGTGGGCCGGTAGCGCTGGTAGAGCGCCTGCAACAGGTGCACGAGGTGGTCCTTGTCGCGCACCGGGTTGCGCACGTCGTCGGCCCACAGCACGGTGCCGCTGGGCACCATGGAGCAGGTGCCGCGCTCGCCGTCCCACAGCCGGTTCAGGCTCGCGCCGCGCAGCTCCGGCGTCCCCGCGCACGGCCGGGAGGCGTCGTCGGTGGTGTCCGCCCACTCCGGGAGGTTCAGGAACACCAACCGGATGTCCGGCCGCGCGGTCAGCGCGTGCTCTTCCGCCCAGTACGGCCCCTCGGGGGTGTCCAGTCGGATCTTGACCTGCGTCCACGAGTCGGCGACGCCCGCCATCCGCGCGTTCGCGGCCCGCGCCCCGAGCTGGCGGCACCGGGCGTAGTCCTCGCGGTCCACGTCCTGGTCGTCGCGGCAGGACGCGAGCGGCGGATCATCCGGTCGGCCCGCGCCGTCACGCTGGAAGGCTTCGCCGGCGGTGAGGAACACCGTCGTGTTGGGTCGCCGGGCGGCGATCGAGTTCCGCAGGTCGGGGTTCAGGAACAGCACGTCGTCGTCCTGGTGGGCGACGACGTTCAGGTAGGACGCCGGAGCGGCGGACGTCCCGCCCGCCGCCGGCGTGATCGCCCCCGCCAGCACCGCCCCCACGCACACCACCACCCATAACCGCATGATCTCCCCCTCAAGAGTCGCGATCCGCCAACTCTAGGGAGGCCCGTCGGGAGATCACGACCACCAAAAGGCCCGCCACCAGGTAGAGCACCGCCTGTACGTCGAGCAGCGCCGTCAGCCCCAGCGGCGCGGTGAGCGCTCCCGCCACGACCATCCCCAACGCCTGGAACCCGTCGTAGAGGCTGCCGAACGTCGCCAGCACCCGTCCCCGCGTCGCGTCGGAGGTGTGCAGTTGCAGCACGGACATCATGCCCACCCCCGATATCACGCCCGGCGCGCCGCACACCGCGAACACGGCGAGGTAGAACGTGAACGCGGTGGTGACGTGCGGGCCGTTCCACCCGACGAAGGAGACAGCGGCGAACGCGATCAGCGACCACGCCAGCAGCCGCCACGCGGACACCCGTCGCGCCACCAGCCCGACCAGCGCGCCGCCGACGAGTCCCCCGACCGCCTGGATGCCGCGCAGCAACCCGACTTCGGCCTCGCCGCCGCCGAGCCGCTCGGTCACGAACACCACGAACAGCACCACGAACACGCCCTGGCTCGACGCCATCAACCCGACCACGGCCACCATCCCGCGCAGCGGCCCCCGGATCTCGCGCAGCCCGTCCAGCCAGGCCCGCCACACCGGTGCGCGCCCCCTCGGTGCCCGCACCAGGCCGAACGGCCGGGCCAACAGCACCGCCGCGACCAGGAACGACACCACGTCGAGCACCAGCACGCCGGGCAGCCCGGACCAGCCGAGCACCAGGCCGCCCAGGGAGGCCCCGAGCAACCGGGCAAGGTTGGCGTTCACGCCGACCAGCCCGTTGGCGGCGGCGAGCTGGTCGCGGCCGACGAGTTCGGGCAGCAGGGCGTTCTTGGCGGGCTCGAACAGCGCGGCCAGGGCTGCCTGCACCGCCATCACGACGTTGACCAGCACCAGGTCGCCGGTCAGCAGCGGCAGCAACGCGACGGCCTGGGCGAGGCTCACCCACAGCATCAGCCTGCGCCGGTCCCACCGGTCGGCGAGCACGCCGGCCAGCGGCGACAGCGCCAGGCTCGGCAGCAGCGCGAGGACGAACGTCGTCGCGGTGGAGCCCACCGACCCGGTGAGCCGGTAGACGTAGACCGGCAACGAGACCATCAGGACCCAGTCGCCGATCTCGGACACGAACCCCGCGAGCCACAGCCGGCGGAAGGCCGGCTCCCGCAGCGGTCCGGTCATCGCGGGAACGCCCGGAGGCCGACGTGGGTGGGCCGCGCGCCGTCGGGGACGTCGGTGCGCAGCGGCACCAGGTAGGGCCGCAGGACGCCGTCGATCACGGCGAGCAGCCCGGCGAGCTCCTCGGGCGTCACGTTCACCGCGTAGCCGTGCAGCCCGGCGGCGTCGAGCCACTCGCGGGGGATCTCGTGCCGCCGGTCGAGGAACCGCTGGGCGAGCCGGTTGTCCTCGTTGAGCTGCCACGCGATCAGCGCGTCCTGCCGGCTGCGCACCGCCGGGTCCTCGGAGAACGCGTCCACCGAGTACCCGACGTCGAGGGCGCGCCACGGCCGTTCCCGCGCGTCGCCCGCGTCGGTCCGGTCCACGAAGCCGGCTTTGGCGAGCCGGCGGAGGTGCCAACTGCAGTTGGACGCCGAGGAGCCGACTTCGGCGGCGCACTCGCTGGCCGTGCGCGGGCCGACCGCCAGCAGGTGGTTCAGCAGCGCCACGCGCAGCGGGTGGGCGAGCGCTTTCAGCGCTTCGAGGTCGGAGATCCGCCGGGGTACGGGAAGGTCCACGCCCCAACGGTAGACCTGAAAGACTCCTTTCGAAAGACCTCTTTCAGACTTGGGGTTGTCCGCGACCGCCTCGCCCGCCGCGTCGCCGGTGCTCGCCTCGGACCGGAGGTCTTGACCGGTCCCGGCACCGGCACCACAGCCCCTCAGGCCACGCGGCGGCGCGGTGATTTCACGAATTCGTGAAATTAAGGAAGCGTATAAACTGTGCCCGCTCGCGGTACGGGACGACATGATTCGGCGGTGAACCAGGTGACGGAGCGGGACGACCAGGCGGTGCTGCGCTTCATCGAGCGCTTCGCGTCGGCGTTCGCGGAGACCGGGATGCCGCGCATGCCGGCCCGGGTGTTCGTCGCCCTGCTCGCCGACGACGACGGCACGATGACCGCCGCCGAGCTCGCCGACCTGCTCCAGGTCTCCCCCGCCGCGATCTCCGGCGCGGTCCGCTACCTCACCCAGGTCAACGTGGTCAGCCGCGAGCGCGAGTCCGGGTCCCGCCGGGACGTGTTCCGGGTGTACGACGACGTCTGGTACGAGGCCATCTTCCGCCGCGACCAGATGATGGCCCGGTGGGGCGGTCCGCTCAAGGAAGGCATCTGCGCGCTGGGTCCGGGCACCCCCGCCGGACGGCGGATCGCGGAGACGCTGGCCTTCTTCGAATTCGTCCACGCGGAGCTGCCGAGCCTGCTGGATCGCTGGCGAACGCACCGGGACAGGCTCTTTAACTCCTGACGGTGTACGCGTGAACTGCGGTTTCGTCCCCACCCGCGCGTCCGGCCGCGCCTGATTACGCCCAACGGCGCTACTCGTCGGGGCTTTTTGTCCCGACCATGCATGTGACCAGGTCGGCACCACCCGTTCGCGCGAACGTCCCTTATCCCTGCACGCCCACCGTCCTGCCACAACCCGGCAGACCGGTCGGGCGAACCTGTCCCTAGGGAGAACCCTGAAATGGGAGACGCCCGCTTGTTCAGAAAGACGGCGGTCCTCGGCCTGGCCGCGATCTCCGCGGCTGCCCTGGCGTTCACGAACGTCGGTGTGGCCGCGGCCGAAGGCCAGGTGTTGGCCGCCGATCGCACCGACGCCGTGCCCAACTCCTACATCGTGGCGCTGAAGGACTCGGCGTCGCCGAGGGCGCTGTCCGCGTCGTCCGCGGGCTCGCTGGTCGCCAAGTTCGGCGGCCAGGTCCGCACGACCTGGCAGCACGCGCTGAACGGCTTCCACGCCACCCTGACGGCGCAGCAGGCGCGCCGCATCGCGGCCGACCCCCGGGTCGACTGGGTGCAGGCCGACCTGCCGGTGAAGATCGCGGGTGTGCAGCCGAACCCGCCGTCGTGGGGCCTGGACCGGATCGACCAGGCGAACCTGCCGCTGGACAACAGCTACACGTACCCGAACGGCGCGAGCAACGTCCGGGCGTACGTCATCGACACCGGCATCAAGATCACGCACCAGGACTTCGCCGGTCGGGCCACCTGGGGCACCAACACCGTCGACAGCCAGAACACCGACTGCCACGGCCACGGCACGCACGTCGCCGGCACCGTCGGCAGCCGCAGCTACGGCGTGGCCAAGGAAGTCAAGCTGGTCGCCGTCAAGGTCCTGAACTGCCAGGGCTCCGGCACCTCGGCGGGCGTCGTGAACGGCGTCAACTGGGTCGCCCAGAACGCCGTGAAGCCGGCCGTGGCGAACATGAGCCTCGGTGGCAGCGCGGACACCGCGACGGACACCGCCGTGCGCAACCTCGTCGCGGCGGGCGTCACCACCGCGGTCGCGTCGGGCAACGACAACCAGAACGCGTGCAACTACTCGCCGGCCCGGGTCCGCGAGGCGATCAGCACCAACGCCTCGAACCGGTCCGACGCGCGCGCGTCCTTCTCCAACTGGGGCACCTGCACCGACCTGTTCGCGCCCGGCCAGGACATCACGTCCACCTGGCACACCAGCGACAGCGCCACGAACACCATCAGCGGCACCTCGATGGCGTCCCCGCACGTCGCGGGCGTCGCGGCGATCTACGTGTCGAACAACCCCACCGCCACCCCGGCCCAGGTCGAGACGGCGCTGGTGAACGCGGCGACCAACGGCAAGATCAGCAACCCGGGCACCGGTTCGGCGAACAAGCTGCTGTTCGTGCAGAACACCGCGCCGAGCAACCCGACCGTGAACAACCCCGGCAACCAGACCACCACCGTGGGCCAGGCGGTCAACCTGACCGTCACCGCGGCCGGTGGCACCGCGCCGTACACGTTCTCGTTCAGCGGTCTCCCGGCCGGTCTGACCGGCAGCGCGTCCGGCCAGGTGACCGGCACGCCGACGACGGCGGGCACGTCCAACGTGACCGTCACGGTGACCGACTCGGCGTCCCGCACGGGCACCGCGAACTTCACCTGGACCGTCCGTCCCACCGCCGGCGGCTGTGACCCGGCCACCAACGACACGGACGTCACCGTCGGCGACAACAGCGACGTGAACAGCCCGATCAGCCTCACCTGCACGGGCAACGCGTCGGCCACCACGCAGGTGACCGTGAACATCCTCCACACCTACGTCGGCGACCTGATCGTCGACCTGGTGGCTCCGGACGGCACGGTCTACAACCTGCACAACCGGACCGGCGGCAGCTCGGACAACATCAGCAAGACGTACTCGGTGAACGCCTCCTCGGAGACGGCCGCCGGCACGTGGAAGCTGCGCGTTCGCGACGTGGCGACCATCGACACCGGTCGCATCAACTCGTGGACGATCGACGCGTGATCTGAATCTCGCGACGTGGTGGGGCCATCCTCCGGGGTGGCCCCACCGCCGTTCAGGGCCGGGAGCGCCGGTCCGGGGGTTCTACAACCCGACGCCCAGCAAGGCGTCCACGGCGTCGCGGAACAGCCCCGGCGCGGTGTCGTCCCCGCCGCCGGTGGACAGCGCCTCGGCGGCCCACGCGTCCAGCGCCGCCAGCGCGGCGGGGGTGTCCAGGTCGTTGCCGAGGTGGTCGCGCAGGCGGGCGACGGTGGCCGCCGCGGGCGGTCCCGAGTCCAGTGCCGCCGCGCGCCGCCAGGCGGCGACGCGCTCCAGCGCCTCGGTCAGCAGCGCGTCGGACCAGGGGCGGTCCTGCCGGTAGTGGCCGGCCAGCAGCGCCAGGCGCACCGCGTTCGGGTCGACCTTCTGCGCCCGGAGCTTGGAGACGAAGACCAGGTTGCCCCGCGACTTCGACATCTTCTCGCCGTCCAGCCCGATCATGCCCGCGTGCACGTAGTGCCGCGCGAACGGGTGCTCGCGGGTGAGCGCCTCGGCGTGCGCGGCGCTGAACTCGTGGTGCGGGAAGACCAGGTCGGAGCCGCCGCCCTGCACGTCGAAACCGCTGCCCAGCCGGTTGAGCGCGATGGCGCTGCACTCGATGTGCCAGCCCGGCCGGCCCTCGCCCAGCTCGGACGGCCACGACGGCTCGCCGGGGCGGGCGGTGCGCCACAGCAGGGCGTCGAGCGGGTGGCGCTTGCCGGGGCGGTCCGGGTCGCCGCCGCGTTCGCCGAAGTACTCCAGCATGGTGGCCTCGTCGTAGTTCGACTCGTAGCCGAACCGGCCGGACGCGGTGTGGTCGAAGTACACGTCCGGGTGATCCGGGTCGTCCACCCGGTACGCCGCGCCGTTCGCGAGGAGCTTCGCGACCGCCTCCACGACCTCCGGGATGGCCTCCACCGCGCCGATGTACTCGCGGGGCGGCAGGACCCGCAGCGCCACCATGTCCTCGCGGAACAGCGCGGTCTCGCGCATCGCGAGCACCACCCAGTCGTCCTGGTCGCGCTCGGCGCGCTCCAGCAGCGGGTCGTCGACGTCGGTGACGTTCTGGACGTAGTGCACCTCGTGGCCGTTGTCCAGCCACAGCCGGTGGACCAGGTCGAACGTCAGGTAGGTCGCCGCGTGACCCAGGTGGGTCGCGTCGTAGGGGGTGATGCCGCAGACGTACAGCCTGGCGGTGTCACCGGGGGCCGTGGGGCGCACCTCGCCGGTAGACGTGTCGTACAGCCGTAGCGGGCGCGGCTCGCCCGCTACCCGCGGGACAGGGGTGGATGACCAGGTCTGCATGGTTTCGACCCTAACTCGCGCCCTCAGGTGCACGTCCGCCTGGCGGGACGTCGGGCGTACCCCGGCGGATCGGCCGAAAGACCCGTTGGTCTGCCGACTGCCCGGCCGAGTGATTGCCCCGGTAGGCGATCAGGTGGACCATGTGAAGTGGCTCACGCCCTGGGACGAGGGAGGCAGTTTCCATGACCGCGCTCAAGCCGGCACCCGTGGTCACGCACCCGGGTGCGGCGCGGCGACGACCCCGGGGCGCGGTGCTGCTCGGGCTGTTCAAGACCACCGACCCGAAGCAGATCGGTCTGCTCTACCTGACCACGTCGTTCGTGTTCTTCATGGTCGGCGGCCTGATGGCGCTGCTGATCCGCGGCGAACTGGCCCGGCCGGGCCTCCAGTTCCTGTCCACCGAGCAGTACAACCAGTTGTTCACCATGCACGGCACGATCATGTTGCTGCTGTACGCGACGCCGATCCTGTTCGGGTTCGCCAACTACGTCCTGCCGTTGCAGATCGGCGCGCCCGACGTGGCGTTCCCGAGGCTGAACGCGTTGTCGTACTGGTTGTACCTGTTCGGCGGGACGGTGGCGGTCGCCGGGTTCGTGACGCCGGGCGGCGCGGCGGACTTCGGCTGGACCGCCTACACGCCCCTGTCCGACGCCGTGCACTCCCCCGGCGTCGGCGCGGACCTGTGGATCATGGGCCTGGCGGTCAGCGGCCTGGGCACCATCCTGGGCGGCGTGAACATGGTGACCACGGTGTGCTGCCTGCGCGCGCCGGGCATGACCATGTTCCGGATGCCGATCTTCACCTGGAACATCTTCGTCACCAGCATCCTGATCCTGCTGGCGTTCCCGATCCTCACCGCGGCGCTGCTGGGCCTGGCGGCGGACCGGCACCTGGGCGCGCACGTGTTCGACCCGGCGAACGGCGGCGTGATCCTGTGGCAGCACCTGTTCTGGTTCTTCGGGCACCCCGAGGTGTACATCGTGGCGCTGCCGTTCTTCGGCATCGTGAGCGAGATCTTCCCGGTGTTCAGCCGGAAACCGCTGTTCGGCTACAAAGGACTCGTCTACGCCACGTTCGCCATCGCGGCGCTGTCCGTGACGGTGTGGGCGCACCACATGTTCGCCACCGGCGCGGTGCTGCTGCCGTTCTTCTCGTTGATGACGTTCCTGATCGCGATACCGACGGGGATCAAGTTCTTCAACTGGATCGGCACGATGTGGAAGGGGCACTTGACGTTCGAGACGCCGATGCTGTTCAGCATCGGGTTCCTGGTCACGTTCCTGCTGGGCGGCCTGACCGGCATCATCCTGGCGTCGCCGCCGCTGGACTTCCACGTGACCGACACCTACTTCGTCGTGGCGCACTTCCACTACGTCCTGTTCGGCACGATCGTGTTCGCCACGTACGCGGGAATCTACTTCTGGTTCCCCAAGATGACCGGGCGGATGCTCGACGAACCGCTGGGCAAGCTGCACTTCTGGACCACGTTCCTGGGCTTCCACCTGACGTTCCTCATCCAGCACTGGCTGGGCAACGCGGGCTTCCCGCGCCGGTACGCCGACTACCTGCCCGGCGACGGCTTCACCACCCTGAACACCATCTCGACCATCGGCGCGTTCCTGCTCGGCGCGTCGGTGCTGCCGTTCCTGTGGAACGTGCTGCGCAGCTACCGGTTCGGCGACCCGGCGGAGGGTGACGACCCGTGGGGCTACGGCAACTCCCTGGAGTGGGCCACGTCCTGCCCGCCGCCCCGGCACAACTTCACCGAGCTGCCCCGGATCAGGTCGGAGCGCCCGGCGTTCGAACTGCACTACCCGCACATGGTCGAGCGGATGCGCGAGGAGGCGCACTTCTCGCTGACGAAACCGGGCAAGCGGGACGTGTCGCCGGACCCGGCCACGGAGACCGCGCTGGCACCGACGGACCGGAACACGAAGAGCGACTAGGGCGTCGGGTCCGGGCTCACCTTCCCCGTTCCGGGCGGCCAGGTCACGCTACCGGGGTGCGCCGGAGGCGAGGGCGGTCCTCCGGGCGGGTGTCCAGGCTGATCGCGCGCTTGGCCCGCTCCAGCGACTCCTCGGACGCGCCCTGCCCGGGGTTCTCCGTGGCCAGCGCCTGGTTCACCTCGACGAACGGCCGCAGCCGACGGTCGTAGCGGGTCAGCGCGGCAAGGGGGTCGTCCGCGTCACCGAGTTCGTCGGCCAGCACGTACGCGCCCACCAGGGCCAGGCTCGTGCCCTGGCCGGACAGCGGGGACGCGCAGTGCGCCGCGTCGCCGACCAGCACGACCCGCCCGCGCCACCAGCTACCCATGCGCACCTGCGCCATCGCGTCGAAGTAGAAGTCCGACGCGTCGCCCATCGCCTTGAGCAGCCTCGGGGTTTCCCAGCCGACACCGGCGAACCGGTCGGCGATGAGGGCTTTCTGGTGCTCGACGTCGTGGCGGTCGTGGTCGAGCGGGTCCGAGGTGAAACCGAGGGTGGCCCGCAGTTCGGTGTTCCCGCGCGCCGGGTAGAGGCAGTAGCTCGCGGTGCGGGCGTCGTCGTGCAGCCACACCTGCCAGTCGTCCAGGCCGAGGAAGTTCCCGGTGCTGAACACCCCGACGTACGAGCCGAGGTGGTGCACGAACTCGTCCTCGGGACCGAACACCAGCCGGCGCACCGCCGAGTGCAGGCCGTCCGCGCCGACCACCAGGTCGAACGTGCGCGGCCCCCCGTGCCGGAAGGTGACGCGCACGCCGTCGTCGTCCTGGTCGAGGGCGGTGATCGCGTCGCCGAACAGGTACTCGACCCCGTCCCGCGCCCGGGTGTGCAGCAGGGCGGTGAGGTCGTCGCGCAGCACCTCGATGTCGTCGCCGTCGAGGCGGCCGGCGCTGAGGGTCATCTCGGTCGACCGCCACTGCTCGGTGCCGTCCGCGTCGAGCACCGCCATGCCGCGCATCCGGGTGCGCGCCCGCCTGGTCCGGCCGAGCAGGTCCATCCGGTCCAGCACGTCGAGGGCGACACCCCGGACGTCGATCGCCTGGCCGCCGGGGCGCGGGGCGGGCGCGCGCTCCACGACGGTGGGCGCGTAGCCCCGGCGGTGCAGCCAGTGGGCGGCGGCCAGTCCTGCGACACCGGCACCGGAGATCAGCACGGTCTTCATCGGGAGTCCCTTCGTCTGCGCTCTGCGAAACTGAATTTACGCAGTACGCACAGCCGAAACAAACCCTGTCCTAGCACAATAACGCCTGTTCAGGACGTTGGTACTGGTAGCTTCTGTACTAGTACAGGAGGAGGTACCGCATGATCCCGCCCTACCAGCGCATCGTCGCCGAGATCACGCGCCGCATCACCGACGGCGAGCTGAACCCCGGTGACCGCGTGCCGTCCGCCCGGCAGGTCGCGAAGGAGTGGGACGTCGCGCTGGCCACCGCAGCCAAGGCGTTGACCGCGTTGCGCCAGGAAGGGCTGGTCGAGGCGGAACCCCGGGTCGGCACCGTCGTGGCCGCCGCCCGGTCACGGCCGCGCGCGGCGGCACCCGAGCGCGAGCTGACGCGGGACCGGGTGGTGCGCGCGGCGATCGACATCGCGGACGCCGAGGGCCTGGCGGCGCTGTCGATGCGCGGCGTCGCGGCCCGCCTCGGGGTCGCGGCGATGTCGCCCTACCGGCACGTGGCGAGCAAGGGCGACCTCGTGCTGATGATGGCCGACGCGGTGTTCGGCGGGATGACCCTGCCTGCGCGGCCCGACCACTGGCGCGCCCGGGTCGAGGTGGGCGTGCGGGCGCTGTGGGCGCTGCACCGCGAACACCCCTGGCTGGCGCAGCTCGGGCCGCTGTCCCGGCCCTTGCTGGTGCCGAACCTGCTGGCCTACTCCGAGTGGGTGCTCGACGGCCTGGCCGGGCTGGGCCTGGACCCGAGGACCACGTTCGACCTCAACGTCCTGCTCTACAGCCACGTCCTGGGTCTGGCGGTCCACCTGGAGCGGGAGGCGCACGCCGAGGGGGCCACCGGTCTGTCCACCGAGCAGTGGATGAACGGCCAGGCGCGCGCCCTGGACCGCCTCGCCCCGGCGCACCCCACGTTCGCCCGCCTCCTGACGTCCTTCGCGGAGACCGGCTACGACCTCGACCTCGACGCGCTGTTCGAGCTGGGCCTCCGGTCGGTCCTCGACGGGATCGAGCGCCGGACCTCCTAGCCGGAGGACGTGCCGCCCCGGCGCGTCACTTCGTGGCCGGGGCCGGGGCGGGCGTCGGGAGATCGCCCTTCGACACCCGGATGACGTCCGCGCCGTACCGCTCCGCCAGCGCCGCGCGGTCGGCTTCGCTGCCGTCCGCGGTAGTCACGTCCACCGCCGAGCCGTCCACCGCCGGCCCCCACGTGGAGATCCGCACGGTCGTGGTCTTCCAGTGCTCGGCGTCGGCCGCGATCCGGTCGGTGACCTCCTTGAGGCGGCTCAACGGGAACTTCGCGTCGACCAGCGCCAGTCGGACCCCGTGCGCCGCCGCGCGGGCCGCGTCGTCCAAAGCCCGGTCCGGCAGCCGGTGGACGACGACCCGGTCGCCGTCGAGCCGCACGCCGGCGTAGGTCTGCGGGAAACCGCTTTCCAGCAGCGGTCCGAGCGCGGATGCGGCGGCCTCGGCTGCCGGGTCGTTGGTCGGGGTCACCGAGGACGACGGCGGCGGTGTCGCCGCGTCGCCCGCGATCTGGTCCACACCACAGCCACTCACCGCGAACGCCCCTGCCGCCACTACCGCGAGCACCACCCGGTTCACCGCTCCCGACCTCCTCGCGCCGTCCTGCCCGTCGGTGTCAGGACGGGACGGGCAGGCCGGGCGGTTGCACCACGACGAACGCCGGGCCGGGATCGCGCTCGCGGACGATCTTGCCGAGTGCGCGGGTGAAGATGGCGGTGTTCGGCGCTGGTTAGTGGAGGCGGATTCCGGGGGAACTTCGCGGGACTGGTCGCGGATTCCTGGGCCAGGTCGCGGTGGCTGAAGGGGCCGACCGCTCAGGAGCGGCTAGACCGCTCAGGAGCGGCTAGCCGACCTGCAAGACGAAGAACAGGAAGCCGAGGAAGTTCGGGCCTGCGAACCTGCTGAACTCTTCGGGGAACAGGTCGCGGGCGGCGGGCGCGGGCGGCGGCTCGCTGATGACGTCGATGCGGAAACCGGCCGCCGTGAAGGCGTCGGTCATCGCGTGCAGCGGGCGGTCCCAGAAGCTCATCTGGGCGGTCTGCCCGCCCATGGCCCATTCCTCGGTCCGGTTGCGGATCTGGAAGTAGTCGGGCTTGCCCCCGGCCAGGTGCTGCATCAGGGTGATGACGAACGGATGCTCGACCGAGACGATGAGCCGCCCGCCGGGTACCAGCACGCGTCGCAGTTCGGCCAGTGTCGGCCCCCAGTCCCGCAGGTAGTGCAGCACCAGGGATGCGACGACGTCGTCGAACGCGCCGTCGGGGAAGGGCAGCGGGTCGGCCAGGTCGGCGACCCGCAGGTCCGCGTCGGCACCCAGCCGCCGCCGGGCCAGCTCCAGCATGCCCGCGCTCGCGTCGATGCCGGTCACGGCAGCGCCCCGATCGCGCAGCGCGGCGAACAGGGGCCCCGAGCCGCAGCCGGCGTCGAGGATGCGCCGGTCGGTCACGTCCCCGGCGAGTTCCAGCATCGCGGGCCGCTCGTAGTACGCGTTCATGAGACTGGTCTCGTTCTCGGCCGTGTAATCCTCGGCGATGCGGTCGTAGTCGTTGACCTGAGCCGAATCGGTGAGAGACGCACGGCCTTCTGAAATCGACGTCATGCCACCAGGACGTCCGAGCGGTGCGGAGGTTGGGCGGGCAGTCGACGAGCAGGTCCCGGATCGGCACGATCGACCAGTGCTGCTCGCCTGCGCGTCACCGGGACCAGCGGTCCGCAGACCAGGTCCGCCGTCACCGTCGAGTAGTACGGGGTGCGCGGGGACGCGGTGTGGGCCGCGACCACGCCGAAGTGCTCAGCGCCGGCGGCGGGACCTGAGGTAGTCGCCCACCACGGCCGCGCCCAGGCCGTCCTCGTCCGGCGCGACGACCCGGCCGCCGCCGCGTCGCGCCACCAGGTCCACGAACCGGGCCAGCCTCGGGTCGTCGCCCAGCCGGAACACCGTGATCGACGCGCCCAGCCTGGCCAGGCCGTCCACCTCCACCAGGGTCTTCGCGATGGTGCGCGGCAGCGGCGGGTAGGTGAACTCGGCCTGCCCGTCCGCCTCCAGGTGCGCGGTCGGCTCGCCGTCGGTCACCACCAGGACCACCGGCTGCGCGTCCGGGTGCCGGCGCAGGTGCCTGCCCGCCAGCAGCAGCGCGTGGTGCAGGTTGGTGCCCTGCTCCCACACGCCCTCCAGCGCCGTCAACTGGCCGATGTCGACCGCTTCCGCGTGCCGGCCGAACGTGATCAGTTGCAACGCGTCGGTCCGGAACCGGGTGCTCACCAGGTGGTGCAGCGCCAGCGCGGTGCGCTTCATCGGCACCCACCGGCCGTCCTGCACCATCGACCACGACGTGTCCACGCACAGCGCGACCGCCGCCCGGGAGCGCTGCTCGGTCTCGCTGATCTCGACGTCGGCGACGTCCAGGCCGATCTCGCCGACCCCCGCGCGGAGCACGGCGTTGGTGATCGTGCGCGGCACGTTCCACGGCTCGGTGTCGCCGAACCGCCACGGGCGCGTGCTGCCCAGCAGCTCGCCCGCCGCGCCGGCCTGCCTGTTCTCCCGCCCGCCCCGCGCCCGCACGCTGTCGATCACACCGCGCAACGCCGTCTCCCCCAAGCGCCGCAGCGCTTTCGGCGTCAGCCGCAACGAGCCGTCCGGTGCGCGTTCGAGCAGGTTCTGCCGCCGCAGCTCGCGTTCCAGCTCGGCCAGCCGGCGCGCGTCCACGCCTGCCTCGTCGCCGAGCTGGCGGACCAGCGACTCCACGTCGAGGTCCTCCAGGCGCGCGCCGGGGTAGGACTGGGAGAGCTGCTCGGCCAGCGCGTCGAGCTCGGCCAGGTCCTCCATCGCCCGCGCGCCCTCGCCCAGCCCCAGCGGCTGCCCGCCCCGGAAGCGCGCCGAGCCGGTCCAGTCCTCGCCGGGCCGCAGGCCCCGCAGCAGGGAGTCCAGGGTGGACAACTGGGAACCGACGCCCGAGTCGCCGAACGCCTGCTGCGACAACGCGTTCAGCTCGTCGCGCTGCTGCTCGGTCATCGAGTTCGCCATCCGCTGCGCCGCCGCCGACCGCGCCGCGAGCGCGTCGACCAGCTCCTGCACGGTGCGCGGGTTCTCCGGGAAGAACTCGCCGTGGCGGCGCATGAACTCCTGGAACCGCTCGGTGGTGTCGGTGCCCTGGGCGTGCTCGGCCAGCAGGGCGTTGAGGTCGGTCAACATCTCCTGGATGCGCTGGACGTCCTCCTGCCCCACGCTCCGCATGGCCTGCTTCAGGCCCTGGAACCGCTGGTCGAGCAGCTCCCGGCCGAGCAGGTCGCGGATCTGCTCGTAGGACTCGCGGGCCTGCGGCGAGCGCCAGTCGTACTCGGCGAGCTCCCGCACGGCCGCCGCCGTGCCCTGCGGCAGGGCGGCGAGCTGCGCCTCGCGGAACCGCGCGTCGTCGTCCGGGTCGGGGAACAGCGCCGTCCGCTCGGCCTCCAGCGCCCGGTCCAGCAGCTCGCGGACCTCCTGGAGCGTGCCGTCCAGCCGGTGCCGGCGCTGGATGGCCGAGCGCCGCTGCCACAACCGCGCCGTCAGGTCGTCCAGGCCGCGCGCGCCCGGCACACCGCGCCGGAGCAGCTCGCGCAACGCCGACTCCGGGGACGCGCCCTCCATGACCTCGCGCCCGAGCTCGTCCATCGCCGCCCGCAGGTCGGCGGGCGGCGCGAGCGGGTCGGGCCCGTCGACGTAGCGGTCGTAGCGGTAGCCGGTCACCCGTAGACCGTCCGGTCCTCGTCGGTGTCCTTGGCCAGCCGGCGGGTGAGGTAGAGCGCCTCCAGGGCCAGTTCCACCGCGGACGCGATCCGGCCGGGCGGGTCCGCCGGGCCCGCGCCCACCCGCCGCGCCACGTCGTGCAGCACCGGGAGCTCGGGCAGCGCGGCCAGCACGTCCGCCGCCGGCACCTGCTCGCCGGTCGCCACCGGGTGGCCGGCGGATACCAGATCGGCCAGCGACCGCAGGTCCAGCCCGGCGAACGCGGCCCGCGCGGTGTCCGCGATCGCGCGCCGCAGCAGGTGGGTGAGCACCTCGTGCTCCCGCCCCTCCTCCCCCGCCTCGAACTCCAGCTTGCCGCGCAGCACGGCCGGCACCGAGTACAGGTCCACCGGGCGGGCGATGGGCGGGTGCTCGCCGATCAGCGCGCTGCGCCGCAGCGCCGACGCGGCCACCGTCTCCGCCGCCGCCACCGCGAACCGCGCCGAGACGCCCGACCGCTGGTCGATCGCGGGCGACTCGCGCAGGTGCCGCACGAACCGCGCCACCGCCTCCAGCAGGTGGTCGCCCACCTCCGCGACCAGCTCCGACTCCTGCCGGACCAGCGCCACCTCGGCGTCGACCTCCAGCGGGTAGTGCGTGCGGATCTCCGCGCCGAACCGGTCCTTGAGCGGGGTGATGATCCGGCCCCGGTTCGTGTAGTCCTCGGGGTTCGCCGTCGCCACCACCAGCACGTCCAGCGGCAGCCGCAGCGTGTAGCCGCGGATCTGGATGTCGCGCTCCTCCATCACGTTGAGCAGCGACACCTGGATCCGCTCGGCCAGGTCGGGCAGCTCGTTGACCGCGATGATGCCCCGGTGCGCGCGCGGCACGAGGCCGTAGTGGATGGTCTCCGGGTCGCCCAGGCTGCGGCCCTGCGCGACCTTCACCGGGTCCACGTCGCCGACCAGGTCGCCGACGCTGGTGTCCGGCGTGGCCAGCTTCTCCGCGAACCGGTCGGCGCGGTGCTTCCAGGCCACCGGCAGGTCGTCGCCGAGCTCGGCGGCCCGCCGCCGGGACTCCGGCGTGATCGGCACCATCGGGTGCTCGTGGAGCTCCGCGCCGTCGATGACCGGCGTCCACTCGTCGAGCAGGCCGACCAGCGAGCGCAGCAGCCGGGTCTTGCCCTGGCCGCGCTCGCCGAGCAGCACGACGTCGTGCCCGGCCAGGATCGCGCGCTCCAGTTGCGGCAGCACCGTCCGGTCGAACCCGACGATGCCCGGCCACGGGTCGCGCTTCGCGCGCAACGCCTCCACCAGGTTGTCCCGCAGTTCGGCCTTGACGCCGCGCGGCGCGTACCCGGCGGCGCGCAGCCCGCCCAGGGTCGTGGGAAGTCCAGGGGTCACCCCTGCGACGCTACGCACACCTCGGCGTCAGGTCGACGTGGAGCGACTCCAGGGAGCCGCTCCACGCCGACGGCTACTCCTGGAACTGGGGCAGGACCCAGTAGTTGCTGTCGTGCCACGTCTCGGTCGGGAAGCCGCCGTGCACCCCGTAGTGGTAGACGCCCGCGCCCGGCTCCACGATGAACGGGGCCTGGAGGATCGTGGCGGTGAAGTAGTTCTCGGACGCCCGGTAGCCCCACGACCGGTCGCTGAAGTACGACACGACGTAGTCCTGACCGGGGTGGACCGGGATCGGCGTCGGGAAGTCCACCCACTCGCGGCCGGTGCCGGGCGAACCGGACAGCGCGTCCGCCACCAGGTCGCCGCCGCCGGTCCACAGGCGGGTCCTGATCGGGCCGGTGTGGGTGCCCCGGTCGACGGTGACGCCGGTGATCGTGCCGGGCCGGTCCACCTGGAACTCCAGACCGAGTTCGACCGGCTCCCGGTCCGGGTCCAGCACCTGGTCGAACACCGGCAGGGTCAGCCCGTTGTTCGCGTCGTGGATTCGCGGCAGCGGGCCGGGCGTCGCGCCCACGTGCACCGTGGTGGCCGGGCTGGGGTGACCGGTCGTCGACCGGGTATGCGCGCGGGCGATCACCGCGACGTCACCGGGCGCGGTGGGCGTGAACCGGAACCTCCACTGCTCCCGCGACTCCTCGGCGGGCTGCCAGGTCGTGCCGCCGTCGACGGACACGTCGACCGCCGTGATGCCGCCCGCCTCGCCGTTCACCGCGCCGCCGGTGACCAGCAGGGGTTCGCCGACGGCCGCGTACGAGCCGGTGCGCGGGGTGTGGATGCCGGCGGTCGGGTGGTCCTCCGCGTACGCCGTGCCGGAGCCGGCCAGGATCGCCGCGAACACCGCCGCGAGCAGCCTGGGTAACCGTGCCATGAGCCCTCCTCGGGCTGTCGGTGGGACGGGCTGTCCGAGGAGCATCGTCCGGTGCGGGCCTGCCGCTACGGCCCGCCGGCGGTATCCGGCACCATTGGACCGATGAGGTGACCTGGGTGCGGTTCCGTGCGCCTGTCCACCGCCGCCGGCCCTACGATGCGCCTCCCGGTCACCGCACCGGGTGATCGGCGTTGGAGGGGCATGTGGCGCGGGTGGTGAACGATTTCGACGACGTCGGAGGCCCCGAGTTCGTCGTGGCGACCGCCGTGACCGCCACGGGTCTCTGGGGCTACTTCGCCTTCTTCGTCGGCGATCCCGTCTCCGGCGGTGTGCTGGGCTTCGCGATCGTGATGGGTGCGTACCTGGTCAACGGCTTGGCGCAGACCGCCCTGTTGCTGCTGCTGCGCGCCTGCCACCCGCTGCGGGTGAGGCTGGTGCTCGGGCAGATGGACAGCTCGGCGAGCGGGACCCGCTTCGCCCGGAGCAGGCCGCACGGGCAGTGGCTCCGCAGGGCCACCCACCTCGGCCCGGTGATCCTCAACTCGTACGCCATGCTGGTCTTCACCCCCGCCGGGACCTCCTCCGGTTCCGACGACTTCGGCATCACGATCTTCCTGTTCACGCTGCTCGGCGTGGCCGCGACGTTGCTCGGCGCGGTGGCGTACTTCTTCTTCGTGCTCCCCTTCACCGGACTCGTGGGAGCGCTGCTCCCCGAATCGCTGGGCCGGATCGAGGCGTCCCGCGCGGAGGTCGCCGCCAGGTCGTGGATCTTCCCCTGCACGGCCCTGTTCGGGGTTGCCATGGGCGTCGGCGAGGAGATCCGGGACTCCGACGCCGGTCGGTGGTTCGTCGACGAGCTCGGCTCGCCCCTGCCGCTGCCCGGTGTGCTGCTGGTGGTGTCCGTGGCCGGGATCACCACCCTCACGGTCATCAACAACCGGGCCCGCCGCAAGCACAGGCGGGCGTCCGGGCGGGTCTGAACCACAGCCCGCCGGCAGGCCCGGACGCGCGCCCCGCTCCTCAGGGGCGGCGGGTGGGGACGGCCGACTGCCCCACCCGCCGATCGTCCGGCAGGGCCGCGCCGCTACCCGGTGATCCGCAGCGCCAGTTGCTCGTTGTTGGAGGTGAAGCACAGGTACTCGAACGACAGGTCGTGCTCGGCCACGTACTCCCGCCACGCGAGGTGCTCGTGGACCTCCCAGCCGGGGTAGTTGAAGTACTCGTCGAACAGCACCACGCTGCCCGGCCGCAGGCGCGGTCCGACGTGCTTCAGCGCGGTGACCGTCGAGGAGTACAGGTCGGCGTCGAGGTGCAGGAACGCCACGTCACCGGGGTGCTCGGCCATGAACTCCGGCAGCGTGTCGTCGAACCAGCCCGCCACGATCCCCGCGCCCGGCACCTCCGGCATGTCGTCGTTGCGGAACCAGCCGGCGGGGCGCTTGGGCCGCCAGTCCTCGGGCAGGCCCTCGAACGAGTCGAAGCCGTAGACGCCCTCGCCGCCCCGGGTGTCGGCGATGATCTTCAGGGTGGTGCCCCGGTACACGCCGAACTCCAGGGCGAGCCCGGTGGCCGGGGCCTGGGCGAGGGCGTGCCGCAGGGTGTCGAACCGGTTGTCGAAGGTCGTGGCGTTGAGCAGGTTCTCCCGGACGAACCGCTCCGTGGTGCGCAGCGCGTACCGGTCGGCCTCCGCGAGGATGTCCCGCCGGCCCTCGTGCTCGATCTCCCGGACGGCCGCCACCAGCCGGTCCGTCTCCTGCCGTGCGACGTCCTCGTACTCGCGGCGCAGTCGCCGGACGAGGTCGTCGCGGTCCACCGCGGCACCCGCCATCCGGGTCAACGAGCCGCGCACCGCCTCGCGCAGTCTGTCGAGCACTGGGGTCTCCTCTCTGCCGACCCCCAGTCAATTACCCGGTCCGGAGGACGACGGGAAGACCGTGACCTGGAATATCCGGTATTCGGCCGGGGCGAATAGTGGCGACCCTACGTGGAATGGCCCCGGATGAAGCTCCCCCACGCGGAGGAATCGACTCGACCCCGGCCGCCGGCGGCCGGGGATCGTTCAACAATCCCCACGTGTCAGGCGTCAGCGGAGTTGGCACCTCGACGATTGAGTCGGCACCTGGTCGGCGTTCGTGACACCGGCCTTGGCGCGTCCTGGTCAGCGCGACGCCCGGTCGTGGGGCTCAGTGTGGCGGCTTCGGGATGGCGGCGACGAGGGCGTCGAGGAAGTCGCCGTGGGATCGGTCGCCGTCGCGGTGCCGACGCAGGACCTCAAGTGGCGGGATGCTGATCAGGACCACGTCCACGAGCCCGAGGCGGCCGGCCGCGAAGGCAGTGCGCACCGCGGCGAACTCGTGCTCGAACCGGGCGCGGGCGCTGCGCCGATCATGCTCAGGCACCAGCCGTAGTGCAGCTTCACCGGGTCGCTGTCACAGACGGCCAGTCCGGTCGCGCTCTCGGCGTGGCGTGCCCGCGCCCAGCGGTGGCTGTTCACCGTGACCCAGTAGTCCGCCTGAACTGACAGGTCGGTGTCGTCGGGCTCGGTCCCGGCAGGCGCATGCTCCGGTATGACGCCGGCTGCCGCCACGTGCCGCCGGCGCACTGGCCAACTGTCTGCGATCCCGAAGCCGCTTCCGCTCGGCGGACCGACAGCCGGCGGAGCGATCGGGAAATAGGCCCGCGACCACCACCCGAACCGTGGCCGCCGCAAGTTCGGCCACTACACCTTCACGAACGAAAACCGCCAACTGAACCGACGCGCCACCGGCGGGCACCGACAGATCAACGGGCACCCCACCAGGTCCGCATCCTGCGCCTCGCCAACTACAACGCCGCCAGACACCACGTCAACGCCCGGCGGGCAGGGCGGGACGGTGGCGGCTGGTGCGGGTCGGTGATGTTCGGTGCGGGTCGGTGATGTTCGGTGCGGGGCGGTGGCGCTCAGTGCCGGCCCGCGCCCTGGTCGGACAGCACCCGCACCGCCTCGTCCACCGCCGCCAGGCGGGCCCGGCGGACCGCTTCCGACAGCGGGCGCAGGGCCTCGTCCCGCCCCGCCTGCGCCGAGGCCGACATCGCCCCGCCCGGCGCGTCCGACGCCGCCACCGCGAGGATCGCCGCCACCTCGGCCGCCCGCTGCAACACCCGCAGCGCGCGCGGCGGCATCCCGGCCGGCCACGCCAGCTTCGAGTGCTCGGCCGACAGTTCCGCGATCTCCGCCCGCACGTTCGGCCGGTGCCGCGCCACGTCCAACGTGACCAGCGCCGTCGCCGCCTCGCGCATCGCCGACGCCAGACCGTGCTCGGCCTCGCCGATCGGCACGTGCTCCACCGCGGTCACGGTCGGCAGGTCGAACACCGTCCACCTCATCACGCCGTCCGCGACCAGCTTCGGCACCAGGCCGAGACCGACCTCCGGCAGCACCGCCGCGTGCCCGACGCTCAGCGCGAACCGGCTCAGCGGCCCCCGGCCGCCCAGCCCCCGGACGTCGCCCGGGATCGGCAGCACCAGGCGCGCGGTGGTCGCGTCGGCCCGGCGCAGCGCGGCCAGCAGCAGCGCCGGGCCCACCGGGCGCTCGTCCGGGCCGGGGAGGTCGAGCGCGGTGGCCGTGCCGTCGTCGTCGGCCACCACCTCGTGCAGCCCCGCCCAGAAACCCACAGCGTCGAGGACGTCGTCAGCCGCAGCCGCGCCATGCAGCCAAGCAGACGTCCACACGACCAGCGTCGCACTCGCACAGGACACGCTCGCCAAGGTTACGCGCGCCCCGGCGCGGTTCAGGCGGCCGGGCCGACGTGTTCCACCAGCAGGGACCGGAACCGTTCAACGTCATCCGTTCCGGTGAAGGCGCGGTGCGGCACGGCGTACATCGCGGCCGTGCCGGTGCGGAGCACGAACCCGCGCGGCGTTTCCGACCAGCCGGGCAGCTCGGCCCAGGCCAGCTCGCTGCGCGCGGCCTCGCCGACGGCCATCCGCACCGCGCGCCCGTCCGCCGAACCGGTGACGGTCTTCGCCGCCAGCGGGTGGTTGTGGAAGTTCAGCGCCGTGCCGATCGGCACCAGTGCGATGATGATCACAGCCAGCGCGAGGCCGAACACGCCCGCCCAGGTCATGTCCAGGAACAGCACGACCACCCCGAGCACGCCCGTCGCCAGCCCGAACCACGGGGCCCACCGGTAGAGGGGCACCGCCGTCCGCAACGCGTCGCGCCAGTCCGCCGCACGCGGCGACCAGGTGAAGTCGACGCTCACCGCGCGGGCCTCTTCGGCGGTTCGCAGCACAGCGGCGCGCACAGCTCGCCGTTCACCGTGCACCCGGACGCCGGGAACGCGGACAGCTTGCGCGCCGGCGCGCCCGCCAGGTGCTCGGCCACCAGCTCCGCGACCAGCCGGGCGAACCGGGGGTCGTCGTTGGGCGTGGCCGCGCGGGCGAAGCCCAGCCCCAGCTCCACCGCCCGGTCCTTGGCCTCGGTGTCCAGGTCCCACACCACCTCCAGGTGGTCGGAGACGAACCCGATCGGGCACACCACCACGTTCGCCACGCCCTTGGCGTGCAGCGCGTCGACGTGGTCCACGATGTCCGGCTCCAGCCACGGCACCTGCGGCGGCCCGGACCGGGACTGCCACACCACGTCGTAGTCGTCCACGCCGACCGACCGGGCGACCAGCCGGGACGCCTCGGTCACCTGCCGGGAGTAGCGGTGGCCGCCCTCGGCGGGCGGGCCGGCGGCCAGGTCGGCGGACGAGGGCACCGAGTGCGCGGTGAACACCAGGCGGTACTCGGCGAAGTCCGCGGCGGCGGCGCGCACCGAGTCCGCGAAGGACTCGACGAACAGCGGGTGGTCGAAGAACTGGCGCAGCTTCACCAGCTCCGGCGCGTCCGGCACGGCGGCGCGGGCGCGCAGGATGTCCTCGTCGTACTGCCGGCACGCCGAGTAGCCGCCGTAGGCGCTGGTGGGGAACACCAGCGCGCGCCGCACGCCGGCCGCCTTCATCTCGGCGAGGGTGTCCTCGACCATCGGGTGCCAGTTGCGGTTGCCGAAGTAGATCGGCAGGTCGACCAGGTCCGCCACGGCCGCGATCGCGGCGCGGTTGAGGGCGTTGATCGGCGAGACGCCGCCGAAGTGCCGGTAGTGCTGCTCGACCTCGTCCAGGCGTTCGGGCGGCACACCCCGGCCGCGGGTCACGTTCTCCAGGAACGGGCGGACGTCGTCCGGTCCTTCCGGTCCCCCGAAGGACAACCAGAGCAGCGCGTCGTAGCTCACCCCGTCATCCTCGCCCCGACCGCTCCGGGCCGCACAACCGGGTCGGCGTGATCGACGGCACGCCGACCCGGTCGGGTGGCCGGGTCCGGTCCGAGCGGGGCCGGGACGCGGTCAGCGGCCGGTCACAGGCCCAGGAAGTGCACGCCGCCGTCCACGAACACCATGGAGCCGGTGGTGGCCGGGAAGAAGTCGGACAGCAGGCCGCACACCGACTTGGCGACCGGCGTCGCGTCGTCCACGTCCCAGCCGAGCGGGGCCTTCTCGCCCCACATCGCCTCCAGGTCGGCGAACCCCGGGATCGACTTGGCGGCCATCGTGCGCACCGGACCGGCCGAGATCAGGTTCACCCGGATGCCCTGCGGGCCCAGGTCGCGCGCCATGTAGCGGTTGACCGACTCGAACGCCGCCTTGGCCGCGCCCATCCAGTTGTAGGCGGGCCACGCCTGGCGGGCGTCGAAGTCCAGGCCCACGACGGACGCGCCGCGACCCAGCAGCGGCAGCGCGGCTCGCACGAGCGCCTTGTACGAGAACGTCGAGACGTGCATGGCCGTCGCCACGTCCTCCCACGGCGCGTCCATGAAGGGCGCGCCGAGGCACGAGGCCGGGGCGTAGCCGATCGCGTGCACCACGCCGTCCAGCCCGTCGACGTGCTCGCGCACCCGGTCGGCCAGCGTGTCCAGGTGCTCCTGGTTCTGCACGTCGAGCTCCACGACCGGGGCGGGTCGCGGCAGCCGCTTCGCGATCCGCTCCACGAGGCTCATCCGGCCGAACCCGGTGAGCACCACCTCGGCACCCTGCTCCTGGGCGACCTTGGCCACGTGGAAGGCGATCGACGCATCCGTGATCACGCCGGTGATCAGCAGCCGCTTGCCTTCGAGCAGACCCGTCACGTGTGTTTCCTCCGAGAGTTGTGTTGTGCGGTCGGTGCGTCAGTGGCCCATGCCGAGGCCGCCGTCGACCGGCAGCACCGCGCCGGTGATGTAGGCGGCGGCGTCGGAGGCCAGGAAGGTGACGGCGGCGGCGATCTCCTCGGTGGTGCCGTACCGGCCGGCGGGCACCTGGGCGAGGATCTGCTTGCGGCGTTCCTCGGGCAGCGCGTCGGTCATGTCCGTGGTGATGAAACCGGGCGCGACGACGTTGGCGGTGATGTTGCGCGAGCCCAGCTCGCGGGCGATCGAGCGGGCGACGCCCACCAGGCCCGCCTTGCTGGCCGCGTAGTTGACCTGGCCCGCGCTGCCCAGCAGGCCGACCACGGACGAGATGAACACGATCCGGCCGTACCGCTTGCGCAGCATCCCCTTGGACGCGCGCTGCGCCACCCGGAAGGAACCGCCGAGGTTGGCGTCCACGACGCGGGTGAACTGCTCGTCGGTCATCCGCAGCAGCAGGGTGTCGTCGGTGATGCCCGCGTTGGCGACCAGCACCTCGACCGGCCCGTGCGCGGCCTCGACCTCGGTGAACGCCGCGTCGACCTCGGCGCTGGAGGTGACGTCGCACCGGACGCCGAGCAGGCCGTCCGGAGCGCCGGACCCCCGGTGGGTGACCGCGACCTTGTCGCCCTGCGCGGCGAACGCCCGCGCGATCGCCAGGCCGATCCCCCGGTTGCCGCCGGTGACCAGTACGGACCTCGACACGCCTTGCTCCCGTCGCCGCTGGTTGGTGCCGGGCGAGGCTATCCCCTACCCCTCGGTACACCACCACTGGCCGGGGTGGATCACAATCACCTGGTGACCGGATTCGTCGAACGGCTGCGGGCCGCGGTGGACGGGGACGTGCTGGCCGACCCGGCCGGCCGCGCGCTGTACGCCGCGGACGCCTCCAACTACCGGCACGTCCCCCGGGTCGTGGTCCGGCCGCGCACGACCGACGCGGCGGTGTCGGCGGTCCAGGTCGCGGCGGAGTTCGGGGTGGCGGTCACCAATCGCGGCGCGGGCACCAGCGTCGCGGGCAACGCGACCGGGTCCGGGCTGGTGCTCGACTTCTCCCGGTACCTGGACCGGGTGCTCTCGATCGACCCGGACGCGCGCACCGCCGTGGTGGAGCCGGGCGTGGTGCTCGACCGGCTCAACGACGCGGCCCGGCCGCACGGACTGCTGTTCGGCCCCGACCCGTCGACGCACTCGCGGTGCACGATCGGCGGGATGATCGGCAACGACGCGTGCGGCGCGCACTCCGTGGCGTGGGGCAAGACCAGCGACAACGTGCGGGGCCTCGACGTGCTGACGGGTGACGGCCGGCGGTTCGACACCCGCACGCCCCCGCCGCTGCGGCTGCCCGAGGTGGACCCGGCGTGGTTCCCGGCGCTGGACCGCCGCGTGTCGGGCTACCGGCTGGACGCGCTGCCGGACCTGACCCGGGCGCTGGTCGGCACCGAGGGCACCTGCGTGACGGTGCTGGGCGCGACGCTGGACCTGGTCGAGGCCCCGCCCCGGCGGGTGCTGGCGGTGCTCGGGTTCGACGGCCCCTACGGCGCGGCCGACCTCGCCGAGCAGGTCCGCCACCTGGACGTGCTGGCGGTGGAGGGCATCGACCGCGCGCTGGCCGAGGCGGCGGGCGGTGCGCGGCGGCTGCTGCCGCGCGGCGTGAGCTGGCTGTTCGTGGAGACCTCGGACGAGGCGGTGGCGCACCTGGCGGCGGCGCTCGCGCCGCACTCGGTGGTGGTGACCGACCCGGCGCGGCAGCGGGCGCTGTGGCGGGTCCGCGAGGACGGCGCGGGCCTGGCGACCCGGATGGCCGACGGCGGCGAGGCGTGGCCGGGCTGGGAGGACGCGGCGGTGCCGCCCGAGCGGCTCGGGTCCTACCTGCGGGAGTTCGACGCGCTGCTGGCCGGGCACGGGCGGCGGGGCGTGACCTACGGGCACTTCGGCGAGGGCTGCGTGCACGTCCGGATCGACTTCGACCTGCGCGCCGGGCACCGGTCGTTCCTGGAGGACGCGGCGGACCTGGTGGTCGCGCACGGCGGCTCGCTGTCCGGCGAGCACGGCGACGGCCAGGCCCGCTCGGAGCTGCTGGCCCGGATGTACCCGCCGGCCGCGATCGCCGCGTTCGGCCGGTTCAAGGCGGCGTTCGACCCGGCGAACCGGATGAACCCCGGCCGGATCGTGGACCCGCTGCCGCTGGACGCCGACCTGCGGGTGGTGGTCGCGCCGCCGACCATCCCGACCCGGGCGGCGCTCGCGCTGCGCGCCGACGGGGGCGACCTGGCGGCGGCGGCGCGGCGGTGCGTGGGCGTCGGGAAGTGCCTGAACACCACCGGCGGCGTGATGTGCCCGAGCTACCGGGTGACCCGCGAGGAGAAGCACTCCACCCGGGGCCGGGCGCGGCTGCTGTTCGAGATGCTCAACGGCTCGGTGGTGCGCGACGGGTGGCGGTCGGCGGAGGTGCGCGACGCGCTGGACCTGTGCCTGGGGTGCAAGGGCTGCAAGCGGGACTGCCCGGTCGACGTCGACATGGCCACGTACAAGGCGGAATTCCTGCACCACCACTACAGGCGGCGGCTGCGGCCGTTGGCGCACTACTCGATGGGGTGGCTGCCGCTGTGGCTGCGGCTGCGCCTGGTGAACCGCGTGACCACCCGGTTCGCCCGGTTCGCCGGCGTCGCCGCCGAACGCCCGCTGCCCGTGCCCGCGCGCCGGTCGTTCCAGCGCGGGTTCGCCGGCGGTGGGACGGGTGATCGGGTGCTGCTGTTCCCGGACACGTTCACCAACCACTTCGACCCCGTGGTGGGGCACGACGCGGCGGCGGTGCTGGCGTTCGCCGGGCAGGGCGTCGAGGTGCCGGGGTCGGCGGTGTGCTGCGGTCTGACGTGGTTCTCCACCGGCCAGGTGGACGTGGCGCGGCGGGTGGTGCGGCGGACCGCGCGGGCGCTGCGGCCGTGGACGCGGGCCGGGGTGCCGGTGGTCGGGCTGGAGCCGGGCTGCACGGCGTTCCTGCGGTCGGACGCGCTGGAGGTCGCGGGGGACGACCACGACGTGGTGCGGCTCGCGGAGTCCGTCCGGACCTTCGCCGAACACCTCGCGCCCCTGCTGGAACCGTTGCCGCGCAGCGCTTCGGCGGTCGTGCAGCCGCACTGCCACCAGTACGCCGAGATCGGCCTGGACGCCGACCGGGAGCTGTGGGCGAAGGCCGGGGTCGAGGCGTCGGAGCTGGCCGGGTGCTGCGGGCTGGCCGGGAACTTCGGGTTCGAGAAGGGGCACCACGAGGTGTCGATGGCGGTGGCCGAGCAGACGTTGCTGCCTGCGGTGCGCGCCGCGTCGCCGACGACCGCCGTGGTGGCCGACGGCTTTAGCTGCCGCACCCAGGTCCGGCAGGGTGCCGGTGTGGAGCCCGTGCACACGGCGACGTTGGTGGCGCGGGCGCTGGGCGTGGCTAGCGGGTCTGCGCGGTGATCCAGGCCAGGTAGTCGGTGCTGCCCCCGAGCACGGGCAGTGCCAGCACCTCGGGGGTGTCGTAGGGGTGGTTGGCCTCGACGAATTCGGTGAGGGCGTTGAGGCGGTCGTAGGTGGTCTTGATCCAGAGCTGCCACTCCCGCTCGTCCTGGACCGCGCCGTCCCAGCGGTAGATGCCGCGCACCGGAGCGCTGATCTGCACGCAGGCCGCCAGCCGTGCCTCCACGACCGCGCGGGCCAGGGTGGCGGCGGCGTCCTCGCTGTCGGTGGTCGTGATCACCACCACGTGGTTGTCGCTCATCCACGCAGCGTAATGCGGCCGGGGTTTCCTATCCTGTGCACGTGACCCCTGACGAGGCCGTGGCCGTGCTGACCGATCCGGCTGCCGCAGCGGATGTGCGCTACCAGGCGCACGCGGACCTGAGGGCGGCTGCGGCGGGCGGTGACGCCTCGGCGGAAGCGGCGCTGACGTGGCTGCGCTTCTCCCGGTCGGAGCGCTCCGCGTGCGAGGTGGAACAGCCGTGAACTGCCCCTGCGGGCTGGGTGAGCCGTACGGGACGTGCTGTGGCGCGTTCCACTCCGGATCGAGGACCGCGCCCACGGCGGAGGCGCTGATGCGGTCGCGGTACTCGGCGTTCGCGGTGGCGGACGGGGCGTACCTGCTGGCCACGTGGCACCCGACCAGCCGACCGGGGGAACTGGAGCTGGACCCGGACCAGGAGTGGTTGCGCCTGGAGGTCCTGGGCCGCACGGGCGGCGGTCTGCTGCACACGACGGGGACGGTGGAGTTCCGCGCCGTCTACCGGTGGCGGGGGAAGCGGGACGAGCTCCACGAGACCAGCCGCTTCACCCGCGACGACGGCCGCTGGCTGTACGTGGCACCCGTCGGGGACTGAACCGGCGGCGGTGGGGTCGTCACGGGCGGTCGTCGGCCCGGGGCCGCGCCGCCGAGGCGGCACGTCCGCGCCGGGACTACGTCTTCCGCACCGAGTCGAGCAGGTTCCGGGCGACCACCCGCAGCTTGGTGTTGTGCGTCTGCGACTCCTCCACCAACCGCTGGAACGCCTCGGCGTCGCTGATCCCGTGCGCCGCCATGAGCACGCCCTTCGCCTGCTCGATCTCGCCGCGCGACGCCAACGCGCGCTCCAGGTTGTCCACCAGCCCCCGCGTGCGCTCGTAGCGGCGGAAACCCGTGATCGCCGCCGCCGACGCCGTCGTGAACAGCCGCAACAGCGCCTCGTCGAACGGGTCGAACGCGGCCTCGACCGAGCTGTAGAGGTTCAGCGCGCCCAGCACGTCGCCCTCCACCACCAGCGGCGCGGACAGGTACGCCCGCACGCCGGCCTTCTCCGCGGCAGCCGCGAACTCCGGCCACTTCTCCCGTCCGCCCTCGGCCGTGGCCCGTACCGGCCGGTGCGTCTTCGCCGCTTGCAGGCACGGTCCGTTGCCCGCGGCGTACTGGTCGGTGTCGATGGCGACGACCTTCCGGTCGGTCGCGGCGGCCGTGGTCGCCCCGTCCGGGCCCACCACCGTCACCGAGACGTTCTCCGCGTCCGGGATGACCCGCGACGCCGACTCGGCCAACTGGTGCAACACGTCGTCCAGCGTTTGCTCCTCGGCCAGCACACCGGCGAGTTCTTCCAGCGCCTCGCTGGCCTCGTCGAGCTGGGAGGCGGGCACGCGGTCTTCGATGCTCACCAGCATTGTCTACACCGCGCACGCCATAATCGCCGCTACCGGTCGAGGGGGGTGGGCCCGTGCGGGTGCTGCTGGTCGAGGACGACGACGGGGTGGCCAACGCCCTGCTGGAGGCGCTGGAGGCCAACGGCCACCGCCCGGGGCGGGTCGCGCGGGGCGCGGACGCGCTGCTCCGGCACCGGGACTTCGACCTGCTCCTGCTGGACCTGGGACTGCCCGACACCGACGGGCTGGAGGTGCTGCGCAAGATCCGCAAGGTCGCCCGGACGCCCGTCGTGGTGCTGACCGCGCGCGGCGACGAGCGGTCCGTCGTGCGCGGCCTGCGGCTGGGCGCGGACGACTACCTGGTGAAGCCGGTGCGGCTGGGCGAGCTGCTGGCCCGGATGGACGCGGTGGTCCGCCGCACCGCCCTGGTGGGCCCGGCGGACCGGGTGGTCCGGGTGGACGACGTGGCGATCGACCTGGAGGCCCGGCGGGTCACCGTGGCCGACCGGGAGGTCTCGTTGACCACCAAGGAGTTCGACGTGCTGGCGGCGCTGGCCGAGCGGGCGGGCGCGGCGGTCAGCCGGCAGCAGTTGATGGACCAGGTGTGGGGGGACGCGTACCTGGCGGTGTCGCGGTCGCTGGACGTGCACCTGACCGGGCTGCGCGCCAAGCTGGGCCGCCCCGGGCTGCTGACCACCATCCGCGGCTTCGGCTACCGGCTCGGCGACTAGTGCGCCGCCGGCTGCTGCTGGTGCTGCTGCTGTTCTCGGCGGCGGCCGTGACCGCGTTCGCCCTGCCGCTGCTGGCCTCCACCGCCGCCGAGCGCACCCAGCGGTTCGTGATCGATCGCACCTCCGGGCTGGACCGGTTCGCCGTGCTGGCGCAGCAGGCCGAGACCACCGGCGACACCGCTGCGCTGGTGGAGGAGGTGGCGGCGTACGTGCGGCTCTACGGCGAACCGGTCGTCGTGGTGAACGCGCGGCGACAGCCCGTGGCGCAGGCCGGGTCCGCCGCCGACGACCCGGAGCTGGCCGACGTGCTCGACGCGGCGCTGCGCAACCAGCCCGCGCCCACCGTGGCGACGGTGCTGCCGTGGTCGTCGGGCACGGTGGTGTTCGCGCGCCCGGTCGGCACCGGCACGCGGGTCGCGGGCGCGGTGGTGCTGCGCGCGTCGGTGGACCGGGCGGCCTCCGACGTGGCGCGGCGCTGGCTGTGGGTGCTGTCGGGCGCGTTGGCCGCCGGGGTGGGCTCGGTGCTGCTGGTGCTGGCGGTGGCGCGGTGGCTGCTCAAACCGCTGGCGGACCTGACCGCCGGGGTGCGGGCGGTGGCCGCCGGCGAGCGGCGGGCGCACGTGCCGGAGCGCAGCGGGCCGCCGGAGGTGCGCGAGCTGTCCGAGTCGTTCAACCGGATGTCCGACGCGGTCACCGAGGCGGCCGACCAGCAGCGGCGGCTGATCGCCGACACCTCGCACCAGTTGCGCAACCCGCTGGCCGCGCTGCGGCTGCGGGTGGACACGTTGGGCGGTCAGGTGAAACCCGGCGGCGTGCGCGCCTACACCGCCGGCGTGGCCGAGATCGAACGGCTGGAATCGTTGCTGGACGGGCTGTTGGCGCTCGCCTCGGCCGAGAGCGCGGCCACCGAGGTCGCGGCCGGGGGACGGCGGCCGGAGCTCTCGGACGTGGGCGCGGTGGCGGTGGAGCGGGCGGAGTTCTGGCAGGTGCCGGTGCCGGCCGTGCCGCCGCTCGCGGTGCTGGTCCGGTGCCCCGAGGGGGACCTGGCGCAGGTGCTGGACGTGCTGCTGGACAACGCGCTCAAGTACGGAGGGGGCGAGGTGCGGGTGGCGCTGGGCGCGGACCGCGCGGCGGGCGTCGGCTGGGTCGAGGTGTCGGACGACGGACCCGGGCTCGGTCCCGCCGAGCTCGCCCTGGCCACGTCGCGGTTCTGGCGCGGCCGGTCGGACCGCCCCGGCACGGGGCTGGGCCTGGCGATCGCGGACCGCCTGGCGCGCGCCCGGGGCGGCGTCCTCGAACTGTCCTCTGTGGACGGACTGGTGGCGCGGCTGGTGCTGCCGCTGGAGCCGGCGCTGTGAACCGCCGGGCGTTCCTGCTGGGCCTGCTGGCGACCGGGTGCGCGGCCGGTGGCTGCACGGCCGGCGGGCCGGCGGCGGCGCTGTCCGTCGCGGCCGGCGAGCGCGGCGGGATGTACTTCGACTTCGCGACCCTGCTGGCCGCTCAGCTCGACCCGCCCGGCCGGGTGGTGGAGACCCGGGGCAGCCTGGCGAACCTCGACCTGCTCGGGTCCGGTGCCGCGCAGGTCGCGCTGACGTTGGCCGACGCGGTCGGCGCGGCCGACCCGGCGCTGCGGCTGCGGGCGCTGGGCCGGGTGTACGAGAACTACCTGCAACTCGTGGTGCGCGCCGACGACCCCGCGCAACACGTCGCGGACCTCGCCGGGCGCACGGTGTCGCTGGGCGCGGCGGGCTCCGGCGCGTCCCTGTCCGGCGAGCGGATGCTCGGCACGACGGGCCTGGCGACGTCGGTGCGGGTGGAGCACTACCGGCTGGCGGACGCCGTGCGGGCCCTGGTCGACCGGCGGGTCGACGCGCTGCTGTGGTCCGGCGGGGTGCCGACGCCGATCCTGGCGCAGGTGGCGGACATCCGCCTGCTGCCGCTGGCCGAGGTCCTGCCCGGCCTGCGGGCGGCGCACGGCCGCGTCTACGAACAGGTCGCGGTGCCGGCCGGCGTCTACGGCGCGCCCCGCGAGGTGGCCACCATCGGCGTGGCGAACCTGCTGGTGTGCCGGGATTCCCTGCCCGACACCGTGGCCGGCGCGGTGACCCGGACGCTGGTGTCCAGGGCGGCGGCGCTGGTGCCCGAGCAGGCGCTGGGCACCCAGTTCCTCGACGTGCGCAGCCTCATCGGCACGACCGGCCTGCCACTGCACCCCGGTGCCGCTGCGGCGTACCGGGATCTGCACGGCTAGCGCCGAGCCGGCCCGCCCGCGAAGCGGACCCGCTCCGCGACCCGAGGGGCGCGGAGCGGGTCCGGAAACGTCGGGGCGTCAGGGCAGGCGTTGCCCCAGCAGCAGCGCGGCGGCCAGGGCCGCCAGGCCGATCAGCGTGCCCAGCACCACCCACGGGCGGCTGGCGTCGGCCTGCTTCTTCTCGTAGCCGATCTGCTCGCCCAGCGTGTCGTAGACCCGGCGCAGCTCCTCGGCGCTGGCCGCCTTGAAGAACTCGCCGCCGGACAGCTTCGCGATCTCCTTCATCGAGTCGTCGTCCACCGGCACCTCCTGCCGGCGGCCTTCGATCTCGACCACGCCGTCCTCGGTGCCGAAGGAGATCGTGGAGATCGGGATGCCCGCCTTCTTCGCGTCCTCCGCCGCGTCGAACGCCCGCCGCGTGCCGACCGTCTCCTTGCCGTCGGTCATCAGCACGACGCGCGCCGGGGGCGGCCCGTCCGCTCCCCCGACGACCTTGCCGAACGAGTCGATCGACGCCAGCGCCGCGACGAGCGCGTCACCGGTCGCGGTCGCCTGCGCGAGCTTGAGGCCGTCGATGCTCTGCGTCACCGCGCCCCGGTCCGTGGTCGGCGCGACCAGCACGGTGGCCGACCCGGCGAAGGAGATCAGGCCCAGGTTGATGCCCGGCGTCAGACCGTCGGCGAACGACTTGGCCGCGACCTGCGCCGCCTCCAACCGGGACGGTCGGACGTCGGTCGCCTTCATCGACAGCGACGTGTCGATCACCAGCATCACCGTCGCCCGGTTGCGCGGCACCTTCTGCTCGGCGGTCGGCCCGGCCAGCGCCACCGTCAGCAGCAGGAACGCCACCAGCAGGAACACCGGCGGCACGTGCCGCCACCAGCCCTGCCGCTTGGGCGCGACCTTCTCCAGCATGGGCAGGTTGGCGAAGCGCAGCACCCGCTTGCGCAGCACGCGCTGCATCACCACGTAGCACGCCGCCACCGCCGCGACGGCGAACAGCAGCAGGAACCACCACGGAGTGGCGAAACCCGTGAAGCTCATCAGGCCACCCCTCCCGACCAGCGGCGCTTGCGGGCCACCACGAAGCGCACGACGTCCGCGATCCAGTCCGAGTCGGTGCGCAGCACCAGGTGCCCGGCACCGGCCTGCCGCAACCCGGCCGCCACCGCCGCGCGGTGCTCGGCCGCGGCGGCGGCGAACTCGCGGCGCAGCAACGGCGACGCGGTCACCTCGCGCTGCCTGCCGGACTCCGGGTCGGCGAGCACGACGGTGCCGATCTCCGGCAGATCGATGTCGCGCGGGTCGACGACCTCGATCGCCACCAGGTCGTGCCGGGCGGACAGCGCGCGCAACGGCCGCTGCCAGTCCGTCTCGCCCAGGAAGTCCGAGAGCACCACGACCAGGCCGCGCCGGCGCGGCGGTCGGCGGAGCTGCTCGACCAGGTCGGCCAGCGAACCGCGCGTGCCCTCGGGCGCGCGCGGCGTCTCGGCCACCTTGCGGACCAGGCCCCGGGAGTGGGCCAGGCCACCCCGCGCGGGCACCCGGACCAGCTCGGCACCGGTCGACACCAGCGCGCCGATCCGGTTGCCGCCGCCCCGGGTCAGGTGGGCGACGGCGGCCGTGGCGGCCACCACGAGGTCGCGCTTCTCGCACGCGGCCGTGCCGAAGTCCAGCGAGGGCGACAGGTCGATCGCCAGCCACGTCTCCAGTTCGCGGTCCGCGACCGTCTCCCGGATGTGCGGCACGGTGGTGCGGGCGGTGACCGCCCAGTCCATCCGGCGCACGTCGTCACCCGGCTGGTAGGGCCGCGCCTCGCCCGGCTCGGAGCCCGGACCGGGCACCAGGCCGAGGTGGTTGCCCTGGAGCAGCCCGTCCAGCCGGCGGCGGACCTCCAGTTCGAGCGTGCGCAGCGCGGCTTCCATCCGGCCGTCGAGCAGGGCGGGCGGTGCCCACCTGGGGCGGTCGGGAGCCGCGTCGCCGGGGTTCGCCCCGTCGGGGTTCGCCTCGGAGGTCACGGCCTGCCCGCGGGCTGCGGTGCCGCCTGCGCGGGCCGGGCGGAGACCTGCGGCAGCGGCACGGTCTGGAGCACGCGCGTGATGATGTGGTCCAGCGGCACGCCGTCGGCCAGCGCGTCGTAGGACAGCACCAGGCGGTGCCGCAGCACGTCCGGCACCACGTCCACGACGTCCTGCGGCAGCACGTAGTCCCGGCCGCGAACCAGGGCCAGGGCGCGCGCGGCGGCGATGATGCCGAGGCTGGCGCGCGGCGACGCGCCGTAGGCGACCCAGCCGGCCACGTCGGTGAGCTGGTGCTCCTTGGGCGCGCGGGTCGCGATCACCAGGCGCACCACGTAGTCCACCAGCGCGTGGTGCACGAACACCCGCGCGGCCACGCCCTGGAGCCGGACCAGTTCCTCCGGGCCGAGCACCTGCGACGGGACGGGGGCCTCGACACCCATCCGGTAGACGATCTCGCGCTCCTCCTCGGCCGTCGGGTACTCGACCTGGATCTTGAACAGGAAGCGGTCGCGCTGCGCCTCGGGCAGCGGGTAGACGCCCTCGTTCTCGATGGGGTTCTGGGTGGCCAGCACCAGGAACGGGTCGGGCATCGGGAAGGTCTTGCCGCCGATCGACACGTGCCGCTCGGCCATGACCTCCAGCATCGCGCTCTGCACCTTGGCGGGCGCGCGGTTGATCTCGTCGGCGAGCACGAAGTTGGCCACGACGGGGCCGAGTTCCACGTCGAAGCTCTCGCTGGCCTGCCGGTAGATCCGGGTGCCGAGGATGTCGGCGGGCACCAGGTCGGGCGTGAACTGCACGCGGGAGAACGATCCGCCGACCACGGTCGCGAACGTCTCCACGGCGAGCGTCTTGGCCACACCGGGCACGCCCTCCAGCAGCAGGTGGCCCTTGGCCAGCAAGCCGACGAGCATCCGCTCGACCAGCCGGTCCTGACCGACGATCACCCGCTTGACCTCGAACACGGTGCGTTCGAGCAACTGGGCGTCACGAGCCGGCGTGTTGGGCGCCTCGGCGGCGGGCTCGGACAACAGGTCCTCCTACGACAGGGATGTGCGACGGTGCCAAGTCTTCCCTGTCGCCGGTATGGCTCTTGTGAAGGGGTAGGCAACCGCCGGGGGACCCGGCGCGCGGTGACCGCCGGCACCGCGAACACGCCGGAAGAACCGCGTCAGCCGCCCAGGTCCGCCGGTGTGTCCACGTCCCGCGCCTCGCCGGGCAGCGCCACGACCGGCACGGGGTCGAGCGGGCCCAGCACCGAGCGCATCGACACGCCGTGCGGGTCGTCGGGCAAGGCGGTGCGCAACCGGTCGGTCCGCCACGCCCCGGCCAGCCACTGCGACCGGCCGTCCTCGTCCACCAGCACGGCGGGTGCGCCGGTGGCGAGCAGGCGTTCCACAGTGGACGCCGTGACGCCGGGCTGGTCGACGGCGAGCACCACCACCACGTCCGCGCGCACGTGCCGCAGTCCGGCCGCGACACCGGCCGCCGGTCCCCCGCCGGGCGGGTCCTCGCGGGTCCACAGCACGCCCGGAACGTCCTTCTCCGGTCCGACGACGACCACCCGCCCGGCACCGCGCACGGCGTCGAGCGCGTGCTCCAGCAGCGTCCGGCCGCCGATCCGCACCGCCGCCTTGTCGACGCCGCCCAGCCTGCTGCCGCGACCCCCGGCGAGGACCACGGCGTCCCACTCATCCCGCACTGTTCTCCCCGTCCGCCGACTCCGCGCCGGCGCGGACGTGCCCGGTCGTCCCGAGGACCTCGTCCAGCTCGGCGGACACCGGCATGACCACGTCCTTTCCGGGTGGGACCGCCGTCAGGCCGGATTCTCACGGCTCGGCCCCGGTCCCGCCCGACGATCATCCCCCGCCGGCGACACGCCACCCGTTCGGCCCCGGGGTGCTCGCCGGGTGCGGATCGACGGGTGTCGTCGGGTCGGTGCACCTGCCCGACGACACCCGTCACCCCCCAGGTGATCCGCTCGCGCGGCATCCGAACCCCCCGCGGATGCCACCCGGCACCGTCGCCCCGTACCTTCCCCCCGCGTGGTGCGACCGGCATCCACGAGGATGCTCCACCCCGTCGGAACGTTTCCTGAACGATTCTTGAATCCGCAGGTCAACGGCTTGCGAACGGGGTCGCGGCCGGACCCGGCGACGCTCAGAGCAGGCGGGTCGCATACGGCATGATGCCGCCGTAGCGGACCGGCGCGATGCGCACCGACGAGCCCGAGTACGGGGCCTCGACCATCATGCCGCCGCCGAGGTAGAGCGCCACGTGCGTGCCGCCGCCGGGACCCCAGAACAGCATGTCGCCGCGCGCCGCCTGGGACAGCGGCACCTTGACGCCGGCGTTGTACTGGTAGCCGCTGTAGTGCGGCAGGTAGACGCCGGCACCCGCGAACGCGTACATCATCAGGCCCGAGCAGTCGAAGCCGACGCTGTAGTAGTCGCCGTAGGAGTCGGCCACGCCGCCGTCGCGGATGCCGATCGTGGGGCCGTCGTAGTTGCCGCCGCCCCACGAGTAGCGGACGCCGAGGTGCGCCATCGCGCGGGCCACGACGGTCTCCACGCCACCGCCGGGCGCGACCGCGACCGGCGTGCCACCGGTGGCCGGCGCGGTCGGCAGGGTCGCGCCGAGGGCCGCCTCGCGGGCGGCGTCCTCCTCCTCGCGGCGCTTGTCGTCGACCCACTGGTCGTACTGGGCGCGCTGCCCCTCCAGCCCCTCCACGGCGGTGAGCGCCCGGGTCAGCTCGCCCTCGACGCGGGTCTTGTCGCCCTGGATCGCGGCGGCCTGGTCGGCCTGCCCCCGCTGGGCCTGCTCGGCGAGCTGCCGAACGGCGTCGGCGTCCCGCGCGGCCTGGTCGGCCACGGCCTGCTTCTCGTTCGCCAGGTCCAGCGCGGCGCGGGCCGAGGAGTCCTTGTTGACCTTCTCCGAACGGGCCCGCTCCACGTCGTCCAGGGCGTCGAGGCCGGAATCGCCGACCGCCGCGAGCAGTTGCGAGCGGGCCAGCAGGTTCTCCGGGCTGGTCGAGCCGAAGTAGGCGGACAGCGAGCCCATCGTGCTGCCCTGCTGGAAGCTGGCGGCGGCGAACTCGTCGAGCTCCGCGCGGGCCTCCTCGACGGCCCGTCCCGCAGCGGCGGCTTCGGTGCCGGCGGCGTCCGCGTCCCGCTTGGCCCTGACCGCCGCGTCCTGGGCGGTCTCCAGGTCGACGCGGGCCTTGTTCGCCAGCTCCATCTTGAACGCGACGTCGTCGGTGAGCCGCTGGAGCTCGGCCTCGGCGGCGGTGAGCCGGCTGGTCAGCTCGCCTACCCGGGCGGCCTTGGCGTCCGCCTCCTGGCGGCTGGTGCCGATCTCGTCGTCGCCCGGGTTGGGCGGGGGCGGTGGGACGGCCGTCGCCACGCCGGGGAACAGGGTCAGCACCGCGATCACCACGATCAGCCAACGAGCCACGACACCCGCCTCCCCGCCACCACCCGGTCGATCCGCGTTACACCGAATGGCGTCACCCGGACACGTTCCGGAACTGTGCCACCTGAACACCGAGGTTTCCAATTGACCCGGCAATAACTTCAGCCACACGGGTCACACGGGTTTCACCGCGGAAAGTGTCAGTTGACCTCGCGATCCAGCCCTGACCAGTACGGTTCGCGCAGCTTGAACTTCTGCACCTTGCCGGTGGCGGTGCGCGGGATGGCGTCGCGGAACTCCACGGACGTGGGAGCTTTGAACCCGGCGAGCCGCGCTTTGCAGTGCGCGATCAGCTCCGCCTCGGTAACCTCCGCGCCCGCCACCCGCACGACCAGCGCTTTGATCGTTTCGCCCCACTTCTCGTGCGGCACCCCGATCACCGCCGCCTCGGCCACGGCCGGGTGGCCGAACAAGGCGTCTTCCACCTCGATCGAGGAGACGTTCTCACCGCCCGTGATGATCACGTCCTTGCGCCGGTCGGAGATCGAGAGGTGCCCCTCGTCGTCGAGCGACCCGCCGTCCCCGGTGTGGAACCAGCCGCCCTCGACCGCCTCGGCGGTGGCGTCCGGGTTGTCCCAGTAGCCGGCCATCACGTGGTTGGACCGGGCCAGCACCTCGCCGCTGTCCGAGATCCGCAGCCGCACGCCGAGCCCCGGCGCGCCGGCGCGGGCCAACCTGCGGGCGCGCTCCTCGGCGGGCAGCGCGTCGTCACCGGGGCGGGTGCGGTTGACCGTGAGCAGCGGAGAGGTCTCGGTCAGGCCGTAGAGCTGGAGGAACTCCCAGCCGAGCTCGTCGCCGACGCGGGCGATCGTGCGGCTGGGCGGCGGCGCACCGGCGCACACGACGCGGACCCGGCCCCGGCCGGGGATCTCGCCGTCCCACGTCCGCGCGGCGTCCAGGACGGCGTTCCAGACGGCGGGCGCACCGCACATCAGGGTCACGCCGTGCCGGTCGACGCGGCGCAGGATCTCGGTGCCGTCGACCTTGCGCAGGACCACCTGGGGCACGCCCAGACCGGCCAGGCCGAACGGCATCCCCCAGCCGTTGCAGTGGAACATCGGCAGGACGTGCAGGTAGACGTCCCGCTCCCAGGCGCGGGTGTGCAGGGCGAAGGTGACCGCGTTGAGCCAGATGTTGCGGTGGGTCAGCCGGACGCCCTTGGGGCGGGCGGTCGTGCCGGAGGTGTAGTTGACGGTGGCCGTGGCGTCCTCGTCGGGATGTGCCCACGGGCGGGGCTCGGTGTCGAAGCGGAGCAACTGGTCGCTCTCGTCGCCGAGGGTGGCGCGGTGCCGGGCGGTGACCCGGTCGAGCTCCAGCTCGGGGTCGACCAGCAGGACCGACGCGCCGCTGTGCTCCACGATGTAGGACACCTCGTCCGGCCGGAGCCGGAAGTTGATCGGCACGCACACCCGGCCGCTCGCGGGGACGGCGTGCAGGAGTTCGAGGAGGCGGGCGGAGTTGTGGCTGACCACGGCCACCCGCTCGCCCTCGCCGACGCCGAGCGCGTCCAGACCGGCCTGCCAGGCGCGGACGCGGGTGGCGAGGTCGCCGTAGGTGGTCGTGGGGAGCGGCGTGGCGGGTTGGTCGGGCTCGTCCACGGTGGCGGTGGTGTCCGCGAAGACCTGCGCGGCACGGTCGAGGAAATCGGCGACGGTCAGGGGTACGCGCATGCACCGTCACCTTATTGACCGGCACCGGGCTCGGCTACCGCTCGGTCACGCGGAGTTCGCACCCGGTGTTGGACCACATGGGCGAGGTGTGGCGCGGGGCGACGAGGTCACGCAGGCGGGCCGCGAACCCCGGTGCCGGCCCACCCCGGGGGGTGATCACCAGGTGCTCGGGTCGCCCCAGGTCCGAAGTGGACCGGACTCGACGACCGGCACGGCCACCAACTCCGGCAACGACTCCCCCACCGGCCCGCGCACCACTGCGGTCGCCGTGGCGTCGTAAGGCGTCGGTTCGTCGTTGCAGATGACCACCGGCGTGCCGACCCGCACGGCCAACCCTACCAACGCCGCCGCGGGATCGACCGCCAACGAGGTCCCCGCCACCAGCACGAGATCGCAGTCCAGCACCGCGGTCCTGGCCTCGCGCAACACGTCGGCGTCCAACGGCTGTCCGAAAGCGACCGTCGAGGACCGCAGGACACCGCCGCACGCGGGGCAGTCCGGGTCCTCCTCGCCCGCCCGCACCCGGTCCAGCGCCGCGCTCATCGACCCCGTCGCGCCGCAGTCGACGCACACCGTCCCCGACCACGACCCGTGCAGCTCGACCACCGCGACCGACCCGGCGCGCTGGTGCAGCCCGTCCACGTTCTGCGTCAGCAGCGACCGCACCCGGCCCGCCCGCTCCAGCTCCGCCAGCGCCCGGTGCGCCGCGTTCGGCTCGGCCGCCCACACCGGGTGCGCGAGCCGCACCCGCCACGCCGCCCGCCGCACGGCAGGGTCGGACAGGTAGTCGTCCAGGGTGAACTCGCGCCCGAGGGCGGTCCCCGCCCCGCTCGCACCCCGGAAATCCGGGATGCCGGAGTCCGTCGACACCCCCGCGCCGGTCAGCGCGGTGACCCGCCGCGCCGCCGCCACCACGTCGCGCGCTCGCATCCCGCCACCATTCCACGCCCCGGGTTTGCGAGCATGGGGACGTGCGCGGGACTTGGGGTGCGGTGGTCGGGGTTGTCGGCTTGGTCACAACCGTGGTGGGGACGTTCCTGCCGTGGCTGCGATCGGGATCGGTCACGAGGGACAGTTACGAGGTGCTCGCGCTCCGTGGTTTCGCGGGGTTGGACGGCACGTGGGGGGAGGTCATCCGGGCCGTTTGGGTGGGCATCACGCCCGTGGCCGTGGTCTGCGTGGTGCTCTGGTCGGTACGACTTCGCCGGTTCGCCGCTTTTTCGGCCCTGGTCTTTGGCACGATTGCGGGAACGGTGGGGGCACTTGCCGCCGTCCAAGGGGGTAACGAGGGAGCGCTGGTCGGGATCAGCCTGACCGGGCCGGTCGTCACCCTCGGTGGTGCTGTGCTGGGGATCGCGGGGGCGATCACGGTGCTCACCGCGAAGACCCGCACAGCGATCAGTCCAGGAGGAGCACCGTGAGCCACCCAGGCGGCGGCGGTGGCGAATGGCCACCCCAGAACAACCCGTACGGCCAGCCGCAGCAGGGCGGGTGGCAGCAGCAGCCCCAGGGGAACCCCCAGCAGGGCGGCTACCAGCAGCCCCAGCAGGGCGGTTACCAGCAGGGATACCCCCAGACCGGTCCGCAGCCCCAGCAGCAGGGCTTTCCCCAGACCGGCCCGCAGGGTTTCCCGCAGCAGGGCTACGGCCAGCAGTTCGGCGGCCAGCAGCCGCCCTACGGCCAGCAGCCGTTCGGCTACGCGGGCGGTGAGCCGCCGAAGAAGAAGCGGACCGGCCTGGTCGTCACGGCCATCGTCGCCGTCCTCGCGCTGGCGGCGGGCACGTTCTTCACCGTGCGCGCGCTGCGCAGCTCCGATTCCGTCGCCGCCGGCTCCGAGAACCCGCAGACCGCGGCGAACAACCTGCTCAGCGCGCTGGGCAGCGGTGACGTGCTGGGCATCATGAACGGCCTGGCACCCGCCGAGGCCAAGCTCAGCAAGGACTACACCGAGGCCACCGTCAGCGAGGCCAAGCGGCTGGAGATCCTGAAGCCCGACGCGGACCCGCAGAAGATCAGCGGCGTCACCATCAAGAGCGAGGGCATCAAGTTCGACGAGGCCGCCGCGGAGAAGGTCAACGACCGGATCACGATCAACAAGGTGGTCGAGGGCAGGATCACGGTCACCTCGGACGTCAAGCAGATCCCGCTGACCGACAAGCTGGTCCAGGCCATGGGCTCCAAGGCGGACCAGGCCCCGGAGACCGAGACGCTGGACTTCGCCAAGGAGAAGGCCGACCGCAAGGGCAAGCCGATCGGCATCGCCACGATCAAGGTCGGCGACGAGTGGTACCCGTCGCTGTTCTACACGCTCGCCAACGCGGCGCTGGAGGAAGACGACCTGAAGTGGCCCGCCCAGGGCTTCGCGCCCGCCGGTGCGGACTCCGCCGAGGCCGCCGCCAAGGGCGTCCTGGAGAAGGCGCTGGCCGGTGACATCAAGGGTGTCATCGCCCTGCTGCCGCCGGACGAGATGGGCGTGCTCCAGGACGTCGGCCCGGTCATCCTGGACAAGGTCGGCCGGGTGCCGAACACCGGCGCGAAGCTGATCGAGCTGGAGACCGACGCCAAGGACGTCGAGGGCGGCAAGCAGCTCACGGTCCGCAAGCTGGTCCTGGACGTGAAGGGCTCGAAGGGCGAGATCACCCGCGACGGCGACTGCTACACCGCCAAGGCGGACGGCCAGACCCAGCGGCTGTGCGCGGACGAGATCGCGGACCTGGTCAAGCAGCAGGGCGGTCGCAAGATGCCGCAGGCCGCGGTGGACGTGATCGCGCGGATCGGCGCGCAGGTGCTCAAGGACGGCGTCGGCGTGGTCGCGACCGAGGTCGACGGCAAGTGGTACGTCAGCCCCATCCGCAGCTACAGCGAGATCTTCCTGACGCTGATGCGCGGTCTGGAGCCGAAGGACATCGACGAGCTGCTGAAGCTCGCCAAGTAGGGGTCCCGCGAGTCGGGATTGCGTGGGAGGAGCCCCCGCCGGTGCGCCGGCGGGGGCTCCTCCGCGTTCGCGGTCCGGCGTCCGGGCCGACACCGCGACGACGGCGATCCGGCGGCACCGGAGCCCCGGCACCGGGTCCCCGTGGACGCGGCAGCGCCGGTCTTCAGGGCAGGCTTGGCCGATCCCGGCTAGTTCCGGCGGGGGCCGAGCACCCGGGACAGCCAGGTCGCGCCCACCACGAGCGCGACCGCGCACCCGGCGGACACCAGCAGGTGCGGGACCAGGTCGTACTCGTGGCCGAGCGCGCCGAGCAGGTTCCCGATCGGCGGGCTCTGGCCGAACAGGTACGCGAGCACCACGAGCGCGGCGGCGGCCAGCACGGACCAGCCGTGCCCGGTGATCACCGGACGCGCGCACAGCACGCCCACGCCGACCCCGACCAGGCCGCACACCAGCAGCGAGGCGAACCCGAGCGCCACCGCGCCGGGCGGGTGGGGGCGGCTCTGGACGAGCACCGGCAGCAGCGCCGCGACGGCCGCCACCACGGTCACCAGCAGGCACGACAGCACGCTCACCGCCGCCTGGGACCGGCCCCACCCGCCGGCGGCCACGACGGTCACCGCGCGCCGCACCGGGTCCTCGGCGGTGGCCACGACGACGGTCAGCCACACCGCGACCGGGTACAGGAACGCGCACGACCCGGCGTAGGAGGACGGCGGGGGCCCGGCGTCGCCGGCGTTGAACACGGCCAGCACGGCGGCGAAGGCCAGCAGCGGCGGCAGGTAGCGCTGGGTGCGCAGGACGTCCGCGAGCAGGTACCGCACCAGGGCCGTCACGAGCGCACGCTCCGCACCGAGCAACCCAGCCGCAGCGCCTCGGCCAGCACCCGGTCGCTGTACCCGGGCTCGACCTCGACCCGCGCGCCGCCGCCGACCACCCGCGCTTCCCGCACCCCCGCCAGGACGCTGAGCTGCTCGAACGCCTCCCCCACCCGGTCCAGCTCGACCACCACGCCGGTCCGGCGGGCACCGAGCGCGAGCTCCCGCGCGCCGGGCAGGTCGTGGCCGTGGTGGTCGGTGACGAGCCGGGCCACCGCGCCGCCGGTGACGAGTTCGGCGAGCACCGCGCCGGCCTCGGCGTCCAGGCCGGACCACGGTTCGTCGAGCACCAGCAGGCCGGTCGCGGCGAGCGCCTGGGCCAGGGCGACCTTCTGGGTGTTGCCCTTGGACAGGGTCGCCATCGGCGCGTCCGGGTCGCCGACGAAGCCGAGGGCCTCGACCAGGTCCCAGCGCGCCGGCACGCCGCGCACGGCGGCCTGGTGCCGCAGGTAGTCCCGCGCGGACAGCTTCACGCCGGGCGGGAACCGCTCGGGCAGGTACCCGACGGAGGCCGGGCGGTGCACCCGGCCGGTCGTGGGGCGGCTCAGCCCGGCGGCGATCCGCAGCAGGGTCGACTTGCCGGAGCCGTTGCCCCCGGTCACCACGACCGTTTCACCCGGTTCGACGACGAGCGCCACCTCGCGGAGCACCCACGGGCCGCGCCCGTACCGCTTGCCGACTCGATCAAGACGGACCACGGGTGTGATGATGCCCCGATCTAGGTAGGACCGGGTTGAAGCCGAATACAGGACACGCGTACTGTTTACGGCGAAGGAGCGCCGCGCCGGCGGGTGCGGAAGACTCACCAAGCAGTTCCCAACCGACTTTGCGCGTCACCAGATGGAGTTTCACGTGACTGCACCAGCTAGCAAGGACAGCTTCGGCTCCCGTGGCACGCTCACCGTGGGGGACTCCTCGTACGAGGTGTTCCGGCTGAGCGCGGTCGAGGGTGCCGAGCGCCTGCCGTACAGCTTGAAGATCCTGCTGGAGAACCTGCTGCGCACCGAGGACGGCGCGAACATCACCGCCGACCACGTCCGCGCGCTGGGCAACTGGGATCCGACAGCCGCTCCCGACACCGAGATCCAGTTCACCCCGGGCCGCGTCGTCATGCAGGACTTCACCGGCGTGCCCTGCGTGGTCGACCTCGCCACCATGCGCGAGGCCGTCACCCAACTGGGCGGCGACCCGACGAAGGTCAACCCGCTCGCGCCCGCCGAGCTGGTCATCGACCACTCGGTGATCGCCGACATCTTCGGCCGCCCGGACGCGTTCGAGCTCAACGTGGACCTGGAGTACCAGCGCAACAAGGAGCGCTACCAGTTCCTGCGCTGGGGCCAGACCGCGTTCGACGAGTTCAAGGTCGTCCCGCCCGGCACCGGCATCGTGCACCAGGTCAACATCGAGCACCTGGCCCGCGTGGTGATGGTGCGCCGCCTGCCCGGCAGCGGTGACGACGCGCTGCCCCAGGCGTACCCGGACACCCTGGTCGGCACCGACTCGCACACCACGATGGTCAACGGCATCGGCGTGCTCGGCTGGGGCGTCGGCGGCATCGAGGCCGAGGCCGCGATGCTCGGCCAGCCGGTCTCCATGCTGATCCCGCGCGTGGTCGGCTTCAAGCTGCACGGCGAGCTGCCCGCCGGCGCGACCGCCACCGACCTGGTGCTGACCATCACCGAGATGCTCCGCAAGCACGGCGTGGTCGGCAAGTTCGTCGAGTTCTACGGCTCGGGGGTCGGCGCGGTACCGCTGGCCAACCGCGCCACCATCGGCAACATGAGCCCGGAGTTCGGCTCCACCTGCGCGATCTTCCCGATCGACGGCGAGACGATCGACTACCTCAAGCTCACCGGCCGCACCGCCGAGCAGCTCGCGCTGGTCGAGGCGTACGCCAAGGAGCAGGGTCTCTGGCACGACGCCGAGCGCGAGCCGGTGTACTCCGAGACGCTGGAGCTGGACCTGTCGACGATCGTCCCGTCGATCGCCGGCCCGAAGCGCCCGCAGGACCGCATCGACCTGGTCAACGCCAAGCCCGCCTTCCGGCAGGCGCTGGGCGCGTACGTGTCGAACACCGACGCCGACGCGAAGTCCAACGTCGACGAGGCCGTGGACGAGACCTTCCCGGCCAGCGACCCGACCGCGGTGTCCAACGGCGACGCGGGCGGCGAGCCGCACGTGTTCCACTCCGCCGCCCGGGGCGCGGACGGCCGGCCGTCCAACCCGGTGAAGGTGAGCCTGGACGGCGCGGAGTTCGAGCTCGACCACGGCGCGGTCGCGATCGCCGCGATCACCTCGTGCACCAACACGTCCAACCCGTCGGTGATGATCGGCGCGGCGCTGCTCGCGAAGAAGGCCGTGGAGAAGGGCCTGGAGCGCAAGCCGTGGGTGAAGACCACCCTCGCGCCGGGCTCCAAGGTCGTCATGGACTACTACGAGCGCGCGGGCCTGATGCCGTACCTGGAGAAGCTGGGCTTCCACCTGGTCGGCTACGGCTGCACCACGTGCATCGGCAACTCCGGTCCGCTCCAGGACGAGATCTCCGCGGGCATCGGCCAGGGCGACCTCGCCGCGGTGTCCGTGCTGTCGGGCAATCGGAACTTCGAGGGCCGGATCAACCCGGACATCAAGATGAACTACCTGGCGTCCCCGCCCCTCGTGGTGGCGTACGCGCTGGCCGGCTCGATGGACATCGACATCACCACCGAGCCGCTGGGCACCGACCAGAACGGCGAGCCGGTCCACCTGGCCGACATCTGGCCGTCGGCGCAGGAGATCTCCGAGGTCGTCGCGGCGTCCATCTCGCCGGAGGGCTTCACCAAGGGCTACGCGGACGTGTTCGCGGGCGACGAGCGCTGGCAGTCGCTGCCCACGCCGACCGGCAAGACGTTCGAGTGGGACGCGCAGTCCACCTACGTGCGCAAGCCCCCGTACTTCGAGGGCATGGAGATGGAGCCGAAGCCGGTCACCGAGATCGGCGGCGCGCGCGTGCTGGCCCTGCTGGGCGACTCGGTCACCACCGACCACATCTCGCCGGCCGGCGCGATCAAGGTCGACTCCCCGGCGGGCAAGTACCTCACCGAGCACGGCGTGGAGCGCAAGGACTTCAACTCCTACGGCTCGCGGCGCGGCAACCACGAGGTGATGATCCGCGGCACGTTCGCGAACATCCGCCTGCGCAACCTCCTGCTGGACGACGTCCAGGGCGGCTTCACCCGCGACTTCCTGGAGGAGGGCGCGCCGCAGACCACCATCTACGACGCGTCGGAGTCCTACGCCGCCGCAGGCGTGCCGCTGGTCGTGCTGGCGGGCAAGGAGTACGGCTCGGGCTCGTCGCGCGACTGGGCCGCGAAGGGCACCTCGCTGCTCGGCGTGCGCGTCGTGATCGCCGAGTCCTTCGAGCGCATCCACCGCTCGAACCTGATCGGCATGGGCGTCCTGCCGCTCCAGTTCCCGGAGGGCAACACGGCCGCCGACCTCGGTCTGGACGGCACGGAGACGTTCGACTTCACCGGCATCACCGCGCTGAACGACGGCGACACGCCGCGCACGGTGCACGTGGTCGCCACGAAGACCGACGGCGCGAAGGTGGAGTTCGACGCGGTCGTCCGCATCGACACCCCCGGTGAGGCCGACTACTACCGCAACGGCGGCATCATGCAGTACGTGCTGCGCAAGATGGTTCGCAGCTAGTCACCCGTTCCACGTCGAAGGGCCGTCCACTCCGGTGGGCGGCCCTTCCGCGTATGACGAAGCCGTGCACCGGGCGGCCACCATGGCGCGATGGCTCGCACGGCCATCGCGGACTTCGGCTGCGTCGCGCTGGAACCCTTCGAGTGCCGCACACCTCTCCCCCGCCGCGCTCGGTCCGGTCGCCGCCGATGCCGCACTGCAAAGGCCCTCGGGGGTCAGCCGAGGCGGTGGCCGCTACGTGGGGCGTGCCGGAACGACCCGTGGCGCGCCCCGGGCGTGCGGTCGTTCGTCGACGCCACTGAATCCGCGCCGGTCGGACGCGGGTCGCTAGGGTGTGTCGCTTCAGGGGGTGGGGCGCGGTGGCTTGGCTGCCTTTGGTTCTGGTCGGGCTGCTCTGCGGGATCTGGGAGCACGGCTCGCTCGCGGGTGTGGTGGTGCTGCTCGTCGCGGCCGGCTGGATGCGGGATCGGCGACTGGTGGCGGCGGACGCGGTGTTGGTGGTCGCGGTGGTCTACGGGTCGCCGCCGCTGCCGGCCGTGGTGGCGGGCACGGCGGCGCTGCTGCTGGCCGCGCACGACCTGCACGCCCGTCGCCCCGGGCTCTGGTTCCCCTTGCTGACAACGGGACTGGGGGTGTTCCTCGTCTGGCTGGGCGGGTTGTGGCTGGTCGACGAACCACTGCGGGCGTGGGCACCGGTGGTGCCGGCGACCGGCGAGTCCACGATGTCGTCGGTGGCGTACGAAGACCACGTCCCACCCGTCGACCTGACGTGGATTCCCGTCGCCGTCCTCGCCGTCCTGTGCGGGGGTGCGGCGATCGCGTTCGCGCGGGATCGGGAGTGGGTGCCGTTGGCCGTGGTGGGACCGCTCAGCGCGGTCTGGGAGTACGGGCCGCTGGTCGGGATCGCCGTGCTGACGGTGGTCGCCGGGTTCCGGCGCGATCCCCGGCTGGTCGCGGCGACGGCGGCGTTCGGGGTGGCGGCTCTCGTGGACCGGCAACCGTTCCCGGCGGTCGTGGCACTGGCGGCGGCCCTGCTGATCGCGGCGCACGACCGGCACGCGCGCCGGCCCGGCGGCTGGTTCCCGTTGCTCGCCTTGGGCTTGGGCGTGGCCGTGGCGACGTTCGACACCGCCTCGCTGCGAACGCCGTCGCCGCCGATGGACTACGAGGTGCACTCGACGGAGCTGTCGAGCCACGCGATGAGCGCGGCGACGTCCTTGGCGCTGGAGATGAGCGCCGAGATCCACGCGGCCCGCGTCCTCGCCGCGGTGATCGCGGTCGGGCTGGCGCTCTGGGCGTGGCGGTCACGTGACCTGCTGGTCACCGTGACCGCCGCCGCCTACTGGGCGCGGCCTGGTACGTGCCGGGGCACCCGGAGCTGGTGGTCCTGGCGGGTGCGGTGGTCGCGGTCGCCCGCGACCACCGCACCCGGACGACCTAGAAGGGCTGGGCGTTGGGCTGGAAGACCTGCCCGTCGGCCGGTGCCCTGAGGTTCACCAGGTAGTCGGTCACCAGGGTGTCCGCACCCGCTGCCTTGCCGAGGATGCAGTGCCCGAACGCGTCGACGGTGATCAATCGCGCGTTGCCGAGCTGGCGGGCCATCCGCTGCGAGAACTTGTACTGGGTCGCCGGGTCGTAGTGGTTGCCCACCACGACGACGGGGTTCGGCGTGCGCCTGTTCCACGGGCCGGCCCACCGGTCGGGGTCGCGGACCGGCCACGTCGGGCAGGTCAGCAGGTCGGACGCGGCCTGCTGGCGGCCGAACGTGGGCGACTCGCGCTCCCACTTCGCGGCCACCGCCGGGAACAGCCCCGGCACCCGGAGGAACGGCTTGTCGGTGCAGTTGACGCCGTAGTACGAGTCGTCGGACAGGTACTCGGCCTCGCCCACGACACCCGCGTTGACGTCCGCCAGGCCGTTCTTGTTGGCCAGCGGGGCCGCCGGCACGGGCGTCTCCTGCACGGACAGCGCCGCAGACGGGTGCAGCACGCCGTAGACCGCCTGCAACCAGGCGGCCAGCGGCTTCAACCGGGCGATGCTGTACAGGTCGCCGCTCACCCGGCCGACGTAGCTCTGGTAGGTGACGACCTCGCCGGAGGGCAGGGTGATCGGGTTGTCCCGCAGCGAGTCGCGCACCTCGTCGAACTTCGCGCGCGGGTCGCCGTCGCTGTAGGCGCACTTCGCGCCTTCGGCGTCGCAGCGCTTCAGGAACGCGTCCAGGGCCAGCTCGAAGCCCTGCGCGCGCTGCCGGTCGTACTCCGCGCCGTTGGTGGTGCGCAGCGCCGGGTCGACGTTGCCGTCCAGCACCAGGGCGCGGGACTTCTGCGGGAAGATGTTGGCGTAGGTCGCGCCGAGCAGCGTGCCGTAGGAGAAGCCGACGAAGGTCAGCGCCTTGTCGCCCACGCCCTGGCGCAGCAGGTCCAGGTCACGCGCCACGTCCTCGGTGGACATGTGCCGGAGCAGCGGACCGGCGTTGCGCCCGCACTCGGCCGTGTACTCGCGCGTCGCCCGCGTGGTGTCGCGGATCTCGGCGCGGGTGATCGGGGCGGAGGAGATGCGGCCGAAGACGTCGTCGGCCTCTTCCTGGGTCTCGAAGCAGCGCAGCGGCGCGCTGCGGCCCACGCCGCGCGGGTCGAACCCGATCAGGTCGAACCGCTCCATGACCTCCGGCTGGAAGAACGAGGTGCCGAACGCGGAGTAGATCAGGCCGGCCCCGCCGGGGCCGCCCGGGTTGATGAACAGCGAGCCGACCTTGTTCGCCTGGTCGGTCGCGGGTGCCTTCATCAGGGCGATGGTGATCTTCTCGCCGCGCGGCTCGCGGTGGTCCAGCGGCACGGGGTGGTTCGCGCAGGTCACGCGGTCCCGCTGCGCGGCGGGGATCGAGGCCAGCACGTCGTCGGCGCACTTGCTCCACCGCACCGGCGACGCGCCCCGGGCCTCCTGGGCGACGGCCGCGCCGGTCGCCACGAGGCCGGGCACGGCGGTGCCCAGGACCATCGCGACGACCAGCGCTCTGCTTCCAAGCTTCACGGGACACGCTCCTCACGTCCGGCGACGCCGCCCCTCGTTCCGACAATCCACGGCGTCGTCGCGCGAGGCTCTCACCCGCAGGAGTGGTAGCGCACCCGCAGAACGGATGATTTCTTCACGCTGTGTCAGCCCACGACTCGGGCGAGTGACAACGCGAAGCGTTCCTGCGGGTCGGTCCACCAGCGGTGGAGCTCGAACCCGGCGGCGGTGAGCTCGCGCTCCACGCCTTCCCGCCGGAACTTGGCCGACACCTCCGTGCGCAACTCCTCCCCCTCGGCGAACTCGACGTCGAGCTCCAGCGCCGCCACGTGCGCCCGCACCGCGCGGACCGCCCGCAGCCGCATCTCGATCCACTCCTGGTCGGCGTTCCACAGCGCGACGTGCCGGAACGCCAGCGGGTCGAGGTCCGCGCCCAGCTCGCGGTTGAGCACCCGCAGCACGTTCCGGTTGAACTCCGCGGTGACGCCGCGCGCGTCGTCGTAGGCGCGCACCAGCACCTCGGGGTCCTTCACCAGGTCGGTGCCCAGCAACAGCCACTCCCCCGGTTCCAGCACGTCCCGCACCGAGGTCAGGAACTTGTCGCGCTCCTCGGGGATCAGGTTGCCGATGGTGCCGCCGAGGAACGCCACCAGCCGGGGCGACGAGCCCGGCAGCAGGCCCAGGTGCTCGGTGAAGTCGCCGACCACGCCGTGCACCGACAACCCGGGGTAGTCGGCGAGGATCTGCCGGGCCGCGTCGGTGAGCGCGCTCGCCGACACGTCCAGCGGCACGAACTCGGTCAGCGTCCCGTGCTCGCGCAGCGCGTCGAGCAGCAGCCGGGTCTTCTCCGACGAACCGGAACCCAGCTCCACCAGGGCGTGCGCCCCGGTGGTCGTCGCGATCTCGGCCGCCCGCGCGACCAGGATCTCCCGCTCGGCGCGGGTCGGGTAGTACTCGGGCAGCCGGGTGATCTCCTCGAACAGCTCGCTGCCCACCGCGTCGTAGAACCACTTCGGCGAGACCCACTTCGGCCGCGCCGTGAGGCCCGCTTTCGCCTCGGCCCGGAGCGCGACCACCGCGTCCTCCGGAGTCAGGTGCACGTCCAGCACTGGCTCGGTCATCTATCGTCCTATCGGTTGAACGCCCACGGCGATCGCGTTGTCGGGGGAGGTGGTGGCGGTGACGACGTGCCGGTCGGGCACTTCCCGCCAGCGCGGGTCGTCGTCCAGCGGCTCGGAGGACACGGTCACCGCGCCGTCGCCGGAACGCACCCACAGGGCGTGCGTCCAGGTCGTGCCGACCAGCACGGTTCCGTTGGTGAGCAACAGGTTCAGCCGCGAGCCGGGCGCGGCGGCGGCCACTTCGGACACCACGGACGCCAGCGCGGCGGCCGGTGGCGCGGTGGCCAGGCGCGCCCGGACCAGCGCCCACAGCAGGGCGGAGTCGGTGGGCGCGTCCAGCGTGAGCAGGTCGGTGACCGGCAACGTCGCCGCCAGACCGGCGACCGAGCCGGGCCAGTCGACGATCCGGCCGTTGTGGCTGAACAGCCACGTCCCGTCGGTGAACGGGGCGCACGCGGTCTCCACCACCGGCATCCCGGTGGTGGCCGACCGGACCGCCGCGAGCACCGCGCCGGAGACGACGACCCGGCTCAGCGCGGCCAGGTTCTCGTCCGACCAGAGCGTCCCGGTGCGCCGGTAGCGCACCGCCGGGCCGCCCGGCGCGGGGTACCAGCCCACGCCGTAGCCGTCGACGTTCACCGTGCCGCCGCCGCGCATGTCCCGCGGTGCGTACGACTGGCGCAGCAACGAGTGCGGCGGGTCGTGCACCAGGGCCGCGATGGGCACGGCGGGGCCGAGGTAACCCAGGTGGCGGCACACGTCAGCCCAGTTCGTCCGGCGTCGCGTCCCGCGCGCAGCGGAACCCGGCGAAGATCTGCCGTCGGATCGGGTAGTCCCAGTTGCGGAACGTCGAGCGCACCGCCGACCGGTCGGTGCCGAACGAACCGCCGCGCAGCACCTTGTGGTCGGGACCGAAGAACACCTGCGAGTACTCGGCGTAGGGGAAGACCTCGAACCCGCCGTAGCCGTGGAAGTCGGAGCTGGTCCACTCCCACACGTCGCCGATCAACTGGTGCACGCCGAGCGGGGACGCGCCCGCCGGGTACGCGCCGACCGGTGCCGGCGACAGGTGCCGCTGCCCCAGGTTGGCGTGCGCCTCGGTCGGCTCCTCGTCACCCCACGGGTAGCGCCGCGACCGACCGCTCGCCGGGTCGAAGCGGGCCGCCTTCTCCCACTCGACCTCGGTCGGCAGCCGGCGGCCCGCCCAGCGGGCGTACGCCTCGGCCTCGTAGTAGCAGACGTGCACCACGGGCTGGTCCGGGTCGAGCGGCGCGGTCACGCCGAACGCCGTGCGGAACCACTGCTCGCCGTGCCGCTCCCAGAACCGGGGAGCGACCAGCGGGGCCTTGCGGACGTGCGCCCAGCCGGCGTCGGACCACCAGCGCGGGTCGCGGTACCCGCCGTCCGCCACGAACGCCGCGTACGCGCCGTTGGTGACCGGCGCGGTGTCGATGAAGAACGGGTCGGTGTGCGCCTGGTGCGCGGGGCGCTCGTTGTCCAGCGCCCACGCCTCGGTCGACGTGCCCATGGTGAACGGGCCGCCCGGCACCAGCACCTCGGCGGGCCCGACCGGTCCGGCGGGCGGCGGCGGCGGGGCGTCCAGCACCGGCGGGCCGGTGCGGAGCTGGTGGGTGGCCAGCATGGTCTCGTCGTGCTGCTGCTCGTGCTGGACGATCATGCCGAACGCGAACCCGCCGTCGAGTAGCCTGCGGCCCTCCAGCGGACTGGTCTCCAGCACGTCGAACACCTTGTCGCGCACCTCGCCCACGTACCGGCGGGCTTCGGCGGGACCGAGCAGCGGCAGTTCCGGGCGCGCGGACCGGGCGTGCTTGAACGCGTCGTAGAGCTCGTCGATGTCCTGGCGCACCGGCTCGCGCCCGCCGACGTCGCGGACCAGCCAGAGCTCTTCCTGGTTGCCGATGTGGGCGAGGTCCCACACCAGCGGGGACATCAGCCCGGAGTGCTGGCGCACCAGGTCGTGGTCGTCCACGGCGTCGGTGAGGACTTCGCTGCGCCGCCGCGCCCTGGTCAGTTGGGCGGCGACGTGGTCCCGGATGCGCTCGACACCGGTGGTGTTGTCGATGCTGGTCATGAACGGCCCCCTCCGGCATTCTCAGCGGTCTTCTCGGCGAGCGTGCGGTGCAGGTCTTCCGCGATGGCGTCGGTCTGCCCGACGGACAGGTCGGTGTTGCGCAGCGCCGCGCAGCCCAGGGCGACCACGTCGCGCGCCGCGCGCGCGAGCACCGGGTCGGCCAGGCCGTACCGCGCCGCCGCGAGCCAGCGCCCGCCGGCGGCCCCGGTGGCCGCCAGCGCCGCGTCCACGACGGACCGGTCGCTGAACAGCGCGGCCATCAGCACGACGGGCGGCAGCCACCCGCCGTCCGGCGGCGTGTCGAGGTAGCGGACCTCCACGTACCCGCGCGGGCGGACCGGCGGGAACTGCAACGACAGGTGGTAGTCCAGGTCTTCGGCGGTCGGCCGCGCCCCCAGCGCTCCGCCGATCCAGTCGGCGAAGGTCAGGGGGCGCGGGGGCAGCCAGTCGTTGCCCGGTCTTCGGACCACGATCACCGGGGCGTCGACCACCCGCCGCGCCCAGGCCGACGCCGGGTCCGCGCACACCGCGGCGGGTCGGGTGCGCACGGGGTCGGTGGCGTAGAGGGTGCGCATCCGGGCACTGGCCCAGTCGGTGCGCCGGCCGCCGACGCCGGGCGAGTTCGCGAACAGCGCGGTGAGCACGGGACCCAGCGCGTGCACGGCGGCCCAGCGCGTGGCGAGGTCGGCTTCGTGGCCGAAGTCCAGGCACACCTGGAGTCCGGCGGTGCTGCACATCATGGTGATGCCCTCGGGCCCGACGGGTGCGAAGGCGTGCTCCATCGCGGCGTAGCGGGGCACCTGGAGCAGGCGGCGAGGGGGGCGGTGCGGATCGGCACCGCGGTGACCGAGTACCAGGCCCGCGGGCTCCAGCAGGCCGGTGAGGTGGTCGACGTCCGCGGCGACGGTCTTGAGCAGTTCGGTGAGCGAACCGCTCGGCGGGGTGGAGATCTCGACCTGGCCGCCCGGTTCGACGGTGAGCGGCGTGCCGCCGGGCAGCGGGTGCTGCGGGCTGTCCGGGACGAGGGTCGGTGGTGCGTGCTTGCCCAGTGCCGCGGCGAGCACGCTCGCGTCGAGCGGTTTCGCCGGGTTTTCGCGGTGGTGGACGGTCCATTCGATCTCGACGCCGAGCAGCCGTGGAGGCCCGTGCTTGAAGCACACCGAGGCGACGTAGGCCTCGGCTTCGGCACGGTCTCGGAATACCGCCGGGGTCGGCCCCTGTGCCGGAGCGTTACGTAATGCAGTCAAATCGCACACTCCCCGTGATCATCCTTGGTCGATTCGACGCTACACGGGGGGACCGACAGTCGCACGCCTGCGAAACCCTTACGGATCAACGACAAGCGGCCGACTCCGCAGGTCGGCGGCTCGTTCCGGACAGACCGGACGAGGGGGGACACGACGTGACCCGCCGGCAATCTACCGGCGGGTTAAGTTGCGGGTGGTCCGAATGGCCGCCGGTTCACCGCTGGGCGCGGTCCCGCCGGTGTCGCCGGACCGGGAGCGGCGACCCGCGCTTTGCCGCTGTGCCACCACGTCCGGACCGCGATCGTCCACACTTCGCCGGGATCACGACCGGGGCCGGTCGAGCGCGGGTCCGACGGCGGCGCGGGTACCCCGGTGTCGGTCAGGAACGGTGCCCACCTTCGCGCGACTCCCCGGACAGGGCTTCGGCGGCACGCGCGAACGCCTCCCGCGACTCGTCCGGGCCCAGGGCGCACTCCCGCAGCACGTCCGCCACCACCTGGTAGCGCGCCACCACGTCGTGGCACCCGCACAGCGTTTCGACGTGCACCGCCGGACCGCCCGTCGCGAACCCCAGCAGGGTGAACGACTGCCGGAACTCGGGCCGCCCGCCCGCCGCGAACGGCACCAGGCGGGCGGGCGAGGACGTGAGCGCGCGCAACTGCTCGGCCAGCACCCCGGGATCGCCCGACCACGTGTGCAACGCGGTCTCGTGCACGAAGAACTCGCACGCGGGTGCCGGATGCCGGTCCAGCACCTCGCGCCGCTCCGGGTCCGCGCCCTGGACCAGCCCGTAGGACGGTGTCTGGAGGAGCACCGGCACCACGAACGTGTCGAACGCCACGATGGTCGTCGCCCGGCGCTCGGCGGCGCGCAGGGCGTCCGGGTCGAGGTGGTCGTGGTGCGCGAGGCGGACCAGGTCGATCAGGTCGATGCCCCGCCGCACGTCGTCCACCTGCGAGAGCCGCCCGAGCCGGTAGTCCTTCACGGTGCGCCACCGTAGTTCGGCGGGCCCGCCGGTTCGAGCCGGCCGAGCCAAGATCACTCCAAAGTGGAATCCCTCAATCCGTACGTACTGATTGGATTTCCGGGGCCACGACTGGCAACATCGACAGGTGCCCAGGGTCAGCCAGGACCACCTCGACGCCCGCCGCCGCCAGATCCTGGACGGTGCCCGTACGTGTTTCGCGCGCTACGGCTACGAGGGTGCCACCGTACGCCGGCTGGAAGAAGCCACCGGGTTGTCCCGGGGAGCGATCTTCCACCACTTCCGCGACAAGGAGTCGCTGTTCCTCGCCCTCGCCGAGGACGACGCGCTCCGGATGGCCGACGTCGTCGCCCGGCAGGGTCTCGTGCAGGTGATGCGGGACCTGCTGGCCGCGCCCGAGCCCGACGCCGAGCACCCGGCGGACTGGCTGGGCACGCGGCTGGAGGTGTCCCGGCGGCTGCGCACCGACCCGGAGTTCCGCAGCCGGTGGGCCGAGCGGTCGCGCCAGCTCACCGACGCCACCAGGCAGCGCCTGCTGCGCCAGCGGGAGGCCGGGAACCTGCGGGACGACGTGGACGTCGACGTGCTCACGTCCTTCCTGGAACTGGTGCTGGAGGGACTGGTGTCGCACCTGGCGATGGGCCTGCCCGCCGACGACCTGGAACCGGTGCTGGACCTGGTCGAGGAATCGGTCCGCCGACACCGCCGCACCGGCTGATCGACAGCTTCCGCTCGGCACTCGAATCCCGTTCGGGTGCCCCCTAGGATTCCCGGCATGGCCGACCCGCGAGCTGCCCACGTGCACCGGGTGCGGGTGCGCCCGGTCGACTGCGACCGCCAGGGGGTCGTCCACGCCTCGCGGTACCCGGTGTTCTTCGAAGCCGCGATGGTGGAGGCGCTGCGATCGCTGCTCGGCTCGTACAAGGAGCTGGAGAGGCACGGCGTCGACCTCGTGGTGGCCGAGACGTCCATCCGGTACCTGGGCCCGGCGCGGTTCGACGACCTGATCAGGATCAACGTCCGGGTGCGCACGCTCGGCACCACGACGCTGACGATGGGGTTCGACGCGGACGTCGACGGCGCGCCGGTCGCGACGGGGTGGAACCGGTACGTGTCGTTCGGGACGCCGGAACTGCGCAGCACCCCGATCCCCGAAGACTTCCGCCGCCTCTTCGAACCCCGCCGCCGACCAGACGAGCCGACCGAGCCGACCGAGCGCACCACCCCGACCGGCCGCACCGCGCCGACCGCGCCGACCGCGTCACGCACCTCGTCCGCGATCCGCGCCAGCCGCGCCGGTCGCTAACGCGACACGTGTTGCATTAGTTGCGCTTAACGCGACACCAGTCGCGATAATGCGGAGTGGCGCGAGAGCCGACAGTCACGCGAGTGGGCCGCCAGTAGCGACCCGAGTGGGCCGACAGCTACGCGAGTGGGCCCGCAGCCAAGGGGGCGTCAGCGTGAGCCGGCGACGGCGTGGCAGGCGGCGAACCCGTCCGCCCGCACCAGGATTCGGCCGTTCCGCACGCGGAGCGCGGTCTCGGTCTCGTCGCTGAACGCCGGTACGCCGAGCGACTTCGCGAAGGTCCCGGACTCGTCGCACACCACCCGCACGTCCGGCCACGCCTCGACCGGGAACGCCTGGCGCAGCGGGCCGCAGACCTGCGCCACGGTCAGCCGGGCGAGCGGCCCGAGTTCCCGGGGCTCGCTCGTCGCCAGCACGACCGTCGTCGGCTCGCCGTGCCGCACCGCCTCCTCGACGGCGGCCAGCCGGTTCAGGCCGAGCACCGCGACCACGCCGTCCCGTGGTCGGAGCGGTTCGCCGCGCACCAGGTCGACGGCCGGCGGCGGGGTCCACGGTTCCTCGACCGGACGGATCGGCGGACCGGGCGGCGGGGTCGACCACCAGTCCTCCAGGTGGAGGTCGGCCAGGTGCTCGCACGCGACGACCACGTCGTAGGGCTGGAGGAAACCGGGCGCGGTCGCCGCGAGCCGGCTCGCGCCGTGCAGCGCGCCGAGCACGATCTCGGCTTGGCGGACCCGGCGCGCGGGCGCGCCACCCGGCCCGGGTCCGGTGGGGCGCAAGCGTTCCAGAGCCAGGCTGAGCAGCAACGCGTCGAGCTTGAGCAGGTGCGTGTAGGGCAGGCGCACGTCCTCGGCGAGCAGTTCCGGGGTGAGGTCGCGGCCCAGCCGGTCCTCGGCGAGGGGGCGTACCCAGGCCAGCGCGAACGCGCCCAGCGCGGCGCTGAGCCCGACCCGCGCACCCATCGGCGGGAGGGTGACGGGGCTCCCGGTCGAGAGGTGGTGGGCGTACGCACCACCGCCGGGACCGGGGTCGGAGCGGCGGTGGCGGAACGCGCCGCCGTCGGGGCCCGGGTCGGCTCGGGAGCCGGGTCCGGGCGGGTAGGCGTGTTCGGCGGCGTCGGCGAGGACGGCGAAGTACAGCGCGCGCTTGCCGGGGAAGTTCGAGTAGACCGCTCCCCTGGTCAGCCCGACCCGCTCGGCGATCGCGTCGACCTTCGCGTCCCGGAAACCGCGCTCGGCGAACTCGTCGCGAGCTGCGGCGAGCACCTTCGACCGGGTGCGCTCCTGGGTCTCCGCCCTGCTCACGCGGACCATCGGTGGACCTCCCCGCCGCTCGTGCCGGTGCCGTCGAGGGGACCTGGCTTGCCGCTCCGCCGTGATCCACGATAACGTCCGCATTCAGATGATGAGAACATCTGTTATGAACATCTGGAGCGCGAGATGACTGTTCCCGAGATCGACATCACCGATCCCGCCGTCCTGTTCGACCCGTTCACGGCCTACTCCGACGCCCGGGAGGCGAGTCCCCTCGCCCGGATCACCGTGCCCGGGATGGGCTCGCCCTGGGTCGTCACGCGCCACGCGGACGTGAAGGCCGTGCTGGGTGACGCGCGGTTCGCGCTCGACACCGGCTCGTTCCTGCCGATGCCCGGAATCCCCGAGCACTGCCGGCGCTACCTGCGCACGATGAGCGAAATGGAAGGCCCCGAGCACACCCGGCTGCGCCGACTCGCCGCACCCGCCTTCACCGCCCGCCGTGCCGAGGAGTTCCGGCCTCGGATGCGCCGGATCGTGGACGACCTGCTCGACGCGCTGCCGCCGGGCGGTGAGGTGGACCTGCTGGCCGACTTCGCCCGGCCGCTGCCGATGGACGCGATCTGCGAGCTCGTCGGCATCCCGGACGCCGACCGTCCACAGTGGAGGGAGTTCGGGGCGGCCGTGGCCGGCGGGTTCGGGCCCGCGTTCCTCGACGCCGTCCCGCGGGTCGTCGAGGGCGCGCGGGCGGCGGTGGCGCGCTGCGCCGCCGAGCCCGGCGACGACCTGATCTCCTCCCTGCTGCACACGCCCGAGCGGTTCACCGAGACCGAGCTCGTCACGCTGGTGTGGCACCTGGTGCTGGCCGGCCAGACGCCGACCAACCTGATCGCGAACGCGGTCGAAGCCCTGCTCACGCACCCCGGACAACTGGCCGTGCTGCGCGCCGACCTCTCACTCGTGCCGCGCGCGGTCGAGGAGCTGACCCGGTGGAAGAGCCCGCAACTGCTCACCGCGCCGAGGTACGCCCAGGAGGACGTGGCTTTCGGCGACGTGGTGGTCCGGAAGGGCGAGGGGGTGATCACGGCGCTGGTGTCGGCGAACCGCGACCCGCGCGTGTTCACCGACCCGGACCGGCTGGACGTGACCCGCGCGGAGGCCGCGCACCTGGCCTACTCGCACGGACCGCACTTCTGCCTGGGCGCGGGATTCGCGCGGGTGCAGACCGAGGAGGCGCTGACCGCGCTGCTGACCCGCTTCCCCGAGCTGGCGCTCGCGGGACCGCTGGAGCACTCGCCGGACCCCGGCACGTGGCGGCTGACGTCCCTGCCGGTCCGGCTTCGAGCGGAATGACCGGCTCCGTCCTTGAGACTTTCCCGCGTCGGCGTCACCGTTGCCCCATGCCGTCCGTGGTGAAGAACGCAACGTTGCTGTTCCTGGGGCGCGCCGCCGTTCGCGGCCACGCGCTGCTCGGCGATCCGGGAGCGCGGCTGTTCGCGATGAGTTCCGCCCAGGACCCCTACCCCGCTTACGAATCCGTCCGGCGACGCGGCCCGGTGGTGACGAGCAGGCTGGGTCTGCACATCACCGCGTCGCACGAGCTGTGCGACTCGCTGCTGCGCGATCCCGGTTTCGGACCGCTGCCGGCCGGCGAGTTGTCGCCGGTCGACTCGGTCGCCTACACCGGGGCGCGCCGGTTGGTGAACCCGGTCGAGGAGTCGTTCCTGGTGCTCAACCCGCCGGACCACACCCGGTTGCGACGGCTGGTCTCGCCGTGGTTCACCCCGCGCGGGCTGCGGGACCAGGTGGCCACCGTGGAGCGGGTGGTCGAGGAGTACCTGGACGAGGTGGCCGACCAGCCGACGTTCGACCTGGTCGGCGACTTCGCCGCGCGGGTCCCGATCCAGGTGATCGCGGACCTGCTGGGCGTGCCGGACGCGGACCACGCGGCGTTCGCCCGCTGGGGCGGTGCGGTGGTCAACGCGCTGGACGGGGTGCGGACCCTGACGGAGATGCGCGCCCTGCACAGCGGGTTGCGCGAGTTCGAGGCGTTCCTCGACGACCTGATCGCGCACCGCCGCCGGCACCCCGGCGACGACGTGGTGAGCCGGCTGGTCGCGCACGAGGACCTCCGGCGCGAGGACCTGATCGCGACCACCGAACTGCTGCTGGTGGCCGGGTTCGAGACGACGGTCAACCTGATCGGCAACTCGGTGCTGGCCGTGCTGGCGCACCCGGAGGTGCGCGAACGCCTGCTCGACGACCCCGGCCACGCGGAGGCGGTCGTCGAGGAGACGCTCCGGCTGGACCCGCCCGTGCAGTACACGGTCCGCGTGCCGTTCCAGACCACGGAGGTCGCCGGCACCCGGATCTCCCGGGGCACGCCGATCATGCTGCTGCTGGCCGGGGCGAACCGCGACCCGGCGGTGTTCACCGACCCGCACCGGTTCCGGCCGGGGCGGCCGAACGGCCGCGAGCACCTCGCGTTCTCGGCGGGCATCCACTACTGCCTGGGCGCGAACCTGGCCCGGGTGGAGGGCGCGGCGGCGCTGCGCGGGCTGTTCCGCCGGTTCCCGGACCTGCGCGCGGCGGGGCGGGTCCGCCGTCGCGCGTCCCGGGTGATCCGCGGCCCGGAGCGCTTCCCGGTCGGCACCGGCGCGGCCGAACACCGCCCGATCGTGGAAATCATCAGCTGAACCACAGGAATGTGGGGCATCCTGGACACCGCGCGGGTCCGACCCGCCGCACCGCCGCCGTGGCGGGTCGCCCGCGCTCCTCTTCTCCGCACCAGTGCGGATCGCGCGGTGTCCACCGCGACGTGCGCCCGGTCAGTTGACGCCGTGCATCAGCTTCCGGATGTTGTTGGTGCCCAACGCGAGCAGCAGGCCGAACACGATGGCGGCACCGCCCAGCACGCCGAAGTACACCTGGGCGTTCTCCTCGCTGTAGAACCGGACCACGATCGCGCCCACGCCCTGGCCGGCGGCCGACGCGAGGAACCACAGGCCCATCGTCTGCGAGGCGAACGCGCGCGGCGCGAGCTTCGTGGTCGCCGACAGGCCCACCGGGGAGAGCAGGAGCTCGCCGCAGGTCATCACCGCGTACATCAGGATGATCCACATGAAGTTCGCCCGCACCGACGGGTCGCCCGAGCTGGCGATCATCATCAGCACGTAGGACGCGCCGACCAGCAGCAGCGAGATCGCGAACTTGCGCGGCGTCGACGGCTGGCGGTTGCCGAGCTTCACCCAGAGCAGGGCGAACAGCGGCGCGAAGGCGATGATCATCACCGGGTTGATGGACTGGATGAACGACGGCGGGATGTCCAGGCCGAGGAAGTTCCGGTCCAGCCGGGTGTCCGCGAACGCCGCGATCACCGTCGCGCTCTGCTCGAACAGCAGCCAGAACATGGCCGCCGCGACGAACAGCGGGATGTAGGCGGTCAGCCGCGACCGCTCCACCTTCGTGGTCTTGGGGCTGCGCATCATCACCACGAAGTAGCCGACGGGCAGCACCACGGACACGAAGCTGATCAGGTTGATGACGCCCTCGCCGCCGAGCACGCCGGTCAGCACCAGCACGACGACCACGGCGGTCAGGCCGAGCGCGATCGCGGTGATCCGGGTGAGCACGCGGACGCGGTCCTCGGCGGGCAGCGGGTTCGGCGGCGTCGCGGCGGCGTCGCCCAGGTTGCGCCGGCCGAACCAGTAGGCGATCAGGCCGAGCGCCATGCCCACCGCCGCCGAGCCGAAGCCCAGGTGCCAGTCCACCTTCTCCCCGAGCGTGCCGGTCACCAGCGGCGCGATGAAGCCACCGATGTTGATGCCCATGTAGAAGATCGTGAAGCCGGCGTCGCGGCGCGAGTCGTCCGGCGCGTACAGGCCGCCGACGACCGTGGAGATGTTCGGCTTGAGCAGGCCGGTGCCCAGCACGATCAGGATCAGGCCCAGGTACACCCCGGCCACGCCGATCGGCAGGGCGAGCCCGACGTGGCCCAGCATGATGAGCACGCCGCCGTAGAAGACCGCCCGCTGCCCGCCGAACACCCGGTCGGCGAGCCAGCCGCCCGCGACGCCGGACATGTAGACGGCCGAGCCGTAGATGGCGACCAGGGAGAGCGCGAAGCTCTGGTCCAGCCCCAGAGCGCCTTCCGCCGTCGAGCGGTACAGGTAGTAGGCGAGGATCGCCTTCATGCCGTAGTAGGAGAAGCGCTCCCACAGCTCGGCGAAGAACAGCGTGGACAGTCCCCGGGGGTGCCCGAAGAAGCCCTTCTGGGGAGCGGAAGCCGCGCTCGTGGCGCTCAAAGGTTCCTCCTGGTGTCAACGTTGTCACCCACGGCGTTCCGGGACAAGCTACGCCGTACGGTCGTACTGGAAGAAATCGACGGGCGGAGCCGTGGGGAGGAGCACACGTTCGGGGTGCGGCGCGGGTCGATCTTTGGTGCACTCGTGTGGTGGATCTGATCGAAGCTCACGGACGCGCGATGACGGAGTTCGACTCCCGGGTGCGCCGGGTGCGCCCCGACCAGTGGGGGCTGGGCACGCCCTGCGCGGAGTGGTCGGTCCGCGACCTGGTCAACCACCTGGTGTACGAGCAGCTCTGGGCCCCCGAGCTGCTCGCCGGGTGCACGGTCGACCAGGTGGGCGACCGGTTCGAGGGCGACCAGCTCGGCGAGGACCCGGTGCACGCCTGGGTGCTCGCGGCGGCGGCGGCGCGCGAGGCGTGGATCTCGCCGAAGGCGCTGATCCGGCCGGTGCACCTGAGCGGCGGGCGCTCGACGTCGACGGAGTACGGGTGGCAGATGACCCTCGACCTCGGGGTGCACGCCTGGGACCTGGCGCGGGCGATCGGGGCGGACGAGCGGCTCGACCCGGACCTGGCCCGGACGTTGCTGGGGTTCGCGCGCGAGCACCTGGCGGACTTCGCCGGCAGCGGGATCTTCGGCTCGTCGGTGCCGGTGCCGGAGGACGCCGGCGACCAGGACCGCCTGGTCGCGCTGCTGGGCCGGACCCCGTGACGGGGCGGTGGCTCCCGGCCTCCCGCCGGCGCGGTGGGGGCGGGCGCGGCGGCGCGGTGCACGGCGAGCTCGGCCGTGGGTGGTGCGCATACCGCTAGTGGTGCGCCCGGACCCGGTGAGGCAAACGTGATCTACGGGACAGTCGTGGGCACGGGGCGGCGCGTGGCCAGCGGTGTGGTGGGTGACGGTGTGGTGGGTGACGGTGCGGTGGGTGACGGTGCGGTGTTGTGCGTGGTGTGTGGTGGTGTGGCGCATCTCGTGGTGTCGGTCGGCTGAGTGGAAGTGGTCTGCCGGGGCCTCTCCCCCCGATCTGTGGCCTGGCCCGGGATCGCCCGGCGACGGAGTTCTGTTCGTGCACGTCCCGCCCCGCGTACCTCCCCCGATCTACGCGGAGCGGGACGTGCTCCCCCCTTACCGATGTGCGGAGTAGAGCCCCCCGGTCGTGCCGCACACCGACTGTGATAGTCCCTGGTCGTTGTCCGGTGTCGAGGGGCTGCCGGCTGACAACGATTGCCGGACAACGACGTCGGGCCCCGGCCGCGGGCTTGCGGCGGGGGCCCGACGGGTGCCGGACGGATCCGAAGATCGACATCCGCACCGCGGAGTGGTCTTCTCGGCGTGGCTGCCCGGGGCGTTCCACCGGGTGCCGGGAGGGTGTCGCCGGCAGGACGCGCTGGTCAGCGTGGCAGGGGTGGGTGAACTCGCGGGAACGGGCGCGTCACGTGCGGTGGACGGCGCGATGAGCGTCGCAGGACAGCGCGGGCGGTGCGGGGTCAGGGACCGTTGTGGCCGGGGGTCCAGCTCTCCGGCCGGCCGCTCTCGGTCAGCACCAACTGCCAGTCGGCGAAGCCCTCCGGGGCGTTCGGGTGCCAGGGCCAGCGGCCGTCGGTGGTGGGGATGATGATCTGGACGGCCGCGAAGTCGCCCTTGCCGTAGAGCAGGAAGGCGCTGCCGAAGAACTCCGGGTAGAAGCCCTTGAAGACGCGTTCGAACGTGACCGGGACGCCCTCGAAGAAGTCGTGGTAGAGCTTGCCGGCCACGAAGCGCTCGCCCTGGCCGGCACGGGTGACGTACATGCGGATCAGCATTTCGGCCATCTCCGGCGGCAGGCCGATCACCACCGCTTCGGCCACGCCGAACCTGCGCCACGCGCCCACCGAGAACGCGTACTGGGCACCTTCGGCGTCGGCCGGGACGGTGACGACCGCGTGGCCGTGGCGTTCGGCTTGGTCGAACAGCCAGTCGCGGAGGTTCGCTTCCTGGGGGTTCAGCGCGGGACTCGACACGCTCGCCATTGTGCACGTGACGCGCGGGGTGCCGGCGGGGGCCGTTGGCCCGGGAGGGCCGGGAGTCCTCGTCGGGACGCGCCGGCCGCCGGGGACGACTCACCCACCGCGTCGTGCCATCCCGGTGCACGCCATCCGGAGCAACGTGAGGGCGCTTGCCGACAGGCGGGGTTCGAGGCGGTCGATGGTATCCGCCGTGAAA
>NZ_JBFABG010000017.1:0-104508 GCF_040640215.1 Actinosynnema sp. NPDC023587 | reverse complement strand
GGTGGCAGGTACCCGGTTCCCGGAGGGTGGCCACCGTCGGGCGAGGACACCCATCCCACGGTTTCGGTCTTCTTCGCCACCACCGCACCCGGGCCCGGGTGCGCGCGCCGCGATGAGGGGGTGGGCCGCCTAGCGGCCGGCCATGATCTTCTGGAGGGCGTCCAGGGCACGGCTCGCGGTGCTCTTCACGGTGCCCTTCGAGATGCCGGTCGCCTCGGCGATCTCCGCTTCGGACAAATCACCGTAATAACGCAGGACGAGCACCTCCCGCTGGCGCGGCGGCAGTTGGGAGAGCGCCGCGACGACCGCCTGGTGCTCGGCCGTGAGCATGGCCAGGCTCTCCGCCGAGCGCGCGTTCGCGATGTGCGGCGGGGTGTAGTCGCGGGCGGTCTTCCGGCGGCGCAGCACGCTGCGGGAACCGTTCACGACCGCCGTGCGCAGGTAGCCGACCGCCGCCTGGGCGTCGCGCAGGTTGGACCAGTTCCGGTGCAGGCCGGTGAACGCCTCCTGCACCACGTCCTCGGCCGTCGCGGGCTCGTCCACCAGCAGCAGGGCGAGCCGGACCAGCCGCATCCGGTGCTGCCGGTACAGGTCCTCCAGGGTGAGCGGACCGGACGGCGGCTGCGGGGTGCCGTCCTGGATGCGCAGGTTCGTCAGCGTGTCCTGCACACGCGCGATGCCGCCGCTGCTCTGCTCCGAACCGACCACGGAAACGACGGTACCCGGTCGACCGGTAGCTTCGGGCGCAGCGTAGGCGTCTCGCGGAGGTGGACTGTGGCCAGGTTCGTGGTCGAGCTGGTGTTCGGGGACAACGTCGACGACCGGTTGGCGGCCCGGCCCGCGCACCGGGACTACCTGGCGACCCTGGTCGACCAGGGCAGGCTCCTGGTGTCCGGTCCCTACACCGACCAGTCCGGTGCGGTGCTGGTGTACGAGGTGGCGGACGAAACCGAGCTGCGCGAGGTGCTGGCCGCCGACCCGTACACGCCCGCCGGCGTGGTGGCCGAGACGCGCGTGCACGAGTGGCAGACCGTGCTGGGTAGCTGGTTGAGGGACTAGCGCTCGCGCACCCCGGCGGCCCGCCCGGCCGCCGGGGTGCCGGTCCCGCGAGTGGGCCGCTGCCGGGTTACCCCGCCTCCGGCTCGCTCGCGGCCGTGAGCCGGGCGATCTCGTCCGCCTTCAGCTCCAGGTCGAGCACCGGCAGCAGGTCCGCCAGTTGCCCGGCGGTCCGCGCGCTGGCGATCGGCGCGGCCACGGTCGGCTGGGCCGCCAGCCACGCCAGCGCCGTCGCCGCCACGGTCGTGCCGTGCGCCGCCGCGACCTCGTCCAGCACGTCGAGGACCCGGAGGCCGCGCTCGTCCAGGTACTTCGACGCGGCCGTCGCGCGGGTGCTCTCCACCGCGACCCCGGGCCGGTACTTGCCGGTCAGGAAGCCCTTCGCGAGCGAGAAGTAGGGCGTGGACGACAGTCCCCCCGCCGCCACGGCCGCCGACAGCGCGCCCTCGTAGGACCGCTCGACCAGGTTGTAGTGCTGCTGGAACACCACGTACTTCGCCAGGCCCTCGCGTTCGGACACCGCCAGCGCCGACGTCAGCCGCTCGGCGGTGAAGTTCGAGGCCGCGACGTAGCGCACCTTGCCCGCCCTGACCAGGGCGTCGAACGCCGCCGCGGTCTCCTCCTGCGGGGTGTCCGGGTCGTCCTGGTGGGCGTAGTACAGGTCGATGTGGTCCACGCCGAGCCGGCGCAACGAGTTCTCCGCCGCCGTGGCGACGGTGTCCGCGCGGAGGTTGTCCAGGCCGCCCACGCCGAGCATCCCGACCTTCGTCGCCACGACCACCCGGTCCCGGTTGCCGCGCGACCGCAGCCACCCGCCGATGATCGTCTCCGACTCGCCGCCCACGTGCCCGTCGCCCCAGGCCGAGTACGCGTCCGCGGTGTCCACGAAGTCGCCGCCGGCCGCCGCGTACGCGTCCAGCACGGCGTACGAGTCGTCCTCGTCGGCGGTCCAGCCGAACACGTTCCCGCCCAGGCACAGCCGCGACACGTCGAGGTCGCTGGTTCCCAGATTCGTCATGGGAGGAACCCAACCCCACGATCTGCGGTCGCGCCGAACGTCACAGGCAGGACTAAATGGTGGGACCCGCCGGTTGGCTGTGGTCGACCGGGTAGTTCGAGAGGGGACGACATGACCGTTGAGCTGGGCAGGTTCGGCGTGTGGGCACCCGCCTCGCGCTGGGAGGGCCGCGCCGCGCGGGCGGCCGAGCTGGAGGAACTGGGTTTCGGCGCGTTGTGGCTGGGTGGAGCCCCGGACGGCGGGGTCCTCGGGCTGGTCGCCGAGGTGCTCGACGCGACCGACCGGCTGGTCGTCGCGACCGGCATCCTCAACGTCTGGACCACCCCGGCGGCGGAGGTCAACGCGGGCTACCGCGACCTGGCCTGGACCGACCGGTTCCTGGTCGGCGTCGGCGCGGGCCACCGCGAGCACGTGGGTGAGGTCTATCACAGCCCCTACCAGAAGCTGGTGCACTACCTCGACGAGCTCGACGTCCCCCGCGACCGGCTGGCCCTGGCCGCCCTCGGCCCCCGCGTGCTCCGGCTGGCCGCCGCGCGCACCAGCGTCGCCCACCCCTACCTGGTGACGCCCGAGCAGACCGCGCTGGCGCGCGCCGAGATCGGGGCCGCGACCGTGCTCGCGCCCGAGCAGCACGTCGTGCTGGAGGAGGACGCGGACCGGGCGCGGGCGGTCGGCCGGGAGAACCTGGCCCTGTACCTCGGGTTGGCGAACTACACCAGGAACTGGTTGCGGGGCGGCTTCACCGAGGACGACCTGGACGACGGCGGCAGCGACCGGCTGGTCGACGCGCTGGTCGCGTGGGGCTCCCCGGAGCGGGTCGCGGACCGGCTGCGGGAACACCGCGAAGCGGGCGCGGACCACGTGTCCGTGCAGGTCCTGGGCGACCACCTGGAGGACTCGCCGCAGTTCCGCGAGCTGGCCGCCGCCCTCGCCGAGTAACGCCCGGGGGCGGTTCGACGGACCGCCCCCGCGACACCGTCACCCGGTGATCTCGACGCCCTTCCAGAACGCCACGTGGCCCCTGATCCCGGCCGCCGCGTCCTTGGGCTCCGCGTAGTACCACGCGGCGTCGGGGTTCTCCTCGCCGTTGACGTGCAGCGTGTAGTAGTTCGCGGTGCCCTTCCACGGGCACACGGACGTGTGGTCCGAGGGCCTGAGGTACTGGGCGTGCACCGCCTCCAGGGGGAAGTAGTGGTTCCCCTCTACAACCTCGGTCTTGTCGCTCTCGGCGATGATCTCGCCGTTCCACCGTGCGATCGCCATGACCCCACTATGCAGGTGATCAACTTCGTTCGCCGGGCGGTGCCCGTAGGATGCTGCGCGACACCGCGTTCCGGGCACCCGAGGAGGACCACACGATGCCCATCGCCACCCCCGAGGTCTACGCCGAGATGCTTGACCGGGCGAAGGCGAACGAGTTCGCCTACCCCGCGATCAACGTCACCTCGTCCGAAACCCTCAACGCCGCCCTGCGCGGCTTCGCGGAGGCCGAGAGCGACGGGATCATCCAGGTCTCGACCGGTGGTGCCGAATTCGCGTCCGGCACCAAGGTCAAGGACATGGTCACCGGAGCGGTGGCACTGGCCGAGTTCGCGCACGTGGTCGCCGAGAAGTACCCGGTGAACATCGCGCTGCACACCGACCACTGCCCCAAGGACAAGCTCGACGGCTTCGTCCGGCCGCTCATCGCGATCAGCCAGGAGCGCGTCGACCGCGGCCTGAACCCGCTGTTCCAGTCCCACATGTGGGACGGCTCGGCGGTGCCGCTGGACGAGAACCTCAAGATCGCCACCGACCTCCTGGACGCCGCCGCCAAGGCCCGGATCATCCTGGAGATCGAGGTCGGCGTCGTCGGCGGTGAAGAGGACGGCGTCGCCAACGAGATCAACGACAAGCTCTACACCTCGCCCGAGGACTACCTGAAGACGGTGGACGCCCTCGGCACCGGGGAGAGGGGCCGCTACCTGGTCGCCGCGACGTTCGGCAACGTGCACGGCGTGTACAAGCCGGGCAACGTGAAGCTGCGGCCGGAGATCCTCAAGCAGGGTCAGGACGTGGTGGCCGAGAAGCTGGGCCTGCCGGCCGGCTCCAAGCCGTTCGACCTGGTCTTCCACGGCGGCTCCGGCTCGCTGCTGGAGGAGATCCACGAGGCGCTCGCGTACGGCGTGATCAAGATGAACATCGACACCGACACGCAGTACGCGTTCACCCGCCCGATCGTGGGGCACTTCTTCAGCAACTACGACGGCGTGCTCAAGGTGGACGGCGAGGTCGGCAACAAGAAGGTCTACGACCCGCGCAGCTACCTGAAGGCGGCCGAGCAGGGCATGGCGGCCCGCATCGCGCAGGCGTGCGAGCACCTGAAGTCCTCCGGTCGGATGATCGCCGGCTGACCTCTCACGCACCGGACAGCGCCCGACCGGGTTCCGGTCGGGCGCTGCCGCGTTCTCCGGGCCCCGCGAAGCCGTCGTCGAGGCGGATCGCCTTTACCGGCGACCGGCGACCGGGCCCGCGCGCACGGTGCGAGCTGCGAACCCGGGCTCAGCGGGGGGTCGCCCCCGCCCGCGCGGGGTGGGCCGGCACCGCTCGCCGCCGGCGGAGCACGGCGTCCCCGCCCAGCCACAGCGCCGCCAGCACCGCGAACGTGACCGCCGCCGAGGTGTGGAGGATCGGCGGGGCCGCGTCCAGGGACTGCTGGACCCAGATGCCGCCGTAGCCCAGGCCGGTCACCGCCGCCGAACCGAGCACCGCCGCCACCGGGGCGGGCACCCGGCCCAGGTGCGCGGCGTCCACCGCGAGCCCGATCAGCACCAGGAACACCGGCACCGCCGAGAGCGGGAAGTCCGCGCCCGCGAGCAGCGGCCAGATCAGGCACCGGTAGGCCACGTACCCGGCCGCGATCGCGGTGGCCGCCCACCGCCGGCCGGTGGTCCGGCGCGCCACCACGAGCACGAGGGCCGCCGCGACCAGGCCCCACACCGGATACACCCAGTCCGGGATGGGCAGCGAGAACTGGACGATCGACTCGCGGTCCACCGGCCGGCCGATCTGGTCGGCGGCGAACTGGAGCAGGATCGGTTCGGCGTACGGGTCGCCCCGGTCCCAGGACGCGATCTCCAGCACCCCGTACTCCTGGTGCTGGTTGGGGAACCACGCGTTCTCCAGGAAGAAGAACCACAGCGCGGCCAGGCCGGGCAGCCGCCACCGGGACTCCGGGAACAGCGCGAGCCAGCCGCGCAGCGCACCCGCCAGCATGATCGCCGTGCCGAGGTAGAGCAGCGCGTGCGACCCGCTCCACGACGTGATGTCCAGGCCGTTGATCCGGTGGTTGATCAGGTCGATCGGCAGCGCCACCAGGAAGATCCCGGTGCCCCACTGCATCAGCCGCAGCGCGCGCCGGTCCGCGCCGTACCCGGTGTAGGTGTGGAACAGGGTCAGCGCGACGACGATCACCGTGCCGACCGTGTTGAGGACGTGGGGCGGCGCGAGCTCGTCGCGCAGCCACTTGAAGTGCCAGGCGACGTCCCACGACGACCCGAGCAGCTTCAGCAGCAGCCCGAGCAGCCACAGCTTGTACAACCCGGCGACGAGCGCCGGCGGGGTCGCGCGCCCCGGCTCGCCCCGCTCCCAGTACTGGTCGCGGAACTGCGCGACGCGTTCGGTTGCCCCCGTTTTCACCCGAACATGATGCGTCCCGGCCGGGCGGCCGGGAAGGGAGGGCTCCCCTGGTCTTTGCCGGGACATCCCCTAGGGGGTTGTGGTGACCAGCACGTTCAACGGTCGCCTGGCGCGAAGGGGTGAGCCTTGTTGCCCCTTTCGGGCTAGCACGGCAGGGTGCGGGGCTGAGAGTTCGCTGAGAACCCGTCGGCGGGCCGGGAGCGTCCGGGGAGTGTCGAAAGCCATGGGCAAGAAGGTCGTCGCCGGCATCGTGGTGACCGCGGTCGTGCTGGGACTGGTCGCTGCCACCCTCCGGGTATTCCTATCCTGAGCGCATGGAGAACCTGCTCGGCCCCGAACCGACGCTGCTGCCCGACCGGCCGGAGGCGCAGGCCGCCGCCGAGGCGGGCACCGACCCGGCCAAGATCGTCCGGGCCTACCCGGACTTCAGCGAAGCCTGGGCGCTGCTCGCCGAACGCGCGTTGCAGACCAACGACCCGGTGACCGCCTACGCCTTCGCCCGCACCGGCTACCACCGCGGCCTGGACCAACTGCGCCGCGCCGGCTGGAAGGGCTTCGGCCCGGTGCCCTGGGCGCACCGCCCCAACCAGGGCTTCCTGCGCGCGCTCGCCGCGCTGGCCCGCGCCGCCGACGGCATCGGCGAGGCGGACGAGTTCGAGCGCTGCCGCAAGTTCCTCGCCGACAGCGACCCGGCGGCACCCGCCGCGCTCGGCCTGGGCTGATCCGTGGGAGCCGTGCGCGACGAGGCGCTGCGCCGGCTGCAACGCTGGCGGGGCACCGCCCTGCCGATCGGCCAGGCGGCGCTCGCCGCCGGGCTGTCGTGGCTGGTGGCGACCTCCGTCGTCGGTCACGCGCACCCGTTCTTCGCGCCGATCGCCGCCGTCGTCTGCCTGGGCGTGTCGCTCGGGCAGCGGCTGCGGCGGGTGGTGGAGCTGGTCGTGGGCGTGTCCGTGGGCGTCGGCGTCGGGGACGTGCTGATCTCGCTGATCGGGTCCGGCCCGTGGCAGATCGCCCTGGTCGTGGCGCTGGCTATGTCCACCGCCGTGCTGCTGGACGGCGGCGCGGTGATCGCCCTCCAGTCCGGCTCGTCCGCCGTCCTGGTGGCCACGCTGCTGCCGCCGAGCGCCGGCGGTGGCCTGGACCGGATGGTGGACGCGCTGGTCGGCGGCCTGGTCGGGCTCGCGGTGACGGCGCTGCTGCCCGCGAACCCGCTGACCGTGGCGCACCGGCAGGCCAAGGTCGTGTTCGGCGAGCTGACCGCCGCGCTGCGCGGCGTGGCGACGGCGGTGGCCGAGCGGGACGCGGTGCGGGCGGCGGGCGTGCTGGCCCGGCTGCGGTCCAGCCAGGAGGCCGTGGACGACTTCACGTCCGCGTTGCGGGCCGGTGGCGAGATCGCGACCATCGCGCCCATCCGCTGGCGGCGCAGGAACGAGCTGGCCCGGTACCGGGCCACCGCCGCACCGGTGGACTACGCGCTGCGCAACACCCGCGTGCTGGCCCGGCGGGCGCTGGCGGCGCTGCGCGACGGCGAGCGGATGCCGGAGGTCCTGCCCGAGGTGCTGCGCCGGTACTCCGACGCGCTGGACCTGCTGCGCGTCGAGCTGGCCCGCGGTGACGAACCCGTGCAGGCCCGCGCGACGGTCCGGGACGCCGTGGCGGCGGCCACCACGCACCAGCTCGGCGGCGACGGGTTCTCCACCAGGGTGGTGCTCGCCCAGGTGCGCTCGGTCGCGGTGGACCTGTTGCAGGCCACCGGCCTGACCCGGGCCGAGGCGGCGGGCTCGCTGCCGCCCCTGTCCCGGGGCGGCGACGGCCAGGTGCCGGCCGCCGGGTGAACCGCCCCCCGGTCGTCGCCACCCCCGTCGTGGGGCGGCGACGACGGCTAGCCCAGGGGCCGGTGCAGGACGCCGAGGAGCACCTGGTGCACGCCGGCGTGGTCGCGCGGGTCGGCCACCCGGCACGCGGCCCCGGTGACGGCGTACCACTCGTCCGCGCCCTCGTAGCGCACCCTCGCCCGCACGACGCCGTCCGCGAGGGTCGTGCGCAGTTCCAGGTCGCCGGTGACGACGCCGACCTCGTCGGTCATCACACCACCGGGTCCGGCCACGATCGGGGACGAGTAGTCGGCCATCAGCACCTTCCGAGCATCGACTGCAACGCGGTCTTCTCGGTGGAGTTCAGCTTCAGGCCCCACCGGTACTTCGTGCGCACCCACATCTTGGCGTACGTGCACCAGTAGGAGGTCGACGGAGGCTTCCAGGCGGCCGGGTCCTGGTCGCCCTTGGCCTGGTTGACGTTGTCGGTCACCGCGATGAGCTGCGGGCCGGCCAGGTCGTTGGCGAACTGCTCCCGCTTGGCGGTGGTCCACGAGGACGCGCCGGAGCGCCACGCCTCGGCCAGCGGCACGACGTGGTCGATGTCCACATCGGACGCCGCCGACCAGGTCGCGCCGTCGTACGGGCTGGACCACCGGCCCGAAGTGGCCGCGCAGGACGAGTCGGTGACCACGTTCGCACCGTCCCGCTTGAGCACGGTCTCCCGGGTGTTGCACGCGCCGGAGACGGCGCTCCAGTGCGGGAACTTCTCGCGCGAGTAACCCGCCATGGAGCCCTCCGCCGCGACGGGCAGGGCCGCGAGTTCCGAGTGGGCGGTGGCGGTGCCGGGGATGCCGGGCGGGGTGGCGAGCGCGGGGGTGGCCGTGCCGAGGGCGAGCGCACCGACCAGGAGCAGGGTGATCGGGAGCGAAGCGGCTTTGTCAACCGTGGCCATGATTCCGACCTTCCTAGTGGGAAGCTGTCGGAATCACCTTGGGTTCATCGCCCTGCCTGCTCAACACCTCCGGGTGACACACCAGTGGATGGCGCACGAACGCTTGGGTCAGTGCAGCCCGCGGACCAGCCGGAGCTCCTCCGTGTGGCGGTACCAGGTCCACTTGCCCATCGGGCGCGGGTGCGCGACGCCGTCCACGGTCACCTGGACCGGCAGGCACCCGAGCTGGAAGGCGCGCCCCGCGGTCGTCTTCACCTTCTTCACCAGCAACCGCTTGTGGATCACGCTCACGACCAGCCCGAGGCCGTTCTCCGGGTCGGGCGTCACCTCCAGCCGGCTCGCCTGGCCGCGCAGCACCACCGTGTCGTCGGCGTACCCGACACCGCGCACCGGTCCGAGCGAGCCGAGGCCGACCAGCACGCCGCCCACGTCGTCGCGCACCAGCGGGACGCGATCGGGATCACCCGACAGGGTCAGGTCCAGCGCCCGTCCGGGGTCCGTCGGCAGCCCCCACAACCGGGCCACCGCGGAGTCCTCGTCGGTCGGCACGTACCCCAGCACTGCTCCGGTCAGGTGGTCGGTCCGAAGCAATCGCAACACCACGGCGTTGAGGTCCGCGTCGGTCCCGTGCACGATGAGACGCGCGTCACCCAAATCCGCGAAAACCGGGTCCACCTCGGCTTTTCCCGGCTTCGCGGGCACCCGCCGCACCACGAACCGGTCACCGTCAGTGATCAGTGGCGACTGCGAGTTTCCGCAGGCCAACACGATTCCGCGCACGTTCATCTCCTGGTCTACCCTTGAGCACCGGCAGGTGACGGCTCAGCCGTCGTAGGCTCCGCTCACACCCCGTCGAACCGCTTGGAGTTTCACATGCCGGCCGTAGTGCTGATCGGTGCCCAGTGGGGTGACGAGGGCAAGGGGAAGGCCACCGACCTGCTCGGTGAGCGCGTCCAGTGGGTGGTCCGCTACCAGGGTGGCAACAACGCCGGGCACACCGTCGTGCTGCCCGACGGCCAGAAGTTCGCCCTGCACCTCATCCCGTCCGGCATCCTGACCCCCGGCGTGACCAGCGTGATCGGCAACGGCGTCGTGGTCGACCCCGGCGTGCTGCTCGACGAGCTGGCCGGCCTGGAGCAGCAGGGCGTGGACACCTCCCGCCTGCTCATCTCCGCCGACGCGCACTTGATCATGCCCTACCACGTGGCGATCGACAAGGTCACCGAGCGGTACCTGGGCAAGGCCAAGATCGGCACCACCGGCCGGGGCATCGGCCCGTGCTACCAGGACAAGATCGCCCGCGTCGGCGTCCGCGCCCAGGACGTGCTGGACGAGAAGATCCTGCGGCAGAAGGTGGAAGCCGCCCTGGACTTCAAGAACCAGGTGCTGGTCAAGGTCTACAACCGCAAGGCGCTGGACCCCGAGCAGGTCGTGGACAGCGTGCTGGAGCACGGCGAGAAGTTCGCCTCCCGCATCGCGGACACCCGCCTGCTGCTCAACGAAGCGCTGGAGCGCGGCGAGATCGTGCTGCTGGAAGGCTCGCAGGGCACCCTGCTCGACGTCGACCACGGCACCTACCCGTTCGTCACGTCGTCCAACCCGACCTCCGGCGGCGCGAGCGCCGGCTCCGGCATCGGGCCGACCCGGATCACCACCGTGATCGGCATCCTCAAGGCCTACACCACCCGCGTCGGCTCCGGGCCGTTCCCGACCGAGCTGAACGACGACATGGGCGAGCACCTGCGCAAGACCGGCGGCGAGTTCGGCGTCACCACCGGGCGCTCGCGGCGCACCGGCTGGTTCGACGCGGTGATCGCGCGCTACGCGTCGCGGGTCAACGGCATCACCGACTACTTCCTCACCAAGCTGGACGTGCTGTCCGGGCTGGAGAAGGTCCCCGTCTGCGTCGGCTACACGATCGACGGCGAGCGCGTGGACGAGATGCCGATGACGCAGACCGACGTGCACCACGCCGTCCCGGTGTACGAGGAGCTGCCCGGCTGGTTCGAGGACATCAGCCACTGCCGGGCGTTCGAGGAGCTGCCCGCGAACGCCCGCGCGTACGTGGAGCACCTGGAGTCGATCTCCGGCGCGCGGATCTCCGCCATCGGCGTGGGTCCGGGCCGCGACCAGACGATCGTGCGCCACGACGTGCTGGCGTGACCGGGCTTCCCGCCGCGCACCCGCCCGCCGCCTGACCCCGTTCCTCCCCGGAGCCGTTCTCCGGCACGGTGCCTCCGCTCCCGACGTTGTCGGGGTCGGAGGCACTTTCACGATCCGGGACGGTCCGGCTCTCCGTTGACTTGTCTTGTGCCGCACCGAAAACTCGGCCGCACGAGCGGGTGCGGGGCGGTTCCGGCGAGCCCGCGGCCGGACGATCCCAGGGAGAGCTGTCATGAGCGTGGTGCCGCACTGGTTCCTGCCCACCTCGGGCGACGGGCGGACGGTCGTGGAACGCTTCCACGCCAGCCGGTCCCCCGGCGGGCCCGCGTCGCGCGGCCCGGACATCGACTACCTGGAGCAGGTCGCGGTGGCGGCCGAGCGCAACGGGTTCGAGGGCGTGCTGACGCCCACCGGGACGTGGTGCGAGGACGCCTGGCTGACCACGGCGGCGCTGCTGTCCCGCACGTCGCGGCTGAAGTTCCTGGTGGCCTTCCGGCCGGGTGTGCTGTCGCCGACCCTGGCGGCCCAGATGGCGGCCACCTACCAGCGGATCTCCCGGGGCCGGTTGCTGCTCAACGTGGTGACCGGCGGCGACTCCCTCGAACAGCGGCGGTTCGGCGACTGGCTCGACCACGACCAGCGCTACGCGCGCACCGACGAGTTCCTGCACGTCGTGCGGGAGGTGTGGGCGGGCCGGCCGGTCGACTTCGCCGGCGAGCACTACCAGGTCGCGGGCGCGACGCTGTCCGCCCCGCCCGACCCGGTGCCGCCGATCTACTTCGGCGGCTCCTCGGACGCGGCGCTGCCGGTGGCGGCGCGGCGCGCCGACGTGTACCTGACGTGGGGCGAGCCGCCGGCGCTCGTCGCCGAGAAGATCGGGCGGGTGCGCGCGCTGGCGGGCGACCGGCCGATCCGGTTCGGCATCCGGGTGCACACCATCTCGCGGGACACGTCGGCGGAAGCGTGGCGCGAAGCCGGGAAGCTGCTGGAGGCGCTGGACCCCGTCCAGGTCGAGCGGGCGCAGGAGCAGTTGCGGGCCAGCCAGTCCGTGGGGCAGCAGCGGATGGTCGCGCTGCACGGCGGCGACCTGTCGAAGGGCGTGCGCGGGCTGGAGGTCCACCCCGGGTTGTGGGCCGGCATCGGCCTGGTGCGCGGCGGTGCGGGCACCGCGCTGGTGGGCAGCCACGCGGAGGTCGCCGACCTGATCGAGGAGTACCACGCGCTGGGCGTGGAGGAGTTCGTGCTCTCCGGGTACCCCCACCTGGAGGAGGCCTACTGGTTCGGCGAGGGCGTCCGGCCGGAACTGGCCCGGCGCGGCCTGCTCCGGGCGGAGCGGGCCGTGCCGGGGGACGCCGTGCTGACGCCGACGGGCTGAACCGGCCCGGTCGCGTCACCGCCGTCGACGCGGGGAACGCGGGCTAGCGGGCGTTCCGGGCTTCGACCGCGGTGTCGGGGTTGTCGGCGAACACGCCGTCGAGGCCGGTGGCGTAGAACCTCGCGTACTCCTCGAAGGCCCGGCCGTACGCGGCCGGGTCGGGCGAGGAGCGGAAGTCGGCCGGCAGGAACGTGTTCTCGTTGCGGAACGTCCAGGCGTGCACGACCAGGCCGCGCAGGTGGGCGTCGCGCACCAGCGTGGTCGGCGCGAGCAGGAAGCCCCGGGCGTCGCGCGGGACGATCCGGTCCTTGGCCGCGCCGACACCGGCCGCGTAGGTGCGGATTCCGCGCAGGCCGTCCGGCGTGACCAGGTCGTCGTAGGTGCGCTCGTCGCCGGCCTTGACGAAGTCGTAGGGCGCGCCCGAGGAGTTGACCAACTGCACCAGCGGGACGCGGAGCTCCTTCTTGAGCGCCTTGAGGTTGGCCACCTCGAAGGACTGCACGTAGACCCGCGCGCCGGGCCGGTTGAGGCCGTTGCGGTTCAGCGCGTCGACCAGCTTCGGCTCCAGCGGGAGCCCGATGTCCTGGAAGTACGTGGGGTGCTTGGTCTCCGGGTAGAGGCCGATGTCCCGGCCGAGCTCGCGGGACAGCCGCTTGGAGAGGTCGACCACCTCCTGGAAGGTGGGGATCTCGTAGCGGCCGTCGTAGAGCGCGTTGCGCGGTCGGGTGTCCGGGATGCGCTCGACGGCGCGCAGCGTCTTCAGCTCGGCGAGCGTGAAGTCCTCGGTGAACCAGCCGGTGACCCGCGCGCCGTCGACGACCTTGGTGGTCTTGCGGTTCGCGAACTCCGGCTTGCCCGCGACGTCGGTCGTGCCGCCGATCTCGTTCTCGTGCCGCGCGACCAGCCGACCGTCCTTCGTGGACACCAGGTCGGGTTCGACGTAGTCCGCGCCCATCCGCGCGGCCAGCTCGTACGAGCCCAGCGTGTGCTCGGGCCGGTAGCCCGACGCGCCCCGGTGCCCGATGACGACCGGGCCCCGGGGCCGGTGGGCACCCGCCGCGTCGCCGCCGTGCGCCGACGCGGCGGGCAGGGTCACCACCCCGGCCACCGCGAGCGCGGCGAGCGCCGCCCAGACGATCCTCGTGCGCGCCATCGTCGACCTCCCTGTTGCGCGGACCAGACCCGCGGAGCCTCGTTGCGCTCCGCGACGTCCTCGTCACGACCGGGTGAAGTGCGGGCCACGTCATCGTGAACGCGTGGCGCGGGCTCACTCGCGCGCGATGGCCGCCTCCTCCAGGTCCAACTCGCGGAGCACCCGGAACAGCACCTCGTCGTCGATCTGCCGCTTGTCCCGGGCCTCCACGAAGACCTGCCGCTCGGCCTCCAGCATGGTGCGGCGCAACCGGCGGTACGCGGCGGCGGGGCTCTCGTCCTCCTGGCGGCCCAGCCGTTCCCAGGCGGCGTTGCCCCGGTGCTCGGTCATGATCCGCAGCCGGTCCACGACGTGGTCGGGGGTCTCGTCGCCGCCCTCGACGAGTTCGTCCAGCCGGTCCACGGCGGCCCGCGCGGCGGCGTGCTGCACCTGGGCCTCGGCCAGGGCGTCCGCCTGCTCCTCGTCGCCCTGGAAGTCGAGCTTGCGGATCACCCACGGCAGGGACAGTCCCTGGATCAGGAGCGTGCCGACGGTGACCACGAACGCGCAGAACACGATCACCTCCCGGCCCGGCAGGTCGAGCGGGAGGGCGCTCGCGGCGGCCAGCGACACCACGCCCCGCATGCCCGCCCAGGACAGCACGGTCACGCCGCGCCAGCCGGGTGCCCGCTCCCGCTCGCGGACCCGCTTGGACAGCAGGCGCGGCAGGTAGGCGGCCGGGTACATCCACAGGAAGCGCACCGCGACGGCGGTGACCAGGACGGCCGCCGCGCCCCAGACGAGTGCGGCGGTGATCTCGACGGCCAGCACGGTGGTCCTCAACTGGAGGCCGATCAGCGCGAACACGAAGGACTCCAGGAGGACGTCCACCGAGCGCCAGACCGCCGTGTCCTGGAGCCGGGTGTAGTAGGAGCTCTTCGGGGCCTGGTGGCCGATGTAGAGGCCCGCGACGACCACGGCCAGCACACCGGACGCGCCGAGCTCCTCGGCGAACAGGTACGCCCCGAACGGGACCAGCATGCCCAGCGCGCTCTCCATCACGCCGTCGTGCAGCCGGGCCCGGATCGTGCGCACCCCGACGCCGATCACCAGGCCGACCAGCACGCCGCCGCCCGCGCTGACCACGAACGTGCGGGTGCCGTCCAACCAGGTGGCCGTCGTGCCCAGGGCGGCGGCGACGGCCACCTTGTAGACGGTCAGCGCGGTGGCGTCGTTGATCAGGCTCTCGCCGGTGAGCAGCGTCATCGTGCGCCGGGGCAGGTTGAGCCGCCGGCCGATCGCCACGGCCGCGACGGCGTCCGGCGGCGCGACGACCGCGCCGAGGACCAGCGCGGCGGGCAGGGACAGCGCGGGCAGGGCGAGGTGGGCGACCCAGCCGACGGCGGCCGTCGTGGCGACCACCAGGCCCACCGCGAGCAGGCCGATCGGGCGCGTGTTGGCGCGGATGTTGTGGTACGAGCTGTCCAGCGCCGCCGAGTAGAGCAGCGGGGGCAGCACCAGGACCAGGACCAGCTCGGGTTCGAGCTCGAACGCCGGCAGGCCGGGGATGAACGAGACGGCCAGGCCGGTGGCCACCAGCACCAGCGGGGCGGGAGCGGCGAAGCGCTTGGCGACTGCCGTCACCAGCAGCGCCCCGAGGAGCAGCAGGATCAGTTCCGGACCGTGCATGGCGCAATCTTGCGTGATGATGGCCGGTATGACCTGTCCTCACGTCGACGCACTGCCCGGGGCGGTCTCGCCGTCCTCGTCGGAGGGGTGCGCGGACTGCCTGGCCGCCGGCGAGCGGAACTGGGCCCACCTGCGGATGTGCCTCACCTGCGGGCACGTCGCCTGCTGCGACTCCAGCCCTCGGCGGCACGCCACCGCGCACTTCCACGCCGAGGGGCACCCGGTGATGCGCTCGTTCGAGCCCGGCGAGGACTGGCGGTGGTGCTACGTGGACGCCCGGGTGGTGTGAACCGCCGCGCGCCGGTCCGGCGCGCGCCGATCCCCGCCCGAGCGCGTCCGGTGCGGGGTTCTTTACAGTCCCTTTAGGTGGTCGGACTACTGCGGTGACCGGCGGCACAAGTAACTTCGGTCGTATCGGAATTCCGCGCGACACGAAGGGGTGCGCGTGTCGACCACAGCACCGGCCGAGGTCGCCGAGCTGATCGCCGAGTACGACGAGGAACGCCCGTCCCGGGAATTACCCCGGCGGTGGGAGATCGGCGTCCGGGCGGCCACGCTGGGTATCGCGTTATTAGTCCTCAAACAAGTTTTCTGGCCGTTCGCGAAAGGCGGCCAGTACTACCTGGTGATCTTCCTGGCGGTGACCCTGCCGCTGGTCTTCCTGTGCTACCGGGGGCGGCGCGGCGGGGACGGCGCTCCCGGCCCGCTCGACTGGGTGCCGGCGCTGCTGGCGTTCGTGGTCGGTGCTTATCCGCTGTTCGGCGGGTTCGACGCGTTCCTGGACCGGCAGGGGCAGTTGACCGTCCTGGACGTCGTGGCCGGGTCCCTGCTCCTGCTGCTGGTGCTGGAAGCCTGCCGGCGGACCACCGGGTGGGTGTTGCCGGTGGTGTGCCTGGGTTTTCTCGCCTTCGCCTACTACGGCGGTTATCTGCCGCAGTCCTGGGCCGTTTCCCACGCCGGGGTGGACTTCGACCAGATCATCAACGGGTTCTACAACGACGCGACCGGGTTCTACGGGACGCCGTTGGACGTGGCCGCCACTTATATCGTGCTGTTCACGATCTACGGGGCCGTGCTGAACGCCTCCGGAGCGGGTGCGTTCTTCGTCGACATCAGTTTCGCGGCGTTCCGGAAATCCCGGACCGCTCCCGGGCGCACCGCCGCCGCCGCCGGTTTCCTGCTGGGCACGGTGTCCGGGTCGGGCACGGCCACGACCGTGTCATTGGGCGCGGTCACCTGGCCGATGCTGAAGAAGGCCGGGTACCCGAGGGAGAACGCGGGCGGCCTGCTCGCGGCGTCGGGGATCGGGGCGATCCTGTCGCCGCCCACGCTCGGCGCGGCGGCGTTCATCATCGCGGAGTACCTGGAGACCTCCTACCTCCAGGTGCTGGTCTGGGCGATCGTGCCCACCCTGCTCTACTACCTGGGCATCGCGCTGGCGGTGGAGGTCGACGCCCGGCGGTTCGGCGCGAAACCGGTGGACGTCGACGTGCCCGGCGCGTGGGCGGTGCTCAAGCGGGGCGGGTACCACTTCCTGTCGCTCGCGGTGATCGTGGTCTTCCTGGCGCTGGACGTCCCGGTGTACTCGGCCGTGGTGTACGCGACCGGGGTGGCGGCGGCGTTCGCGCTGGTGGCCCGGCGGCGTGACGTGCGCGGGTGGGCGCGGGCGATGGTGGAGTCGCCGGCGCTCGGCGTGCGCGGCGCGCTCCCGGTGATCGCGGTGTGCGCGGCGGCCGGTGTCATCACCTCCACCATCACCAAGACCGGGCTGGGCCAGGAGCTCGCGTCGGCGCTGGTCGACCTCGCCGGGGTGGTGTCGTCCGATCCCGCCGTGGTGCTGTTCGTGACGGTCGTCCTCGCGGCGGTGGCGGTCAGCGTGCTGGGGCTGGCCGTGCCGGTCACGGCGTCCTTCATCATCTCGTGGGTGGTCATCGGGCCCGCCCTGACCGAGCTCGGGGTGGCCCGCGAAGAAGCCGCGATGTTCATCTTCTACTACGCGGTCCTGTCCGAGGTCACGCCACCCACCGCGCTGGCCGCGGTGGCGGCGGCGGCGATCACCGGCGGCGACGTCATGAAGACCATGTGGCGCACCTGGAAGTACACGCTGCCGGCCTTCCTGGTGCCGCTCGCGTTCGTGCTCACCGACAACGGGGCCGGACTGCTGCTGCGCTCCTCGTTCGTCGACGTGCTGTGGGCGTTCGCGGTCTCGGTGGTGGGGGTGGCCGCGCTGGCCGTGCTCACCGGCGGCTGGATGTTCGGCCCCGCCCGGTGGCCCGAGCGGCTGCTCTGCCTGCCGGCCGCGGTCGCCCTGCTCTACCTGCAACCGGTCTCCGTCGTCATCGGCCTGGCCCTCCTGCTGGTCGCGGTGGCCGTGCACGTGCTCCTGCCGAAAGTCCTCCTGCGGGGAAAGGAACGAGATGCGTAGCTGGAAGATCCCGGTCGCCGTGCTCGCGGTCGCGCTGGTCGCGGCCGGGTGCGGTGGCAAGCGCGCCACCGACGACGGCGCTCCGGCCGCCGCCTGCCAGGCCCCCGAGGGGCGGATCACCATCGCCACCGGCAACTCCGGCGGCGTCTACTACGTGGTCGGCGGCGGGCTGGCCAAGCTGATCAGCGACCACACCGGGCTCAAGGCCACGGCCGCCGAGACCGGCGCGTCCGTGCAGAACATCCAGCAGCTCGTCGCGGGCGACTACGACGTGGCGTTCGCGCTCGCCGACTCGGCCGCCGACGCGGTCGAGGGCAAGGGCGCGTTCGAGGGCGAGCCGCAGCAGGTGCGGGCCCTCAGCCGGCTCTACCCGAACTACACCCAGGTCCTGGTGCGCACCTCCAGCGGCATCGACTCCGTCGCCGACCTGAAGGGCAAGCGGATCTCCACCGGCTCGCCCAAGTCCGGCACCGAGGTGATCGCCAACCGGTTGCTCGCCGCCGCCGGGCTCGACCCGGCCGTCGACGTCGAGGTCCAGCGGCTCGACCTGGCCAAGACCGCCGACGGCATGAAGGACGGCAGCCTCGACGGCCTGGTGTGGTCCGGCGGGCTGCCCACGGCGCAGATCACCGACATCACCACGTCGTTGGAGGACCAGGTCGAGTTCCTCGACATCACGCCGCTGCTGCCCAAGCTCAAGGAGGTCAACCCGGTCTACGACCGGGGCACCATCCCGGCCGCCACCTACGGCCGGCCCGCCGACGTGCCCACCGTCGTGGTGCCCAACGTGCTGCTGGTGCGGCCGGACTTCCCGGAGGGCAGCGCGTGCGCCGTCACCCGGCTGCTGTTCGACCGGAAGTCCGAGCTGGAGAAGATCCACCCGGCGGCCCGGGACATCGTCGAGGAGAAGGCCGCGCTGACCGACCCGGTGCCCCTGCACGTCGGTTCGCTGGACGCGTTCGGCGGTTGACCGGTCGGGTCATCTAGGCTTCCCCACCGTGCGTGTCCTGGTCATCGGGTCTGGCGCCCGTGAACATGCCCTTGCCCTCGCGTTGTCGCGGGACCCTTCGGTGATCGCGCTGGCCTGCGCACCCGGCAATGCCGGGATCGCGGGCCTGGCGGAGATCTACGGGGTCGACGTCGGCGACCCCGGAGCGGTCACCGCGCTGGCCCGGGAGTGGAAGGCCGACCTCGTCGTGGTCGGGCCGGAACAGCCCCTGGTGGCGGGTGCGGCCGACGCCGTGCGCGCCGCCGGCATCCCCTGTTTCGGCCCGTCCGCCGAGGCGGCCCGGATCGAGGGCTCCAAGGCGTTCGCGAAGGACGTGATGGCCGCCGCCGGCGTGCCCACCGCGACGTCCGAGGTGATCGACAACCCCGCCCGCCTGGACGCCGCGCTGACCCACTTCGGGCCGCGCTGGGTGGTGAAGGACGACGGTCTCGCGGCGGGCAAGGGCGTCGTGGTCACCACCGACCGCGCGGTGGCGCGGGCCCACGCGATGACGCTGCTCGACCACGGCCACCCGGTGCTGCTGGAGTCGTTCCTCGACGGGCCGGAGGTGTCGCTGTTCTGCCTGGTGGACGGTGCCACCGTGGTGCCCCTGCTGCCCGCGCAGGACTTCAAGCGGGTCGGCGACGACGACTCCGGCCCGAACACCGGCGGCATGGGCGCGTACGCGCCGCTGCCGTGGGCGTCGGACGACCTGGTGCCGACCATCGTGGCGACGTGCGTCCAACCGGTCGTGGACGAGCTGGCCGCGCGCGGGACGCCGTTCACCGGCCTGCTGTACGCGGGGCTCGCGCTGACGTCGGACGGCCCGCAGGTCATCGAGTTCAACTGCCGGTTCGGCGACCCGGAGACGCAGGCCGTCGTGGCCCTCCTGCGCACGCCGTTGGCCGGCCTGTTCCTGGCGGCGGCCCAGGGGAAGCTGTCCTCCGCCGAGCCGCTGGAGTGGGCGGACGGCTACGCGGTGACCGTCGTCGTGGCCGCCGAGGGCTACCCGGGCCGCCCCCGGACGGGTGACGTCATCACCGGAGGTGACGCCGAGGGCGTCCTCCACGCGGGCACCCGCCGCCGCGAGGACGGAGCGGTCGTGTCGACCGGAGGCCGCGTGCTGTCCGTCGTGGGGACGGGCGAAACCCTGACCGACGCCCGAACGGAGGCGTACCGCCGGGTCGAGGCGGTCCACCTGACCGGCTCCCACCACCGGACGGACATCGCGCTGCGCGCGGCGAAGGGCGAGATCGACGTCCCGTAGCGTCCGTCCACCGGGTGATCCACACCACCCGTTATTACGACATCCGAGCGAGGGCGGAACCTGTCCGCCCTCGCTTTCGTCGAACCTCAGACCCGGTTCACGCGGTCGTTGGTAGCCTGCGATCGGGGACCAAACCGTTACCGACTGTACGGGGGATGGACGTCGTGGCAGAGGAGAACGGCCTACTGGGAGCCGTCGCCGGAGCGGGTGGGGCCATCGGTCGTGCGGTCGGCCACATGTTCGCGGCGGAGAAGCGCCTGAACGACACGGTGGCCGGCTCGCCGGGGGCGGGTCAGAAGTTCAGCGTCTCGCGCGAGACCGTGCTGGAGGCGGCCAAGCTCATCCAGCACCAGGTGGACGACCTCACCTACGCCCACCAGGAAGCCGTGATCGGCATGCGGATCACCCTGGGCGGGCTCGACGAGGTGAACCAGGACGTCGCCTCCGCGTGGAACGACCGCCTGCTGGAGCACCCGGATTCCTACGCCGAGCGGATCAGCGCGTACATCCGGAGCCTGACCGGTCTCGTCGGCCAGTTGCGCGCCGCCGCCGCGCAGTACGGGTTCACCGAGGACGAGATCAAGTCTGCGTTTGGAGCGGCTGGTGCGTCTCGTTAAGTTCGCGGTCGTCGCCGGTGCGGCGACCGCTCTGGTGGTGGGTTGCACCACCGCGGGCGAGAAGGGCAATCCGACCACCGCCGCCCCGACGACCCCCACCGCGGGGAGTTCGTCGGCGGGCACCACCACCACGCCCGCCTCCGACCGGCCTGAGGCGCTCACCCTCGACGGCGTCGACCCGTGCGCTCTGATCCCGGCGGACAAGCAGAAGCAGTTGGGCACCGAGAAGACGGACAACCGCCCGTCCGAGGTGATCAAGGGTACGAAGTCGCCCGCTTGCAGCCAACGCACCGGGCCGGGCGTGCTGCCCGCTTTCTCGTACAACATCGCCCTGGTCACCAACGAGGGCGTCGGCTACTGGACCGACTCGGGCAACCTCGACACCTCCCCGAAGAAGGTGGGGGACTACCCCGCCGTGCAGGTCACCTTCAGCGGGACGTCCAGCGTCGAGTGCACGGTGGCGGTCGACGTGGCGGACGGCCAGCAACTGGTCGCCCAGTTCCTGCCCACCAGCCGTGACTTCACCCAGGACCAGATGTGCCAGAACGCCGCCAAGGGTGCCGAGGTGGCGCTCACGACCTTGCAGACCTTGAAGTGAGGGGGAAGTCGTGACCGACTTCAGGCAGCTCAAGGATCACCGGTTCGAGGGGCGCGACAACGGCGCTCTGTCGCAGCTCCTCCAGCAGTTCACGGGCAGCGACGCCGCGCAGCGGTTCAGCGACGCCTCGCACTCGCTGCGAACGCTCGCCGCCAGCCTCGAAACCGTCGACAGCACGCTGCGCGAGCAGCTCAAGAAGCTCGACATCGACTGGGAGGGCGCGGCCGGCGAGAACTCCGGCAAGGCCGTGACGGTTTCCGCCGACGTGGCCACCTCGGGCACCGAAGCCGGGCAGCAGAACTCGCAGGCGACCGCCATCCAGGGTGCGAACTACAGCAACTCCCGCAACGGGATGCCGGAGGCGGGCAAGCTCAGCGGCGACACCGAGACGAGTTTCTGGGACGACGCGGGCGGGTTCTTCGGGTACGAGACCGATCACGCCAAAGAGGTCAAGGCGACGCAGGCGGCGCGCGAGCAGGTCATCCGCGGGTTCGACCAGTACGTCGACGCCAGTCGGGATTCGCTCGACCGGTACCAGGGCATGACCAAGCCCCGGGAGTTCGACGTCACCGCGACGTCCTCCGCGGTGTCCACGCCGGTCGCCCCGGTGCACCAGTTCGGTGGCGGCATCCCCGGTGCGCACGGCGGTGTTCCCGGTTCGCTGCCCGGTGGCGGTTCCGGCCAGGTGGTCGGCGGGTCGGTCGGGTTGCCGCCCCAGTTGCCGGGGCACCTGCCGGGGCACCTGCCCGGCCAGTTGCCGGGTCAGTTGCCGGGCCAGTTGCCCGGCGGCGGGAGCACCGGCGTTTCGCCGCTGCCCGGTGCCCAGGGCGGCACGCCGGTCGCGCCGGTGGTGTCCGGCAAGGTCGGCGGGTCGAACCTCGGGCTCGGCCTGGGGCTCGGGTTGGCGGGCGGTGCGGCGCTCGGTGCCGTGGCGGCCACGGCCCGGGGTGGCAAGGTCGTGCGCAACCCGTCCTCGGCGGGCCTGCCCGGTGGTGGCAAGCCCGGCGGCGAGGCGGTGCCCAAGGGCGGTGCCCGGGGCGCGGGGGCGGTGCCGGGGGTGCTGGCCGGCAAGGCCGGGATCTCCGCGACGCTCGGGGCGATCGACCCCGACGAGCGGGTGCCGTCGCGGCCCGGTGCCGAGGCGCGCGCGGGAGCCGGGGCCAAGGCCGGTGCGGGTGGTTCGATGCTCCAGCCCGCCGCCAAGAGCGGTGAGGGCGAGGAGGACGGCGAGCACGTCCGCAAGTACGGCGTCGACTCCGACGACGTCTTCGGCGACGAGCGGATGGTCGTCCAGTCGGTCATCGGCGACGAGCCCGAGAACAAGTGACGGCGGCGGGCACGGTCGTCCTCTCCGCGCTGGAATTCGACGTCGCGTGGGAGGCCGAGCGGCACTCCCGGCGCAACGTCGCGCTCGACGTGCCCAGCCCCGGCACCACGCACACCGAACGGGGCGTGTTCGTCGAGCGCGCCTGGGAGTCGTTGGCGCAGCGCGGGTTGGCGGCCGGGCGGCGGTTGACGCCGGAGCTGGCGGACACCTTCGCGCTGCTGGCCAACCCGCGGTTGTCGGTGGACCTCTGGATCTGGGTGGACCGCCGCAAGATCAAGGGGCTGGCGGCGGCCTCCGGTGACGAGGCGATCCTCGCCGTGGTGGACGGGGACGAGGTGTGGCTGATCGAGGCCCGCGCCTCGGCGCTCGCGGAGGCCGCGGTGTCGGTGGCCGGGGAGGTGCCGGCGGGGTACGGGCGGTCGATCAGCCTGCCGAACGAGGTGCTGCGCGCGGCTTCCGACGAGGCCGGGCGGGACGCCGAGAAGCTGGTGCTCGCGCTGGAGCGCCACGGGCTGCCGCTGCACGAGGCGCAGGAGCTGGCCGGCATGTGCGACGGCATGAGCACCCGTGGCCAGTTCGGTGCCGAACGCGCGCAGCGCGGCGGCCCGCCGGTGCGCGCGGACCGCGTGGTGTCGTGGCACGACACCACGTCCGGCCGCTACCTGCACCTGGTGCGGCCCAGTTCGGACGGCCGGAGCTGGAGCACGATCACCCCGATCGACAACGCGCGGCTCGCGGCGTGCGTGTGGGAGCTGGTCCAGGAGGTCTAGCGGGAACCGCGACGGCGGTCGCGGCGTCAACACCGGTGCCGGAGCAGTACCCGCCGTCATTCGGGAGTGACGTCTGGTGGTCACCGCGACGTTCAGCGCGAGCGCTTTCCGCGCTGCCCGGGAACACCTCGGCCTCGGCGCGATGCCGCTCGTCCGGCACGTGGCGGACGAGCCCGCGCCGTGGCACGAGCTGACCGCGCCGGGCCTGGCCCGGGGCGGCGGGCTCGATGTGGATGCGCTGCCGGCGCTGCTACCGGAGCACGGCGGCGGTCGACGCCGAGGGGCGTCGGCGGATCACCGTGCTGCCGGCCGGACTTCATCCATAGCGGGGGTGCCCGCGACTCGAAAACCCTAAGGTGTGGCGAATGGCGGTCGCGAAGTTCAACGCCGAGGCGATGGAGCAGTGCCGGAGCACGGTCGGTGCCCAGGCGGGTCAATTCGGCGCGGTGGGTGACGGGTTCTCCGGGCATTACCCCGAACCGGACATCTTCGGCAAGCTGGCGAATTCGGGCGGCCTTTCCTCGGCCGCCGCCGAACTCGACGGCAAGGCCGGCGCGGAGTTCGCGGCGGCCGAATCGCTGCTGGGCGAGGTGGAACGCGCGCTGGACCGGATCCAGGGCGCGGTGGTCGACGTCGAGGACGCCAACGCGGCGTCGTTCCGGACGGTGTGAGCTGATGAGCGCGGTGGACGAGGTCGCGGCCCTGCCCGGTGGGCAGGCGCTGGCGCAGCTCGCGGACAAGGTGGACAAGGCCCGGCCGGAGGCCGTCCGGGAGATCGCGAACCGGTGGCGGCAGGCCGCTTCGAAGAGCGCGGAATCGGGCAACGACATCGCCCAGCGGGTGGGGCAGCTCGACAACGCGTGGGAGGGCGGGTCCGCCGACGGATTCGTGGCCTACATGGGCGAATTCACCAAGGGCGGCACCGCGCTGAACGAGGCGCTCACCGCGGCGGCGGGCGACCTGGATTCGGCCGCGGCGGCCCTGGAATCGGCGAAGACGTCGATCGGGCGCATTTGTGAGACCGTGCTGGGTCGGGTGCGCCAGTTGCGCGCGCAGAACCAGGGGATGCCGCCGGCGGACGTCGACAACGCCATCCGGGGCCTGGTCGCGGAGGCGACCGGCGACGCGCGGCCGGTGATCGAGCAGGCCGACCAGGCGCTGGGCACGGCGCTGGGCGCGCTGAGGGGGCGGCCCGGTTCGATCACGCCCGCGTTCTCGACCATGGCGGACCCCGGCACGCAGTCCTTCGTGCCGGTCCCGGGCCAGGCGATCGTCTGGAACCCGACGCCGGAACCGGTGACGCACACGTCGTCGGCCGAGCCGTCACCGCAGCAACAGCCGCAACCGCAACCACAACCGGCGCAGTCGCAGTCGCCCTCGTCCGGGGGCGGCAGCGGGTCCGGCGGCGGTGGCGGTGGTGGTTCGCAAGGCGGTGGTGGCGGTGGCGGCGGCGGGATGACCGGGCTCGGGTCCAGCGGTGGCCCGCCGTCGAGCGGTCCGCCGCCCGGCAACGTCGACCAGTGGATCCGGGAAGCGATCAAGATCCTCCAGGCCGCCGGCATCCCGGTCACCGAGGCGAACATCAACCAGATCTGGACGATCATCGAGAAGGAGTCGGGCGGCAACCCGCACGCGCTCAACGACTGGGACTCCAACGCGGCCAAGGGCACGCCGTCCAAGGGCCTGATGCAGTGCATCGACCCGACGTTCCAGGCGCACAAGCTGCCCGGTCACGACGACATCTGGAACCCGGTGGACAACATCGTCGCCGGCGTCCGCTACACGTTCTCCCGCTACGGCGGCTTCGAGGGCCACCCCGGCCTCAAGGCGATGGCGGGCGGTGGCGGCTACCAGGGCTACTAGCCTGGGACCATGCTGGGTGTCGCCGCACGGGCCGATGTGCCGCCGTTCCACGTCATGGACATCGTGTCCGCCGCCGCGCGCCGTCAGCGGACGCACGGTGACGTCGTCTCGCTGGCGGCGGGCCAGCCGTCGAGCCCCGCGCCGGAACCGGTGCTGCGGGCCGCCGAGAAGGCGTTGCGGGAGCAGCCGCTCGGCTACACCGAGCAGTTGGGGATCGTCGAGCTGCGGACCGCGCTGGCCGGGCACTACGAGCGCCAGTACGGGCTCGCGGTCTCGCCCGAGGACGTCGTGGTCACCACGGGGTCGTCCGGCGCGTTCCTGCTGGCGTTCCTGGCGTCCTTCGACGCCGGGGCGCGGGTGGCGCTGGCCCGCCCCGGCTACCCGGCGTACCGGAACATCCTGCGCGCGCTGGGGTGCGAGGTGGTCGAGCTGCCGTGCGGGCCCGACACCCGGTTCCAGCCGACCGCGGCGATGCTCGCGGAGGCCGGGCCGCTGGACGGCCTGGTCGTGGCGAGCCCGGCGAACCCGACCGGCACGGTGCTCGCCCCGGCCGAGCTCCGGAGCCTGGCCGAGTGGTGCGCCGAGCACGGCACCCGCCTGGTCAGCGACGAGATCTACCACGGCATCAGCTACGGCGCGCCGCTCGCGTGCGCGTGGGAGACCTCGCGGGACGCGATCGTGGTCAACTCGTTCTCCAAGGCGTTCGCGATGACCGGCTGGCGGCTGGGCTGGATGCTGCTGCCGCCCGCGCTGCGGCGCGCGGTCGACTGCCTGACCGGCAACTTCACCCTCTGCCCGCCCGCGCTGGCGCAGCACGCGGCGGTCGCCGCGTTCGAGCCGGAGTCCTACGAGCAGACCGCGCGGCTGGTCGACGGCTACCGGCGCAACCGGGACGTCCTGCTCGCCGGGCTGGCCGGGCTCGGGATCGACCAGGTGGCCCCCGCCGACGGCGCGTTCTACGCCTACGCCGACGTCTCGCACCTGACCGACGACACGATGGCGTTCTGCCGCCGGCTGCTGGACGACACGGGTGTCGCGATCGTCCCGGGCATAGACTTCGACCCGGTGCACGGGCACGAGTTCGTGCGGATGTCGTTCGCCGGGGCCCCGGGTGACATCGACGAGGCGCTGCGGCGGCTCAAGGGCTGGCTCTGATCAGGAACCCGCACGTCACGTCGTGCGTTGGAGGGGACATGGTCAAGATAATCCTGTGGCTGCTGGCGGCCTGGCTGGTGCTGACGCTGGTCGGCGCGGTCGTCAAGGGTCTGGTGTGGCTGGCGGTGATCGGCGGGGTGCTGTTCCTCGCGACGGCCGCCTACGGAGCGATCAAGAGCGGCGGGCGCAAGGGCATCAAGGGGCCGCGCTAGCAGCCGCCCGAATTCCGGGTTGGTTGGAACAGCGCAGGCCGAGGGGTCACCATGGGGCGGTGTCGGAGACTGATGAGCGCCGCCTGACGAGCTGGGAGCGGCGTGCCGAGTGGCCGCTGACGGCGCTGGCCGTCGTCTTCCTGGTGGCCTACGCCTGGGAGGTGCTCGACAACCGCTCGACGCCGGGCCTGCACGGGGTCCTGGAAGTGGTGCTGTGGGTCGTGTGGCTGGTGTTCGCGGTCGACTACGGCGCGCGGTTGGCGCTGGCCGCGGACAAGCGCCGGTTCGTCGCCACGCACCTGTTCGACCTGCTCGCGGTGCTGCTGCCGATGGTCCGGCAACTGCGCGTGCTGCGCCTGCTCACCGTGCTCAAGGTGCTCAACCGCCGGTTCTCCGGCAAGGTGCGGCACCAGATCGGCGTGTACGTCGCCGGCGTCACCACGCTGGTCGGGCTGTCCGCGTCGCTGGCCGTGCTGGACGCCGAGCGCGGCCACCCCGACGCCACCATCACCACCTTCGGCGACGCCGCCTGGTGGACGCTGACCACGATCTCCACCGTCGGCTACGGCGACCGCTACCCGGTGACGTGGGAGGGCAGGCTGGTCGCCGCGCTGCTGATGATCGGCGGGATCGCGCTGCTCGGCGTGATCACCGGCACCATCGCGTCCTGGCTGGTGCAGCGGTTGAGCGGGGTCGAGGGGCAGGTGGTCGAGGCCGAGCAGGCCACGGTGGCGGAGCTGCGGTCGGTCCGGGCCGAGCTGGCGGAGCTGCGGGCCGAGCTGCGCGCCGCCAAGAGCTGAACCGGGGGCTCCGGGTGGGGTCGCGCGCGGAGGCGGGACGGTGGGGGCGCGGCGGTCAGGGGAGCACGCCGAGGTCGACGAGCCGGTCGCGGGCGTGCGCCGCACCCTGCCAGTGGACGCCGACGAGGCCCGCCTCGGTCGCGCCGTCGGTGTTCTCCTCGCGGTCGTCGAAGAACACGCAGTCGCGGGTGCCGAGCAGGTCGGCCAGCGCGGTCCAGATCGCGGGCGCGGGCTTGACCACGCCGAGGTCGCCGGAGAACACCAGGTGCCGGAAGTGCGACGTCCACGGCTGCCGCGCCACGATCCGGCCGAACGCCGACGGCGCGTTGGACAGCAGCGCCAGCGGGACGCCGGCCGCCGCCAGCTCCCCGATCAGCGCCAGCGCGGCGGGTGAGGTCACCAGCCAGCCCTCGGTGTCCACGGCGGTCAGGTCGACCGCCCGCTCCGCGCTGACCTCGACGCCGAGTTCGCGGCCGACCGACCGCCAGTACTCGACCTCGGGCGAGCCGTGGTCGTAGGCGTCGCGGAAGGCCCAGTAGGGGGTGGCGAACCGGTCCGGCGGCACGCCCAGCATCCCGGCCAGCCGGTCCAGGTTGGTGTTGGCCTCGCTGATCACGTTCCCGTAGTCGAACACCACCCAGCGGCTCACGAGCTCACCGACTGGATCCGGCGCAGGGCCTCGGCCACGTCGGCGGCGTTCACGTCGCGGTGCGTCACGAACCGCACCTTCCCCGCCATCGGCCCCGCGAACACCCCGAGGTGCCGGAGCCCGGTCAGCGTCACGTCCAGGTCCGGCACGCCGGCCATGACGATGTTGGTCGCCGGCTCGTCCACCTGCCAGCCCAGCTCGGCCAGGCCCCTGGCCAGCGTCCGGGCGTTGGCGTGGTCGGCGGCCAGGTCGTCGAGCCGGTCCAGGCCGACCAGCCCGGCGGCGGCCAGCACGCCGCCCTGCCGCACGCCGCCGCCGAGCATCTTCCGGATCCGCCGCGCCTCCACGACGAACGCGGCCGTGCCCGCCACCACGGACCCGACCGGCGCGCCCAGGCCCTTGCTCAGGCACACCTGCACGGTGTCGACGCCGACGGTCAGCGCCGCCGGCGGCACCCCGAGCGCGATCGAGGCGTTCCACAGCCGCGCGCCGTCGAGGTGCACCTTCAGGCCGGTCTCCCGGGCGGCGGACACCAGCAACGCGTGCTCGTCGGGCGGGGTCACCGCGCCGCCCGCCCCGTTGTGCGTGTTCTCCAGGCACAGCAGCGTGGTCCTGAGCGTGTAGTAGGGCCCGTCGGCACCGGCGGCGGCGCGGACGGCGTCCGCCGTGACCCGGCCCGGTTCCGCCCACTCCAGGGGGTGCGGCATCCCGCCGGCGATCCACGCGGCGGTGCCGAGCTCGTTGTCCAGCACGTGCGCGCCGCGCGGGGCGAGGAACCGGTCACCGCGGCGCAGGTGGGCGGTGAGCGCGATCAGGTTGCCCATCGAGCCGGACGGCACCCAGAGGGCGGCCTCCACGCCGAGCAGGTCGGCGACCCGCTCTTCCAGCGCTTTCATCGTCGGGTCGTGTTCGAGCACGTCGTCGGCCACCTCGGCGGCCGACATGGCCAGGCGCATGTCCTGGTCCGGTCGGGTGACGGTGTCGGAACGGAAGTCCAGGGGCGCTGGCAGGGTCACGAATGGATCACATCACACCGGGCAAGGGCTTACCGGTTGGTGCCCGGCGCACCACGATGGGGGTGACGCAAGTCTCGGGCACCCGCCGTGCAACCGTAGGGCCGCCCGGTTCCGTCCGGTAAGTGCAAGCACGACGAGCGGAGAGAGTCCGCGTGGATCAGCGCGACGAGCAGGAGTTCGCGGAGTACTTCGCGGCTCGCCGGGAGGCCGTGCGCCGAACGGCGTTCCTCCTCTGTGGTGACTGGCACCGCGCGGACGACCTCGCGCAGACCGCGTTCGTCGCGTTGCACCGGAAGTGGCGCAAGGTCCGGGACAAGCAGGCCCTGGACGCCTACGTCCGCCGAACCCTGGTGCGCGCGGTGATCGACGAGTCGCGACGGCCCTGGCGTCGGGAGCGCTTCGTGGACGTGGTCCCGGAGACTCCCGCCAACGACGGGGAGATCGCCGACTCGGTGGCCACGCGGGAGGCTCTGGTCGCGGGCTTGAAGCGGGTTCCGCCCCGGCAACGGGCGGTGCTCGTGCTGCGGTTCCTGGAAGGCTTGGACGTGGCGGCGGCAGCCGTGGCGCTCGGGTGTTCCGAGGGGACCGTGAAGAGCCAGACCTCGCGCGGTCTGGTGGCCCTGCGCGAAGCGCTGGGCGACACGATCGACGACCTGAGGCCGGCGTCGTGACCGGGAGGTGGGAGTAGGTGGACGAGCGCAGGATCGCGGACCTGTTCCGCGACGCGGCGAACGGTGCGCCGCCCCCGTCCTTCGACGTGGGCAACGTCCGCTCGGCGTCGGCGCGGGAGACCGCGCGGAAGCGCACGCGGCTCGCCCTCGGTTCGGCGCTGACCGTGGTCGTCGCGCTCGGCGGTGTGGTGACCTACGCCAACCTGGTGCCGCGCGAGAACGTCAGTACGTCTGCGGGTTCCGCTGAGAGCGCCGCGTCCCCTAACCTCAGCCCGATGGCGGTCCCCGAGCCTCGGCGGGGTGAATCGCTCGCCGTACCCGACGTGAGCGGCGGACTGCCGCCCAAGAGCATCCCCGAAGATCCGTCTACGCAGGGGGACGGGACATCGGGGACGACCGGTCGTCCGACGACCGGTGGTGCCTCCGGGTGCCAGGAGGTGGACCGGGAGCTCGCCGTCGCCCTCGCCGACGAGCTCCCGGCCGCCGAAGGGCTCCAGCCCTCGCACGCGGTGGCCAACTGCCCGACCGGGGCGCGCGGTGCCGGCTACCTGGTGCGCGACGACCAGGGCGTGTACGGGGTCGTGTCGGTGGTCCTGGTGCCGCCGGGGGTGCAGGCCCTGGCCTCCTCCTCGCCCGCCGAGGGGCGCGCGCCCGCCCGGGACGGGACGGTCTTCGTGCTGAGCGAGCCCGCCCAGGGGTCGGTGGCGGGGCCGTTCGAGGCGCGGTTGACCGATCTCGCGGCCCGGGTCGCGGCCCGGTTCTGAGCCCGCTCCCCCGATGGGGGCGGATGTCCTCGGACGGGTGGCCCGGCGTTGCCCGGTGGTGTCCCGCGGCGCAGAGTGGTACTTGTGTGCCAGTAATTTGGTACGCTCGTGCCAATCTGGTCGGAGGGGTTGCCGTGGCGTGGGTCGTGCTCATCGTGTCCGGGTTCTTCGAAGCCGGTTGGGCGGTGTCGTTGAAGCTGTCGGACGGCTTCAGCAGGCTGTGGTGGACGGTGGCGTTCGCGGTGTGCGCCGCGATCAGCCTGGGCGGGCTGGCGTGGGCGATGAAGCAGTTGCCCGCCGGACCGGCGTACGCGGTGTGGACCGGCATCGGCGCGGCGCTCACCGCCGTGATCGGGATGATCTGGCTCGGCGACGGGGTGTCCACGCTCAAGCTGGTGTCCCTCGGGCTCATCGTCAGCGGCGTCATCGGCCTGAACCTGGCCGGTGGCGGGCACTAGTACCTTTCCCCGAATGACAGCCGCAACGCCCAAGGGCGAGCGCCGCCGCCAGGCGCTGGTCGAAGCCGCCGCGGACCTGTTGGTCGACGGCGGTTTCGACGCGGTCCGGCACCGGGCGGTGGCCGAGCGCGCGGGCCTGCCGCTCGCGTCGACCACGTACTACTTCGACTCGCTGGACGACCTGGTCACCGCCGCGCTGGAGTTCCACGGCGAGGCCGAGCTCGCCTACGGCAAGGTGCGCCTGGCCGAGCTGGACGTGGTGGCGTGCGGCGGCGAGGCGTTCATCGACCTGGTGCTGGACCTGCTGCTGGGCCCCCCTGCGGGCGAGCGCGACGCGGAAGCGGTGCTGCTGCGCTACGAGCGGCTGGTGGCGACCGGCCGGCGACCGTACCTGCGGCCCCTGATGCGCCGCCTCAGCGGGGAGCTGCACGGGCTGTTGACCGAGATCTTCGGCCGGGCCGGGCAGCCGGTCGGGCGCGAGCGGGTCGAGGAGCTGATCGCCCTCGTGGACGGGGCCGTGGTCAACGCGCTGATCGAGATCAGCCCGGACCCGCGCGCGGCGGCCCGGCGGATGCTGGCCAAGGCCATGTCGTCCCGCTGATTCCCGCGGCGGGGTGCAACCCCGGAGCCCCCTCGGACGTGATTAGAGGTGGGGGCCGGAAGGGGTGGGCATGCGCAGGGCCGACGAACAGGCGTTTCGCGACTTCGCGGTCGGCCACGCCGCCGCGCTGCGCCGGACCGCGTTCCTGTTCTGCGGCGACTGGCACACCGCAGAAGACCTGATGCAGACCAGTCTGCTGAAGCTCTACCAGGCGTGGCACCGGGTCGAGTGGCGCGACCACCCCTCGGCGTACGCGCGGAAGGTGCTGCTGCGGACGTGGCTGGACGAGAAGCGCAGACCGTGGCGGCGGGCCGAGCAGCGCGACGGCGAGCTGCCCGAGGTGGCGGACTCCTCGGCCGACCCGGAACTGGCCGGCGAACGGCTGTGGGCGCGCGACCTGGTGCACGCCGCGCTGCTGCGCGTGCCGCCCCGGCAGCGGGCGGTGCTCGTGCTGCGGTACTTCGAGGACCTGCCGGTCAGCGAGGTCGCGGTGGCCATGGGGTGCACGGAGGGGACGGTCAAGAGCCAGACCGCGCGGGGACTGGTCACCCTGCGGGCCGCCGTGGAGGAGCTCGACAGGGGGGTGGTGGTGGCGTCATGAGTGAAGCGGAGCTGCGGAAGAGCCTGCGCGCGGCGGTCGGCGACGAGCCACCGCTGGACTTCGACGCCGACGCGCTGATCGAGCGGGCGCAGGGCGTGCGCGCGGCGCGCAGGAGGCGACGGGCGCTGGTGGCGGTCGGTGCGGCGACGGTCGTGCTGATGGGGACCGTGCTGTCGTTGCCCGGCGTGCTCTCGGCCCGGGACGTCGTCCAGGTCGACGCGTTGACCGGGCGGGTGCTGACCACCGCGCCGGTGGGCGCGGTGCCGTCCGGGACGTCGCCGTCGTCGTTCGCGAAGCCGACGTCCTCGGTGCCGGCGTCGGTGGCACCGCCGGGGGTGACCACGTCGGCGGACCCGGCGTCCAGGCGGTTGACGGCGCTGTCCGGCTACCTGGCGGACCGGTTCGCGGCGGTGGTGCCCGGGGTGTGGGACGTCCGGGTGGAGTTCGCCGACGACCGCGCGAAACCGGCGGCCGGGCTGGCGAGCGGGTTCGTCCACTTCGAGGACGACGAGGGCAGCGGGGGCGTCGTGGTGCGCCTGACCGGCCCGCCCACCGCCTTCACGAGGGACGACTTCTGCGCCGGGGTCAGGTGCGAGCACCAGCAGAAGCGGGCCGACGGCAGCGTGGTCGAGTTCGCCACGTCGAGCAGCGGGTCGTCGCCGGACGTGGTCAGCCACTCGGTGGCGCACTTCCGGGCGGACGGCACGGTGGTCCAGGTGACCGGCTACAACTACGACCCGGCGCAGGGCGGGAAGACCCGGGACGTCGTGCCGGTGACCCTCGACCAGCTCCTGATCCTGGCCACCGATCCCCGCCTCGACCTGCGCTGATCCCGTCCGGTCGACTCGGTCCCCCGCCGAACTCCTCCCCCTGGGCGGCGGGCGTCGGCTCCGTGTGCCGCGCCCGTCGTCCGCCCAGGGGCACGGGTCCGGAAAAAAGTTCCCGCGTCGATGTCGAGAACCGGGGACCGGCTCCGTCCCAGGGGCAGAACGCGACCACAATGGGGCGTCGGCACCGAGGAGAGACACCATGGCCAAGTACCTGCTGCTCAAGCACTACCGCGGCGCGCCGTCCCCGGTCAACGACGTGACCATGGACAAGTGGACGCCGGAGGAGGTCGCGGCGCACATCCAGTACATGCGCGACTTCGCGGCGCGGCTGGTGGAGACCGGCGAGTTCGTCGACAGCCAGGCGCTCGCCCCCGAGGGGATGTTCGTCCAGTACGCCGGCGAGGGCCGCCCGCCGATCACCGACGGGCCGTTCGCCGAGACCAAGGACCTCATCGCCGGCTGGATGGTGATCGACGTCGACAGCCACGAACGCGCCGTGGAGCTGGCCGGGGAGCTGTCGGCCGCACCCGGCGCGGGCGGGACGCCGATTCACGAGTGGCTCGAACTGCGGCCGTTCCTGGCCGAGCCGCCCACCATCACGGAGTGAGCTCGCCGGTGGACGACGCGCTGCTGCGGAGCCTCACCCCGGCCGTGCTCGGCGTCCTCGTCCGTCGCGGAGCCGACTTCGCGGCGGCCGAGGACGCCGTGCAGGACGCCCTGGTCGAGGCGGTCCGGGTGTGGCCGGACGACCCGCCGCGCGACCCGAAGGGCTGGCTGGTCACCGTGGCCTGGCGGCGGTTCCTCGACGTGGCCAGGGCGGACACCGCCCGCCGCCGGCGCGAGGACTCGGTGGAGGAGGTGCCGCCGGCCGGTGCCGCGGTGGACGACACGCTCCAGCTCTACTTCCTGTGCGCGCACCCGTCGCTGACGCCGTCGTCGGCGGTGGCGCTCACGCTGCGGGCGGTCGGCGGGCTGACCACCCGCCAGATCGCCCAGGCCTACCTGGTGCCCGAGGCGACCATGGCGCAGCGCATCAGCCGGGCCAAGCGCACGGTCTCCGGGGTGCGGCTGGACCGGCCCGGCGACGTGGCCACCGTGCTGCGGGTGCTGTACCTGGTCTTCAACGAGGGCTACTCCGGTGACGTCGACCTCGCGGCCGAGGCGATCCGGCTCACCCGCCAGGTCGCGGCCTCGATCGACCACCCCGAGGTGGCGGGGCTGCTCGCCCTCATGCTGCTGCACCACGCCCGGCGCGCCGGGCGGACCGCACCGGACGGCCGGCTGGTGCCGCTCGCCGAGCAGGACCGCACCCGGTGGGACACCGCGTCGATCGCCGAGGGCGTCGCGATCCTCCAGTCGGCCCTCGCCCGCGACCGGCTCGGCGAGTTCCAGGCCCAGGCCGCGATCGCGGCGCTGCACGCCGATGCGCCCACGGCGCGGGAGACGGACTGGGTGCAGATCGTGGAGTGGTACGACGAGCTCGCGCGCCTGACCGGCAGCCCGGTGGTCCGGCTCAACCGGGCGGTGGCCGTGGGGGAGGCGGACGGGGCGCGCGCCGGGCTGGCGGCGCTCGCGGCGCTGGACGGTTCGCTGCCCCGGTACGCGGCGGTGGCGGCGCACCTCCACGAGCGCGACGGCGACCTGGACACCGCGGCCCGGCTGTACGCCGAGGCGGCCCACCAGGCCGCCACCCTCGCGGAGCGCGACCACCTGACCCGTCAGGCGGCGCGGCTCAACTCGCGCCGGGACCGGTGAGCCGGGGTGGTGGGACGCGGCGGCGGAAGGCTGCGGTCGGCGCTCGCCGGTCGGCGGACCGCCGGGCGGTGAAGGCGGCGGGGACGGGGTCGGGCGGGGCGCTGGGTAGGCTTGGGCGGTGACTAGCAAGCCGCGCATCGCCAACGTCCTCGCAGGTCGCTACGCCTCTGCCGAGCTGGCCACCCTGTGGTCCGCCGAGCACAAGATCGTGTTGGAGCGGCAGTTGTGGCTTGCTGTGCTCCGGGCCCAGGCCGGGCTCGGGGTCGCCGTGCCGGCCGAGGCCGTAAGTGACTACGAACGGGTGCTGGACCAGGTCGACCTCGGGTCCATCGCCGCCCGGGAGCGGGTCACCCGGCACGACGTGAAGGCCCGGATCGAGGAGTTCAACGCCCTCGCCGGGCACGAGCACGTGCACAAGGGCATGACGTCCCGGGACCTCACCGAGAACGTCGAGCAGCTCCAGGTCCTGCGGTCGCTCGAAGTGGTGCGGGGCAAGGTCGCGGCGGTCCTCGTCCGGCTCGTCCGGCTCGCCGCCGAGCACACCGATCTGGTCATGGCCGGCCGGTCGCACAACGTCGCCGCGCAGGCCACGACCCTGGGCAAGCGGTTCGCCTCGGCCGCCGACGAGACGCTGGCGGCCTTCCACCGGCTCGACGAGCTGATCGCGCGCTACCCGCTGCGCGGCGTCAAGGGACCGGTCGGGACCGCGCAGGACATGCTGGACCTGATGGGCGGCGACCGCGCGAAGCTCGCCGAGCTGGAGGAGACCGTGGCCGGGCACCTCGGGTTCGAGAAGGTGCTGACCAGCGTCGGGCAGGTCTACCCGCGCTCGCTGGACTTCGACGTGGTGTCGAGCCTGGTGCAGGCGGCGGCCGGGCCGTCGAGCCTGGCCAAGACGATCCGGCTGATGGCCGGCCACGAGCTGGTGACCGAGGGCTTCAAGGCCGGTCAGGTCGGCTCCAGCGCCATGCCGCACAAGATGAACACGCGGTCGTGCGAGCGGGTCAACGGGTTCGCGGTCGTCCTCCGCGGCTACCTGTCGATGGTCGGCGAGCTGGCCGGGGACCAGTGGAACGAGGGGGACGTGTCCTGCTCCGTCGTCCGGCGGGTGGCGCTGCCGGACGCGTTCTTCGCGTTCGACGGGCTGGTGGAGACCTTCCTGACCGTGCTCGACGAGTTCGGGGCCTACCCGGCCGTGGTGGCCAAGGAGCTCGACCGCTACCTGCCGTTCCTGGCCACGACCAAGGTGTTGATGGCCGCCGTCCGGCGCGGGGTCGGGCGGGAGACCGCGCACGAGGCGATCAAGGAGCACGCGGTCGCCGTGGCGCTCGCCATGCGGGAGCAGGGGGCCGGGAACGACCTGGTGGAACGGCTCGCCGCCGACCCCCGGCTGCCGCTGGACCGCGACGAGCTCCAGGCGCTGCTCGACGACCGGCTGTCGTTCACGGGGGTCGCCGGCGAGCAGGTCGCCTCGGTGGTCGCCCAGGTCGAGGACGTGGTGGCGAAGTTCCCGGCCGCCGCCGGGTACGCGCCGGAGCCGATCCTCTAGGGCTTGCCCCAGACCAGCCGGCCCCGCCGGGTCCGCTCGCACACCAGCGGGCGTCCGGTGGGGTCGACCGCCGCCGCGCCCTCGTCCCGGCACGGGAAGCCCCGGAGGGCCACGTCGTCGAGGTCCGGCTTCGTGGGCTCCACCGGCGGCGGCGTCGGCTGGACCTGGACCGGAGGCGGTTCCGGGGCCGGGGGTGGCGGCTCGGCCGTGGTGGGGGCGACCGCCGGCCGGGGCGTGGTCGGGACCGGTCGCACCGAGATGGAGGCCACGGCGGGGACGGAACTCGGCGTCGGCGAGGTCGTGGTGACCGGGGTCGGAGCCGGGGTCGGGGACGCCTGGGGCTTCCCGCACCCGCCGAGCAGCAGGCCGAGACCGAGGCTCGCGGCGGCGGTCGCACGGGCTGCCTTTCGGGCCATCACGGGTAGCCAGGGTAGGGGGCCCGCGCGCGCGGCACGAGGGTGGTCCGCTCACAGCCTGCCGGCGTCGATGATCCTCTTCAGGAACTGCCTGGTCCGCTCGTGCTCGGGCGCGCCCAGCACCTGGTCGGGCGGGCCCGACTCGATGAGCCTGCCGCCGTCCAGGAAGCAGATCCGGTCGGCCACCTGCCGGGCGAAGCCCATCTCGTGGGTCGCCATCAGGATGGTCGCGCCGCCGGCCGCGAGCTCGCGGACCAGGGACAGCACCTCGCCGACCAGCTCCGGGTCCAGGGCGCTGGTCACCTCGTCGAGCAGCAGCAGCCTCGGGGAGTAGGCCAGCGCGCGGGCGATCGCGACCCGCTGCTGCTGGCCGCCGGACAGCCGGTCCGGGTAGCTGCCCGCGCGGTCGGCCAGGCCCACCCTGGCCAGCAGTTCGCGCGCGCGGGCTTCCGCCCGCCCCCGGGGCACGCCGTGCACCTCGCGCGGGGCGAGGGTGATGTTGTCCAGCACGGTCATGTGCGGGAACAGGTTGAACGCCTGGAACACGATGCCCATCCGGCGGCGCGCGACGTCGGCGTCCACGCGGGGGTCCGAGACGTCCACGCCGTCGAGCAGGATTCGGCCGTCGTCCAGCTCCTCCAGCAGGTTCACGCAGCGCAGCAGCGTCGACTTGCCCGATCCCGAGGAACCGATCAGCGCGACCACCTCGTGCTCGTGCACGTCGAGGTCGATGCCGGCGAGGACGGTGTTCTCGCCGTAGTGCTTGACCACGCCGCGCACCTTGAGGACCGGTGCGGTCATCGGCCCCCCTGACGTTGTTCGGCGCGCCTGGCCATGCTGTCGGCGAAGCGCGCGGACGGTATCGCGAGCAGGACGAACAGCAGGCCCGCCACCACGTACGGCGTGAAGTTGAACGACTTCGCCTGCTCGATCTGGGCGGCGCGCACCGCGTCGACCGCGCCCAGCACGGAGATCAGCCCGCAGTCCTTCTGCAACGCGACGAAGTCGTTGAGCAGCGCCGGCGCGACGCGGCGCACCGCCTGCGGGAGCACGACCAGCCGCATGGTCCGGTGCGGGCCGAGGCCGAGGGACCTCGCCGCCGCCACCTGGGACGGGTGGACCGATTCGATCCCGGCCCGGAACACCTCCGCCACGTACGCCGTGTAGGCCAGGACCAGCGCGACACCCCCCAGGACCACGTAGTCGTTGGGCACGCCGGTCAGCCGCAGCGCGGGCAGCCCGAACCCCACCAGGTACAGCAGGATGATCAGCGGCAGACCGCGGAACAGGTCGACGTACGCGGTGGCGAGCACGCGCAGCGGGAACCACACCGGGCCGCGCAGCGTGCGCACCGCCGCGATGCCCAGCGCCAGCACCAGGATCAGCGCGCCGCACACCAGCAGCACCCGCAGGTTCAGCCACAGGCCGCCCAGCACCGCCGGCAGCGAGCGCCAGGCCATGTCCAGGTTGAAGAACGAGTCCTGGACGCGCGGCCAGCCCGGCGCGCGGGTGACCGTGAAGTAGGCGACGGCGGCGAACACCAGGGTCGAGAGCAGGGCGACCAGGGTCGAGCGCCGGGAGCGGGAACGCCGGTACGCCAGGCGTTCCCGCTGCACCTCGCTGATCGTCACTTCAGCGCGGGGGCGCTGCCCGCCGAAGTCAGCCACTCCTGCTCGAACGCGGCGAGCTTGCCCTTGGAGCGCAACGCCTCCACGGCGTTGGACACGCACCCGGTCAACGCACTGCCCTTGTCCAGCACGATGCCGAACTGCTCGGGCCGCCGGTCCGCGCCGGGGATCTGGCCGATGATCTGGCCGTCGTCCATCTCCACCGACGTGATCTGGAACGCCGTGGGCAGGTCCACGATCAGCGCGTCGATCTGCCCGGCGCGCAGGGCGGCCTTGGCGTCGTCGTTGGTGTTGTAGACCGCCACGTCCTGCTCGGTGGACAGCCGCTTGGCCGACTCGAACGACGTGGTGCCGACCTGCGCGCCGAGCTTGACCTTCTCCAGGTCCGCCAGGGTCTTCACCGACGCGGCCTTGGACGACTTGAGCGTGACCGCGACCTGGCCCACGTCGTAGTAGGGCGCGGAGAAGTCGACGGCCTGCTTGCGCTCCTCGGTGATGGAGAACTCGTTGATGTCGGCGTCGTAGGTCTTCTTGCCGGGTTGGATGGCCGCGTTGAACGGCACCCGCGTCCAGACCACGTCGGACTTGGCGTAGCCGAGCTCCTCGGCCAGGGCGTAGGCCAAGGCGGATTCGAAGCCCTTGCCGTTGGTCGGGTCGTCGTCGACGAACCACGGCGCGTAGGCGGGCTGGTCGGTGCCGAAGGTGATCTTGCCCGGCGTCAGGGTCGCCAGGGTGTCCTTCTTGCACGCGACGCCGTTGACGGCGGTCGGGGCGACCGGTGTGTCTTCGGCAGGGGCGCAGGCGACCGCGAGCAGGGCGGCGGTCACGGTGAGTACCAGTGCGGGTGCACGCATGGGGCAGATCTTGCCGCAGGTGGGAAGACCCGCCCACGACCTGGGACGCGCGGCTTCGGCGGCCGGTGGTGCGGTCCGGGTCGGCAAGTAGGCTGCGGGCCGTGTCGAAGCTTGCTGACTACCGCCCCGTCGCCGCCGGCAAAGTCCGCCACCTCTACGAGGTGGACTCGGAGCTGCTGCTGCTCGTGGCGACGGACCGGATCTCCGCGTTCGACCACGTGCTGTCCTCGGAGATCCCCGACAAGGGGCGCGTGCTCACCGCGATGAGCGTGTTCTGGTTCGAGAAGTTCGCGGACCTGGTGCCCCACCACCTCGTGGCCTGGGACGACCCCCGGATTCCGGATTCGGTGCGCGGGCGGGCGCTGCTCGTGCGCAAGCTCGACATGGTGCCGGTGGAGTGCGTCGCCCGGGGTTACCTGACCGGGTCGGGGATGGCCGAGTACCGGGTGTCGGGCACGGCCTGCGGCATCGCGCTGCCGGCCGGGCTGGTCGAGGCGTCGGAGCTGGCGGAGCCGATCTTCACGCCCGCGACCAAGGCGGAGCTCGGCTCGCACGACGAGAACGTGTCCTTCGAGCACGTCGCCGGCGAGGTCGGCGCGGAGCTCGCCGAGCGGCTGCGGGACGCGACCCTGACCGTCTACTCGGCGGCCCGGGAGTACGCGCGGTCACGCGGTGTGATCCTGGCCGACACCAAGTTCGAGTTCGGCCTGGACGGGTCGGGCGCGCTCGTGCTGGGCGACGAGGTGCTCACGCCGGACTCGTCGCGCTACTGGCCGGCCGACGGGTACGAGCCCGGCCGGGTGCAGCCCGCGTTCGACAAGCAGTTCGTGCGGGACTGGCTGACCTCGCCCGCCTCCGGGTGGGACCGGGCGTCGGACACCCCGCCGCCGGCGCTGCCGGACGACGTGGTGGCGGCGACCCGCGCCCGGTACGTCGAGGCGTACGAGCGGATCACCGGGCTGTCGTTCGCGGACTGGATCGGCGGGTAAGTTCGCGCGCCCGGTCACCGCACGTCACCTGGTCGTCAGGCCGCCGACACACCGGTGCGGCGCACTGGGGGGCATGGTCGCGACCCTCGTGGTTTCGCTGTCCGGCATCGGCCCGAGCACGCTGGCCCGGTGCGCCGACCTGACCGGGGAGCTCGACCGGCGCTCGGTGCCGGTGTCGCTGCTCCTCGCCCCGCGCAAGGTCGGGGCGGGGGAGGCGCTGGACTGGGTGCGCGACCGCGTGCGCGGCCGGGACGCGCTGGTCCTGCACGGCTTCGACCACAGCGCGGACCCGTGCCACCGGGCGGTGTCGCTGCGCCGGCGGGCCGAGTTCTCCGCGCTGCCCGCGCACGAGGCCGGGTTGCGGCTGGTCGCGGCGCGAGCTGCGGCGCACCGGCTCGGGTTGGCCACGGACCTGTTCGCGCCGCCGGGGTGGCTCGCGTCGCCCGGCACGGTGGTCGCGCTGCGCCGGCACCGGTTCGCGGTGTGCGCGGACCTGGTCGGCGTGCGCGACCTGCGCACCGGGGACGTGCGGGCCGGCCGGGTGCGGATGGTCGGCGAGCACCGGGGCCACCTGCTCGCCGTGGGCCGGGCGGCCCGGCGCGGCGGGTTCGTGCGGATCGGCGTGGACGCGGCCGACCTGGCCCGGCCCGGGGTCCGCGACGTGCTGCTGGAGTCCGTCGAGCTGGCCCTGGGCCACGGGGCCGAGGCGGCGACCTACAGCTCCACCGACTCGCCGCGCGGCAGCACCCGGAACTCCGTGCCCTCGGGTGCCGTGCCGGCCAGCACGCGGTAGTACAGGTCCGTCCGGGCCAGGATCGCCTCGTGGATCGGCACCGCGACGCGCGGACCGACGGCGGCCAGGAAGTCCGCCGCCTCGGACAGCTTCATCCACGGCCCGGCGGTGGGCGCGGCCAGCACGTCCACCCGCTGCGCGGGCACGGTCAGCGAGTCGCCCGGGTGGTAGAACGCGCCGTGGTCGACCAGGTAGCCGACGTTCACCGGCACCTCGACCGCCGGGTGGATCTGCTCGTGCGGCGCGTCGACGACGTGCACGGACGCACCCGCGACGGTGAGCACGTCGCCGGGCCGGGCGGGGGTCGCGCCCTCCAGCTCCTCGGCCGAGTACAGCCGGGCGTCGGGGTTGCCGGCGAGCAGGTCGGGCAGGCGCGCGGTGTCCAGGTGGTCCGGGTGGTGGTGCGTGATCAGCACCGCGTCCAGGCCGGTGACCTGCTCGAACCCGGTCGACCAGGTGCCCGGGTCGAACAGCAGCCGGGCCGTGCCGGTGTCCACGAGCACGCACGAGTGGCCGAAGTGGACGAGTCGCATTCGTTTCCCCTTTGTCGCGTTTTCCGGAGTCTGCACCCGGTCGACCGCCCGGCCCGGGGTGTCCGGGTCTCCTCGCCGCGCGACTCAGCCCAGTGCCGCGAGCAGCGACTCCTCGACCTCGCGGGAGATGCCCGCCCGGCGCTGCCGGTCCTGGCCGAGGGCGCGCTCGTACGCCAGCGAGTCGCGCGCGGTCTCGGACGTCGGGCGCACCCGCAGGCCCGCCGCCAGCGCGGGACGCGCGTCGCGGAGCATCAGGGCCCGGTGCGAGTCCGGCAGCCACAGCGGGAAGCTGCGCGGGCCGGACCACGGCGTGATCTCGTGCGACCGGAGGACGGCCTCCGGGATGCGCACCAGCTCGGTGCCCTGCGGCGCGACCGCGCCCGCGACCTCGCCGAGCACCAGGCTCAGCGGGTCGGCCGGGCCGATGGCGTCGAACGTGCCGCCGGTGCGGTTCTCCGCGCTGTCCACGATCCAGGCGGCCAGGTCGCGCACGTCGACGTGCTGCGTCGCCTGGTCCGACACGTCCGGCACGGCCACCCGCCCGCCCTGCGCGAGCCGGTTGACCCAGTACCCGAACCGGTCGCTCTTGTCGCCGGGACCGGTGATCAGGCCGGCGCGGACGATGAACGCGCCGTCGTGCGCTTCCCGGACCGCGTTCTCACTGGCCACCTTCACCGAGCCGTACCGGTCGGGTGTGCTCTCGGCGGTCGGGTCGTCTTCGAGGGGCGGGAGCGTCCGCGTGCCGCCGGGGGTGGCGTGGTCGGCGTAGACCGAGCAGCTTGAGATGAACGTCCAGTGCCCGGCGTCGAGGGTGCGCAGCGCGTCCCGGACCCAGGAGACGGCCATCGTGGCGAGGTCGACCACCGCGTCGAAGGACTGGCCGACCAGCGGCCCGAGCCCCTCGTTCCGGTCGACGAGCACGTGCGCCGCGCCGTCGGGTACCTGTCCGGACTCGCCGCGCGCCGCGCACACCACGTCGTGACCCCGCCGCACCGCCTCGGCGGCGATCGCCTTGCCGAGGAACACCGTCCCGCCCAGCACCAGGATCCGCATGATCCCCACCCTGGGCGCGATCGCCGCCGCCCGCCAGCCGGTACGCCGACAGCGAACGTCCCGCGCAGGATTGCGGTCGGGGTGCCAGGTGGCGAGGAATACCGAACACACGTTCGAGTGATGTCCGTCCATGCGGGACGTCCGGGTGCCGATGCGCGGACGTGACCGTGCACGCGTTCGTAGACGAATCCCGCCGCAACGACACCTACCTGCTGGCGGTGGCGATCGTCCAACCGAAAGACCTCTCCCGGCTGCGCAAACACCTGCGCGGCCTCCTCTTCCCGGGCCAGCGCGAATTGCACTTCCGGCGGGAGAAGCCCACCCGGCGGAAGTTCCTCCTCGCGCGGTTGATCGAGTCGGGTGTCCGGGTCGACATCTACCGGGCGGACTGCCGGGAGGACGAGGAACGGGCGCGGCAGACCTGTCTGGCGCGGCTCGTGGACGACCTGCTCGACGTGCGCGCCGGCCGGCTCGTCCTGGACAGCCGTGATGCGCGGAACAAGCACGACCTGCGGACCATCCGCGACGCGTTGGGCAAGCAGGCCGTCGAGACGTCCCTCGTCTACGAGCACGTCGACAGCGTCGCGGAGCCGCTGCTGTGGATTCCGGACCTGGTGGTCGGGTGCCACGGAGTCGGTGGTGACTGGGCCCGTCGCGCCGGGCCCGCGATCGGTTCGATCATCCGGCTCGATTTGCCGTAGAAAGCGCGAAGCACGGCCGACGTCCGTCCGGACGTGGACCGTGCTCACTTCCTCGGCTTACGGGCCGAAGCTGGGTGAAGATTAGCAGAAGTGCGTGCGGTACCGCGCTTCCCGATCGGGTGATCGCAGGTGACCGTGTGCCCCCGACCACCTGCGAAGTCGATGAACACCCAGCTCAGGTAGGCTTTGCCAGTACCGCCAGTCCTCCTAGCTTGGAGCAGCCTGTCGTGGCCCGAGTCGTCGTCGACGTCATGCCGAAACCCGAAATCCTCGACCCGCAAGGACAGGCGGTGGCCAACGCGCTGCCCCGTCTGGGTTTCGACGGAATCACCACTGTCCGCCAGGGCAAGCACTTCGAGCTGGAGGTCGCCGACGACGTCGACGACGCCGCTCTCGCCAAGATCGCCGAGACCTTCCTCGCCAACCCGGTGATCGAGGACTTCGTCGTCAGGCGGCTCGACGCATGAGGGTCGGGGTCATCACGTTCCCCGGCACGCTGGACGACGTCGACGCCGCCCGTGCCGTCAAGTACGCCGACGGCGAGGCCGTACCGCTCTGGCACGCCGACCACGACCTGAAGGGCGTCGACGCGGTCGTCGTGCCCGGTGGGTTCTCCTACGGCGACTACCTGCGGTGCGGTGCCATCGCCCGGTTCGCGCCCGTGATGCAGGAAGTGGTCGAGGCCGCCCGCAAGGGCATGCCGGTCCTCGGCATCTGCAACGGGTTCCAGATCCTGTGCGAGGCCCACCTCCTGCCGGGCGCGCTCACCCGCAACGACAAGCTGCACTTCGTGTGCCGCGACCAGTGGCTGCGGGTCGAGAACAACGAGACCGCGTGGACCTCGCGCTACGACCGGGGTGCCGAGATCCTGGTTCCGCTGAAGTCCGGCGAGGGCGGCTACCAGGCCGACGAGAACACCCTCCGCGAGCTGGAGGACGAGGGCCGCGTGGTGTTCCGCTACGTCGGCGACAACCCCAACGGGTCGCGCAACGGCATCGCGGGCATCTCCAGCCCGAACGGCCGGGTCGTCGGCCTGATGCCGCACCCCGAGCACGCGATCGACGCCCTCACCGGCCCGACGGACGACGGCCTCGGCCTGTTCCTGTCCCTGCTCGACGCGGTGGTGAGCGCATGACCCCGGACACGGTCGAGAACGCCCAGGCGACGCCCGAGCAGGACCAGCCCTACAAGGAGCTGGGCCTCAAGGACGACGAGTACACCCGCATCCGCGAGATCCTCGGCCGTCGGCCGACGGACGCCGAGCTGGCGATGTACTCGGTGATGTGGAGCGAGCACTGCTCCTACAAGTCGTCCAAGGTGCACCTCAAGTACTTCAGCGACACCACCACCGACGAGATGCGCGCCAAGATGCTCGCGGGCATCGGCGAGAACGCCGGCGTGGTGGACATCGGCGACGGCTGGGCGATCACGTTCAAGGCCGAGTCGCACAACCACCCGTCCTACGTCGAGCCGTACCAGGGCGCGGCGACGGGTGTCGGCGGCATCGTGCGGGACATCCTGGCGATGGGCGCGCGCCCGCTGGCCGTGATGGACCCGCTGCGGTTCGGGCCGGCCGACGCGCCGGACACCCGGCGGGTGCTGCCCGGGATCGTGGCCGGCGTCGGTGGCTACGGCAACTGCCTGGGCCTGCCGAACATCGGCGGCGAGGTCGTCTTCGACGCCACCTACGCGGGCAACCCGCTGGTGAACGCCCTGTGCGTGGGTGCGATGCGGGTCGAGGACCTGCACCTGGCGCACGCGTCGGGCACCGGCAACAAGATCATCCTGTACGGCGCGCGCACCGGCCTGGACGGCATCGGCGGCGTGAGCGTGCTGGCCAGCGAGACGTTCGACGACACGGCCGGCAAGCGCAAGAAGCTGCCGAGCGTGCAGGTCGGCGACCCGTTCACGGAGAAGGTGCTGATCGAGTGCTCGCTGGAGCTGTTCCGCGAACGCCTCGTGGTCGGCATCCAGGACCTCGGCGGCGCGGGCCTGTCCTGCGCCACCAGCGAGCTCGCCTCCGCCGGTGACGGCGGGATGCGCGTGCACCTGGAGCGGGTCCCGCTGCGCGCCACCGGCATGACGCCGGCCGAGGTGCTGTCCAGCGAGTCGCAGGAGCGCATGTGCGCGGTCGTGCGGCCGGAGGACGTGGACGCGTTCATGGCGGTCTGCGCCAGGTGGGACGTGATCGCCACCGAGATCGGCGAGGTCACCGAGGGCGACCGGCTGGTGATCACCTGGGACGACGAGGTCGTGGTGGACGTCCCGCCGCGCACCGTCGCGCACGAGGGTCCGGTCTACCACCGGCCGATCGAGCGCCCGGCGGACCAGGACGAGCTGGTCGCGAACACCCCGGACGCGCTGCCCAGGCCCGCGAAGGACGACCTGCTGGCCCTGGTGAAGACCATGGCCGCGTCGCCCAACCTGGCGTCCCGGCGGTGGGTCACCCAGCAGTACGACCGGTACGTGCGCGGCGGCACGGTGCTCGCGCAGCCGTCGGACTCGGGCATGATCCGGATCGACGAGGACACCCACCGGGGCGTGGCGCTGTCCACGGACTGCAACGGCCGCTACACCAGGCTCGACCCGTACGCGGGCGCGCAGCTCGCGCTGGCCGAGGCGTACCGGAACGTGGCGACGAGCGGCGCGACGCCGGTCGCGGTCACCAACTGCCTGAACTTCGGCTCGCCCGAGGACCCGGGCGTGATGTGGCAGTTCGAGCGGGCCGTGAAGGGCCTCGCGGACGGCTGCGTCGAGCTGGGCATCCCGGTGACCGGCGGCAACGTCTCGTTCTACAACCAGACCGGCGCGACGGCGATCCTGCCGACGCCGGTGGTGGGCGTGCTCGGCGTCATCGACGACGTCCGCCGCCGCATCCCGACCGGGGTGGGCGCGGAGGCCGGCGAGACGCTCCTCCTGCTCGGCGAGACGCGCGCGGAGTTCGGCGGCTCGGAGTGGGCGCACGTCGTGCACGGCCACCTGGGCGGCGTGCCGCCGAAGGTGGACCTGGCGCGGGAGAAGCTGCTCGGCGAGGTGCTCGTGGCCGGGTCGCGGGACGGCATGCTGTCCGCCGCGCACGACCTGGCCGAGGGCGGCCTGGCGCAGGCGCTGGTGGAGACCTGCCTGATCGGCGAGACCGGTGCGCGGGTGTTCCTGGAGGGCGACCTGTTCACCGAGCTGTTCAGCGAGTCCGCGGGCCGGGTGCTGGTCGCCGTGCCGCGCACGGAAGAGCTGCGGTTCACCGACATGTGCACGGCGCGCGGTCTGCCGTGGCGCAAGGTCGGCGTGGTGGACCCGGAGTCGCACGCGCTGGAGTTCCAGGAGCTCGGGCAGCTCGACCTGGCCGAGCTGCGCGCGGCCTGGGAGGGCACCCTCCCGGCCCTGTTCGACTGACGCGGAGCGGGTGGTCGGGGAGCGCGGAGTGCTCCCCGACCACCCCTTCCTCGCGCGGGCGGAAGCCCCGGAACCCGTGCCGGTCCACCCCGCCAGTGCCCGTCTAACCGTTCGCCAGCGCCTGGAGCCGGTCGTAGGCCCCGTTGAACTGGTTCTGGTCGAGCGGTGACGACGTGTACTGCCAGAACGTGTGGTAGCCCCACGCGTGGGGCAGGGCACCGACACCGGACGCGTAACGCGCCACCCACAACGGGCTGGTGGCGCTGAAGTCCCCGGCGGCGCACTGGTTCCACCAGTTCGCGGACGTGTAGACGACCGGGTGGCGGCCGGTCCGGGCGTGGTAGCGGTCGTGGAACGCGGCCACCCACGCCACCATCGACTCCTTCGACAGGCCGTAGCAGATCGACCCGTACGGGTTGTACTCCATGTCGAGCGCGCCGGGCAGGGTCTTGCCGTCCCCCGACCAGCCACCGCCGTGGTCGACGAAGAAGTCGGCCTGGGCGGTGCCGGAGGACTGGTCGGGCAGCGCGAAGTGGTACGCGCCGCGGATCATGCCGACGTGGTAGGAGCCGTCGTACTGCTGGGTGAAGTGCGGGTTCCGGTAGGTCGTGCTCTCGGTCGCCTTCACGTACGCGAACCGCTTGCCCTGCCCCCACCAGTGCCACCAGTCGACGTCGCCCTGGTGGCTGCTGACGTCGATGCCCTCGACCACGGCGCGGGTGGACCGGGCGGGGTCGAGGACGACCCGCCGGTCGCCGCCCTCGTGCGCGGCGATCTGCGACCCCATCGCGTGGTCGCCGACGCGCGCGGGGACGGCGGCGGTGGTGGGCGTGGCGGTGATCAGGGCACAGGCGGCGAGGGCGGTCGCGCGGCCCAGGAGGGCCCGCCACCGGGCACCGGCGCGGGGTGGCACGGCTACCCCAGCGCTATCTGGAGCAACTGGTTCGCGTTGCCGTTGAAGAGGTTCTGGTCCCCGGGGAACAGGCCGGCGGCCTGCCACTGCCAGATCGTCTCGTAGTCCCACCCGTTCGGCAGCGCGCCGAGCTGGTCGGCGTAGTGCGCGACCCACAGCGGGTTGGTCGCGCCGAACGTCGCCGACCAGCCGACGCAGCGGTTCCACCAGCTAGTGGAGGTGTAGATGGTCGGGTAGCGCCCGGTCCGCTCGCGGACGCGGTCGCTGAACGCCCGCACCCAGCCGCCCATCGCCTCCTGGCTCAACCCGTAGCAGGTGTCGCCGTAGGGGTTGTACTCCAGGTCCAACGCGCCGGGCAGGGTCTTGCCGTCCCCCGACCAGCCCCCGCCGCTGTTGACGAAGAACTCGGCCTGCTCCCACCCGCCGGACCGGTCGGGCAGGGCGAAGTGGTACGCGCCTCGGATCATGCCGACGTGGTAGGAGCCGTCGTACTGCTGGATGAAGTGCGGGTTGCGGTACCCGGTGCCCTCGCTGGCTTTCACGTACGCGAACCGCGCGCCGTCGGCCCAGGCGCGCCCCCAGTCCACGTCGCCCTGGTGGCTGCTCACGTCCATGCCCGGCACGCGGCCGTCGGGCAGGCGCGCCGCGCGGGTGCCGGTCGTCCCCTCGTGTTTCGCGATCTGCGATCCGGCGTAGTGGTCCGCGGAGCCCTCGGGCAGCGCGTGCGCCACCGGAGCGATCGCCAGCGTGATCGCCACCGCGCCGAGTTGTGCGGTCAAGGTGCGGAGTCGATGGGTCATCGACGCCCCCAATGAGCCTAGGCGGTTGATGCGTCCGGCCTAGATCTTCGGGCTTTTCGTCAGGTTCCGCATCCGCGTGTCACCCGTCCAGCCGCTTGAGCTCCTCGTCGGACAGCTCCAGGTGCACCGCCGCGGCCGAGTCGCGGATGCTGTCCGGGCGCGACGAGCCGGGGATCGGCACCACCGCCGGCGACTTCGCCAGCAGCCACGCCAGGCACACCTGCTGGGGGCTGACGTCGTGCGCGCGCCCCACTTCCCCGAACACCGCGAACCGCGACCCGAGCTCGCCGGCGGCGCTGATCCCGCCCAGCGGGCTCCACGGCAGGAACGCGATGCCGCGCTGCGCGCACAGCTCCAGCTCCGACTCGGACGACCGGTACGCCGGCGAGAACTGGTTCTGCACCGACGCCAGCCGCCCGCCCAGCACCTCGTCCGCCTCGCGGATCTGCGCGGGGTCGAAGTTGGACACGCCCGCGAGTCGGATCTTGCCCTCGTCCAGGAGGTCGGCGAGCGCGCCGACGGACTCGGCGATCGGCACCTGCGGGTCGGGCCGGTGGAACTGGTAGAGGTCGATCGCGTCCACCCCGAGCCGGCGCAGCGACGCTTCGCACGCCGACTTCAGGTACTCGGGCCGCCCGTCCAGCCCCCACCCGCCGCCGGCGGTGCGGGTGTGCCCGCCCTTGGTGGCGATCAGGACGCCGTCGACGCCTTTCAGGGCGTCCGCGATCAACGTCTCGTTGTGCCCGAAGTCGTGCTCGTCGGCCGAGTACGCGTCGGCCGTGTCGATCAGCGTCACCCCGGCCTCGACGGCGGCCCGGACGGTGGCGAGGGCCCGTTCGCGCGGCGGCCGGCCCTCCACGGACATCGGCATGCCGCCCAGGCCGATGGCGCTGACCCGCACGTCCCCGATCCGGCGCTGCTGCATGGTGCCCACCTCTCGTCTGGATGCGCCCACCAGCCTGCGCCAGGGGCGGCGGGCTGTCCATCAGAAGGCGGCACGGCGGTGGGCCGGTCGGTGTGGTCAGGCGGGCGACCGGCGCAGTTGCCCGAGCGCTTCGCCGGCCCGGTTCGATGCCGGGGCGGAGCGCGCGGGTGGTCGGCACACCGTGCTGTGGCCGGTGGGGTGAGTGGCGGATCTCTGCCTTAGTTCACCGGATCGGGTGGTCTCAGCACCGATCGTTCTTACGACACACTCCGGACCAGGCGTTGGGCGTGGCGACGCGTCCGCGAGGGATGGGAGCCGCGATCATGGGTGCCGAGGCGTTCGAGGGCTTGCGGTGGCACAAGAGCAGCCGTTCCAACGCCGGCGGTGGTGCGCAGTGCGTCGAACTCGCCCGCCTGGCCACGGGAACGGCCGTGCGGGACGGCAAGCAGCGCGGTGGTGCGGTGCTGGTGTTCCCGACCCGGGCGTTCCGCGCGTTCCTGGCGGGCGTGCGCTAGTCGTCCCGCCCCACCAGCCGGGCTTCCGCGAGCCCGGTCAACGGCCAGCCCGCCGGGTCCTCCTTCACCCGCGCGCCCGGCCGCACGGTCAGCGACCCCACCACCGTCGGCGGCGTGGGTGGCAGGTGGACGAACAGGTCCACCTCGGCCTCCCGGACGTCCACCTCCCCGGCGAATGCCGTGTCCTGCAACGACAACCCGCCCAGGAAGTGCGCCCGCTGGAAGTCGACGCGGCCGAGGAACGTGCCGCCGGAGAACAGCGCCGGCTTGGCGAACCGCACCTCGCGGAACGCGGTGATCCCGTGGAAGCGGGTGCGCCGCGCGGTCAGCCGGCCGACCCGCCGGCCCTCCAGCCGCAGGTACTCGACGTTCGCGCCGGTCAGGTCCAGGTGGTAGAGCGTGGGATCGGTGTCCTGACCCCACGGCAGCAGGTCGGTGATCAGCCGCTGCGCGGTCAGCCGGACGGTGCGCTCCCGGTCCTCCTCGGGCGTGGGCAGCTCCACGTCCCCGCCCGCCCGGTGGAACGCCTGGTCGGGGTCCTCCGGGCGCACGACGAACGCCGGGTGGGCGAACGGCCGCCTCAGGTACGCGCACAGCACGTCCAGCACGGTCTGCTTGTACCTCGGCGCGGCCCGCGCCAGCCCGGCCAGCGCGTGCATCGCGCCCACCCGCACCTGGTCGGCCTCGTTGCCCAGCATCTCCACGGCCCGCGCGAACCGCTCGTCGGCGACCTTGTCGCTCTCCAGCTCGTGCCGCGCCTCCTCGGTGCGCCGCCGCCGGTCGTTGAGCCACAGCGCGTACAGCGCCACCACGGCACCGCCCGCGAGGCCGCCGGTCTTGATCGCCTCGGCCGCCGGCTGCTTCGGCTCGACCCGCAGCAGCACGGCCGTGGTCCCCGCCGTCACCAGGATCGCGGCCACCACGCTCGCCGCGAGCAACCACCGTCCGCGCACGCGGGTCAACTCCTCACCAGGCCGGTCGTCGCGTCCCGGGGGTCGACCACCCAGCCGTCGGGGAGCGCGGTCTCGTGCGCCAGGGACACCTTCATGCCGTGCGTGCGGGCCACGGTGGACTTCGCCGGCCGCAGGTCGAGGTCGCCGTGGAACTCGGCCCCGGTGAAGTCGATCGGCTCGGCGAACTCCGCGCCCGCGAAGCTCACCCGGCCGTCGAACCGCGTGCCCGCGAACTTGTTCGGGCCGAGGAACCTCGTCCCGGAGAAGTCGGTGTTCTCGGTGTTGTGGAACCGGCTGAACCAGGCCCTCCCCCGGAACACCACGTGGTGCAGGTGGAGCCGGCCCGAGCTCCGGCCGTCGGTGAACCACGCGCCGCCGTGCACGACGGTGTGGTGGAACGAGTTCGACTCGGTCAGCCGGGCCGCGCGGATCATCAGCTCGCCGACCTGGCGGTGCGAGAGGTCGAAGTAGGTCAGGTACGCCCTGGTCAGGTCGAGGTCGTAGAGCGGCGCGTCGGCCTGGTCGTCCTTCGGCAGCAGGTCGGCGATCAGCCGTTGCGCGCTGAGCCGGACCTCCAGCTCGCGCTCGCTCTCCGGCGTCGGGTCGCCCTCGTCGTCCCGCTCCGGCTTGAACGGCCGGCGCAGGTACGCGCACAGGACGTCGAGCACGGTCTGGGTGTACTCCCCGCGCGTCCGCGCCAGGCCGGCCAGCGCGTGCATGGCCCCGACCCGGACCTGTTCGGCGTCGTGCCCGAGAAGTTCCACTGATCGGGCGAACCTCTCGTCGGCGACCCGCGAGCGGTCGTGCTCGGCCCGCGAGTCCTCCAGCTTCTGCCGCGCCGTCTCGATCGCCTGGCGGTCCACTTCGACCTGCTGCCGGGCCTCGTCGGTGCGCCGCCGCCGGTCGTTGAGCCACAGCGCGTAGAGCGCCACGACCGCACCACCGGCCAGGCCGCCGGTCTTGATGGCCTCGTGCTTCGGCTGGTTCGGGTCGAGGACGAACAACCACCCCGCGACCAGCAGGAACGCCCCGATGGAGCCCACCAGCGTAGGTGCGAGGAGACTCCTGGTCCGCCGCTGCTGGATCACGAACAACACCCCGGCGGCGGCGACGCCCACCGCGCCCGCGATCCACAGGTAGCCCACGAGTGGGGGATTCTTCCCGGTGAACGCGGCCGTGCGGGGCGATTCGGCGGGAGATCGGGGCGACGGTGTGCTATCTCACCGCATTGGCCCATGATGTGGGAGGCACCGCGACGGTGGAACCGGAGGAGATCGCTGTGGACAGCGTGGAGCGGCCCTCCTGGGCACCGGGGGACATCGACCTGAGCCGCCCGAGCATCGCGCGCGTCTACGACTACTGGCTGGGCGGTGCGCACAACTTCGCCGTCGACCGGGCCGTGGGCGACCGGGTCCGGGCGGGCGTGCCGATGCTGCGGACCATCGTGCTCAACCACCGGTCGTTCCTGCGCCGCGCGGTGCGCTACCTGCTCTCCCGGGGCGTCCGGCAGTTCCTCGACCTCGGGTCGGGCATCCCGACCGCGGGCAACGTGCACGAGATCGCCCAGGCCGCTGATCCGACCGCGACGGTCGTCTACGTCGACATCGACCCGGTGGCGGTCGCGCACAGCCGGGCCATCCTGACCGGCAACGAGCGGGTCGGCGTGCTCCGGGCCGACGTGCGGGACGCGTCCGCCGTGCTCGCCTCGCCCGAGGTGCGGGGCCTGCTGGACTTCGACCGGCCGATCGGCGTGCTGATGGTGGCGCTGCTGCACTTCGTGCCCGACCCGCAGGACCCACGCGGCCTCGTCGGCGCGTACCACGACGCCATCCCGGCCGGCAGCTACCTGGCGGTGTCGCACGCCGGGTACGAGCGGGGCGAGTGGGACCCGGCGTGGGACGACGCCACCAGGGAGTACAACAGCGGCGTCAGCGAGATCACCTATCGCGGCAAGCAGGAGGTCGAGCGGCTGATCGACGTGTTCGAGCTGGTCGAACCGGGTGTCGCGCGGCTGCCCCTGTGGCACCCCGAGTCGCCGGACGACCTGGACGAGAACGCGTCGGGCTTCCTGGGCTTCGGCGCGGTCGGGCGGAAGCCGTGACGGTGCCGTGCGCGGTGGCCGGCACCTCGGCGGTCGACCGCGCCGGGCAACCGGCCGTATCCTCTGCGTTGTGGCGGTAGGCCGGCGGACATGACGGAACAGGTTGACCATCGGGTGGCAGCACCGGGCCGATCGAACCTCGACCCCGCCGTACTGGCCGGGGCCGAGTCGTTCGCGCGGACCTGGGCCACCGCCGTGATCGGCAGCAGCTACGTCCCGATGACCCGGGCCGAGGTCGCCGAGCACCTCCAGGCGCTGACCGAGGTCCTGGTGCACGCGCTGCACGCGAGCCCGTTCCGCACCGCGCCCGGCTACGAGATCGGCGCGCGGCTGGTCGAGGCCCACTTCACCGGCACGGACACGCTGGGCCGGACCGTCCAGCTGCTCGGCGACGACCTGCTCACCGAGCTGGGCATCGCCCCGGACGAGGTGGTGCGGTCGAGGCTGGCCGCGTTGCAGGGCGCGCTGGCCGCCGGCTACGCGCGGGCGCTGCGGGAGCGGACGCTGGCCGAGCAGGAGGCGATCCGGGCGGCCGTGCTGGACGCCCGTGACCAGGCCGAAGCGGCGCTGCGGGCGTCCGAGGCGCGGTTCCGCGCGATGTTCACCGAGGCGGCCATCGGCATCGGCATCGCCGACATCGAGGGCCGCATCCTGGACGTGAACCAGGCGTTGCAGGACATGCTGGGGTTCAGCGTCGAGGAGATGCGCCAGTACAACATCCGCGACCTGATGCACCCCGAGGACGGTACGAGCGTCTGGCGGCTGTACGACCAGCTCACCGCGGGCGAGTGCGACCACTACCGGGCCGAGAAGCGGTTCCGCCGGGCGGACGGCGAGCAGGTGTGGACGCACCTGACGCTGTCGCTGGTGCGCGACGACCACGGTGATCCGCAGTACCAGGTGGCGATGATCGAGGACGTGACCGACCGGCACCTGTTGCAGAACCGCCTGCGCTACCAGGCGTTGCACGACCCGTTGACCGGCCTGCCGAACCGGGCGCTGTTCCTGGAGCGGCTGGGTCGGGTGTTCAACAACCGGGCGCGGCGGCGGGCGGGGTTGTGCTACCTGGACCTGGACGGGTTCAAGGTGATCAACGACAGCCTGGGGCACGACATCGGCGACCAGTTGCTGGTGGAGGTCGGCCGGCGGCTGGACCACTCGGTGTCGGGCGAGGGCAAGCTGGTCGCGCGGATGGGCGGCGACGAGTTCGTGATCCTGGTGGAGGGGTCGCGGGACACCCGGGACATCGTGGACGTCGCGGACCGGGTGCTGCGGGAGCTGGAGTCGCCGATCCGGATCGGCGGGCACGAGCTGACGGTGTCGGCGTCGATCGGCATCGTGGAGCGGGCGCTGTCCGGAACGACGGCGGCGGACCTGATGCGCGACGCGGACATCACGCTGTACTGGGCGAAGGCGGACGGCAAGTCGCGCTGGGCGCTGTACGACCCCGAGCGCAACGCCAAGGAGGTGGCCCGGTTCACGTTGTCGGCGACCATGCCGGCGGCGCTGGAGCGGGACGAGTTCTACGTGGACTACCAGCCGCTGGTGCGGCTGGAGGACAGCACGGTCGTGGGTGTCGAGGCGCTGGTGCGCTGGCAGCACCCGGAGTTCGGGCGGCTCGCGCCGGACCGGTTCATCGAGCTGGCCGAGGAGACCGGTTTAATCGTCCCGCTGGGGCGCTGGGTGCTGCGGCGGGCCTGTGAGCAGGGGCGGCGGTGGTTGGAGGAGTTCGGCGACTCGGCCCCGTTCGTGTCGGTGAACCTGGCGGTCCGGCAGTCCCGCGACCCGGAGCTGGTGCGGGACGTGAAGCGCATCCTGGACGAGTGCGCCCTGCCGCCGCACCACCTCCAGTTGGAGTTGACCGAGAGCGCGATCATGGGCACCGCCGACGAGCCGTTGGAGGCGCTGCGGGCGCTGTCGGACATGGGCGTGCGGATCGCGATCGACGACTTCGGCACCGGGTACTCGAACCTGGCGTACCTCAAGCACCTGCCGGTGCACGAGCTCAAGATCGCCGGGTCGTTCATGGAGGGCCTGCGGGCGGCGGACGAGGAGGACCCGGTCGACGCGCAGATCGTGTCCACGCTGGTGCAGTTGGCGCACGCGTTGCAGTTGGGCGTGACGGCGGAGGGCGTGGAGACCCCGTCCCAGGCCAAGCGCCTGCACCGGATCGGCTGCGACACCGGCCAGGGCTGGTTCTTCGCGAAGCCGATGAAGCCCGAGAGCATCGACGAGATGCTCCGCCGGTAGCCCGGGTGGTGGTCGACCTGGCCGTCAGGCCAGGTCGACCACCACCTTGACGTCGTCCGCGTGCTTGTCGAAGGCCTCGGTGAACCGCTCCAGCGGCACCCGGCGGGTGATCAGGCCCGCCAGCCACGAGCGGTCGGCGCGGGCGAGGGCGTCGGCGGCGGCGCGGTAGTCGGCCAGGTCGGCGTTGACGGTGCCGACCACGGCCTTGTTGCCGAGCACGACCTCGTCGAACACGGCCGGGTCCAGCGGCACCGGGTCGTGGTCGCCGGTCAGGCCCGCCAGGACGGTCACCGACGTGCGGCGGATCGCCTCCCAGGCCAGGGGCGCGACGCCGGTGCACTCGATGGCGACGTCGGCGGACACGTCGGCGATGTCGGCGTGGTAGTGCGCGCCGAGCGCCCGGACCAGGTCCGGTTTCGGGCCGTCCGCGACGCGGTCCACGACGTGCACCTCGAACCCGCGCTGGACGCCGAGCAGCGCGGCGAGCAGCCCGATGGGTCCGGCACCGGTGACCACGGCGGACGCCGGCACGACGTGCGCGCGCCGGCACAGCGCCTCCGCCTGGGTCCACGCCTTCGCCACCACGGACGCGGGTTCGGTGAGCACCCCGAGGTCGCCCAGCGACGGGTCGAGCTTGACCGCGAACTCCGGCGGCACGCCCCACCGCTGCATCCCGTAGCCGTCGAGCTCCTTGATGCCGCGCTCGCGGTACCGCCCGTTGCGGCAGAAGTCCCACGCGCCGACCGCGCAGGCCGGGCACGGCTCGGGATCGGGCCGCCGCACCACGCCCACCACCAGGTCGCCCGGCACGAACCCGGACTCGGCGGGCGCGGCGACGACCCGTCCCAACGACTCGTGGAACGGCACGAGACCGTCCCGACCGGCGGGCGGCTCGCCGAACCCGTCGCGGAAGATCTCCACGTCCGTCCCGCAGACGCCCACGAGCAGCCCTTCGACCTGCACCTCGTCGGGTCGCTCGACCACCTCGACGTCGGCGTGGTCCAGCACGCCGACGAACGGCCCGCCCTCCCACGCCTCGTCGGACCGGTCACCGACCCGGCCGCCACCGGGGCCGTCGACCGGACCGCCCCGGGACTCGCCGCCGAGGTCGCCGCTGAGGCCGGGGTGGTCGTCGTGGTCGGGCCGCGCGCCGTCGAACGCGCGACCGCGCCGAAGGTTGTCAGATTGTTGAACAATCCTCAGGTTCACCACGCGGGCCTGGTCCGGCTTGCCCGGAACCACCAGCGCCGCCCTGCCCCGCCCCGTGTCGCCCACGAGGCGAGGCTACGTACTGAACGGCCGGCGCACGACCGGAAAGCCCCGGCACCCGAACGGAGGTCTCAGCGCACGACGCGGGAGACGTTGTGCCCGAACACCTCCACCGACGGTGTCGCGCCACCGAGGTCGGCCGCCCGGTACGCCGCCTTCAGGGTCAGCGACTCGCCGGGCCACAGCGTCACGTAGTTGTCGCTCCAGTCCGTCGGCAGCACCTCCGGCCCGCCGACCCCCTTCCGGATCGTCGCCCGGACGAAGAACGCCACCGAGGTCCCGGTGTTCCGCAGCGTCACGTCCGTCGTCCCCTCGGCCGACGACGTCGTCACCGCCACCCGCCCGGTCCGGAGCCGGTCGAGCCCCGTCAGGTCGGCGTACCCGGTCTGCGGCGTGTGGTACCAGGTCGACGCGTTGTAGTTCAGCTTGTCGGCCTTGGTGGACAACCAGTACACGTTGCGGTCCACCACGGAACCGTTGGCGTCCTTCAACAACAGCCGCACGAAGTACGTCGTGGAGAGCCCGCCGGGCTGGGGCAGCGTCCCGGCGCGCACGGAACCGTTGGCGCGCGCGGTGACCGACCGCGTCTCGTCCGCCTTCACCACGCCGTCCAGGGTGAACACCGTCGCCTGGACCTTGAGCCCCGGCACGTCGGACAGCCCGGTGTTCACCACCGCCAGCGACCGGTCGTCGTACGAGTACTGGACGTGCAACGGCCGCAGCGCGGTCTTCGCCCCGAAGTACGACCCGGCCGTGGCCAGGTAGTAGTCGTAGAGGTGCCAGTACATCTTCGGCCACGCGTCGTTGAGCATCCAGTAGACGACACCCGTCGCGGGCTTGGAAGCGTCGGAGGAGTTCCGCCCGAACGCCTCGAACTGCGCGCGGTTCGTCTCGTAGTTCGCCAGTTGCGCCTTGCGCACGAACTGCTCCGGCGACGACGGTCTGCCGTACCGGCCGTCCAACGCCGTGCCCCAGGAGGAGAACGTGTCGAACGTCGTCGACGGCGACAGGTGGTACTGGGTGGCGTTGTAGTCGGTCAGCTTCGCGATGTCCGCCGGCCGCAGGAACTTCCGGAGCTCGTCCATCTCCGGCACGGTCGGCCCCGGCCCGATCTCCGAGGCGAACCCGAACGCCCCGCCGAGCTTCTTGGTGTACCAGTAGTCCGGCGGCTCCCACCAGTACGGCCCGTCCATCTTCATCCCGGGCGCGCCGAGCTCCGGCGAGCCGATCGCCTTCGCCGACGAGATCACCGGCAGGTTCCAGTCGGCCCGCTCCAGCGCGTCCAGGTAGATCTTCTCCAACGCCGCCGGCGGCGCGGCGTCGCTGCCGATCAGGAAGCCCAGCAGCGACGGGTGGTTGCGGATGCGCCGGGCCTCGCTCTCGGCGGACTCGCCCGCGACCCGGTCGTCCTCGGCGTCGAACGACGAGTAGGACTCCCACTTGGAACAGCACTCCCAGCCGGTGAGCAGCATGATCCCGTACCGGTCGGCCAGGTCGTAGAACTCGTCGTTCTCCGGCTTGCCCTCCAACCGGATCGTGTTCACGCCCATGCTCCGCACCAGCTTGAGCTGGTCCTCGATCCTGCGGACGTCCGTGCGCAGGAACAGGTCCGACGCCCACCCGCCGCCGCGCACCAGGAACGGCTCGCCGTTCACGCTGAACCGCCGCCCGCCCTGCACCAGTTCCGAGGTCACCTCGCGCACGCCGAACGCGGTCGACGCGGTGTCCGATGTCACGCCGTCGACCTCCACGGCCAGCGACGCCGTGTAGAGCGGCTGCCCGCCCATCTGGAAGGGCCACCACACCCGAGGTCGGTCGACGTCCTGGGTGAAGGTGACGGTCCGGCTCTCCCCGGCCGCCAGCGAGATCCGCCGGCTGAACGGGGCCAGTCCGATCGTGCCGGACACGTCGGCGGTGACCGGCGCGCCGGTGTTGTTGCGCGCGTCCACCTCCACGGTCACCACGGCGGACGCCAGGCTCGGCAGCGGCAGGTCGGCGGTGGCGCGCGGGGACCGCAGCGACACCGGGCCGGTCGCGGCGAACCGCACGTGCCGGTGCAGGCCCTGGTTGAAGTCCGGCGGGAGCTGCGCCCAGTCGATGAAGTGGATGGACAGGTCCTCCCGGGGGTCCGCCGACGACGCCCGGATCGCCAGGGCGTTGTCACCGTCGCGCAGCAGCGGCGTCACGTCGAACTCGTGCGCCGGGTACGCGCCGACGACCCGGTCGGACCCGGCGACCAGGGTGCCGTTCAGCCACACCTCGCCGCGCGAGATTACGCCGCCGTCGAGCCGGAGGAACGTGTGCGAGCCCGCGCGCGGCGCGGCGGTGAACACCTTCCGGTACCACCAGGGCACGGTGAACCCGGCCCGGTCGACCTGCTTCAGGTTCTCGCCCTGATCCAGGTCGGGGTACCCGCCGCCGGCGACCAGGCCGGCCAGCACCGTGGACCGGGCCGGCACGGTCAGCCAGCCGGCGTCGGAGTACGCGGTGGTCGAGATGACCGCGCCGCCCTGCGTGGCGTGCGCGCCGGAGCGCATCCGCCAGTCGGGGACGGTGGAGACGTCACCCGGCGAGGCGGCGACGTCGAACCGCGCACCACCACCACCGGGGACTGGTTCGGCGACGGCGGCCGGCACCGCGAAGGCGAGCGCCAGGACCGCCACGAGCGGTAGTGCCCGTGAGCGCATTGCTCCTCCCAGGTGGAAAGGGCGGCGGCTCTCGGTGGAGAACGTTTCCTTCAGCGGGCGCGGCCGGCAATGCCGCCAACGAGTGACGCGGGCCCGTCGTTCGCGACGCTCCGTGCCCACCGATCCGATACGTTGACCGCATGCGCCGTGCCGTGCCGATCTTCGCCGCCGTGCTCGTCCTGACCGCGTGCTCGCAGACCACGACCGGCTCGCCGAGCGGGACCGACAGCGGTGCGCCCCGGACCACGACCACGACGGCGGACACGCCGGGGTCGAGCACCCGGGAGCCGGCGAAGCGGCCCAAGACCATCACCGTGCGCGACGTCGACCCGTGCACCCTGCTCACCGAGGCCCAGCGGACCCAGTTCGGCACCGACCAGCCGCCGAGGCCGGGCAAGGTGCCCGGGTTCGACTGGGCGACCTGCCACCACAACCGGGCCGACGGGAAGTACCTGGTCGGGATCACCGCGGTCGGCACCGAGGGCATCGAGTTCTACACCGGCAGCGCCGACGCCGACAAGGCGGAGAAGATGGAGGTCGCGGGCTTCCCCGCGGTGCTCGTCAAGGAGCCCGGCAAGCTGCCGAAGTGCACCGTCGCGGTCGACGTCTCCGACGGCCAGATGGTCGACGCGAGCGTGAGCAGCTTCGGCGACACCCCGGTCGAGGAGCTCTGCCGGCTGGTCCCGCAGGTCGCGGGGGCCGTCGTGGCGAACCTCCTGGCCAAGTGAGACGCGGGGAACTGCTCCCTTTGCCCCGGGAACCGGGTACCCGGTTCGTGCATCAGAGCTAGAGTCGTCCCGATCGCACACGCACGGGCAGCGGTGCAGGACCGAGGAGGGTGTGTCGTGTTCATCGCGGATGGTGGTGGTGGGGGCTCCACGCCGCCGGACTACAGCGGGAAGCCGCAGAAGCTCAGCGTCGACCCCACGGCGATCCCGGAGGCCCGGCAGGTCTTCCAGGACGCGTTGAACCGGCTGGAACCGGAGATCGACAACGCGATGTCCGCGGTCCGCGCGCGGTCCTGGGCCGGCGACCCGGTCAGCAGGGAGACCGCGCAGGCGTTCAACCGGGACACCTTCGAGACGGGCGACGCGGCGGCGCTCAACGCCATTCTCGCCTACCGCGACCAGCTCCGGGGCTGCGTGGACCAGTTGACCGCGATCGAGGCGGACTACCGCCGGGTCGAGGGCGACAACGTCGCGGCCTGGGGCCGCATCGACAACGACTGACCTTGACCGACCACGCACCCGAGGGGGGCGAGCACGATGGGTGACCACCGCTGGCGCGGGTATGCCCACCCCGATCTGCACCGCATGATCAACGAGGGGCCCGGCGTCGCCGCCTCCCGTCCTGTCGAGGACGGCTGGAAGGGCCTTTCCGACGCGTTGGCCGAGGTCGACGAGTCGATCCACACCGCGTTGGGCAGGCTCGGCGCGAAGTGGGAGGGCTCCACCGCCGAGGAGACCCAGACCGCGCTGTCGCCGCTGGGCTGGTGGGCGGGCGACGCCAAGCAGGGCTCGGACACGATGAAGACCTCCGCCCAGTTGCAGGGCGACTACATCGCCGACGCCCGCAAGTCGATGCCCGAGCCGGTCCCGGTGACCACCGAGGCACCGTCCACGGGCGAGAAGATCCTGGGCGCGCTGACCGGCCCGGTCGGCATGATGCACGTCATCAAGCAGCAGAACGACCACGAGGCCCAGGAAGCGGCGCAGGACAACGCCGAGGCCAAGGCCGTCGAGGTGATGAACACCTACCAGTCCAACAGCGAGTGGAACAGCGGCACGCTCGGCGAGTTCGTGCCGCCGCCGCAGGTGGTCATCGACACCCCGCCGCCGGGCGGTGCGGGCAGCTACAACCAGAGCAGCGCCAACTACACCAGCCCGCAGCAGGCGTGGACCCCGCCGGGCGAGAGCGGCACGACGAGGACGAGCTGGGCCCAGCCCACCGCGCCCCCGTCCGTGTCCCAGCCTCCGGTGTTCCCGCCTCCGGTGACCCAGCCGCCCGTGTCGCCCCCGCCGACCTTCGTCCCGCCGGGTGGCAACACGCACACGTCGTGGGCACCGCCCACGGCCCCGCCCCCGCCGCCGGTCGTGCCGCCGGTCGGTCCCACCCCGCCCCCGCAGGGCACCTACCCGCCCGGTGGCGGCGGCTGGCAGCCCCCGCCAACCGGTCCGGTGCCCCCGAGGGGACCGGGCGGTCCCGGTGGTCCGCGTCCGAACCTGCCCCCGAACACCCGGCTGCCCGGTGGTCCTGGCGGCCCCGGTGGTCCCGGTGCGGGCCGGGGCTTCGTGCCCGGCCCCGGTGGCCAGGGCGTCCCGGGCGGTCAGGGCGTACCCGGTGGTCAGGGCGTCCCCGGCGGCACGCCGAGCAGCAACGCCCCGGGTCGCGGCGGCATGTCGGGCGTCGGCGGCTTCGGTCCCGGTGCCGGCGGCCCCGGCGGTCCCGGTGCCCAGGGCGGACGCCCCGGCGGCGCGCCCGGCGGTGCCGGCGGCCACGGTGCCCGTCCCGGTGAGGGCGAGGACGACGTCGAGCACAAGGTGGCCGACTACCTGGTCGAGACCGACGACGTGTTCGGTGACGACCGCCTGGTGGCCCCGCCGGTGATCGGCGAGGGCCCGCAGTAGGTTCGACGGCGAGTCCGACTTCTCGGTGTCCAGGCCAGGTTCCCCGCGGGGAACCTGGCCTGGACCGGCGATGAGGCCCCGTCGTCGGGGCGGGGCCCGTGACGCGGGCAGGACCTGGAGCGCGCAGTGACCCATTTCGGGGGGCAGGCCGAGAGGGAACCGATCACCCTTTCCGGCGAGGAGTTCGACGTCCTGTGGGAGCGCCTGGACCTGGGCCCCGCGCCGTTGGTGATCAAGGTCCCGTCGCCCGGTCGGACGCACCGGGACCGGGCCGAGCTCGAACGCCGGGTGTGGCACAACATCGGCGCGCGGGGGCTGGGCGGCCCCACCGGGCTGCACCCGGAGCTCGACTACCTGCTCAAGCTCTTCTTCCGGCCGGAGCGCGAGGTGGACGGCCGGGTCTGGGTGGGCCGGAGCGTCCGGGTGCTGGGCGTGGCGAACGGCGACCACGGTGCCCTCGCCACCCTGGAGGAGAACCGGCTCACGTTCCGGCGGGCGGCGGGCAGCGGCCTGCCGTCGGCGGTCCTGGGCACCCTGCCGGCCCACCCGGCGGGCAACGGGCACTCGGTCACCATGCCCAGCGCGGACCTGGAAGCGGCGGTGCGGAACTCGGACGGCTCCCCGAAGAGCCTGGAAGCGTCGCTGCGCGACCGGGGCGTGCGGCAGGAGGACGCGACGACCCTGGTGAAGATGTTCACCGGCCTGGTGCACACGGGGAACTTCGGCGCGGCGGCCCGGGACAAGTACGGGAAGCGCTGCCGCCCGGACCGCGTGGTGGCGTTCTTCGACACCGAGGACGGCCGGTACCTCCAGCAGCGCCGGGCGTCGGCTGGCAACGTCCCGTGGAGCACCTTCACCCCGACGGACGCCCGCCGGCTCACCCACCAGGTGGAGGAACTGCTGGCCGAGGCGGTCCGCTCGGCGCGGATCTGACGCGGGCCCCCGCCACGGCGGGGGCCCGGGTGTCACGGCAACGAAACCTCTGGTGGAACGACGCTCCGACGACGCGGTTCCACCAGGGGTTCCGCCGTTCCCGCGACAAGGCGCTCAACGCACCTCCGGCTCAGTTGTGGAAGACGCGCGCGGCCCATTCCGCGACCCAGCGCCCATCACCGAAACGGAGGTCGGCGGTGCACCTGTAGGTGTCGCCGTCGCACCTCAACGCGGTCACGTCAACGGGGTCCTGCACCATCATCCGGTCGTGGAAGACCTCGGCGTCCCACTGCGCCACCCAGCGGCCGTCGCCGAAGCGGAGGTTCGCGGTGCACTTGTAGGTGTCGCCGTCGCAGCGCAGGCGGGTGACGGCGACGGGGTTCTTCAGAGCCAACCGGTCGTGGTAGACGTCGGTGTCCCACTGGGCGACCCAATCCCCGTCGCCGAAGCGGAGGTTCGCGGTGCACGTGTAGGTGTCGCCGTCACACTTCAGCGCGGTCACGTCGACGGGATCAGCGCTCGCGGCGGAAGCGGAGCCGAGCACGAGGGATGCGGTGATCGCGACGAGAGCGCTGAACCTTTTCATCGAGTTCATGCCTTCGATCCTGACTCCTGGCGCGTCCACGACAAGCCCCTTCACCACACCGTGCACCCCGTCCAACCCCTCGGGGCACGAGGTACCGCCGGGCGTTCGACGGCCAGTCACCCCGTCACCCGACCGACCACCCCCAAGTCGCGCGCCTCCCGCCGGGACGGGAGGTCCCACCCGGCACAGCAGTCCCGGCAGTCCCACCTGGCACAGCGGTCACAGCCGTGGTTCCACCGCACCCATCGTCCACAGTGGACATCCCACGGGCCGCGCCGGCGGTGATCACCGGGCGGTTAACCTGACCGGATGCCGCCGAAACCGGTAGACCCCCACGAGCTCCGGGCCGCTGTCGCCGAGGTGCTGCCCTGGCTGGCGGGCACCGCCGACCAGCCGCCGCGACCGACCCTGGCGGCGGCGGTCCGGCTGAGCCTGCGCACCCTGGAGGGGGCCGCGCCGGGCCGCAGCGTCGAGGTGCGGGTGCCCCCGTTCGCGGCCGTCCAGTGCGTCGCCGGTCCCCGGCACACCCGGGGCACCCCGCCGAACGTCGTGGAAGCCGACCCCCGCACGTGGCTGGAACTGGCCACCGGCCGCCTCGCCTGGGTGACCGCCCTGGCCGAGGGCCGGGTCACCGCCTCCGGCAGCCGGGCCGACCTCTCCGCCCACCTGCCGGTCCTGCGCTTCGAGGAGCCCGCACCGTGAAGCTCGTGGCGGCGGCCCTGGTCCTCGCGGGCTGCGGGGACCAAGGCCGGTCGGGCACGACGTGTCCCGAACGCCCGTCCCGCCCGCCGCGAGCCGGCTAAGCTCGGCCCGGTGAAGGCGCTGAAGACGAGTGTCGCGGTCCTCGCGGTCGGGTTCCTGCTCGCGGGCTGCGGCAGCGACTGGACCGGAGACGTGCGGTTCACGATCACCCGGATCGCGCCGGCCCGGGAGAGCATGGGCGAGGTCAAGCAGCCCTTCGTGGTGCTGGAGCTCGACCAGGAGCAGCCCGACGGCATCCCGGAGATCACCACCGAGGGCGCGGACCTCGACCAGTTCCCGGACGGCGTTGAGGTCGGCGACGCGGTGGTCTGCGCGGTGCGCCGGTCCGACGACAACGGCCTCGACGGCGTCGAGGCGAAGCAGACCGTCGGTCCCTGCCGCCGACCCTGAGCCCGGTCCGGGCTCAGAACCAGGACCCGACCGTCCGGTCCCACAGGCCGCCCACGCCCTCGACCGCGTCCCGGCCGAGCTCGACCGCGTCGCCGACGCCGTCGACCACCACGTCGACCGCGTCGCTGACGACCTCCTTGCCGGTGTCGAGCAGCTCGGTCCCGGCGGCCGACCAGTTGCCCTGGACCGCCTCGCGACCGGCGTCCCACAGGCCGCCCCCGAGGTCGCCGACCAGGTCCGCGGCACCCGCCGCGGTGCTCCCGAGGCTGTCGACCACCGGTCCGACGACCGGGACGTGCGACCCGGGCAGCGACGGCCCGAGCGGGGAGTCGTACCACCTCTGGTCGGTCACCGAGCCGCCGTCGCCGTTGGCGATCCGGGCCAGGTTCCCGATCGACTCGGAGCCCTTGTCGTAGTATGCGGTGTGGGCCTCGTGGATCATCGCCGAATCGGAGGTGCCGAACACCCTGGCCCCGAACCGGTCGTCGTACGGGCCGATCGACGAGCCGTCCCGGGTGAACCAGTCGGAACTCGTGCCCTGCACCACCGGGTCGTGCTCGGTCGCGCCCGCGTACACGTGACCGGGGCCGACGGAGAGCTGGTCGGCGTTCGACGCGCCCACGCCGGGCGAGCCGATGAACGCGATGTCGTCGGCGGCCAGGCCGTTCATGCCCGCGTAGCCGACCGTCGTGGAGCCGTAGGAGTGGCCGATCACCGTCAGGTGCTGGCCGGGCGCGCCCGCCGCGCGGTAGCCGTCGACGTCGGCCACCAGGTTCGTGCCGCCCTCCCGCGCCTGCGCGGGGCTGTCGACCTCGCCGGGGGACCAGCCGGGCGCGTCGTAGCCGAGCCACTGGATGGTCGCGCTGCCCTCGGCACCCATCGCCTCGCGCAGGTTGCCCGCCTGGCCGACGGAGAAGCCGTCCAGGGTCGACCCGGTGCCGGGCACGCAGACCGCGAGGTTCGCGGCGGTGTCCGGGTTGCCGTAGGCGATGGCGGTCGCGCCGTCGCCGCGCGCACCGTACGGGTCCCACGCCATGATCCGGACGTCCGGCTCGCCCCGGTCGTTGAGCCAGCCGTTCTTCTGCGCCAGCGCCTCGGCCTCGGCGATGCTCTTCTCGACCTTCGCCGCGTTGTCGGCCCTGGTCGCGGCTTCCTGCCGCCCCTCGGCCAGCGCCGCGTACTCCGGGTCGTTCAGCAGCTTCGTGAGGTCGCCCGACTTGTCCGGGTCCAACCCCAGTTCCCGCGCGCGGGCGGCCATGTCCGCCTCGAACCGGTCGCGCTGCGCGCCGTAGCGCTGCCGGTCGTCCGCGATGCGCAGCCGGTTCGCCTGGTCCAGCACGCCGGACGGGAGCCCGCGCAACTGCCCCAGCTCCTGGAACCGGCTGCGCAGCAGCTCGTCCTGCTGGTCCTTGGTCAGCGACTTCCACCACGCCGCGACCTGCCTCGGGTCCGCGCCCGGTCCCGGCACGGTCGCCGACGTGCGCAGGTGCTGGACCGCGGTCGTCCAGCCGGCGTCCTTGCCCGCGGTCTCCTCGAACCCGGGCCGGACCCTGGTCAGCGCCGACGCGTAGGAGCGCAGCACGTTCTCGTACCCGCTCTTGACGTTGGTGAGCTGCTCGTTCACCCGGTTCGCCAGGTCGCGGGTCTGCGCCTCGTCCAGCGCCGGGGACCGGCCGCGCCAGAAGTCGATCAGCCGGTCGGCGCTGCCGCGCATCTGGGCGTACGCCCGCGAGGCCGCCCGCACGACGTCCACGCCCACGCCCAGCCGCTCGCCCGCGACGACCGCCGACCGGCTGGACAGGTCGGCCCGCGCGGAGAACCTCTCCGCCGAACCGCCGCGCCAGGTCGACGTCGCCGTGCTGCCGGCCGAGGTCACCGCGTCGCCCGCCCGGCCCACCGCGCTCAGCGCGCCGCTGATCGGGTCGGCCGCGGCGGCGACCCGCCCCGCGTCGCCGGACGCCAGCCGGCCGTAGAGCTCCTCGGGGTCGACGTAGCTCACGCGAGACCACCTTCCAGGCCGCGGAACGACGCGGTCGAATCGTCGTCGGCGCGCTGGTACGCCTCGGCGTTCTCGGTCAGGCCGTCGCCGGCGTCGCGGTACCAGGCGGCACCCCGGCGCAGGTCGTCGGACTGCTCGCCGGCCCACCTGGCCACCGCGTCGACGAACTCGGCGGCGGCGGGAACCTGACCGAGGGCGTCCGCGTCAAGCCTGAGCATGGAGATCAGTTCCGCGCCGTCACCGGCCGCGTCCGCGCCGTCGTGGAACTCCTTCGACGCCGCGCGCAACGTTTCTGGTCGCACACCGAACACGGTTCCCCACCCTTCGTGCCGCTGACCCTGCACGGTGCGACGCACCGGGATCAGGCCCGGTTCCCCCCATCCCCACCCCGAACTACGGCACCATGACCGGGCAGACCCGAGGAGGCAGCAGCGTGGCCGGAGGTTGGACCACCCCGCGGTGGACCGAGAAGTTCACCGAGCAGGCGGCGATGTTCCGCGCGGCGGTCGGCGAGGCCGACCCGGCGGCGAAGGTGCCGAGCTGCCCCGGCTGGACGTTCACCGAACTGGCCCGGCACGTCGGCCGGTTCCTCCAGACGTCGCTGGAGTACCTGCGCAGCGGCAGCACGGTTCGGCTGACCCTGCCGCCGCCCCCCGTCGGCGTGGCACCGCTGGAATACCTGGACGCCCAGCTCGCGCTCGCCGCCGAGGTGCTGCCCGCCGTGCCGGGCAACCGGCCCGCGTGGACGTTCTCGCCGGCCTCGCCCGACCTCGCGTGGGTGTGGCACCGCCGCCTCGCGCACGAACTCGACCTGCGGCGCTGGGACGCCCAGGCCGCCCTGCGCGTACTCGTCGACGGTGACGCGGACTTCGCCGTGGACGGCATCGAGGAGTCCCTGGGCACGCTGGTCGCCGCGAAGTACGCCGCCGACGTGCCGCCGACCGTGCGGGGCACCGCGCTGGTCCAGCTCACCGACGTGCCCGAGGCGTGGGTGGTGACCCTGGAGCCGGGCCTCGCGCCGGGGCTGCGGGCCGCGTGGCCGGGCGAGGAGACCGATCTCCGGATCACCGGCGAAGCGCAGATCGTCCACTACGGCCTGTGGGGGCGGTTGCCGTTGAAGACAGCGGGTGACCAGAACGTGCTCAGCGTGCTCAGGTTGGACTAGTCGGGGTGCGTTATGTCACTCCCGCCGGGGCCTGATGGGGGTGGTTCACCCTCCATTCGCCTTACACTCGGTGGCGCAGCCCGACTTCGTCGCTAGGGAGCACTCGGTGGTCACCGACCTGTCAGCAACCGGCCGATCCGACACCGATGAGCGGGAACCCCGGGAGGAATGCGGGGTCTTCGGGGTGTGGGCACCCGGGGAAGAGGTCGCCAAGCTCGCCTACTACGGCCTGTACGCGTTGCAGCACCGAGGCCAGGAGGCCGCCGGCATCTCCGTCGGCGACGGCAGCCAGGTGGTGGTCTTCAAGGACCTCGGCCTGGTCAGCCAGGTGTTCGACGAGCAGGTCCTGCTCAGCCTGCGCGGCCACGTCGCGGTCGGGCACTGCCGCTACTCCACCACCGGGTCCACGACCTGGGAGAACGCGCAGCCGACGTTCCGCACCACGGCCACCGGCTCCGGCCTGTCGCTGGGCCACAACGGCAACCTGGTGAACACCGCCGAGCTCCAGGCGCGCGCCCGTGAACTGGGCGTGGACACCCGGCACGGCGCGACCACCGACTCCGACCTGGTGTGCGGGCTGCTCGCGGTGACCGCCGCCGACATCGGCATCGAGCAGGCCGCGCTGGAGCTGCTGCCCACGCTGCGCGGCGCGTTCTGCCTCACCTTCTCCGACGAGTCCACGCTGTACGCGGCCCGCGACCCGCAGGGCGTCCGCCCGCTGGTGCTGGGCCGGCTGGAGCGCGGCTGGGTGGTGGCCAGCGAGACGGCCGCGCTGGACATCGTCGGCGCGTCGTTCGTCCGCGAGGTCGAGCCGGGCGAGCTGATCGCGATCGACGAGAACGGCCTGCGGTCCAGCCGGTTCGCCAACCCCGAGCCCAAGGGCTGCATCTTCGAGTACGTCTACCTGGCCCGCCCGGACACCACGATCGCCGGTCGCGGCGTGCACGCCACGCGGGTCGAGATCGGCCGCCGACTGGCGCACGAGCACCCGGTGGAAGCCGACCTGGTGATCCCGGTGCCCGAGTCCGGCACGCCCGCCGCGATCGGGTACGCGCAGGCCAGCGGCATCCCCTACGGGTCCGGCCTGGTGAAGAACGCCTACGTGGGCCGGACGTTCATCCAGCCGTCGCAGACCATCCGGCAGCTCGGCATCCGGCTCAAGCTCAACCCGCTGCGGGACGTGATCCGCGGCAAGCGGCTGGTCGTGGTGGACGACTCCATCGTGCGCGGCAACACCCAGCGCGCCCTGGTCCGGATGCTGCGCGAGGCCGGCGCGCTCCAGGTGCACGTCCGGATCGCGTCCCCGCCGGTCAAGTGGCCGTGCTTCTACGGCATCGACTTCGCCTCGCGCGCCGAGCTCATCGCGAACGGCCTGGACAACGACGGCATCCGCCGGTCGATCGGGTCGGACTCGCTGGGGTACGTGTCGCTGGAGCAGCTCATCGCCGCCACCGAGCAGCCGAAGACCCGGCTGTGCTCGGCGTGCTTCGACGGCGAGTACCCCATCCCGCTGCCCGAGGACGCGCTCATCGGCAAGCACCTGCTGGAGGGCATCCGGGGTGTCGCGGGCTCGGCCACTCCCGTCCTGGCCAACGGGTACGGTGCCGAGGACGCTCTACAACGGCCCTGAAACGGATGCCCGCAGAACAATGGAAGCCAGTGACGTGACCGATACCGCGAAGGCCACCTACGCCGCCGCCGGAGTAAGCATCAGCGCGGGTGACGAGGCGGTGGAGAAGCTCAAGCCCTGGGCGGCCAAGGCGCAGCGCCCGGAGGTGCTCGGCGGCATCGGCGGCTTCGCGGGCCTGTTCCGGCTGCGCCTGGACCGCTGGAAGGAGCCGGTGCTCGCGGCCTCGACCGATGGCGTGGGCACCAAGATCGCGGTCGCCCAGGCCCTCGACAAGCACGACACGATCGGCATCGACCTGGTCGCGATGGTGGTGGACGACCTGGTGGTGTGCGGCGCGGAGCCGCTCTTCATGCAGGACTACATCGCCATCGGCCGGGTCGTCCCGGACAAGGTCGCCGCGCTGGTCAAGGGCATCTCCGAGGGCTGCGTGCTGGCCGGCTGCGCCCTGCTGGGCGGTGAGACCGCCGAGCACCCCGGCCTGATGGGCGACGACGACTACGACATCTCCGGCACCGGCGTGGGCGTCGTGGAAGCCGCCGCGATGCTCGGGCCGGACCGGGTGCGCGACGGCGACGTGGTGATCGCCATGGGCGCGTCCGGCCTGCACTCGAACGGGTACTCTCTGGCCCGCCACGTGCTGCTGGACATCAACCGGATGCCGCTGTCGGGTCACGTGGAGGAGTTCGGCCGCACCCTCGGCGAGGAGCTGCTGGAGCCGACCCGGATCTACGCCAAGGACTGCCTGGCGCTCGCCGCCGAAGCCGAGGTGCGCACGTTCGCGCACGTCACCGGTGGCGGCCTGGCGGCGAACCTGGCCCGCGTGCTGCCCCGGGGCCTGCACGCCCGGCTGGACCGCGGCACGTGGTCGCCGGCCCCGGTGTTCGCCCTGATCGCCCAGCGCGGCCGGGTCGAGCGCGACGAGATGGAGAAGACCTTCAACATGGGCATCGGCATGGTGGCCGTGGTCTCGCCCGAGGACGTGGACCGCTCGCTGGCCGTGCTGACCGCCCGCCACGTGCCCGCCTGGGTACTCGGCGACGTCGGCCGCGCGCACGAGACGACCTCGCTGGTGGGCGACCACCCGAGGTTCTGAGCTTCACGTGATGTGGACGCGGCCGGGGTTCGCCCCGGCCGCGTCCGGCGTCTCCGCGCACGTGCGGCGGTCCCGCGAGCGCCCCGCCGCCGTTCATCCCCGGCCGCGCGGTCGGCGACGTCGATCAGTTCGAACGCGCGCCGCGCGGCGCTCTGCGCCTGGTGGGGGTCCGCGCCCCGGCTTCCGACCGTTCCAGCACGATCTCCACCTCGTCGCCGAGCGCGAGGTGTAGTCGGCCGCCGGTGGAGCCCCGCAGCACGACCGGCACGTCCTCAGCCAACGTCAGGCCCACGGTCGTCACGACCCTCGGCTCGTCGTCGCTGGGGAGTGCTGTCCACGACGCCGACCGCCATCCGGTGTTATTTCGCGTTCGAGTTGAAGCGGCTGCGCGAGGCCGCCGGTCTGCACCAAGGCGATGCCGCGAAGCGGATCGACACCACGAAGAGCCGGGTGGGGCACTTCGAGACCGGTCGCAACCTGCCGAACCTGCCGCCGGGCTTCGATAATGCCGCAACTACGCGGGTACTCACCCAGCACCCCAACATGATCGTGCGGGTGTTGCCCTACGCGGTGGGCGCGCACGCGTCGCTGCACGGTTCCTTCACGTTGCTGGAGTTCCCGATCGACCGCGACCCCGGAATCGTCTATCTGGAGGATCGCGGCGGCGGTCGGTACCGGGACGATACGGAGGACATCGACGAGTACTCGGGCGTGGCGGACCGACTCCTGGAGTCGGCGCTGTCGGAGCTCAGGTCGTTGTCGCTGATCGATTCCATTCGGAAGGAGCTGGCAACGTGAGTGAGCCTGGAGTTTGGCGGAAGTCGACCAGGTCTGCGGGCAGCGGCCAATGCGTCGAAGTGGCCCGGTCGGCTGCACCTGTCGTCGGTGTGCGGGATTCGAAGGCACCGCACGCGGGGCATCTGTTGGTGCCCGGCAGGTCCTTCGCCGCGTTCCTCGACGTGCTCAAGGTGAACGCCTGACCGTTCTGCGTTCTCCCCGGTACCGTGCCGGTCCTCTCGCGGTGCCGGGAGAACACATCGACTCGATTCCATCCGGAAGGAGCCGGCAACGTGAGTGAGCCTGGAGTTTGGCGGAAGTCGACCAGGTCTGCGGGCAGCGGTGACTGTGTGGAGGTGGCCCGGTCCGCTGCACCGGTTGTCGGTGTGCGGGACTCAAAGGCCCCGCACGCGGGGCATCTGTTGGTGCCTGGCAGGTCCTTCACCGCGTTCCTCGACGTGCTCAAGGTGAACGCCTGACCGTTCGCAGCGGAGTGCGCTTTCCCCGGCACCGTGCCGGCCCTCTCGCGGTGCCAGGGGAACACATCGGCCGTGGGTCCGGGTTCGCGACGACCGCGAAAGCGGTCACGACCTGCGGTCTCGGCTGAAATTCTCCGCACGGGCAACCTCCTGCGGCCCTCGGCGCGTATCAAGCGGCGACTGAGGGAGGGCGAGTGGAGCGCGATCGCGAGTTCGGCGAGTTCGTGGACGCCCGCGCGCTGGTGCTGCGGCGGACCGCGTACCTGTTGTGCGGGGACTGGCACCGCGCCGAGGACCTGGTGCAGACCGCGCTGACCAAGCTGTACGTGGCGTGGCCGCGCGTGCGGCGGGACGGCTCGGTGGACGCCTACGCGCGGAAGATCCTGGTCCGGGCCGCCGTGGACGACTCGCGGCGGGGCTTCCGGCGGCGGGAGACGGTCGTGGAGTCCTTGCCGGAGACCTCGGTGCCCGGCGACGCGCCCGCCGATTTCGACGTGCGGGCCGCGTTGGCCGCGCTGCCGCCGGGACAGCGGGCCGTCGTGGTGCTCCGGTACTGGGAGGACCTCGGGGTCGCCGAGACCGCCCGCCTCCTCGGTCGGACCGAGGGAACTGTGAAGAGCCAGGCGGCGAAGGGCCTCGCCGCGCTCCGGCGGCTGCTCGGCCGCCACGTATTCGAGGAGCAGACGTGACCGACATCAGGCAGACGCTCGAAGCCGCGTTCGACGACGAGCCACCGTTGAGCCTCGACCTCGCCGCGATCAGGAGGACCGGCCGCCGCCGGGTCGCGGTCCGCCGCTCGCTGACCACCGTGGCCGCGCTCGCCACCGTGACGGCGGTGTGCGTCCCGGCCGTGCTCGGCTCCAGCGGGGGCGGGCAGGCGGGCGGGCCGCCCCCGCGCGCGGTGGTGACCGGCCCGGCCGTCGTGCTGTCGCCGTCCAACCCGCCGACCGCCGGTTCGTGGACCTGGTCCGCGTCGCCGTCGCCGTCGACCCCGCCCAGGCCGCCCAGCGCGGGGCGCGCCGCCGAGTTGACGGCGATGCTGGCGAAGTCGGACGTGCTGCCGAACGTCCCGGTCGCGGGTGTGCCCGGGAACCCCGGTGGCCCGTGGGAGTTCGTGGTCGTCCCGAACGGGTACCGGGCGGTGGCCGCGCCGACCGACCGGCCCGGGAGGCAGGTGCTGGTGACCCTGGAGGTCCGGGGGTTCGGGTGCCCGGAGCCGGTGCCCGCCGACACGCAGTGCGTGGTGCGGATGACCGCGAACGGCGGCGCGCTCGTGGTGCTGGACTACCGGCACGAGCGGACCCGGGTGCTGACGGTGTCCGCCCAGGCGTCCGACGGCACGCTGTTCTCGGCGAGCGCGGTCGACTCCGACCACCGGGCCGACGGCACCGGTCCGGGCGCTCGGCTGGGGTACGAGGAGCTGGCAAAGATCGCGACTTTGCCGGGGGTCTCGTTCTAACCTGTCCGGTGTGGCCGAGGATTTGATCGTGACGCGGACGCTGGTGGTGCCGGCGGCCGAGTTGAGCGAGCGGTTCTCCCGGTCGTCGGGTCCCGGTGGGCAGGGCGTGAACACCGCCGACAGCCGGGTCGAGCTCTCGTTCGACCTGGCCGCCTCGTCCGCCGTGCCCGAGTGGCTGCGCCGGCGGATGGTCGGGCGGCTGGAGAACCGGTTGGTGGACGGCGTCCTGACGGTCGCCGCGAGCGAGCACCGCGCGCAGTTGCAGAACCGCGCGGCGGCCCGGGAGCGGATGGCCCGGCTGCTGCGCGACGCCGCCGCCGCGCCGCCGCCCGTCCGGCGGGCGACGAAGCCGACGAAGGGGTCGCAGGAGCGGCGGATCGCGGAGAAGAAGCGGCGCGCGCGGACCAAGCAGGGTCGCGGCGGCGGCGGCTGGGACTGATCGGCCGGCACCCCGGGGGAACCGCCGTCCCCGCCCGAGCGGGGTCGGCCGCTCGCACGGCGGTGGTCAGCGGATCGTCCCACCGGGTGAGGGGCGGTTCTCCGCGCCGGGGTCCGGGAAGAGCCCGTCGACCAGGCCGTCCAGCCCGGCCTTGAGCGTCGCGCCGGCCAGGCGGCGGTGCGCGACCAGGTTCGCGGCCAGCGGGCCCAGCAGCGCGTCCGCGGTGAAAGCGGCGTCCAGGCCCGGCCGTGCCCGGCCCACCAGCACGGCCAAGTGCCGGTGGTACACCTCGTACGCGCCGCCGAACCGGGCCAGTGGCCCGGCGGTCTCGGCCATCAGCAGCAGGTCGAGCTGCGCCAGCGTGCGATCGGTGAGGGCGTGCAGGAACGCGCGGATGCAGTCGACGGCCGGCGCGCCCGGACCCAGCGGCGGCGGGCCGGTGAGGAACGTGTGCTGGAAATCGCGCTCCGAGTCGTCGATCAGCGCGTGCGCGAGCCCCGAGCGGTCGCCGAAGCGGCGGTACAGGGTGCCCACGCCGACGCCGGACGCCGCCGCGACCTCGGCCATGCCGAGACCCGCGATCCCGCGCGCGGCCACGATGTCCGCCGCCACGGCCAGGATCTTCGCCCGGTTCCGGGCGGCATCGGCCCGCTCGCTCACCCGGACACCCTAGACCGCCGTAGACAAGCGGAACCAGTTCCGCTTAGGCTCCGAAACGGAACTGGTTCCGATTTGTGGGGAGATCAGGATGGGTCAGCTCGACGGCAGGACCGCGCTGGTGACCGGGGGCAGCCGGGGGATCGGGGCGGCCATCGCCACCCGGCTGGCGCGGGACGGCGCGAACGTCGCCATCACCTACGCGCACGCGGAGGACCGGGCGCGGGCCGTGGTGGACACGCTGGGCAACGCCGTGGCGATCCGCGCGGAGGCCACCGACAACGCCGCCCTGCGCGCCGCCGTCGCCCGGACCGCAGAGGTGTTCGGCGGCCTCGACATCCTGGTCAACAACGCGGGCATCGCGGTCTGGGGGCCGTTCGAGGAGACGTCCGACGACGACGTGGACCGGCTGCTCGCGGTGCACGCCCGCGCGGCCTTCGTGCTGGCCAAGGCCGCGTCGCCGCACCTGCCGGCCGGCGGCCGGATCATCACCGTCGGCAGCAGCCTGGCCGAACGGGTGCCCACGCCCGGCTGGGCCGCGTACTCGATGAGCAAGGCCGCGCTGGTCGGCCTCACCAAGGGCCTGGCCCGCGACCTCGGCCCGCGCGGCATCACGGTGAACCTCGTCCACCCCGGCTCCACCGACACCGAGATGAACCCGGCGGACGGGCCGGACGCGGCCGGCGAGCGCGCCTTCACCGCGCTGGACCGCTACTGCGACCCGGAGGACGTGGCGGCGCTGGTCGCGCACCTCGCCGGACCCGGCGGGCGCAACGTGACCGGGGCGTCGTTCCTGGTCGACGCGGGGACAGCGGCTTAGGCGGCGCATCTGCCGCTGCTCGACGCGGCCGTGGTGTGCCGCGACCCGCTACCCGTGGGCGGCCGGCCAACCGCCCGGCAGGACCCCGGTGTGCTGCACGACGCCGCTCTCTCCCGCCACCCGGGGCAGGGCGGGGCTCACCGCGTTCAGCACGGCGCGCAGCGGGTCGGCGGCCTCCGGGTGCTGCCAGAGCATGGTGTGGATCGACCCGCGCCACTCCGTGGTGAACTCGGCGCGCGCCAGCTCCAGCCGCACGGCCGGCGCGCCGACCACCCGGACGCGGGCCTCGTCCAGGCGGGCGCTGACGAACTCGGCCAGCGTCGGCGCGAGGACCGCCGCCACCCCGGCCCGCAGGTCGACCCACAGGTCCGTGTCGACCGCCTTGGCCAGCGCGCCGGCTACCGCGCCGGCGAGCACGCGGAGTGGTTCCTCGCGCACCTCACGTCCTCTCATCGGGTCGGGTCGGCCGCCCCGCCCTTGCGGGAGGCCGGCACGCTCGCGTCCCGGCCGGCCTGGACCACCGTCGAACCGCCGCTCGCCACGGCGTGCTGGTGCACCGCCGGTGCCCGCTCGGCGGCCGGCGGGCCGGCCAGGTCCAGCCGGTGGACGTCCCCGTTCGGAATCCACATCCAACCGTGGCCGTGGAAGGTCTTCTCCTCCACCTCCACCCGGCGGAAGTCCGCCGGGCTCAGCGTGGTGTGCCCGGCCCGCACCAACGAGGAGTACACGATCTCGGAGAGCACCACGACGAGGTCCGCGTCCGGGAACTCCTCCAGCGCGAGGTGCGCCGGTGCGCTGTTGAGCAGGCGCGAGACCAGCACGGAGTCCTGGCCGGGGAATCCGTTCGCGCCTTCCTCGACCACGCCGTGGTGGATGGCGAGCCGCATCCGGGCGCGTGCCTCCGGCACCCGGTAGCGGTTCGCCGACGACAGCTCCGCGTTCAGCCCGCGCACGTAGCTGTCGACGACGACGTGCTCCGGGGTGTCCGGGGGCAGCACCGCCCACTCCTCGTCGCCCTTCGCCTGGCGGTGCCACGTGGACCGGTCCAGGCCGGCCGTCGCGCCCGCCCGGTCCAGGCAGCGGACCAGCAGCTCTTGCAGTTCCCGCTGGAGCTGGTCGTCCGCCGCGCCGTAGCGCCTCAGGTCGCAGCAGACCAGCAGGCTGCGCCGGAAGGTGGCAGGACTCATCGACTCGCCCTTTCGACGTGGTGCGCGGGTGTGGCCGCGCGCAATCACCGTGCAGTGCAGGGCCACTGTGGAGTACCGCACCGGGGCGAATACCGCAAAACTGCGGACTTGCCTCAGATGCCCGCGAATTTCCGCAGGCTCTCCAGGTCCGGCACCAGCACGTCCCGTCGCAAGTGGCTGACCACCACCCCCGCTTTCCGCAAGTCGCTGAAGGCCTTCTCCGCCGTTCGGGGCTTCATCCCGGCGATGGAGGCCAGTTCCACCTTGGTCAGCGGAATTCCCAGCGTCCAGCCCGCGGCCTCTTCCCGGCCGTAGGTCTGCACCAATTCTGCGAGCACTCGGGCCACCCGTTCGGCGGCGGGGTGGGACAGGAAATCGCGGCGGCGCTGGTTGGCCCAGCGCAGCCGGTCGTTGATCATCCCGATCAATTCCACGAACACGTCGTTGCGCCGGTGCAGGAAGCTCATCAGCTCTCCGCTGGTGATCAGCTTCGCCACCACGTCGCCGCACGTCACGACCGTGGCCGAGCGCGGTTTCTGGTCCAGCGCCGCCATCTCTCCCACCAGGTCGCCCGCGACCCGGATCGCGAGCAGGGCGGTGTCGCCCGTCTCGTCGGTGGTCTGCACCTTCACCACGCCGTCGAGCAGCAGAAGGACGTGAGTGTCTTTCGCGTCCTGCTCGATGACCTCGCGGTCGGCCGCGTACCGCACGACCGTGCCGATGTTCAGCAGTTCTTGTCGGGTGTTGTCGCGGAGGCGACCCAGCAGGCTGTTGCTGGGCCACCCTGGATCCTGTGTCATCGTGGTCGGCATGGGCAGCATGTGGATCCTGTTACTGTCGTGACCGGCGGGAACTCAATTCGAGCCGACCTGCGTCAGGCGGCAAGTGATGGTCTCCCCGAACGTGCTGCGGACAGTACACCCGAATGGGCGTAACTGACCCTGTCTTGTCGAGCGTTTCGCGTCCGACCTCCTATCCAAGATCACGTGCTAATGCACGCGCAATACCGAATCGAATGGAATTGTGCTGCTCGCGTGCGGTGCGACGGTCGTCACGGTGGGAACAACCCGTCTGATCCGGGACCTTGGACCTGTCGAGGTACCCCGAAGGACCCGTTGTCGTGCCGGAACCACCCGAGGAGACGCATGTGAGTGCGCTGTTCAACCCGTTGACCCTCCGCTCGGTCACTCTCCCGAACCGGATCGCGGTCAGTCCCATGTGCCAGTACTCCGCCCGTGACGGTTTCCCCGACGATTGGCACCTCGTCCACCTCGGCGCGCGTGCGCTGGGTGGTGCCGGCCTCGTCCTCGCCGAGGCGACGGCCGTCCAGGCGGTCGGCCGCATCTCGCCGGCCGACACCGGGCTGTGGGACGACGGCCACGTCGAGGCGTGGCGGCCGATCACCCGGTTCATCCGCGACCACGGGTCGGTACCCGGCGTGCAGCTCGCCCACGCGGGGCGCAAGGGCTCGACCCACCCGCCGTTCGACACCGGACGCGGCGGGGTCCCGGACGAGGACGGCGGCTGGACCCCGGTCGCGCCGAGCGCCGAGGCGTTCGTGGCCGACTACCGGGTGCCGGCAGCCCTCGACCGGGCCGGCATCGACCAGGTGGTGGCGGACTTCGCCGCCGCCGCACGCCGGGCGGTCGCGGCCGGCTTCGAGGTCGTCGAGGTCCACGCCGCCCATGGTTACCTCTTGCACCAGTTCCTGTCGCCGTTGAGCAACAAACGAACCGACGGGTACGGCGGTTCCCTGGAGAACCGGACCCGGCTGACCCGCGAGGTGACCTCGGCGGTGCGCGCGGCGGTGGGCGAGGACGTGCCGGTGCTCGTCCGGCTGTCCGCCACCGACTGGGTGGAGGGCGGGTGGACGGAGGAGGACAGCGTCGTGCTGGCGCGCGACCTCGCCGCCCTGGGTGCGGACCTGATCGACGTCTCCACCGGCGGCAACGTGCCCCACGCGGACATCCCCCTCGGGCCCGGCTACCAGGTGCGGTTCGCCGAGACCGTGCGGAGGAAGGCCGACGTGCCCACCGGGGCCGTCGGCTTGATCACCGAGGCCCGGCAGGCTGAGCAGATCGTCGCCGACGGATCGGCCGACCTGGTCCTGCTCGCGCGGGAGCTCCTGCGCGACCCGAACTGGCCGCTGCACGCGGCCAGGGAACTCGGGGCACAGGTCAGTCCGCCGAAGCAGTACGCCAGGGCGTTCTAAGACCCGCATCAGAGGTCGGGCTGCCGGTGCGGAACCGGCAGCCCGACCTCGTCAGCGGGTGTAATGCGTCAGCGACGGTAGTCGTCGTACTCGTCGTCCGAAGAGGCGTCGTCGTAGCGAGGTTCATCGCTACGGCGTACGCCGACGTCGGAATCGCCGGACAGCTCGCGTTGCAAGGCGTCAAAGTCGGTGTTGTGAGAGCTGTATTTGAGCTCCCTCGCCACCTTCGTCTGCTTGGCCTTCGCTCGGCCGCGCCCCATGGCTCGACCCCCTCGCACAGGGACGGGGGCGGCCGGGGGAACGGCGGCCCCACTCGTCTCGACAACTTGTTCCTGGTAACTACCGTACCGTGTCGAAGGGGTTCCTCGCGACGCGGTAGGCGTGACACGTGCCGCCAATCTTCCCCGTGGGAGGATGCGCGCGTGCCTCGACCGTTCGTCGCCTACCTCAGGGTGTACGAACCGCTGTCGGCTCTCGACCCCCCACTGGCCCTCCAGGTGCGAAAAGCTCTGGACAGCGGGGTGCTGAGCCGGGCGGACGCGGCTTCCCGAGAACGGGAGCTGTGGTTGCGATCACAACTGTCCCGACCGCGCCGCCTGCTTCCCGGTGAGCGGTCGGACGGGAGTGTCGCGCCCGACGCCCCCTTCGACGTGATGACCATCAGCCCCGCCGAGGTGCCCGGCGAGGTCGGACCCGGTCCCCTGGTCTGCCCGCTGGACCTCCGGGCCAGGTCGGCGGCGGCGCTGGTCGGGTTCCTGGCGACGTCCGGCGCGCCGTTGCAGGACGAGGCCCTGGCGGTGGAGCCGGAGGAGATCCGGGCGCGGGCGTCGGCCGTGATGGCCGAGCTGACCGGCGGGGCGGTGCACGTGATCTCCACGACGTGGACCGTGCCGCTGCCCTGGTTCGCGCTGGTGGACCCCGAGGCCCGCCGCATCGTGCTGGCCCCCCGCGACGACCCCGAGCGCCAGCTCTCGTGGCGGGTCGCGATGAGCGACGCGCGGCACCGGGTGGCCCGCGCCCGCAAGGTCGTGTCGCAGTCCCTGGGCGACAACGGACCCGCGAAGGTGTTGTCCGACACAGCGCGCTGGCTCGACCACTTCTCGCCGGACTCGGCGGTGGAGCTGGACTACGGCGGCCTCGTCCAGTTGATCGAGGACAAGGACCTGCTGGAGGACTCGTCGGCGCAGGACGTGAACGCGATCGTAGACGCGCTGGAAGAGGGCGACGCCGAAGAGGTCGCCCTCCGGTACGGGCGGCTGCGCGAGTTCTGGGGCGAGCTGGCCCGCCACGAACGTCACGGTTAGGCCGCGACCGCTCCCCGGGAGATCACCGGTCCGTCCGAATCGGACAAACACGGCAACCCGCCGGCGCACGTCGTCGGAGAAGGTCGCAGAGGCGCTCGCGGGTAGCGGGTAGCGGGCAACGGGCGTCGGGCGTCGGCAGGTCGGCCCGGACGACAGGTCGGCCCGGTCGGGCCCGGTCGGTTCGGCCGGGCCGGTCAGGATCGGGTGGGGGTGCGGGCGGGGGGCAGGAGGAGCCTCGCCCCGGCGGCGGCGATGGCGGCCAGCAGGAGCGCCGACGGCCAGCCGGTGGTGGCCGCCAGCCAGCTCGCCACCGGCGGGGTGAGGGTGGCGCTCAGGTAGCTGGCCGTGTTCTGCATCCCGAGGGCGGTACCGCTGCGCCCCGGCGGGGCCAGCTCGGCGGCAGCGGTCAGGGCCAGGCCGTTCCACGCCAGCGCCAGGGCCGCCGTCGCGATCAGGACGGCCGCCAGCACCGGCGTGGGAGCCTGGTCGGTCAGCGCGGCGGTCAGGGTGAAGCCCACGGCGATGGCGACGCTCATGGTCTTCAGCGGCGCGATCCGGTCCCGGGTCCGGTCCGACCACGCCCCGGTACCGAGCCGGCCCAGGCCCCCGAGCACCTGGGACACCGCCAGCAGCGCCGCAGCCGTCCCCACCGCCACCCCTCGGTGCCCGTGCAGCAGTTCGACCATCAGAGCCGCTGCGGTGAACTGGGGCACCACCAGCAACGCGCCGGCCGTGCTGAGGCGGAGCAGCGCGGGGTTCTTCAGGAGCACCCCGCCCCTGGTGTCAGTCGCCCGCGACGCCCACGGAGGTTCCCGGACCAGGACGGCGACCGTGATCGCGACGAACGCCGTCACCGCCGCCAGCGCCAGGAACACGGCGGGCACCCCGGCGTTGATCGCCACCACGGGCAGCACTGCGGCCGTCAGTGCCGCCCCCAGTGGCGTCGCCGTCTGGCGGATGCCCATGGCCAGACCTCGGCGGTCCGCCGGGAACCAGGTCATCACGACGCGACCGCTCGCCGCGTTGATGCTGGCCCCGAACAGGCCCGCTCCGATCAGGGCCAGGCCCGCCACGACCGGGCCGTCCACGGCCGCCATCGCCAGGGACACCGCGGCACCCGCACCACCGATGGTCATCACGAGGCGTTCGCCACGGCGGTCCGCGGCGACACCCCACGGCACCAGGGTGAGCATCGTGCCCAGGTTCACCGCGCCGAGCAGCAGCCCGACCTGGGGCAGTGTCAGGTCGAAGTGCTCGCGCAGTTGCGGGGTGATCGCCGGGAGCCCGAGGAACACCGCCGCGTTCGTCCCCTGTGCCAACGCGCCCACGGCGAGAACCACCCAGCGGTACCCCATGCCTGCACGCTAGGGCGACCGTTCAGGATTTGGGAGGGTCATCCCAACTGTTGGTAAGTCCAGGCTGATCACCTCCCCTTCGGTTCGTCGCTCACTGCCCTTTCGTGAGGTCCATTGTCGAACAGGGGTTCGAGGGGAGGCAAGATCACGATCGAGTGGTGTTGCGAGGCCCGAAGAGAACGCCAGACCGAGGACGAGTGATCAAGCCCCTGGGCGGCGATGCGGAAGGGCGATGCGGCGAGCGCGAGAAAAGGCGCGAAGCGCGAGTACGCGGAGAGAGGGTGAGGGAGAGGAGTGAGTGAGGAGCACCGGGGCGGAGAAAGGGCGGCCGGTGGACGCGTGGGAACGGGAAGCCGAAAGCCGGGGTCGGGAGCGGAGGTCGAACCCCGGCGATCAGCCGGTCATTCCTTCTCGCGGGCCGGGTTCGTCGGCCAGCCGCGTTCCGCCGCCAGCAGTTCGTCCACCGACGCGCTCCCGCTCTGGTACCGGCCCGCGATCTCCGCGTTCAACCGGTCCACCACGACCTGCACCTCACGCCGCCGACCGGAGACCGAGGCCTCCTCGTTCGCGAACGTCCGCAGCGCCAGGTCGAGCTTGTCGTCCGTCAGCGCGCTCACGTCCGACAGGTCCACGTCCGACACCAGCGCCTCGACGTGCCGCCGGTGCGCTTCCGCCCGCGAGGGCTCCTGCGTCTGGTACCGCCCCAGTCCCGTCGCCGGGCCCACCGCGTTCGAGGCGAGGATCGTGGCGAGCTGGTCGACCACCGCCGATCCGCCGTCGGAGCGCCGCGCCTGCTCGGCCCGCACGATGTCGATCCGCGCGTGCAGCAGCCGCCGCAGGTACGACAGGTCGGTCTCCTCCTGGGCCGCTTCGTCGCGCAGCGCGCGCACCTCGGCGAGCGGGAGCCGCTCGACCCCCTCGGCGTAGTCGGGGGCGAGCACCCGGTCGATGCGGCGGCGTCCGCCAGGACGCACCTCGATCACGTACTCATCCTGAGGTAGATCCTGCCCACCCGCCAACACGAACCTGCTTCCAAAGTGGTTTCAAACCTGTACCGGACCACGCACGCCGAGTAGTTCACGCGCCTCGACGGGTGACAGCGGCGGTCGCTGGGCGATCTTCGCCAACCCCGCCGCGCGCGCCACCAGTTGTGCGTTGTCCCGCACCGGCTGCCCCTCCGCGTACGTGGTGGTGTCCTGCATGCCGACCCGCAGGTGCCCGCCCGCGCTCAACGACGCGAGCATCACCGGCAGCGACGTCCGCCCGATCCCGGTCGCCGAGAACGACGCCCCGGCCGGCAGCAGGCGCAGCGCGGCGACCAGCGTCACCACGTCGCCGGGCATGCCTCCCGGCGCGCCCAGCACCAGGCCGACGTGGACCTGCCCGCCCGCCGGCGGGCCGTGCTCGTCGAGCAGCCGGCTCAGCGACGCGAGCCCGCCGAGGTCGCGGACCTCGTACTCCGGCAGGATTCCGCGCTCCCGCATCGCCCGGTGCAGCGCGACGGCGAACTCCCAGCGGTCCGGAAGGCTGTCACCGCCGTCGTCCGCCGCGCCCAGGGGGCAGGTCGCCGAGTCCGGCAGGGCGTCCAGCACGCGCAGCCGGTCCGCCTCCGGGTCGGTCACCGCGCCGGTGGACAACCGGACGATCAGCGAAGTCTGCTCGCGCAACGCGTGCACGGTGTCCCGGACGCGCCCGAGGTCGAGCGTCGGACGGGTGTCGTCACCACGGGTGTGCACGTGCACCACCGAGGCCCCGACCTGCTCGCACACCCGTGCGGTGGCCACCAGCTCCTCCACCGTCACCGGCAGTCGCGGGACGTCGGCCTTGTCGTGCTCGGCCCCGGTCGGGGCGACGGTGAGCAGCGTGCCGTGGGAGCCGGGACGGGACATGCCGTGATCCTGGCACAGAACCCGGCAGGTCCGGAGATCACCGCCCGAGGTTCCGGGCGGCTTCCCGCCCCAGGCCGGGAGTGTCCGGCGGCACCGAATCGGGGTCCACGGACGCCTGCACGACCCGGTCCTCCGCACCGACCAGGAGTTCGGTCTCCACCGGCACCGAGCGCTTGACCAGCGCCAACGCGATCGGGCCGAGCTCGTGGTGCAGCGCGACCGAGCCGACCCGGCCGACCGTCCGCTCCCCGACCACCACCGGGTCGCCGGTCTCCGGCTGGACCTCGCGGGTCCCGTCCAGGTGCAGCAACAACAGCCGTCGCGGCGGCCGGCCCACGTTGTGCACCTTCGAGACCGTCTCCTGGCCCCGGTAGCAGCCCTTGTCCAGGTGCACCGCCGAGCCGATCCAGTTCACCTCGTGCGGGATGGTCTTCTCGTCGGTGTCCACGCCGAGCCGGGGCCGCAGGGACTCCACCCGCAGCGCCTCGAACGCCCAGCTCCCCGCCGGGCGCGCACCCGCGTCGGTCAGCTTCGCCCACCAGTCGGTCAGCGACCCGCGCGGCACGACCAGGTCGACGGCGTCCTTCCCGGGCCACGGCATCCGCCGCGCGAACCCGCCGCCGGGCAGCTCCGCGACACCCAGCCGCTCCGGCAGCGGAACACCCGATGTGGTGAACAGCGCCGGGATCTCCGGCCCGACCACGGTCAGCACGGCCAGCTCGGCGGTCGCGTCCCGCGGCTCGACCTTCGACCAGAACACCATCTTCGCCAGGTAGGACAGCAGCGCGCCCGCCGTCGCGGTCTCCGTGTCCAGGTAGACGACACCGCCGACGTTCGCCACGACCGCGTGGTGCTCGATCCGCCCCTGCACGTCGAGGACCAGCATCTCGCTGCCCCGGTCCTCGCCGAGCGCCTCGAAGTGCTGGCTGGTCAGCGAGTGCAGCCAGGTGAGCCGGTCGTCGCCGGTCACCGCGAGCACGGACCGGTTCGACCGGTCGAACACCGCGACCGACCGGGCCGCCGACCGCTGCTCGGCGAACGGGTCGCCGAAGTGCCAGGGCACGCCCTGGTCCGGGGAGTCGTCGAGCGGCCCGACGGCACCCGGCACGGTCAGCAGGGGTGAGCTCACGAGTTCTCCTTCAGGCAGTCGCGGCAGGTGCCGGACAGCGCGAGGTGGCCGGCATCGAGTTCGAACCCGAATTCACCCCGGAGTGTTCCGCCCAACGGGGACAGCAGATCACACGGCACCTCCGCGACTTGGCCGCACCGGTGGCACACCAGGTGCACGTGCTCGTGCTCGGCCACCGAGTAGTGCGGCGCGCCGTGCCCCAGGTGGGTGTGCCGGACCAGGCCCAGCCGGGCCAGCAGGCCGAGCGTGCGGTAGATCGTCGTGATGTTCACGGTGGGGGCCGTGACCTGCACCCGGCGGCAGATCTGCTCGGGCGTCGCGTGCCTCAACTCGCGCACCGCGTCCAGCACCGACTGGCGCTGCGGCGTCATCCGCATCCCACGATCGTGCAGCGTTTCGCGCAGGGCCCTCGGACCGCTCGCGGTGTCCACGTAACCGATGGTAGGCCGTGAGTAGTCTCACGGTATGCGCGTGCTTGCTCTACTTGACGGAACCCTCGCCGACCCCGGCACCCCGTTGATCCGCGTGGACGACCTGGGCTTGGTGCGCGGCGACGGCGTCTTCGAAACCGTCCTCGTGGTGGCCGGCGAACCCCGTGAACTGGGCCACCACCTGGACCGGCTGGCCCGTTCCGCGGCGATGCTGGACCTGCCGGAACCGGACCGCGCCGCCTTCGAGCGGATGGTGGGCCTGGTGGTGGACAACTGGGCCGGCGGCCGGGAGATGGCCCTCAAGCTGGTCTACACGCGCGGTGTCGAGGGCGGGGACGGCACGCCGACCGGCTTCGCGCTGGGCACCGACATCTCGGCGAAGGTGGCGGGCCAGCGCGCCGCCGGCCTCGCGGCGGTCACCCTGGAGCGGGGCGTCGAGCCGGGGCTGGCGGAACGCGCGCCGTGGCTGCTGCTGGGCGCGAAGTCGCTGTCCTACGCGGTCAACATGGCGGCCCTGCGCGAGGCCGAGCGGCGGGGTGCGGCCGAGGTCGTGTTCACCACCTCGTCCGGCTCGGTGCTGGAGGGCCCCACCTCGACCCTGGTCCTGGTCCGGGGCCGGGAACTGGTCACACCGCCCTCGACCCTGGGCATCCTGCCGGGCACGACGCAGGCCGCGCTGTTCCGGGCCGCCACGCGTGAGGGCTGGACGGTGAAGGTCGAGCCGCTCGTGGTGGACGAGCTGTACGCGGCAGACGGCCTGTTCCTGGTCTCCAGCGTCCGCAAGATCACCCGCGTGCACACGCTGGACGGCAAGGCACTGCCCGACTCCACCGCCCTGCACGCCGAACTGGTGGCGTTGTACGAGGCTCTGTACTAATTGCTGTGTTGAATTGCCGCGACTTCGTCGCGGCGGCGCTGTCGCCTGGAAGTCGGCCGTCCGAGCTCGGTTTCCGGTACCTCCGCAGGCTCCGGTGCCGGAAAGCGATCTCGGACGGCCGACGCGACAGCGCGGCGAGGGTGACGTGGGGATGCGTGATCCCGGTTCGGACGATCGTTGTGGGTGTGCGGCGGGCTGGACGGAGCGGAAATGGGTGGAACGCGGTCCCCGTGGGACGGGGGACCGCGTTCCGGGGGGGAGAGTGGGTTACTTCAGTCCGTTGTCCACGGCGCTCATCAGCACGCCGGTGTCACCGGACATCTCCCAGATCATCGCGCCCAGCAGACCGCGCTGTTTCATCCACGCGGTCTTCTTCTGGATCGACCACGTGTCGTCGAACGTCCACCACTGCCCGCCGTTGCCGGTGAAGCAGGATGTCGCCACCGCCGGTTCGTCGTGCACGACGGTGCAGTTCGGGACGCTGGCCAGCAGGTTGGAGTACCCCCGCGTGCCGGCCTCCTCGGCGAACTGGCCCGGAGCGGCACCGGTCGCCGACTGCCACTCGCCCTTCTTCCCGCCGTCCTGGACGCCCTGCCAGCCTCGGCCGTAGAACGCCAGCCCCACCGTGATCTTGCGCGGGTGCACCCCGGCTTCGAGGTAGGCGTTGACCGTGTCCTCGACGCTGAAGTGGAACGGGTACGGGTCGTCCGCGTCGGCGTACAGGTTGCCCTGGTGGCCGGTGCGGTTGGGCTCCCACGAGTTGTCGCTGCCCGAGCCGTGGAAGTCGTAGCCCTGGACGTTGAAGATGTCCATGGACTGCGCCACCCGGCCCAGCTCCCAGCCTGCGTCGATCTTGCCCCGGTCGGCCGGGGTGAACGCGGTGAGCTGGTAGCGCCTGCCGGACGTCTTGGTCAGCTCGTCCATCTGCTTGCGGAACTCCTCGATCAGGAGGGTGTTGTTCCGCTTGTCGTCCGGGCTGATGTGGTTGCCGGCGTGGCCTTCCGCGCCGGGCCACTCCCAGTCGAGGTCGATGCCGTCGAAGATGCCGGCCGCCGTGCCCGGACCGCCCGCCGCGTTGTAGGTCGGCAGGTTGCCCTTCAGGTACATGTCGACGCACGACGCGACGAACTTCTTGCGCGCCGCGTCCGTGGCCGCGACGTCCGAGAAGTACTTCGAGTACGTCCAGCCGCCCAGCGAGATCAGCACCTTGAGGTGCGGGTGCTTCGCCTTGAGCTTCTTGAGCTGGTTGTAGTTGCCGCGCAGCGGTTCCCAGCCGGTGTCCGCGACACCGTCGACGGACTGCGCCGAGCTGAACGGCCTGCTGTAGTCGGCTTCCGCGTCACCCGCGCCGTCACCCTGGTTGGGGTCCTGCGGGTTGGGCGAGGTGCCCTTGGTGACGCCGTGCAGGCAGGTCAGGTTGACCGGGTCGATGTTGCCGAACGCGTAGTTGATGTGCGTCAGCTTCGCCGCGGAACCGTTGGTGTCCATGTTCTTCACGAAGAACTGGCGACCGTAGATGCCCCACTGGACGAAGTAGCCCACCTTCGCGTACCCGCCGACGATGTCCGAAGTGGTCACCTTGACGGCGCTGCTCAGGCCGGACTCGTTGTCGTAGATGTCCCGCGCCTTCACCCGGAACGTGTACTCGGTGGACGGGGACAGGCCGTCGATCTTCGCCGTGGTCTCGGTGACCGTGGCGCGGACCGCGTCGCCCTGGTAGACGTCGTAGTTCGCGACCTTGTTGTTGTCCGTGGAGGCGTTCCACGCGAGCGTGACGCTGCCCGCGTCCTTGCCGGTGCCGCGCAGGTCGCCCGGCGTGGTCGGCGGCTGGGTGTCGTCGGCCGGGTTGTTCGTGGTGACGCCGAGGGCGTTGCTGGCCCCGGACTGGGTTCCCTTGGTGTCCTTGGCCTTCACCGTGAACGAGTACGCGGTGTTCGGGGTGAGGCCGTTGACCGTGGCGCTGGTGCCGGTGACCGTGGTGGCCAGCGCCGCTCCGTTGTAGACGTCGTAGCCCGCGACCGGCAGCGAACCCGCGCTGGACGCGTTCCACTGGAGCGACACGGACTTCGTCGTCTTCACCGGCGAGCGCAGGTCACCCGGCACGGTCGGCGGGACGTCCGGCGAGCCGTCGCAGTTCACGTTGTTGATCCGGCAGGTGACGGGTTCCACCGCGCGGCTCAGGGTGAACGTCGGGCTGTACGGCTCGGTGGTCTTCTTGGGACCGACCGACTTGTTGTAGTGCACCGGGACGACCGTGACCGAGTTGCCGGCCTGGGTGACCGTGGCGTTGTTCCCGTTGCTCGCGGTGACGCCCGCGGGCAGCGTGAACGTGATCGACCACTCGGACAGCGTCGTGGCCGTGTTGTTCGCGACGACGAACTTGCCGGTGCTCCCGGACAGGCTGAAGTCGGCGGTGACCGGTGCGGGCGGCGGCGGTTCGGGGCCGGTGCCGTCGCAGTTCGCGCCGTTGAGCGTGCACGAGGTCGGGTCGACCGCCGAGCTCAGCGTGAACGTGGGGCTGAACGGGTCGGTGTTGCGGCCCGCCTGGATGGTGCTGATGTAGTAGGCGGGGGTGAGCGTGACCTTGGTGCCGTTCTGGGTGGTGGTCGCGTTCTGCACGCCGCTGACCGTCACGCCCGCGGGCAGGTCGAATTTGATCGACCAGCCGGAAACGGCGGCCGTCGTCGGGTTGGCGACCACGAACTTGCCCGTGGTGCCCGTTCGGCTGAACGTGGCGGTCAGGCCCGCTGCGGCGGTTGCCGGAGTGGCGAAGGTGGCGGTGGCGGCTAATGCCACCAGCGCGATGGCTAGTCGGCGCATTTCGGTGTGCCTCTCGATTGACAGGGACAGTCGAGAACCACGGCGGCCAGGTCTGAACGTAGGTCGTCACCCCACTGTTGACAATGGGTCTAGACCAATTGCGTCCGTTCAGCCGTGCGGCCGGAACCGGACCGCCGTGCCCGGCCGCGCCTGGCCGAGCAGCGGCAGCGCGTCCGGCGGCACCACGCCGACCACCGGGTAGCCGCCGGTCGTCGGGTGGTCGAACAGGAACACCACAGGTTGGCCGTCCGCGGGCACCTGAACGGCCCCCGTCACCAGCCCCTCGCTGGGCAGCTCGCGGCCCCGGTGGGCAGCGGTCCGCGCCAGCGCGGTGCCCTGGAGCCGCAGCCCCACCCGGTTGCTCCGCTCGGACGCGGACCACCGGCCGGTGCGGAGCTGTCCGGCGGGGTCGTCGAACCAGTCGTCGCGGGGACCGAGCAGGACCGGCACCACCAGTTCGTCCGGAATGTCCAGAGGGGGCAGTACGTCCGCTCCGGTCGGCACGCCCGTCGGGGGACCGAGCGGCAGCTCGTCGCCGGGGCGCAGCGGGGCCGGGCCGAGCCCGGAGAGCACGTCCGCGGCGCGGCTGCCGAGCTCGGCGGGCACCGCGATGCCGCCGGAGACCGCCAGGTAGCAGCGCAGGCCGCGCGACGGGGTGCCGATGGTGAGCTCGTCGCCGGGGCGCAGGTGCACCGGGGAGTCCCGGTCCCGGCCGCCGACCCGCACCGTCGTGCTCGGACCGGTGACCGCGACGGTGCACGAGGTGTTGGCGCGCAGCACCAAGCCGCCGAGCAGCAGTTCCAGGCCGGCGGCGTCCTCGGGGTTGCCGACCAGCCGGTTCGCCAGCCGCAGCGAGGGCCGGTCCAGCGCGCCGGAGGGCGGCACGCCGAGGTGCGCGTGGCCGGGTCGGCCGAGGTCCTGGACCAGCGCCTGCGGACCGGTCCGCAGGACGGTGACCGACCGGTCGCCCGGCGATGTGGTGCGGGGACGGACGAGCGGGTCGGCCGGCCGGTCGAGCGCGGTCACCGGACCGCCCGGAAGCGGACCCGGTCACCGGGGGACAGCAGCGCCGGCGGGTCCCGGCGCGGGTCGAACAGGGGGGCTCCGGTGCGGCCGATGAGCCGCCAGCCGCCGGGCGTGGACCTCGGGTAGGCGGCGGTGAACTCGCCCGCCACGCCGACCGAGCCCGTGGGCACCTTCGTGCGCGGTGAGTCCAGGCGCGGTTGGCGCAGCGGCTCGGGCAGGCCGGTCAGGTAGGCGAACCCGGGGGCGAACCCGCAGAACGCGACCGCGTAGGCGGCACCGGTGTGCAGGCGGACCACCTCGTCCGGGGTGAGGCCCGCCGTGGCCGCGACCAGGTCCAGGTCCGGCCCGTCGTAGACCACCGGGAGCACGACCTCGCGCGTCGGCAGGTCGACCGGGTCGGTCGGCCGGAGGGACTCCAGCAGCCGCCGGACCGCCGGCAGACCACCTGGCCGGGCGGTCACCAGCACGGTGCGGGCCGCCGGGACCAGCTCCACCACCTCGGGCAGCGCGGCGGCCTGGACGGCGGCGCGCACCGCCTCCACCGCGCCGGTCGAGTCGACCTCGACCAGCACCGCGTCGGTCCCGCTTCGCCGCAGCCGCATGGTGCCCAGGATAGGTCCTCAGGTTGGATTGTTGAACAATCCTACCTGAGAACTTCCCGCTGTCCAGGTGATCACGTCGACCCCGGGGTCTCTGCCCGGGTCAGCCGACCACGCGCTTGAGGTGCGCGGACGTGTGCGGCTGGAGCGGCTGGCCCACCATCGCGCGCTCCTCCACGTAGGCGAGGTCGCCGCCGTTGACGATGCCGTAGAGCCGCTGCGCGCCCGTGACGTCCTTCGCGGTCGCCGTGCGGACCACCGCGTCGGTGCCCAGTTCCCAGGACGTCTGGCTGCGCGGCTTGCCGTAGTAGAGCTCCATGATCCCGGTGTTGTGCGCCAGCACCACCTCGATCGTGTCGTCCGGCTTCGGACGCCAGAACCCGGACTCGCGGGCCGCCGGACGGATCACCGCGCCCTCGGCGTCCAGCAGCCACGACCGGGCCTCGTAGAACAGGAACGGGCGGCCGTCGTGCGCGAACGTGACCTGCTGGCCGAACCGGTACGGGCCGTCGATCGTCGGGTACACGACCTCGCCCTCACCGCGCCACACGCCGACCAGCGGCAGCAGCGCCAGGCACGCGTCGTGCAGCGACGGGCCCTCGCGCAGGTTCGCGGTGTCCGCCGGGACCGGCAGGTCCCCGAACTGCGGCAGGTTGCGGGCCCCGGTCGTCTCGGCGCGCGTGGCGGCGGCCCGCACCGCCGCGTCACCGCTGCCCGGCACGGGCGAGTTGTCCGTCATCAGCGCTGGTCGGAGTACAGCCGGTAGACCACGTACCCGGCGAACCAGAGCACGGCCAGCGCCACCACGATCATCAGGGCTGTGAAGAAGTGTTCCACCCCGCGAGTTTATCGCCCGGCCCCCGTCCCGCCCCGCTCGCGGTGGGCAACGCGACACAAAAGCGGGACCCCCGGTGCCAGTGCGCACCGGGGGTCCCGCCGGGTGGCGCCGGGCTCAGCCCGTGCGCTCCCGGGACTTCACGCCACGGCCACCGCGACCGGGTGCACGCCCGGACCGTCGGCGGACACCGACGCCTGGCCGTTGCCCGACCGGTGCAGCGCGCGGATCGTCCACGTGCCCGGTGCCGCGTAGAACCGGAAGTCGCCCTCGGGGGAGGACACGACCTCGGCGGTGAACTCGCCGTTCGAGTCGAGCAGCCGCACGAACGCACCGCCCACCGGGCCGTCGGCGGTGCTGACCTTGCCGGTCAGCACGACCGCGTCCGCGCCGACCGCCACGTCCACGCCCTGAACCGGCGCACCACAGGTGTCGCTCATCAGACCTCCTTGCCGCTGCCGAGCTCCACCGGCACGCCGATCAGCGAGCCGTACTCGGTCCAGGAACCGTCGTAGTTCTTCACGTCCTGGTGCCCGAGCAGCTCGTGCAGCGCGAACCAGGTGTGCGACGAGCGCTCGCCGATGCGGCAGTACGCGATCGTCTTGCGGGAGCCGTCGAACCCGGCCTCGCCGTAGATCTCGGCCAGCTCGGCGTCGGACTTGAAGGTGCCGTCCTCGTTGGCCGCCTTGCTCCACGGGACGTTGATCGCCGACGGGATGTGGCCGCCGCGCTGCGCCTGCTCCTGCGGCAGGTGCGCCGGGGCGAGCAGCTTGCCCGAGAACTCGTCGGGCGAGCGCACGTCGACCAGGTTCTTGTTGCCGATGGCCTCGACGACCTCGTCGCGGAAGGCGCGGATCGAGTGGTCCTGCTCCTGCGCCTGGTAGGACGTGGCCTCGCGCGAGACGACGTCCTTGTCCAGCGGGCGGCCGTCGAGCTCCCACTTCTTGCGACCGCCGTCGAGCAGCTTCACGGCGTCGTGGCCGTAGAGCTTGAAGTACCAGTAGGCGTAGGCGGCGAACCAGTTGTTGTTGCCGCCGTAGAGGACCACGGTGTCGTCGTTGGAGATGCCCTTGGCGGACAGGAGCTTCTCGAAGCCCGCGCGGTCCACGAAGTCGCGACGGACCTGGTCCTGGAGCTCGGTCCTCCAGTCGATCCGCACCGCGCCGGGGATGTGGCCGCCCTCGTAGGCGGTGGTGTCCTCGTCGACCTCCACGAACACCACACCGGGCGTGTTGAGGTTCTCCTCGGACCAGGCGGCGGAGACCAGGACGTCTTCACGGCTCATCGAAGCTGCTCCTGTTTCTTGGTTCTCGGTCTTATCGGGGGCGTGCGAGAGCGGGGGCGAAGCGGCGCAGGAGCAGGAACAGCTCGCAGCCCAGGCACAGGCCGAGCGCGGCGTTGAGCAGCGCGGCGACCAGTGCGGCGGACGTGGCGACCACTCCGAGCGCGGTGATACCGGAGGCGTACCCGATGGTCCCCACCAGGGCGAACACGAAGCCGACGCCTTGCGCGAACCGCAGCGGGGCGGGTTCCTCGCGTTCCGTCGTCGGCGTGAGCCGCGGTTGGACGGCGAACCGGTAGACGTGCCCCCACGGGTTGAGCTTGAGCGAGATGAACGCGCACATCCCGAATAAGACGGTCTGCGCGGCGAGCAGCCGCCAGGACCCGGTCAGCAGCACGACGGCGAGGACGGCAGTGGTGATCCAAGCGCTGAAACGCGGGCCACGAGGGTCCACGGGCACATCCTTGGGCACGACGACCTCCTGACGGTGACATGACTGGGCAGTCCGTCCACAGGCGGTGTTAGAGGCAGTGCGCGCGCCGGTCAAGACGTCAGACTGCCGGGTGATCCCGCCCGGTCAGCTCACCGCGCGACACAGGCTGCTGCGGACGCGGCAGAGGTCGACCGCGAGTCGCTTGGTCAGCAGCGTGTTCATGCCGACGAGGGTAGCCGCTGGTTTCTCCTGTCGGGAGTGGCGTCCACAACGTGGGAGTTCCCAGGTTCACTCGTTCGGGCGAGGTAGGTAAGCGCGTAACGCCGCGAGGAGCGCATCGCGTTTCGGAACGCCGCCGACCCGCAACAACTCGGCCCCGCCGGGGTCCAGCGCGAGGGTCGTCGGGGTGCGCAGCACCCCCAGCCGGGCGGCCACCTCGGGCCGGTTCGTGACGTCCAGCTCCACGTGCCGCAGGCCCTCCGTGCGCCCGGCCAGGTCGGCCAGCAGCACGCGGGTGTGCCGGCACGGCGCGCAGAACGTGGTGGAGATCTGCACCAGGGTCACCGGCGTGCCCGGGTCGAGCAGGTCGCGCACCGGTTGCGGCAGTTCCACGTCGGCCTCCCGAGCGGTCCGGACCCGTCCTTCCCGGTGGCGCAGCACCACCGCCACCACCGCCACCACGGCGATCGCGCCGAGCAGCGCCCACACCCCGGCCACCGCGACCTCAGCCCTGGTCGAGCGGGATGTCGTTGATCGTGCCCTCGATGGTCAGGGCCCCGCTCTCCACGGTGATCGCGGTCGGCGTCACGGTGAAGGGCAGCACGCCGGGGTCGATCGTCACGCTCAACGCCTGCCGCACCACGCCCAGCACCTGGTTCAGGCCCGCCAACGACGTGTCGTCCACCTCCACGTCGTCCACCGACACCGCCACCTGGCCGTCCGCGACCAGGGTGACCGAGCCGTAGGCGGTGATCCGGATCTTGCGCCCGGCCACGACGGTGTTGCCGCTGAGCTTCACCGCGGCCTTGGTCGGGTCCGGCTTCGCGGGCGCGGGCGTCGGCGTCGCCTCCGGTCGGGTGTCCGGCTCGATCGCCATGTCGGTGAACGGGGTGACCGTGTTCACCAGCCGGTTCAGGTCCTGCGCCTTGATCTTGACGCTGCCCCGGACCTGGTCGATCCGCGCGTCGCGGGTGTTGCCGGACAGCAGGTCCGACAGGCCGATCCGGGTGTGGTAGAGGTTCGCCCGGATCTCCAGGTCGCGCAGCGAGTCGCGCACCGGCACCCCGGTCGCGGTGATCTCGATGTCCCGGTAGTCGCCGCTCAGCGCCTGGAAGAGGAACGGGAACCCGTTGATCCGCACGGTCGGGTCGTCGGCCAGCCGGAACTTGTCCCGCATCCGCTGCGCCACCTGGTACTCACCCGCCGCCGCGAGCCCGTAGTCGGCCGCGACCAGCAGGCCGGCCAGCACCAGTCCGGCGATGATCAGCTTGCGGCCCCTGGTCGGGCGGCGTGTGGTCGGTGAGGCGGTCATCGACTTCCCTCGTCGGTCGAGTGGTCGAGCCAGGTCGCGATCCGGTCTACCAGAGCCGGGGTCATCGCGGACTCCGCGTGGCGGATCCGAGGCTCCAGCCACAGGACGCCGGACCCGCCCGCCGCGCGGTGCAGCGCCCGCGCGTGCCCCGGTCCGAAGTAGTGGTCCTGCTCGCCGTGCACGATCAGCAGCGGGGTGGGCGCGATCCGGTGCACCACCTCCAGCGGGCTGGGCGGCACGGTACGCCACGGCGGACCCAGCCGGACGCCCAGCGCGCGGGCGGCGAGCCGGCCGTGCGGCTGCTCCAGCAGCCAGTGCACCCGGCGCATGGCGACGGTGTCGCGCACCCACCAGCGGGAGGGGCTGCTCACCGCCGCGACGGCGTCCGGGCGCTCGTCGTGCAGGGCGGCGTGGCGCAGCGCCACGGAAGCGCCCATGGAGAAGCCGACGGTCACCACGCGTCGGTACCCGAGGTCGCGGGCCAGCGAAACACCGGCCGCCAGGTCGTGCACCTCGTCGTCGCCGAGCGAGGACAGGCCCTGCGAGCGGCCGTGACCCCGGAAGTCCAGCGCGACCACCCCGCCGTGCCGGGCGAACCGCGTCAGCACCCGGGACACGAACGGCTTGCGGACGTGATTGGTGAAGCCGTGGCCGATCACGAAGGCCAGGTCCGTGACGGAAGGTGACGAGGTCAGGTGCAGCCCGTGCAGGGTGATCGCGCCGTGCGACGCGGAGGCCACCGGGGTGACGCTGGGGGGAACAACTGTGACCCTGGTCGGTTGACCTGGGTCTTTCGTCGTGGGCACCGGTATCGTCTCCGTCATCCGCAGGCAACGGTGCCCGGTAATCGATCGTCGCGCTGCCTGGTCGGTGACCAGACACCGGCCGAACAGGAGGGCACCGCGATGAGTATCGACGTGCTGCTGCTGACCACCGACTCCGACCCCGAGGCGGTGCTCCCCGCGCTCTCGCTGCTCCCCCACGGCGTGCGCCCGCTGCGCCCCGAGGTCTCCGCGCTGCTGGAGGCCGGTCCGCACGACGTCGTGCTGGTGGACGCCCGCACCGACCTGGTCGGGGCGCGCGGCCTGTGCCGGCTGCTCGACGCCGGCGGGGTCGACGTGCCCGTGGTGGCCGTGGTCACCGAGGGCGGCCTGGTCGCGGTGAACTCGGACTGGCGCGTGGACGAGATCCTGCTCCCGACGTCCGGCCCGGCCGAGGTGGACGCCCGGCTGAGGCTGGTGCGGTCCCGGCGCGGCGCGACCCGGCCCGACGGCGGGGGCTCCATCCAGCACGGCGAGCTGGTCATCGACGAGGCCACCTACACCGCCCGCCTGCGTGGTCGCCCGCTCGACCTGACCTACAAGGAGTTCGAGCTCCTCAAGTACCTGGCGCAGCACGCCGGCCGGGTGTTCACCCGCGCGCAGCTCCTCCAGGAGGTGTGGGGCTACGACTTCTTCGGCGGCACCCGGACGGTGGACGTCCACGTGCGGCGGCTGCGCGCCAAGCTCGGCCCCGAGCACGAGGCGCTGATCGGCACCGTGCGCAACGTGGGCTACAAGTTCGTCCGACCGGGCGGTGCCCGCCGCGCCGGGGTGTCCGACGGCGAGCCGCTGCTCCAGCGCCGCTGAACCGGTGATGACCACCCGGTAGTTTCCTCCGGTGTGGAATCGACGTGGTTCGAAGAGCTGTCCACCGGGCAAGCCGAAGAAGTGATCGACCTGCTCGACGCCGCCGCCCGCGAGGACGGCGTGGCCGCCGTGGGCGAGCAGGTGGTGCTGCGGCTGCGGCCCGGCGCACGGGGCAGCGACCACCTCCTGGCGCGCTCCGGCGAGACCCTGGTGGGCTACCTGCACCTGGACCTGTTCGGCGACGCCGCCGACAACAAGGTGGCCGAACTGGCCGTGCACCCCGGCCACCGCCGGCGGGGCGTGGGCACCGCACTGGTCCGGGCCGCCGCCGAGCGCGCCGAACCGCTGCGGATCTGGGCGCACGGCGGCAACCCCGGCGCGCCGGCCCTGGCCGCGAAGCTGGGCTACCGGAAGGTCCGCGAACTGCTCCGGCTGCGCCGCCCCCTGGACGACGCGCTGCCCGAGGCGACCCTGCCCGACGGGGTGGTGCTGCGCCCGTTCGAGCCGGGCCGGGACGAGGCGGCCGTGGTCTACGTGAACCACCGCGCGTTCTCCTGGCACCCCGAGCAGGGCGCGATGAGCATCGAGGACGTCCGGGAGAAGGAGCACGAGCGCTGGTTCGACGCGAACGGCTTCCTGCTCGCCGTGGACGGCGACGGCCGGCTGCTCGGCTTCCACTGGACCAAGGCCCACACGCCCGACCTCGGCGAGGTGTACGTGGTGGGCGTCGACCCGGACGCGCAGGGCGGCGGGTTGGGCCGGGCGCTGACCCTCGCCGGCCTGGCGCACCTGCGGCGATCGGGGATCGGCGAGGTGATGCTGTACGTCGAATCCGACAACGCTGCGGCACTGGCCGTGTACGAACGGTTGGGATTCACCCGGTGGGATTCCGACGCCCAATACGCCAAGTAGTGACAAACCCATCACGCCAAGCAAACGCGCAGGTCACGCCACCACCCGATCGGCGGTGTGACTAGTCACCTCCCGTGTGGAGTTCACCTCGCGTTCACCTTCTCCTGGGTGCTTGTCCACCATCGCTGCCTACCGTCCGTGTCGAGCGGCGAGGTCCGTCGCGTCAATTCCGCTTTCAGTTAGGTGGGACCCCAGGTGAAGACCAAGCGGCACGGTGCCGTCATCGGCCTGATCGCGGCCGGTGCGCTTCTGCTCACCGCATGTGGCAGCGACAACAACGCCGGCACCGGTGGCTCGTCGAACGCGGCGGCGTCCGGCCCGAGCGTCGAGTGCGGTGGCAAGGCGAAGCTGAACGCAGAGGGTTCCTCCGCGCAGAAGAACGCGATCGACACGTTCATCCAGGCCTACAAGCAGAAGTGCGACGGCGCGGACCTGGCGTACAACGCGTCCGGCTCCGGCTCGGGCGTGAAGAACTTCAACGCCGGCCAGGTGGACTTCGCCGGCTCCGACTCGGCGCTGTCCAAGGACAAGGGCGAGGTCGAAGCCGCCGCCAAGCGCTGCGCGACCGGCCCGGCGTGGCACCTCCCGCTGGTCTTCGGCCCGGTCGCCATCGGCTACAAGCTCGCAGGCGTGGAGGACCTGGTCCTCGACGGCGACGTGACCGCCAAGATCTTCAACGGCACCGTCAAGAAGTGGAACGACCCGGCCATCAAGGCGCTCAACTCCAGCGCCGCCCTGCCGGACAAGGACATCAAGGTCGTCTACCGGTCCGACGAGGCCGGCACGACGGACAACTTCCAGAAGTACCTGAAGATCGCGTCCAAGGGCTCGTGGACCCAGGGCGACGGCAAGCAGTTCAAGGGCGGTGTCGGCGAGGGCAAGGAGAAGTCCGCCGGTGTCGCGCAGGCCGCCGGCTCCGTCGACGGCGCGGTGACCTACGTCGAGCTGTCCTTCGCGCAGGACAACAAGCTGTCCATCGCGAAGATCGACGCCGGCCAGGGCGCGGTCGAGCTGACCAACGAGACCGTGGGCAAGGCCATCGACGGCGCGAAGCTCAAGGGCGAGGGCAACGACCTGGTCCTCGACCTCGACTCGATCTACGGCACCACCACCGCGGGCTCGTACCCGCTGCTGCTGGCCACCTACGAGATCGTCTGCTCGAAGGGCTACGACGCCGACACCGCGAAGGCCATCCGGGCGTTCCTGACCGTGGCGGCCACCGACGGCCAGGCGGGTCTCGTGGACGCGGGCTACGCTCCGCTGCCCAAGGCCTTCCAGGACAAGGTGCTGACCGCCATCAAGGCGATCGCCTGATCCGGCCGACACCCACTCCGCCCACGCCATCGCGATGAACGACCGCATCGTGGCCAAGCGCCCCGCGGGCACCGGTGACCCCGGTGCCCGCAGGGGCGTTCCCGCCGCTCGATCCCGCTCGGAGGCTCCGATTCCCCCGACCACGGAAGCCGAACAGAACGCTCCCCACGTCCGGCCGGGCGACCGGATCTTCCGCGGCCTCGCCACCGGTTCGGGCATCTTCATCGTGGTCCTCATCGGGGCCATCGGCCTGTTCCTGCTGGTCCAGGCCATCCCCTCGCTCGCCCTGGACCAGGCCAACTTCCTGACCAGCCGCGAGTGGGCGACCGGCGACACCGCGAACCTGCGGTTCGGCATCCTGGACCTGCTCCTGGTCACCGTGGTGTCGTCCGCGTTCGCGCTGATCATCGCGATGCCGATCGCGCTGGGCATCGCGCTGTTCCTCACCCAGTACGCGCCGCGCAAGCTCTCCCGGCCGTTCGCGTACGTCATCGACCTGCTGTCCGCCGTGCCGTCGATCATCTACGGCCTGTGGGGCCTGCTGGTGCTCGCGCCGGTCCTCACCCCGATCGGCGAGTGGCTGACCAGCGCGCTCGGCTTCATCCCGCTGTTCGCCCAGGGCAACGTCAGCATCGAGCTCGGCGGCACCGTCTTCACCGCCGGCATCGTGCTCGCGGTGATGATCCTGCCGATCATCACGGCGGTCAGCCGCGAGGTCTTCGACCGCACCCCGCCCGCCCACGTCGAGGGTGCCATCGCCCTGGGTGCCACCAAGTGGGAGGTCGTCCGGACCACCGTGCTGCCGTTCGGCAAGGCCGGCTACGTCAGCGCCTCCATGCTCGGCCTCGGCCGGGCGCTCGGCGAGACCATCGCCCTGATGATCATCCTGAGCGCCACCAACGAGGCGTTCGGCTGGAGCCTGTTCGACGGCGGCGCGACCTTCGCGTCCAAGATCGCGCTGGCCGCACCGGAGTTCAACGACGCGCTGTCCGCGGGCGCGTACATCGCCGCCGGCCTGGTGCTGTTCGCGCTGACCTTCGTCGTCAACGCCATCGCCCGAGCCATCGTCGCCGGTCACAAGGAGTACGAATGACGGCCGAGACGGCGGACCTGAACCGCCTCGCGACCCCGCCGACCTTCCAGAGCGTCAGCGGCCTGCGCAAGTTCAAGAACGGCTTCGCCACGGTGCTGGTGTACCTGGCGTTCGCGGTCGCCATCGTGCCCCTGGTGTGGGTGCTGTGGACCGTCGTCCAGCGCGGCCTGCCGGTCGTCCTGGACCTCGACTGGTGGCAGAAGTCGCTGTCCGGCCTGCTGTCCCGTCAGCAGGGCGGCGGCGCGTACCACGCGATCTACGGCACGCTGGTGCAGGCGCTGGTCTGCGGCCTGATCTCGGTGCCGGTCGGCCTGTTCGTGGCGATCTACCTGGTCGAGTACGGCGGCCGGTCGAAGCTCTCCAAGGCCACCACGTTCATGGTCGACATCCTGACCGGTGTGCCGTCCATCGTGGCCGCGCTGTTCGTCTACACGCTGTGGATCACCACGTTCGGCTTCGGCCGCAGCGGTTTCGCGGTGTCCCTGGCGCTGGTGCTCCTCATGGTGCCGGTGATCGTGCGGACCACCGAGGAGATGCTCAAGATCGTGCCGGACGAGCTCCGCGAGGCGTCCTACGCGCTGGGCATCCCCAAGTGGAAGACCATCGTCAAGATCGTCATCCCGACGGCGCTGTCCGGCATCCTGACCGGCGTGATGCTCGCCCTGGCCCGCGTCATGGGTGAGACCGCGCCCGTGCTGGTGCTGGCCGCGTACGCGCCGTTCATCAACTACAACCTGTTCGACGGCCCAATGGCGTCGCTGCCGCTGATGATGGCGGGCGAGCGGAACAACCCCACGCAGGCGGGCTTCGAGCGGATCTGGGGTGCGGCGATCACCCTGGTGCTGATCATCACCGTGTTCAACCTGCTGGCGACCGCGATCTCGCGGTGGCTGGCCCCGAAGACCAAGTGAGCGGGCGGTTATGGCCAAGCGCATCGACGTGAAGGACCTCAACCTCTTCTACGGCAAGTTCCACGCCGTGGACGGAGTTTCGCTTGCCGTGCCGCCGAAGAACGTCACCGCGTTCATCGGCCCGTCCGGTTGCGGCAAGTCCACCGTGCTGCGGTCGCTGAACCGCATGCACGAGGTGGCCACCGGCGCGCGGGTGGAGGGCAAGGTCCTCCTCGACGGCGAGGACATCTACGCCTCGACCATCGACCCCGTGCAGGTGCGGCGCACCATCGGCATGGTGTTCCAGCGCCCCAACCCGTTCCCGACGATGTCCATCCGGGACAACGTGGTCGCGGGTCTGAAGCTGGCCGGCGAGCGGAACAGGAAGAAGCTCGACGAGGTGGCCGAGCGCTCGTTGCGCGGGGCCAACCTGTGGAACGAGGTCAAGGACCGCCTCGACCGCCCCGGCGGCGGCCTGTCCGGCGGGCAGCAGCAGCGGCTCTGCATCGCGCGGGCGATCGCCGTGCAGCCCGACGTGCTGCTGATGGACGAGCCGTGCTCGGCCCTGGACCCGATCTCCACGCTGGCGATCGAGGACCTGATCACCGAGCTGAAGAAGGAGTACACGATCGTCATCGTGACCCACAACATGCAGCAGGCGGCGCGGGTCAGCGACCAGACCGCGTTCTTCAACCTGCTGGGTGTCGGTCAGCCGGGCCGGCTGATCGAGGTGGACGACACGGAGAAGATCTTCTCCAACCCCAGCCAGAAGGCGACCGAGGACTACATCTCGGGCCGCTTCGGCTGAACCCGTCCACCGGGCCGAGGGGCCTCCCCGCCACCGCGGGGAGGCCCCTCGCCGTTTGTGGTCCTCGTCACCCCCGTCGAGTGTCCGCCGTTCTCGACGTGTGACGGTCGGAACCTGCCGGTCCCGAGCTCGTCATAGTCGAGACATGTCCTGACGTGCGCGATACCGTGCGCGGTGGAAATCGCTTGATCGCAGGGGGTAGTGGTGCCGGCAACAGCCTCAAGCGCCACTGAGATGGGGATGCAGTTGACCAGGAGTCCGGTAATCCGCTCGGTGCTGTCGATCGCCGCGGTCGGCTTGGTGCTGGCAGGTTGCACCTCGACGACGTCGGGAGATCCTTCGGCGAGCGGCGGCACCACGACCGAGACCGTTGCGGAGTCCACCTCGACCACCACCTCCCAGCGCGCGAGCGGTGGGGGCGAGCTGGCCGACTTCGACGCGTGCGAGGAGCTGAACGCGGTCGCGAGCCAGTTCGCGCTGACCCGCATCGCCGAGGACGGCGAGCAGGAGTGCAAGGCCCGGTGGGGCGAGACCACCACCACCGTGCGGGTCAAGGTGTTCCCGGAACTGGGTGTCGCGGACGTCGCCGCCAAGCCCGGCTCGAAGATCGCCGAGACCACCATCGGCTCGCACCGGGCCACGACCTTCAAAGCTCCGCTGACCGACACGGACTGCGCCGTGGCCGTCGGGATCGAGGCCAAGTCGCGGGTCGATTTCGTCGCGGCGTCCACCACGTCCGCCGACGAGGCCTGCGAAGCGGCGACCAAGCTGGCCACCGCGGTCGAACCGAAGCTGCCCGAGTAAGTCGGGAGCCGTGGCACCGCCGAACTCGCCGGCTTCCACTTCACCCTGCCGGGTGTCGGTCAGCCGGGCCGCTTCGGCTGAACCGTTCACGAGGCCTGTCGTTCTTGTGGCCCTCGTCACACGTCGAGTGGTCCGCCGCTCTCGACGTGTGACTGCCGGAACCCGCCGGTTCCCGGGCTCGTCATAGTCGAGACATGTCCTGACGTGCGCGGTACCGTGCGCGGTAGGAATCGCGTGATCGCAGGGGGTAGTGGTGCCGACAAAGGGAGCGTGGAGCGCGCAGTCCATGCGCGCCATGACGGCCGACATGCAGGGGCTCAAGCAGGCGGCGGAGTCCGGCTCGTTCGCCATCAAGCAGTCGGGCGCGGAGGCCTACATCAAGGCCATCGAGGAAGCCGAGATGGAGATCAACAGCCTCAACCGCGACCTCTACCGGCTCCAGCAGGAAACCCGACTCGGCACCAGCCCGGACGCGCAGGCGATGAGCCGGTACAACGCGGAGAGCGCGAACGGTGGTGGCGGCACCACCGGGATCGTGCCCGCGATCGAGCAGTTGAGGGTGGCGCTGCTGGACGCGAAGGCGGCCCTTCGCAAGGCGGTCGAGAACTACCGCGAAGTCGATGACGCCGCCGCGAACAGCCTCAAGGATTACTGAGACGGGGATGCAGTTGACCAGGAATTCGGTGATCCGTTCGGTACTGCCGGTCGTGGTGGTCGGCTTGGTGCTGGCGGGCTGCACGACCACGACGCCGGGAGATCCGTCGGCGACCGGTGGCCCGGCCACGACGACCGATTCGCCCCAGGAGTCCACCACCACGTCGTCCGCCACCCCGGGTGGCGACGAACTCGCGGATTTCGACTCGTGCGCCGAGTTGACCGCGGTCGCGGGCCAGTTCGACCTGTCCCGCATCGAGAAGACGGGAAAACTGGACTGCGAGGCCCGCTGGGGCCAGACGACCACGAAGGTGTCGATCAACGTCTTCCCCACGTTGGGCCTCGGTGACGTGACCCTCGGGCCGAACTCCAAGGCATCGGACGTCCAGATCGGCGCTCGCCAGGCCAAGCGCGTCGAGGCGGTGCTGACCACCACGGACTGCACCTACGCGGTCGAGATCACCCCGAAGTCGAGGGTCGACTTCTTCGGGGCGTCCACGGCGTCGTCCGCCGAAGCCTGCGACGCCGCGAAGCAACTGGCCACCGCGGTCGAACCGAAGCTGCCCGAGTAAGTCAGGAGAAGAGCCGTGGCACCGCCGAACTCGCAGGATCCCAACGCGACCAAGGTCGTCTACGCCGGGCAGACCGAGGCGGAGCTGCGCGACGAGTACCAGAAGAAGGTCGCCGCCGATCCGGGCTTCGCCAACCTGGTCCCCAACCTGTTCGCCTACGTCGACTACAAGAGCAAGTCGGCCCAGAACCAGGCCAACCAGGAAAAAGAACTGGAGCAGGTGGTCGAGAACTACCGACCGCCGATGTCCACGGCCGGTTCGCAGTACCTGGCCTACCCCCACGAGCAGCTCAAGTCGATGGTCACCGACAACATGGCACCCGGCTCGGCCAACGAGCAGGGCGAGGCGTGGACCAAGATCGGCAACACGCTGGTGGACCTCCAGAACAACCTGAACAAGGCGACCGAGGCCAGCAAGGACGCGTGGCAGGGCAACGCGGCGTCGTCCGCGCAGGGCTACTTCACGGGCATGGCCACGTGGTCGGGCGACGCCGCGCAGGGCGCTCAGCTGACCGGCAACAAGCTCTTCGAGCAGAGCCAGGCCGCCGACACGGCCAAGACGAACATGCCGGAGCCGGTCAAGTTCAGCACGGCCGACGCCTACAAGATGTTCTTCTCCGAGCCCAACCCGTTCAAGTGGGCCGACACGATCGACAAGATCGAGCAGAAGTTCGAGGAGAAGCAGCAGGCGCACGAGCGCGCGGCCGAGGTCATGACGAACATGTCGACCTCGTTCCAGGAGTCCGGCTCGACGATGCCCGCCTTCTCTCCGCCGCCGCCCATGGAGGGTTCGGGCGGCGGTGACCCGGGCAAGCCCAACCCGAACGAGCCCGGCGGCATCGGCGGGCGTCCGTCCATTCCGGACGGTCCCGGCGGTGGCACCGGCAGTACGGGCGTGAACGGCATCCCCGGCCCCGGTGGCGGCACGGGTGGCCCCGGTGGCGGCAACACCAACCAGTCCGGCTGGACGCCCGGTGGCGGCGGGGGCGGTGGTGGCGGCGGCAACGGCGGCATCCCGGGCCCGGGTCCCGGCGGTGGTGGCGGCGGCGGTCTGCCGCCCGGAGGCGGTATCTGGCCCCCCGGCGGCGGTACTGGCGGCGGCGGTGGTGGCGGTGGCGGTGGCGTCGGCAACCGACCGCCCGGCAACCGACCGCCGGGCATCCCCGGTCCCGGCCTGCGGCCCGGCCTCCCCGGTCCCGGTGGTCCCGGTGGTCGTGGCGGCCTCCCCGGTGGCGGTGGTGCCGGCGGCGGTGCAGGTGGTCCCGGTGCCGGCGGTGGTGCCGGCGGAGGCGGTCGTGGTGGTGGCGGCGCGGGTGGCCTGGGTGGCGGTCCCGGCGGCATGGCCGCGGCCGGTCGTGGCGGTGGCTTCGGCCCCGGTCCCGGCGGCGGTGCCGGTGTGCTCGGTGAGGCCGGGCGGACCGGCGCGGGCGGCTTCGGGCCGGCCGGCGGTGGTGCGGGCGGTCTCGGCGGCGGTGCCGGTGCCGGTGCCGGTGGTCGCGGCGGTGCCGCGGGCATGGGCGGCATGGGTGCCGGAGCCGGGCAGGGCGGTCAGGGCGAGGAGGACAAGGAGCACAAGTCCGCGTCGTACCTGGTGGAGACCGAGGACGTGTTCGGCGACGGCACGATGGTCGCGCCCCCGGTCATCGGCGGGTGACGGTGTTCTCGTTCGCCCTGTCCCACGCTGCCGCCGACGTGCTCTGGGAAGACCTGAAGCTCGGCAGCCGGCCCTACCCGTTCGAATTCCCCTACCTCGGCCAGACGTTCGACGAGCGGCGCGGCATCCGCAACGCCGTCTACAACGACCTGGAATCACGGGGCCTGGCCCGGCGCGGCCGGATCTCGCCCGAGGTCGAGGAGGCGCTGAACCTGTTGGTGCGCTTCGACTACTCGCTGAACGCGATCGCGTCGCTGGACCCGCGGAACGTGGAGCGCCAGCTCCTCGCCCGCGCCGGGGCGAAGGGGGAGCTGGCGGCCCTCGCGGTGCTGGACGACCGGCAGATGAAGATCGACACCATGCGGTCGCCAACACTGCTGCGCGCGGTGGTGGACCTGGTTCCGCAGTCCCGGCCCGGTCCGGGGCAGTCGGTCACGGTCCCGATGCCGTCGTCCGCCCCGCCGCCCCCGCCGCGCCGCGACGACGATTTCGGCAGCGCGACGTTCACCAGCGCCATGGCCCCGAGGTCCGCGGTGACCTCGCAGATCCGCGCCCTGGAGGCGACCTTCGAACGGCCCCGGCTGCGCGCCGGGCAGTTCGGCGTCACGGTGCGCGGTCGGCACGGCCGTGAGCAGCGCGCACCGCAGGTGGCGTGGTTCGACAACGACCAGGGCCGCTACATGTCGCAGACCCGGCAGGGGCAGGACGGCCAGAAGTGGCTCACGCACGCCCCCGCCGACAACGCGCGCATCGCCGCCCAGCTCGCCCAGGAGCTGAACGGCCTGCTCACCTAGCCCGTGTTTCAAAAGGTGAGGCGGCCGGCGGCGTGTCGGTGGCCGGAACGTGGCGAGGTCTCCGGTAAGTGGTTTAGCGACCAAGCAAAAC
>NZ_JBFABG010000016.1:0-109187 GCF_040640215.1 Actinosynnema sp. NPDC023587 | reverse complement strand
TCCCGCCGATCCGCCTTCCTGGGCCGACGAACCCCGGATGAGCGAGATGGAGACCATGTTCTGGCGAGGTGAGATCGATCCGGACATCCAGGCCAGCGCCGATCGGAGGTCTCCACCAGCAGCCGCTGCGCCAGGGCGTCCCGGCCGTGCACGCCGAGCTTGCGGTACGTGCGGGTGAGGTGCTGCTCCACGGTGCTGACCGTGATCCGCAGCTCGGCGGCGATCTCCCGGTTGGAGTAGCCGGTGGTGGCCAGCGACGCCACCCGCAGTTCGGCGTCGCTGAGCGCGTGGCTCAGGTCGGCGACCAGCGAGTTGGCCGGGCGCTGGTCGAACATGCCGACCCGCAGCGGGACGCCGGCGGCGTGCAGCGGGCCCAGCGCGCCGGGCCGGGGACCGGTCGACGCCAGCGCGAGCACGACCCGCGAGGACCGGGTGCGGCGGGCGAAGTAGTGCAGGCAGCGCACCGAGGCGGTGTCGCCGTGGTGCAGGTCCGCGACCGAGATCAGCACCGGCCGGGACTCGGCGAGGCGGACCAGCGCGGTCCACAGGCCGTGCGCGATCCTGGTCTGCGGCAGCACCGGCACGCCGGTCGGCGACCAGTCCCGGCGCGCGCCGTCCCGCACGAGCTGGGCGACCCGGACCCGCCACGTCGGGGAGAGGGGGGCGCGGCGGAACACCCGGCGGACGGTGTCCATCGGACGGGCCCCGGGCGGGCACGTCACCGACAGCGCGCACACGGCCGGTTTGCCGACCGCCGTGCGCGCCACCGCCGCCGCGCCGGCCACCACCGTCGCCGGACCCGGCGCGGTCCGCGCGAACTCGTCCAGCAGGAACAGCAGGCCCTGGTGCTGATTCCGCATCACACACCGAATCCCTTGTCCGCGTTGTGGTCGTCCGGACGCCTGACCCGGTCGGAATCCGGATCGGACTCGGGACCATACACGCCGATCACCGGGCGACGGGAGCACCGCGCGGCGCACCGGACCCGCCGCGTCCCGCCGGCGAGACAGCGGGCGGGGAGCACGGGTACTTGGTGGGACGCGCGTCCTTGCCCGGTCTCGCGGCGCTCGTGTTACATCGAGAGCGGTCGACCGCGCCCGGCCGCCGACCGCTCCGGCCGTCCGCGAACGCCCCGAAACCCTTTTCCCGCACCAGATCCGGCTCGCTCCGCACGACGTCGAGGAGCTTCCCCGTGGACCACGTCGAACTCACCCCGCGAGAACTGCTCGGCGAGGGGTTCGCCGCACCGCACGTGACCGACGCGCCCTGGGTGGTGCGGTGGGACCGGGTGCGCGGCGACGTCGGGGAGCTGGTCCTCAAGTCGCTGCCCGAGGTGGTCGAGTTCTCGACCTCCGGCACGACCGGCGCGCCCCGGACCTGGTCGCGCACCCGCGAGTACCTGTGGGCGGAGGCGGGGATGCTCGCCGGCCTGCTGGCACCCGGACGTCCCGGCGCGGCGGTGTCGTTCGTGCCGCCCTCGCACCTGTACGGGGCGCTGTCCTCCGTGCTGGTGCCCGCGCACCTGGGCGTGCCCGCCTGGTACCGCCCCGGTTTCGCCGGGGCGATGCCGCCGGTCGAGCAGGACCGGTGCGCGGTGATGGCGATCCCGTGGATCTTCTCCCTGCTGCTGCGCCACCTGCCCTGGGTGCGCGACCGCGAGCACGTCGGCGTCCTGCACGCCAGCGGGATGCTGCCCTCGTCGGCGGCCGACTTCCTGCGCGCGGCCGACGGGCGCGGGGAGATCGTGGAGGTCTTCGGCTCCACCGAGTCCGGGGGAGTGGCCACCCGGCGCTGGACCCGCGGCGAACCGCCGGACTGGGAGCTGTTCCCCGACGTCGAGTTCGCCCGGTCCACTCCGGACACCCCGGACGACGAGGTGCCGCTGGCCGTGCGCAGTCCGCGGATCGCCTTCCAGGACGACGGGCGGGCCCCGGAGAGCTGGGAGCTCGACGACTTCGTCGAGGTGCTCGACGACCGCCGGTTCCGGTTCACCGGGCGGCGCAGCCGGATCGTCAACCTCAACGGCCGCCGGCTCAACCTCGACGTGCTGGAGGACGCCGCGCGGCGGGTGCTGGACGTCGCCGACCTGGCCCTCCAGCCGGTCGCCGACGCGATGATCGGCGAGCACGTGGAACTGCTCGTCGTACCCCGGCCGGGGCAGCGGCTCGGCGACCTCGACCTGTCCGCCGCGATCGACCGGATGGGCGTCCGCCCGCGCCGGGTGCGCGACGTCGAGCACATCGACCGCACCGAACTGGGCAAGTTCCGCCGCGTGCAGCGGCCCACCAACCACGCAGGAGCAGACGCATGACACTCCCCGCCGAACTCGCGGCCGACGTGACCCTGGCAGACATCGTGGCCGGCGCGGGCTGGGACGCCAAGATCGCGCCGTGCGGCCCGGACGACATCGCGGCCATGGAGCGCAGCGCCGCCACCATCGCCCGCCGGCTCGACGCGGACGAACCGATCTACGGCCTCACCCAGGGCTTCGGGCCGCTGGTGTGGTTCGAGGCCGAGTCGGAGCTGGAGCAGGGGCGCAGCCTGATCGCCCACCTGGCCACCGCCCAGGGACGTCCGCTGTCCCCGGAGGTCTGCCGGCTCGTGGTGTGGTTGCGGCTCAACAGCATGCGCAAGGGCTACTCGGCGGTGACGCCGGAGTTCTGGCAGAAGCTCGCCGACCTGTGGAACCGGGGGTTCACCCCGGTCATCCCGCAGGACGGCACGGTCAGCGCGAGCGGCGACCTCCAACCGCTGGCGCACGCGGCTTTGGCCTACACCGGTTTCGGCGACGCGTGGGTGCGCGACGAGGCCGGCCGCTGGGACACCCGGCCCGCCGAGCGGGTGCTGGCCGAGCTGGTGGGCGAGCCGCTGGACTGGCCGGTGCGCGAGGCGCTGGCGTTCGTCAACGGCACCGGCGTCGGCCTGGCGGCGGCGATCGTCAACCAGCGCTCGGCGCTGCGGCTGACCCGCGCGGTCGCGGTGCTGACCGGGCGGCTGGGCCACCTGCTCCAGGCCAACCCCGAGCACTTCCAGCCGGGCCTGGGCATCGCGCGCGGCCAGCTCGGCCAGCTCGTCGCGGCCGACTGGATCCGCGCCGAGCTCGACGGCCGGGCGCGGCGCGGCGCGGACCGGCCGCTGCAAGAGCCCTACAGCCTGCGCTGCGGGCCGCAGGTCCTCGGCGCGGTGCTGGACCAGGTGGACTTCGCCGGCCAGGTGCTGCGCCGCGAGGCCAACGGCGTGACCGACAACCCGATCACGTTCGAGGACGAGGTGCTGCACGGCGGCAACTTCCACGCCATGCCGGTCGGGTTCGCCTCCGAGCAGACCGGCCTGGCCGTGCACATGACCGCGTACCTCGCCGAGCGGCAGCTCGGGCTGGTGCTGAGCCCGGAGACCAACGGCGGCCTGCCGCCGATGCTCACGCCCCGGCCCGGTCGCGGCGCGGGCCTGGCGGGCGTGCAGATCAGCGCGACCTCGTTCGTGTCCAAGATCCGGCAGCTCGTGCAGCCCGCCTCGCTGACCACGCTGCCCACCAACGGCTGGAACCAGGACCACGTGCCGATGGCGCTCAACAGCGCGACCGGCGTGGCCGAGGCGCTGGACCTGGGTTGGCTGGTGGTCGGCTCGCTGGCGGTGGGCCTGGCCCAGCTCACGCACCTGCTCGGCCACCGGCCGGAGGCGGCGGGTCCGTGGCGCGCGCTGGCCGAGCTGTCCGCGCCGCTGGAGGCGGACCGCCCGCTGGGCGGCGAGGTGCGGGCCGCCCGCGACCTGCTCGCCGACCACGCCGCCGTGCTGCTGGCACGGGACGGTGACCGGTGAGTTCGAGCGCCGCCGCCCAGGACTCGGCGACCCAGGACCCGGCGACCCAGGACTCGGCGACCCAGGACCCGGCTGACCCGGTCACGGCCGCGCCGACCGCCGGCGCGGCCGGGCAGCCGGGGGCCTCGATGCTGGAGGCGTCCGGCTGGCGTGACATGTTCCGCCTGCTCGTGCCGCACCGCGGCGCGGTCGTGCTGGGCGCGGTGCTGTCGTTGGTCAGCGGCCTGGTCGCGCTGGCGCAGCCGTTGGTGGCCAAGTGGATCGTGGACGCCCTGGAGGCGCGCGAGAGCGTGCTGGAACCGCTGGTGCTGCTGACCGCGATCGTGGTCGGCGCGGCGGTGGTGGGGGCGTGGAGCCACTACGTGCTGGCGCGCATCGCCGAGTCCGTCGTGCTCGACACCCGGCGCAGCGTGGTCCGCCGGATCCTGCGGCTGCGGATGTCCGAGGTGGGCCGGTTCCCGCCGGGTGACCTGATGGCCCGCGCCACGTCCGACACCGCGCTGCTGCGCGAGGCGCTGAGCCAGACGCTGGTCGACGCGTTGCGCGGGGTCGTGCTGCTGCTGGCCATCGCGGCGATGATGTACCTGATGGACCCGGTGCTGCTGCTGGTCACGGCGGGCGTGCTGGTGGCGGCGTCCCTGCTGATCGGCGTGATCATCCCGTACTTCCAGCGGTACAGCCGCAAGGTCCAGGAGGCCGTCGCCGACCTCAACGCCGTGCTGGAGCGGGCGCTCGGCGCGTTCCGCACGATCAAGGCGTCCGGTTCCGAGCCGGGCGAGGCCGCGGCGATGGACCGGGCGAACCGGCAGGCCTACTCCTACGGGCTCAAGCTCGCCCGGCTCGGCGGCGTCGTCGGCGGGGTCGCGCTGCTCGCGATCCACGTGTCCTACCTGGTGGTGCTCGGCGTCGGCGCGGCGCGCGTGGTCTCCGGCGCGATCCCGATCAGCACCCTGATCGCCTTCCTGCTCTACCTGTTCGCCCTGATCGAACCGGTGGCCGGGCTGATCGGCGCGGGCGCGGGCTTCAGCACCGGCGTGGCCGCGGTGCGCCGGGTGCGGGACGTGACCGACCTGGCGGTCGAGCCGATCGACCTCGACCGCGACCCGCGCGCGGCCCCCGCCCGGCACACCCGGCCCGCCACCGTGGAGTTCCGCGACGTCCGGTTCCGCTACCCGGGACCGGACACCGCGCTGGTGCACGACGGGGTGGACTTCGCGGTGCCGCCGCTGGGCATGACCGCGCTGGTCGGCCCGTCCGGCGCGGGCAAGTCCACCGTGTTCGCCCTGATCGAGCGGTTCTACCGGCCCGAGTCCGGCCGCGTGCTGCTCGACGGCCGCGACGTCGGCGACTGGTCGCTGGACCAGTTGCGCGCCACCATCGGCTACGTCGAGCAGGACGCGCCGATCCTGGCCGGCACGCTGCGCGAGAACCTGCTGCTCGGCGTCGGCGAGGTCGAGCCGGACCGGCTGCGCGAGGTGCTCGTGCGCTGCCGGCTGGCCGCCCTGGTCGACGCGCTGCCCGCCGGCGTGGACTCCCCGGTGGGCCACCGGGGCAGCAGCCTGTCCGGCGGCGAGCGGCAGCGGGTGGCCATCGCGCGGGCGCTGCTGCGCCGGCCCCGGCTGCTCCTGCTGGACGAGGCGACCTCCCAGCTCGACGCGGTCAACGAGGCCGCGCTCCGCGAGACCGTGTCCGACCTGGCCCGCGAGCTGACCGTCCTGGTGGTCGCGCACCGGCTGTCCACGGTGGTGCGCGCCGATCGCATCCTGGTGATGGACAACGGCCGGATCCGGGCGGCGGGCGGGCACGCCGAACTGCTGGACGGCGACGAGCTGTACCGGGAACTGGCGTCGGTGCAGTTGTTGACCTCCGTCGACTCGGGCGACGACCCCGTCGGCTGAGCCCACCCCCTGTCCGCGGGCGACGTCGTAGGGCGCGCCTGGAAACCACATTCGACAGATGTGCAGGTGGTCATGCGGAAGACCTTGATAGCGGAGAAGCTCAAGCTGGGCGTGATCGGCCTCGGGTGCATGTCGATGTCGCACGGCTACAGCCCCGCCGAACGCGACGACGAGGAGTCGATCGAGGTGGTGCACCGGGCGCTGGAGCTCGGCATCACGCTGTTCGACACCGCGGACATCTACGGCCCGTACACCAACGAGGAACTGCTCGGCCGCGGGCTCGCCGGCCGCCGCGAGCAGGCGCTGATCGCCACCAAGTGCGGTCTGGTCCCGCTGCCCGGCGGCAAGCTCACCCGCAACGGCCGGCCGGAGTTCATCCGGGAGGCGTGCGAGCGCTCGCTGGCGCGGCTGGGCACCGACGTGATCGACCTCTACCAGCTCCACCGGGTCGACCCCGAGGTGCCGCTGGAGGAGACCTGGGGCGCGATGGGCGACCTGGTGGCCGAGGGCAAGGTGCGCGCCCTGGGCATCTCGCACGCCACGGTGTCCGAGCTGGACCGCATCCACGCGGTGTTCCCGGTGACGGCCGTGCAGTACGAGCTGTCGGTCTGGGCGCGCGGCACCCGCGACGACGTGCTGCCGTGGTGCCGGGCGAACGAGGCGGCCTTCCTGGCGTTCTCGCCGCTCGGTCGCGGCTACCTCTCCGGCGTCCTGGACGGCGCGACGTTCGGCGTGGACGACTCGCGGTCGCGCGACCCGAGGTTCACCAGCGAGGCGATGTCGGCCAACCGCGCGATCGTGCGCGGCCTGCACGACGTCGCCGAGCGGATCGGGGCGACGCCCGCGCAGGTCGCGGTCGCGTGGGTGCTGGCCCAGGACGAGAAGGTGGTTCCCATCCCCGGCACCAAGAAGGTGCGCTGGCTGGAGGAGAACGCCGCCGCCGCCGAGCTGGAGCTCTCCGAGCGGGACCTGAAGGAGATCGAGGCGCTGCCCGACCCGATGGGCGACATGAAGTGGACCTGAGCACGCGCCCGCTGATCGTCGTGCTCGGCGCGTCCGGCCTGCTGGGCACGGCGGTCGCCCGCGAGCTGTCCGCCCGGCCGGTGCGGTTGCGCCTGGTCGGGCGGCGGCGCGCGACCGTGCCGGCGGGCTGCCGCGCGCAGGTCGAGGTGCGCGCGGCCGACCTCGCCGACGGGGTGGCCGACGCCGTCGCGGACGCCGACGCCGTGGTGCACCTGGTGGCGCGGATGACCGGCCCCACCTCGTGGCGGGTGGCCGACGGCGACCGGGAGGCCGAGCGGATCACCGCCGGCCTCGCGCGGGACCTGGTGGCCGCCGTGCGCGCGCAGCGCCGCGAACGGCCGCCGGTGGTGCTGTTCGCGGGCGCGGTGTCGCAGGCCGGGACGGCGCTGGCCGGCCGGCTCGACGGGACCGAGCGCGACGAGCCGGTGACGGCCTACGACCGGCACAAGCTCGCCGCCCAGCACGCCCTGGAGGCGGCCACCGCCGACGGCGTGCTGCGGGCCGTGACGCTGCGGATGACCACGCTGTTCGGCCAGGGCACCGGGCACGACCGGGGCGTGGTGGCCGCGATGGTGCGGAGGGCGCTGGCCGGCCGGCCGCTGACCATGTGGCACGACGGGTCGGTGCGGCGCGACCTGCTGTGCGTGGACGACGCGGCCCGCGCGTTCACCGCCGCGCTGGACTCGGTCGACGCCCTGGCCGGGCGGCACTGGCTGGTCGGCACCGGCCGCCCGGTGCGGATCGACGCCCTGTTCGGCGCGATCGCGGCGGCCGTCGCCGAGCGCACCGGGCACCCGCCCGTGCCGGTGGTGTCCCAGCCGCCGGACCTCCCGTCCCTGCCGACCGACCTGCTCGACTTCGACCTGGACCCGACGCGGTTCCACGCCGCCACCGGGTGGCGGGCGCGCGTCGGGCTGGCGGACGGCCTGCGCACCGCGGTCGCCGCCGAGCAGCGCCGGACCGCCGCCGCTGCCCGCTGACCACCCCGGAGGACCCGCCATGCGCGTGCTGTTCGCGACCTACTCGGAGAAGACGCACTTCCTGAGCGCGGTGCCGTTGGCGTGGGCGCTGCGCGCGGCCGGGCACGAGGTGCGGGTGGCCAGCCAGCCCGAGCTCACCGCGACGATCACCGAGGCCGGGCTCACCGCCGTGCCGGTCGGCCGCGACCACACCCTGTGGCGGTCGGTCGACCGGCTGCTCACGCCCCGGGTCAAGGAGTTCGACCCGGCGCTCTACGAGCGGACCCGGCGCGGCCAGAGCCCGCCGTTCGACCTGCCCGCCGACCCGGCGGACATCACCGCGGAGTACCTGCGCGACGCCGACGAGGGCGTCGTCGCGACCGCCGGGATGATCAACGGGCCGATGGTGGACGACCTGGTGGCGTTCGCCCGGAGCTGGCGGCCCGACCTGGTGGTGTGGGAGCCCGCGACCTACGCCGGCGCGATCGCCGCCGCGTCGGTCGGCGCGGCGCACGCCCGGTTCGTCTGGGGGCTGGACTTCGCCGGTGCGCTGCGCGGGCACGTCCGCGCGGCCCAGCCCGGCGGCGACGCCCTGGCCGCGTGGCTCGGCGGGTACGGGGAGCGCCACGGTTTCGCGTTCACCGAGGACCTGGCCGTCGGCCAGGTCACGCTCGACCACATGCCGCCGTCGGTGTCGCTGGGCGCGGACGTGGCCCGGCTGCCGCTGCGGTTCGTGCCCTACGGCGGGCCCGCCGTGGTGCCCGGGTGGCTGTGGCGTCCGCCCGAGCGGCCGAGGGTCGCGCTGACGCTGGGCATCAGCGCCACCGAGCGGTTCGACGGCTACCTGGTGGGCGTGCAGGAGGTCCTGGAGTCGTTGGCGGACCTGGACGTCGAGGTCGTGGCGACGGTCGCGGACAAGGAGCGGCACCGGGTCGCGGCGGTGCCGGGCAACGCCCGGGTCGTGCCGTACGTGCCGCTGCACTCGCTGCTGCCCACCTGCGCGGCGGTGATCCACCACGGGGGAGCCGGCACGGTGTCCACCGCGCTGCTGCACGGGGTGCCGCAGGTGGTCGTGCCCGACCAGGCGGACGGCCAGCGCGCGGCGGGACTGCTCGCCGGGCAGGGCGCGGCGCTGGTCGTGCCGCCGGACGGGGCGGGCGGTGGCGCGGTGCGCGACGCGGTGTGCCGCCTGCTGTCCGAGCCCGCGTTCGGTGCCGACGCCCGGCGGTTGCGCGCGGAGGTCGCGGATCTGCCGACCCCGGCCCAGGTCGTGCCGCGACTGGTCGCCCACGCGGCGGCCGGCTCGGCGGCCGTGCGATGAGGGTCCTGTTCACCGCCAACCCCGAGCGCAGCCCGTTCCAGTACCTGGTGCCGATGGCGTGGGCGCTGCGCACCGCCGGGCACGAGGTGCGCTTCGCCGGGCAGCCGGGGTTCGCCGCCACCATCACCGGAGCGGGGCTGACCGCCGTGCCGGTCGGCCGCGACCAGGAGTCGTGGCGGATGTCGGCGGAGATGGCGGAGGCCAACGCGACCCTGCGCGCCGGGGTGCCGCCGCCCTACGACGTGGTGGAGCACCCGGAGAAGCTGACCCGCGAGTACCTCGAACCGGGTTTCGAGCGCGCGGTCACCTGGTGGCACAAGATGGACAACTTCCCGATGATGTCCGGCCTGGTGGACTTCGCCCGCGCCTGGCGGCCGGACCTGGTGGTCTGGGACCCGCTGAACTTCGCCGGCCCCGTCGCGGCGGCCGTCGTCGGTGCCGCGCACGCCCGGCTCACCTGGGGGCTGGACGTGTTCGCCGTCGGGCGCGGGCACCACCTGCGGCTGCGCGACCCCGGCGCGGTCGACCCGTTCGCCCGGTGGCTGGGCGGGCAGGTCGGGGCGCACGGGCTGGAGTTCACCGAGGAGCTGGTGACCGGGCAGTTCACCATCGACCAGTTCCCGGCGTCGCTCCAGATCGAGGCGGACCTGACCTACCTGCGCACCCGGTACGTGCCCTACGGCGGGCCGGCCGTCGTGCCCCGGTGGTTGTGGGAGAAGCCCGCCAGGCCCCGCGTCGCGTTCACCATGGGCGTGACGTCCACGGACCTGTTCGGCGGCTACCAGTTGGGCGTCCAGGAAGCGCTCGACGCGTTGGGGGAGTTGGACGTCGAGGTCGTCGCGACGATCGCGGACAGCGTGCGGGACGAGCTCAAGCGCGTACCGGACAACACCCGGATCGTGCCCTACGTACCGTTGCACGCGCTGGCACCGACGTTGTCGGCGATCGTGCACCACGCGGGCGCGGCGACGATGGCGACGGTGGCGTTGCACGGGGTGCCGCAACTGGCCGTGCCCTACCACTTCGACCAACCGCTGCTGGGCGAGCTGCTCACCGCGCAGGGGGCCGGGTTGTCGGTGCACGCCGCCGAGGCCACCGGGCCGATCCTGCGCGAGTCGGTGCGGAGGTTGTTGGAGGAGCCGCGCTTCCTCGCCGGTGCCGAGCGGTTGCGCGCCGAAGTGGCGGCCCTGCCATCACCCAATGAACTGGTGCGCACGCTCGAAGAGCTGACCGCCGCACACCGTCGCTGAGGAGAGCCCGTGCGCGTGCTGTTCACCACCTACTCGGACAAGAGCCTGTTCCTGTCCACGGTCCCGCTGGCGTGGGCGCTGCGGGCGGCCGGTCACGACGTCCGGGTCGCCGCGCCGCGCGGCCTGACCGAGGTCATCACGTCGGCCGGGCTGACGGCGGTGCCGGTGGGCCGGGACGACGGGATCATCCGCATCCTGGAGGAGGACCCGCAGGCGCAGGCGGACTTGCGCCCCGGCCTGCCGTCGCCGTACGACGTGGTCGACCGCCCCGACGTGTCGTGGGCGGAGCTGTCCGAGGGCTTCGGCGAGCAGGTGACGTGGTGGCACAAGATGGTCAACACGCCGATGATCCCGCAGCTCGTGGAGTTCGCCCGGCACTGGCGTCCCGATCTGGTGATCTGGGAGCCCAACACGTACGCGGGGGCCGTCGCCGCGCGCGCGGTCGGGGCGGCGCACGGGCGGTTGCTGTGGAGCATGGACGTCTTCGGCGTCGCGCGGGACCGCTACACGCGGCTGCGGCCCGCCGGCGAGCCCGACGTGCTGGCGGACTGGCTGGACGGGTACGCGCGGCGGCACGGCGGCGCGTTCGGCGAGGACCTGGCGGTCGGGCAGTTCACGCTGACCCAGTTGCCGCCGTCGTTGTCGGTGCGGGCGGACGTGCGGTACGTGCCCGTGCGGTACGTGCCCTACGGCGGGCCCGCCGTGGTGCCGGACTGGCTGCGTGAACCGCCCGCGCGCCGGCGGATCGCGTTGACGCTGGGGGTGACCTCGGCGGAGCGGTTCGGCGGCTACACGTTCGGCGTGGGCGAGGTGCTGGAGTCGTTGGCGGACCTGGACGTCGAGGTCGTCGCGACGATCGCGGACCGGGAACGGCACCGCGTGCCCCAGGTGCCCGCCAACACCCGGGTCGTGCCCTGGGTGCCGTTGCAGGCGTTGGTGTCGACCTGCGACGCCGTGGTGCACCACGCCGGACCGGGAACGCTGTCCACCACCGCGTTGGCGGCCGTGCCGCAGTTGGCGCTGCCGTGGCACTTCGACGAACCGTCACTGGCGGCCCGGCTCGCGGCGCAGGGGGCCGGGCTGATGGTCCACTCCGACGACGCGTCCGGCGCTGTGGTGCGCGCACGGGTGGAAACGCTGGTGACCGAACCGGGGTACCGGGAACGGGCCACGGCGTTGCGGGACGAGATGGTCGCGATGCCGACGCCGCACGACGTCGTGCGGACCCTGGTGGAGCTGGTCGAAGAACACCGCGCGGTGCCGGTCGGCTGAGTGATCAGTCCTGTTCGGCGGGTCGGGCGCGACGTGTTGGCGGCGGTTGACCGAGTGGCACGAGGCCGGGGTGTGGCGAGAGTTGCCCGAGCGGCTGCTCGCCGAACTCCGGGCGGCCGGTCTGCTGGACCTGTCCGCGATGCTGGTCTACTCCACCCACTCGCCGTCCCGCCGATCCGGGACGTGGTCGGCACACCCCGCCGTCGTCCGCGTCGGCTCCACGCCGACCGACGTCCACCAGGCCGTCCTCAGCCTGGCCTGTTCGATCCTCTGCCTACGAAGACTCATTCTGAACCGATCGCGGAAGGGATCTCGCAGCGGATCGTCCTGCGGGCCACGGTCGTGGCCGGCCTTCAGCGCAGGGCGGCGACGCGGTCGACCAATCGCGGTACGACGTCGTTCGGCGTGGGCATCTCCAGCATCTCGTCGCGCAGCCGGTCGGCGGCCGTGGCGAACGACGGTTCGCCCAGCAGCCTGATCACCCGGTTCCGGACCCCCTCGCCGGTCACCTCGGAGGCGTGCACCGTCAGCGCCGCGCCCTGACCGGCCACCCGGCGCGACGAGACGACCGCGTCCTCCTGCTCCGGCATGGTCAACTGCGGCACGCCGGACAGCAGACTCGTGCACAGGGTGCCGAAACCCGCGTGGTGCACCACGGCCGAGCACGTCGGCAGCAACACCGGCAGCGGCACGAAGGACACCACCCGCGTGTTCCCGGGGATCACGCCCAGCCGGTGCCGTTCCGCCTCCGCGACGGTCGCCACGACCTCGATGTCCAGGTCCGCAACCGATTCCAGGATCTCCTGCACGCCCACGCTGTACCCGCCGAAGCGCTCGGTCGAGCTCAGCCCCAGGGTGAGGCAGACCCGTGGCCGGGCCGGCGGTTCGCGCAGCCACTCCGGCACCACGGCGGGCCCGGGGTAGGGCACGTACCGCACGGGCACGACGGGCAGCCCGGTCGGGGTCCGCAGCGACGCGGGGAACTGGTCGACGGTGAACCCACCGGTGACCAGGTCCTCGGTGAACTCCACGCCGAACCGGTTCGCGGTGCGCTCCAGCCACGAGGTCAGGGCGTCCCCGCCCTCCCGGCCGCCGGCGCGCAGCCCGCGCAGGTCCTGCCGCATCCGGCCGTAGAAGTCCGGACTCCACAACACCCTGCCGTGCGCGGCACCGGCCGCCACGGCCGCGATCGGCGCGGCGTAGGTCGCGGGTTCCCACAGCACCAGGTCCGGCCGCCAGGCGCGGGCGAACCCCACCAGGTCGTCGACCATCGGCTCGTTGGCCATCCGGTAGCCCGGCACCACCTGCTCGTACCCGTCGACCAGGTAGTCCCAGTCCGGCCGGTCGGGCAGGTCGAACGGCGGCAGCCGGCCCCACCGGACCTTCTCGTACAGCTCGGGGTGCCGCTCGGCGAACCACCTGCCGGTGAACCGCTTGGTCACCCGGGCCATGTTGTGGTCCGCGCCGACCGGGACGGCCGTCAGGCCCGCGCCGACCACCACGGGCACCAGCTCGGGTTGCGTCGCCACCCGGACCTCGTGGCCGGCCGAGCGCAGCGCCCAGGCCAGCGGGACCATCGCCAGGAAGTGGGTCTTCTCGGCGTACGCGGCGAGCAGAACGCGCATCGGATTTCCCCCAGACCGAAGAGAACCCGATTTTATGGCTCGACCACGCCGAAATCGACGCGCGGTGCGCGGAAATCCTTTGTCCGCCTCCGGGGTGTCCGCCGTCGCCGCGCCCGCCCTAGGCTGGACGCGATCCGGAGCGCGGGAAAGGTCGGGACCCATGCGCGTGCTGTTCGCCTCCTACTCGGAGAAGACCCAGACGGTGTTCCAGGTCGGCGTGCCGCTGGCCTGGGCGCTGCGCGCGGCCGGGCACGAGGTGCGGGTGGCCAGCCAGCCCGAGCTGGTGCCCACGATCACCGCCGCCGGGCTGACCGCCGTGCCGGTCGGCCGCGACCACGACCTGTGGCGCATCCAGGACCGGTTCATCAAGCGGCTCGCCGACCGCCACCCGCAGACCTACGACGAGAAGGTGCGCGGCGGGCAGATGCCGCCGTTCGCGGCGGCCGACGAGCCCGAGGACGAGGTCACCTGGGACTACCTGGTCGCCGGCTACCGGTGGACCGTCGCCTCCTGGTACCGGATGGCCAACGAGCCGATGATCGCCGAGCTGGTGGAGTTCTGCCGGGAGTGGCGGCCGGACCTGGTGATCTGGGAACCCGGCACCTACGCCGCGCCGATCGCGGCCAAGGCCGTGGGCGCGGCGCACGCGCGCCTGCTGTGGAGCCTGGACTTCTTCGGCCGCACGCGCGACCGGTTCCTGCGGGCGCTGGCCCGCCGGCCGGCGGCCGAGCGCGTCGACCCGCTCGCCGACTGGCTGCGGGTCGCGGGCGCGCGCTTCGGCGTGGAGTTCTCCGAAGAGCTGACCACCGGGCACTTCACCGTCGAGCAGTTGCCGCCCTCGCTGCTGATGACCACCGACCAGCGGTCCGTGCCGATGCGGTACGTGCCCTACAACGGGCGCGCGGTCGTGCCGCGGTGGTTGTGGGAACCGCCGACGCGGCCCCGCGTCGCGCTGACGCTCGGGTTGACCATGGCCGAGCGGTTCGGCTCGTTCGCGTTGCGCCCGCAGGAGGTGCTGGACTCGTTGGCGGAACTGGACGTCGAGGTCGTCGCGACGCTGGGCGACGACGTGCGGGCCGGGCTGGAACGGGTGCCGGACAACGTGCGCGTGGTGCCGTTCGTGCCGCTGCACGCCCTGGTGCCGACCTGCTCGGCGGTGGTGCACCACGCCGGGTTCGGGACGTTGAGCAGCACCGCGCTGCACGGCGTGCCCCAGCTCGCCCTGCCGGAGCACTTCGACGAGCCGCCGCTGGCCGATCGCCTGGTCGCGCAGGGCAGCGCGCTGTCGGTGCCGGCCGCGCTCGCGACGGGTCCGGACGTGCGGGACGGCGTGGCCCGGCTGCTGGCCGAACCGTCGTTCGGGGCGAGCGCCGGGCGGCTGCGCGACGAGGTGCTGACCCTGCCGACGCCCAATGAGTTCGTGCCCCGCCTGGAGAAGCTCGTCGCCACCCACGCCGGCTGATCGGAGGTCGACCGTGCGCGTGCTGTTCGCCACCTACTCGGACAAGACGCACTTCATCCCCATGGTGCCGCTGGCCTGGGCGCTGCGCGCGGCGGGGCACGACGTCGTCGTCGCCACCCAGCCCAAGCTCGTCGACGTGGTCACGGGCACCGGCCTGACCGCCGTGGAAGTGGGGCGGGACAACCAGTTGTGGCGGTTCCTGGAGAAGCGGCCCGACCGGTTCGAGGAGACCAAGGGGAAACCGGCAGCGCCCTACGCGGCGGCCGAGCTGCCGGCCGACGAGGTCTCCTGGGACTACCTGGTGTCCGGGTACCGCGAGGCGGTCCCGTGGTGGCACCGCATGATCAACGACCCGATGATCGAGCCGCTGGTGGAGTTCGCCCGGCACTGGCGGCCCGACCTCGTGGTGTGGGAGACGAACACCTTCGCGGGCGCGATCGCGGCCTCCGTCGTCGGCGCGGCGCACGGCCGGCTGATGTGGAGCCTGGACTACTTCGGGCGCACCCGGACGCTGTTCCGCGACCTGCGCGACCGGCGGCCCCCCGACGACCGCGAGGACCCGCTCGCGCAGTGGCTCGGCGGGCGGATGGCCAAGTGGGGCAAGGGTTTCAGCGAAGACCTGGTGGTCGGCCACTTCACCGTCGACCACCTGCCGGACTCCTTGCGGATGGCGACCGACCTCCACCACGTGCCGATGCGGTACGTGCCCTACAACGGGACCTCGGTGGTGCCCAGGTGGCTGTGGGAGCCGCCGGCGCGGCCCCGGGTGGCGTTGACGCTGGGGGTCAGCGCGGTGCACCAGTTCGGCGGGTACCCGGTGGACGTGCAGGACCTGCTGGACTCCCTGGCGGACCTGGACGTCGAGGTCGTGGCGACCCTGCCGGAGTCGGAGCAGGCGAAGTTGCGGCGGGTGCCCGACAACGTGCGGCTGCTCTCGTTCGTGCCGCTGCACGCGCTGGTGCCGACCTGCTCGGCGGTGGTCCACCACACCGGGCCGGGGACGATGTGCACCACGGCCCGGTACGGCGTGCCGCACCTGGCGCTGCCCAAGCAGTACGACGAACCGTTCCTGGCCGACGGGCTGGTGCGGGCCGGCGCGGGGCTGTCGGTGCCGGCGGACGCCGCCACCGGCGCGGCGGTGCGCGAGCGGCTGGTGCGGTTGCTGGACGACCCGGCGTTCCGGGCCGGCGCGGACCGGCTGCGGGCCGAGATGATCGCCATGCCCACGCCCGCCGAGCTGGTCGACCCGTTGTGCGAGCTGACCGCGAAGTACCGGGGACGGGCCGCCTGACGGGCACCGGCGGCCGGTCAGGCGATGTGCCGCAGGGAGCGCAGGGCGACCGCCATCAGGGTGAGGGTCGGGTTGTGGCCGCCCGAGGTCACCGCCACCGACCCGTCCGCGACGATCAGGTTGTCGGTGCCGTGCACCCGCCCGTACGGGTCGCACACGCTGGTCTTCGGGTCGTCGCCCAGGTGCATCCCGCCCAGGACGTGGATGCTGTCCGGCACGTGCGTCGTCGCGGCGGTGCGGGTCACCACCTCCGCGCCCGACTCCAGCAGTATCCAGGCCAGCCACGGCAGGTAGAACTCCAGCGCCAGCGACTCGTGCCGCCCGGTCGCGTAGGTGATCCGCGAGACCGGCAGGCCGTGCACGTCCTTCACCTGCGGGTCCAACGTCACGGTGTTGCGAAGGTAGGGCAGGTCCGTCCCGACCATCGCGACCCGCGTGAACCGGTCGCGCAGCAGGCTCGCCCGCATCAACCGCTTGAAGTCCGCGCCGAAGGGCTTGTCCGGCCGCAACTCCCGCAGGTGCCGCCGGTAGGACTGCCCCTCGTGCACGGGGTCCGAGCCCAGCCCGAGCTCCACCATGCCGCCGCGCAGGTAGGGCAGGCCGTGCATCCGGGCGTAGTCGCCCGCGCCCGGGAACGCCGGGTCGTTGAAGTCCTCCACGAACTGCGTCGCCGAGCGGCCCTTGTGCGCGTGCAGGCGCTCGCCCGGGAACACGCCCCACAGGTCCAGGATCGAGTGCAGCATCAACCGGCGGCCGATCATGCCCGACGCGTCGGGCAGGCCGGACAGCAACGCCAGCCGCACCGTCTCGGTCGCCGAGGCCGCCAGCACCACCAGGTCGGCGGACCGCCGCCCGGTGCGCGGGCCGTCCGGGGTGGTCCGGGTCCACTCGACCCCGCCCGCCCGCCGTCCGCGCATCACCACGCGCGTGACCATCGTGTCGGGCACCAGCTCCACCCGGCCGGTCCGCAGCGCCCGCCGCAGCGGCGACAGCGCGCTGCCGCGCGCGTCGCTGGGGCACCCGTACCCGGCGCAGAACCCGCAGTTGACGCACGCCGGCCGGTGGTCGTGGGGCCGCGAGTTGATCGCGGCCGGGATGGGGGACGGGTGCAGCCCGATCGCCCGCGCCCCGGCGGCGGTGACCAGCGACGCCCGCTGCTGCGGTCCCGGCGGCAGCGGGAACGGGCCGCCGCGCGGCGCGTGCCGCTTCGTCGCGCCGGACAGCGCGTCGGCGTCGCCCTGCACGCCCAGCAGCGCTTCCACCTCGTCGTAGAACGGGGCCAGCGCGGCGTAGTCGAACGGCCAGTCGCGCACGTCGGCGTCGGGCTGCGGGCCGTTGGCGGACAGCGCCGCGAAGTCGAGGTCCCAGAACCTCGGGGTCTTGGCGTCCCAGTGCACCGTGCCGCCGCCGACCACCTGCGGCAGCGCGCTGACCATGCCGACGTGCGAGACCGGTTGGTCGTCGGAGGCCCGGAACGTCTGCGGGTGCACCAGCGGGTCGGGGGCGTTGAAGTGGCGGAACCGGCTCTTGAGCTCGTCGTTGGAGAACTCGGTGCCCACCGGGCCGCGTCCGGTCGGCCCGGTGGTCAGGTCGGGCCCCTTCTCCAGGACCACGACATCCCACCCGGCCTCGGCGAGCACCATGGCCGCGATGGACCCGCCCGCGCCGCTGCCGACCACGATCGCCCTGCGTGCCACGTCGTCTCCCGCGAGGTCAGCGGCGCAGTCGCCGCAGCGCTGCGGCGACCTGCTCCGGGGGGTTGTCCAGGAACGCGGTGAAGTCCGCGACGATCGGGCTCGGTTCCACGCGGTCGGGGCCGTCGGAGCGCTCGACCTCGGCGGGGGAGTAGCCGGTCGGCTGGCTGTCGCCGGGGAAGCCGATGTCCCGCCAGCCGACCAGGTCCCGGTTGCCGCCGTACTCGGGGTTGCCGTACATCCCCTCGATGGTGTGCTCGAAGAGCAGGTCGACGAACGGGCGGGCCGCCTCGGACGCCAGGACGGTGTCCTTCGTGGACGCCGGAGCGGCGGTGAAGCCGCCCGCCAGGCGGTCCAGCAGCGCCAGCCCGGTGCGGTAGCGGGTGCGCCACCCGCCGAGCCGCCGCTCCCACGCGATCCGCCGCACGGCCGTCAGCGGCACGAACCGGGCGGCGTGGTTGACCCGGCCGCCGGCCCGGTCGCTCCACGGGCCGCCGGCGTGCACCCGCTCCGGCGCGAAGTCGACCGACGACAGCAGCACGTCGAGGTAGCGCACCACGTCGGCCTCCCGCGCGCCGGGGTGCCCGGCCTCGGCGGGGTCGTCGCGCGGCCCCGGCACGAGCCGGGCGGTGGCCTCCACGACGACCTCGGCCTCCCGCCGGGTGAAGAACCGCCACCGCGCCGGGGTGCCGTGGCCGGGCGGCCCGGCCAGCAGCGTCAACGGCACGGCCGCCGCGCCCGCCGCCATCACCTGCCGCCGGTTGGGGCCCGTCACGCGGTCACCACCGGGGCGAGCGCCGCGACCGCGCCCGCCAGTCCCGCGCGCAGCCCCACCCGGGGCCGCCACCCGGTCACGTCGGCGAACGCGGAGGTGCCCACCACGAAGTCGACCGCGTCGGAGTCGCCGGCGTGCGCGGACTCCACCCGCTCGACCGGCACGGCCGGCGCGCCGGTCCGCTCGGCCACCGCCTCGGCGATCATCGAGAACAGGTCCACCACCGCGACCGGCTCGCCGGTGCCGATCAGCCAGTGCCGCCCGGCCAGCGCGTCGGCGTGCCCGAGGGCGGCGGCGAACGCGCGCGCCACGTCCTCCACGCACACCAGGTCCCGCCGCACCAGGCCGTCGCCCCACACCGTCAGCGGCTGCCCGGCCAGCGCCCGCCGCGCCATCCCCGACACCACGCCGTGCTCCAGCTCCGGCGGCACGCTGCCGCGCCCGTACACCGTGCCCAGCCGCAGCACGATCCCGCGCAGCACGCCCGCGCCGCCCGCCTCGAACAGCATCCGCTCGACGGTCGTCTTCTGCCGGTCGTAGGCGGTGACCGGCCGGTCCTCCTCGGTGCCCGACAACGGCCCGGTCGACCTGCCGACCTGCGAGAGCGACCCGGCGAACAGCACCACGGGCGGGGGAGCACCGCGCCGGGCGCGCAGCGCGTCGACGAGGTCCCGCGCCACGCCCACGTTCACCCGCTCGGCGGCGGTGTCGCCCTCGTCCACGCGCCAGGTCGACGCGCCCTCGATGTGCGCCACGAGGTTGACCACCACGTCGGCACCGGCGACGGCCTCGGCGACCGCGCCGGGTCCGGTCAGGTCGACCCGCCGCACCTCGGCCCCGGCCGGTCCGACGACCGGCCGGCGGGCCACCAGCCGCAGCCGCACGGGGTGCCCGGCGAGCTCGGCGGCGATCGCCGTGCCGAGGAAGCCGGACGCGCCCAGCACCACCACCAGCGGTCGGGTCACGACTCCTCCAGGATCTCGGTCACCTCGGCCGCCAGCCGGGCCACGTGCGGTTCGCGCAGCACCCCGAGGTGGTCGCCCGGCACCCGGTGCAGCCGGACCCCGCCGGCCGCGAACCGCTCCCAGTCGCGCAGGTAGTCGCGGTAGGCGCGGCCGACGATCGCCACGTGCCTGCCCTCGGCCAGTTCGTCGCACACCACCAGGTCCACCGACCCGGGGAAGGCGGTGAACCGGTAGGCCCGTTCCGCCTCCTGCAACTGCCGCCACACCCGCACCCGGGGCAGCCAGGCGGTGTCGACCTCCTCGTCGAGGATCGGCACGCCGCCGTCGTCCTCCACCACCTCGCGCAGCGACGCGCCCAGTTCCGCCCGTTCCGCCTCGCCCAGCCGGTCGAACCCGGCCAGCAGCTCCTCGGTCCGGCGCAACCGCACCAGCTCCCCGGGCGTCGGCAGGTCGCCCCGCTCCAGCACGGTCACCGGGTCGAGCAGCACCAGCCGGACCCGCTCGCCGTCCTCGGTCAGCCGCCGCGCGATCTCCCACGTGATGCCGCCGCCGCCGCACCACCCCAGCAGGTCGTACGGCCCGCTCGGGCGCGCCTCCCGGATCTCCGCCAGGTACAGGGCCGCGATGCCCTCCACGTCGCCGGGGTCCTCGTGCTCCCCGTTGAGCCCCGGCCACTCCAGCGCCGCCACGGGCCGCCGAGGGGCCAGCCGCTCGGCCAGCGGCCGGTACCAGTGGCCGCTGCCGCCGCCGGGGTGCACGCAGAACAGCGGCGGCAAGTCGCCCTCGCGGGTCAGCCACAGCAACGCCCTGCGCACCGCCGGTGCCCGCGAGGCGAGCCGCTCGGCGATGGCGCGCGGCGTGCGCAGCTCCACGAAGTCGCGGAACGCCAGCTCGATGCCGTGGTCGGCCCGCAGCCGCAGGATGATCCGCAGCATGAGCAGCGAATGGCCGCCCAGCGCGAAGAAGTCGTCGGTGGCACCGATCCCCGGCCGGTCCAGCACCCGGGCGAAGACCCCGGCGACGGCCGTCTCCACGCCGGGGCGCGGCCGGGCGTGCTCGACCGGCGCGACCCGCTCGCGCGGCGTGATCCGCCGCCGCGCCCCGTCGTCCTCGACCAGCAGGTCGAGCCGGTCGGCGGTGGGCAGCAGGGCCCGCACCACGTCGCCGTCGGGCTTGGCCACCAGGGACTCCAACGCCTTGCGGTACAACCGGGACACCGCCTCGACCCGCGCCCGCCCGATCCGCGACGACTGCGCGGAGAACACCAGCGACCCCGGCTCGGTGGAGATCACCAGCGGGAACTCGTTGGGGCTGACGTCCACGCTGCCGCCCACGTCCACGGTCTCGCGGTCCAGCACGTGGAAGTCGATGTAGTTGAAGCTCAGCTCCAGCAACCGGGTCCCGTCGCCGAACGCGCGCTGCATCGCGGGCAGCGGGAACCGCCGGTGCGGCCACAGCGCGAGCTCCTCGGCGAACACCCCGCGCACCAGCTCCCGCCAGGTGCCCGCGCCGGCGGGGGACACCAGCGGCACGGTGTTGAGGAACATCCCGCGCACCAGGTCGCCCCCGGCCCGCTCCAACCGGCTGTTGCACACCACGCCGGTGAAGAACGGCCCCTCGCCGCTGATCGCCCGCCAGACCGCCAGGTGCGCGGCCAGCAGCACGCTCTTGCGCGACGTCCCGGTCGCCGCCGCGAAGTCCCGCAACGCCGGATCGAGGTCCCCGATGGGCAGCGCCACCTCGAAGAACGGCTCGCCACCGGTGTCGGCCCACGCCGCCGGCAGCACGAGCTGCTCGGCCGCGCCGATCCGCCCCGCCCAGAAGTCCCGGTGCGCGGGGTCCGCCACGACCTCGGCCTCCGCCGCGATGTAGTCCGCGAACCGCACGGCCGGCGCGGGCGAGGGCGGCACCGCGCGCCCGGCGGCCAGCGCCCGGTAGACGTCGAGCAGTTCGGTCAGCAGCGAGTTGTGGCTCCAGCCGTCGAGGATCGGGTGGCACTCGGTGAAGTGCAGCACCCACCGGTCGTCGGCCACCTCCTGGACGTGGAAGCGCAGCAGGGGAGCCGTTGTCAGGTCGAACGGGGCCGCGCGCTCCCGGGCCCGGAAGGCGTCCTGCACGGCGTCGCGCTCGTCCTCCGGCAGCTCCCGCAGGTCCTCGTGGGTGATCGCCACCTCGGCGTTCTCGTGCACCAGTTGCAGCGGCCGGCCGAACGACGTCGGGTCGAACGCGGTGCGCAGCACGTCGTGCCGCCCCACCACCTCCCGCGTCGCCGCCACCAGCGCCGGCAGCCGGAACCCGCCGGCGTCGCGGATCAGGTAGCTGGTGATGTTGTGGTAGAGGTTCATCCGCCGGTCGGCGACCATCTCCGCGATCATCCCGACCTGCACCATCGACATCGGGTAGGCGTCGACGAGCCCCGCCGGCAGCCGTTCCCGGTCCGCCGGGTCCACCAGCGCGAACGGGGCCACCAGGGGCGGCTCCGGCGCGCTCGGCGCGGTCCCGACCACCCGGGCCAGCCCGGCGACGGTCTGGTGCCGGAACACGTCCTGCACGGTCAGGTCGCGGCCGAGCGCCCGCAGCGCGCCCACCAGCCGGATCGCCAGGATCGAATCGCCGCCCCGGGCGAAGAAGTTGTCGTCCCGCCCCACCTGCCCGATCCCGAGCACCCGCGCCCACGCTTCGGCGATCACCCGCTCGTCGGCGTCCGCCGGCCCGACCGGTTCCGCCCGCTCCCCCTCGGGGTCGGGCAGCGCGCGGTGGTCGATCTTGCCGTTCACGGTCAGCGGCAGGTCCTCCACCGGCACGAACCGCAGCGGCACCATGTACGAGGGCAGCGACAGGCCCGCGTGCGCCCGCAGCTCCTCTTCGTCCACCACGCCGGCCGCCGGCCGCACGTAGGCGATCAGCCGCCGGTCGCCCGCCGTCCGCTCGCGCACGACCGCGATCGCCGCCTCCACCGACGGGTGGGCGGCCAGGCACGACTCGATCTCGCCGAGCTCGATGCGGAAACCGCGGATCTTCACCTGCCGGTCCAGCCGGCCCAGGTAGCCGACGTCGCCGTCGGGCAGCACCCGCGCCCGGTCGCCGGAGCGGTACAGCCGCGCGCCCGGCCCGCCGTAGGGGTCCGGGACGAACCGCTCGGCGGTCAGCCTCGGCCGGCCGAGGTAGCCCCGGGCCAGGCCGGGTCCGCCGACGTGGATCTCGCCGGGCACGCCGAGCGGCACCGGTCGCTGCACCGCGTCGAGCACGTGCATGGTCAGGTCGCCCATCGCCCGGCCGATCGGGCTGCGGTCGCCGCCCAGGTCGGCGCTGCGCAGCTCCCGGTAGGTGACGTGCACGGTGGTCTCGGTGATCCCGTACATGTTCACCACCAACGGCGGTTCGTCGCCGAACTTCGCCCACCACGGGCTCATCGCGGTCACGTCCACGGCCTCGCCCGCCAGGACCACGTACCGCAGGGCCAGCCGGTCCAGCAGCGGGTCGCCGGACTCCGCGAGCTCCACCAGCACCCGGAACGCCGAGGGCGTCTGGTTGAGCACCGTGACGCGCTCCCGGTCCAGCAGCGCGAGCAGGTCCCACGGCGACCGGACCACCTCGGCGGGCACCACCACCAGCCGCCCGCCGTGCAGGAACGCGCCCCAGAACTCCCAGACGGAGAAGTCGAAGGCGGCGGAGTGGAACAGCGTCCACACGTCGTCCGGGGTGAACCGGAAGTCGCCCCGGGTGGCGGTCAGCAGCCGCACCACGTTGGCGTGCGTGACCTGGACGCCCTTCGGCCTGCCCGTCGACCCGGAGGTGTAGATGACGTACGCCAGGTCCTCCGGGTGCGCGCCCGCCTCGGGGTCGGTGTCCGGCAGCGCGGCGAGCGCCGCCCGTTCGGCCGGGTCGTCGAGCACCAGCACGTGCTCCGGCCCGGCCACCCGGCCCGCCAGCGCGCTGTCGGTCACCACGACCGAGGTCGCGGCGTCGCCCAGCACGTAGTCGATGCGGTCCGCCGGGTGCGCGGGGTCCAGCGGCAGGTACGCGCCGCCCGCCTTGAGCACCGCCAGCACCGCCACCACCAGCTCGACGCCGCGCGGCAGGCAGATCGCCACCAGGGTCTCGCGCCGCACGCCGAGCCCGCGCAGCCGGTGCGCCAGCCGGTTGGCCCGCCCGTCGAGCTCGCGATAGGTCAGGTGGGCGTCCTCGAAGCTCAGCGCGGGCGCGTCGGGCGCGCGCCGGACGTGCCCGGCGAAGTGCTCGTGCAGCGCGGGGCCCGCCGGGGCGTCGCCGACCGGCGGGCGCACCAGGAACGCGGTCTCGGCCGCGTCGAGCACCGGCAGGTCGCCGATCCGGCGGCCGGGGTCGGCGGTCCCGGCGGTCAGCAGCCGCACGTAGTGGACCGCCATCCGGGTCGCGGTGGCGCGGTCGAACAGGGCGCGGGCGAAGGTCACCTCGCCGGACAGCGACCCGTCCGGCGACTGGACGACGGTCCAGGTCTGGTCGAACTTCGCGCCGCGCGAGGGCGGCTCGACCTCCACGCCCTCCAGCCCGCCGACCGCGAAGCGCAGCTCCTCGGTGCTCTGCTGGCCGAAGCTGACCTGGAACAGCGGGTGCGTGGACAGGTCCCGGTCCGCCGCCAGGCCGTCCACCAGCCGCTCGAAGGGCACCTCCTGGTGGGCGTAGGCGTCGAGCGCGGTGTCGCGCGCCCGCTCGACCAGCTCGCCGAAGGACGGCTCGCCCGCCAGGTCGGCCCGCAGCACCACCATGTTCACGAAGTCGCCGAGCATCTCCTCGGTGTCCACGTGCCCGCGTCCCGCTACCGGGCTGCCCACCGCGAAGTCGTCCTGGCCCGAGTAGCGGCCGAGCAGCGCCCAGAACGCGGCCAGGTACACCATGAACGGCGTGGCCCCCCGCTCCCGGCCGAACACCCGCGCCCGCTCCACCACCTCGGCCGGCACGGTGAACGCCACCGTGTCGCCCCGCGCGTCCCACAGCGCCGGGCGCGGCCGGTCGGCCGCGAGCTCCAGCGGCGGCAGCCCGGCCAGCCGCCGCTCCCAGTGCTCCACGCCGCGCGCCAGCCGGTCACCCGAGACCTGGTCGCGCTGCCAGGCGGCGAAATCCGCGTACTGGACGCGCGGCGGCTCCGGGTTCGCGTCCGCCTGCCCGGTGCGCGCGGCGTAGGCGGTGGCCAGCTCCCGCACGAACAGGCCGCTCGACCACGCGTCCATGGCGATGTGGTGGACCACGACCACGACGTGGTGCTCGTCGGGGCCGGTGCGCACCAGCCGGCCTCGCACCACCGGCCCGGTCTCCAGGTCGAACGGCCGCGACCGGTCCCGCTCGACCAGGGCGGCCAGCCGGTCGGCCGCGTCGGCGGCGGTGCCGAGGTCGTCGTAGGCCGGTTCGACCACGACGGACTCGTCCACCACCTGCACCGGCCCGCCGTCGGCACCGGTGGTGTAGCGGGTGCGCAGCACCTCGTGCCGGCGCACCACGTCGCCGAACGCCTCGGCCAGCACCGCGCGCTCCAGCGGGCCGCGCAGCCGCACCACCGTGGTCACCAGGTAGTCGACCCCGCCCGGCCGGACCCGGTCCACCGCCCACAGCCGCCGCTGGGAGAACGACAGCGGCAGCTCCGCGTCCCTCGGGACGACCGGGATGCCGCCCTCCCGCGCGCCGGCCTGCCTGCGCAGCCGGTCTTGCAGGAGCCGCGCGCCGGACAACGGCGCGGACCCCGGCTGTTCGATCGTCTCGGAGCTCATTCGTGGCTCACCTCCGCCGGTGGTGTGGGTACGTCGTGCGGGACCGCTTCGGCCAGCTCCACCAGCGCCGCGGCCTGGGCCCGGACGGTGCGGGCCTCGAACAGCACGCGCAACGGGATCTCCATGTCGAACAACCGCGCCAGCCGGGCCATCACCCGGGTGGCGAGCAGCGAGTGCCCGCCCAGGTCGAAGAAGTCCTCCGCCGGGTCGACCGCCGCCACGCCGAGCACCTCGGCCCAGACACCGGCGACGGCCTGTTCGACCTCGTCCAGCGGCTCGTCGGGCACCGGGTCGGCGGCCGGGGGGTCCAGCGCCGCCAACGCCCGCCGGTCGACCTTGCCGCTGGTGGTCAGCGGGAGCGCGGCGTGCTCGGCGAAGTGGCCGGGCACGAGCTGCTCGGGCAGCCGCTCCCGCAGGAACGCCCGCGCCGCCGCGACCGACCACGACCCGTCGGGCACCACGTGGGCGACCAGGCCGAGCTCGCCCGCCGCGTCGCGCCGCGCCACCACGGCCGCCGCGCGCACCGACGGGTGGCCGGCGAGCACCGCCTCGACCTCGCCCGGCTCGACCCGGACGCCCCGGATCTTCACCTGCTCGTCGCGCCGCCCCAGGAACTCCAGCACGCCGTCGTGCCGGTGCCGCACCAGGTCCCCGGTCCGGTAGAGCCGGCCGCCGGCCGCGCCGAACGGGTCGGGCACGAACGCCGCCGCCGTGGCCGCCGCGCGCCCCAGGTAGCCCCGGGCCAGCCGGACGCCGCCGAGGAACAGCTCGCCGGGCACCCCGGCCGGCACCGGGCGCAGGTCCGCGTCCAGCACGTGCGCCTCGGTGCCGGGCAGCGGCCGGCCGATCGGCAGGGTCATGCCGGGCCGCTCGGCGCGGGTGACCTCGTGGGCGACGCTGGTGACCGTCGCCTCGGTCGGCCCGTAGGTGTTGAGGAACCGGGCGGGCAGACCGGTGGCCGCCCACCGGGCCGCGTCGTCGGCGGTGACCACGTCGCTGCCCACGTTGACCAGCCGCAACCCGGCCAGCCGGGGATCGCCGGGCACCACGTGGTCCATCACCTCGCGGTAGTAGGCCGGGGTGATCTCCACGTGCGTCACGCCGAGCCCGGCCACCCGGTCCGGCAGTTCGGCCGGGGCCCAGAACCGGGTCGGGCCGACCACCACCGTCGCGCCCGCGAGCAGCGTGGCCATGATCTGGTCCATCGCCACGTCGAACCCGAGCGCCGCCAGCAGCACGACCCGGTCACCGGGCCGGATGTCGTACCGCTCGGCGACGACCCGGCAGTGGTGCGCGTAGGCCCGGTGCGGCACCACCACGCCCTTGGGACGCCCGGTCGACCCCGACGTGTGCACGACGTAGGCCGCGTGGTCGGGCAGGACGCGGGCCGGTGGCGCGGGGGGCGCGGTGGGCCCGGCGTCGACCAGCACGGCGGCGGTGGCCAGGTCCGCCGGCAGCGACCGGGTGCCGGCGAGGTCGGCGAGCCGCGCCCGGGTCGCCCGGTCGGTGAGGACCGCAGCCGGGGCGAGGCCGCCGAGCAGCGCCGCCAGGCGCTCCGGGGGAGCGTCCGGGTCGAGCGATGCGAACACCCCGCCGCTGCGCAGCACGGCCACCAGCGCGACCACCGCCGCCGACGACCGGGGGAGCACCACGGCCACCGGGCGCTCCGGCCCGACGCCCGCCGCCACGAGCCGGTCCGCCACGGGCGCGGCGGCTGCCGCGAGCTCGGCGAACGTCCGGCGCTCGCGCCCGTCGTCCAGGGCCACGGCGTCCGGGGTGGCGGCGACGCGGTCGGCGAACGCGCCCGCCACCGTCTCCGCCGGGCCGTGCCACGGGGTGCCGCGCCACTCGCGGGTCACCAGGTCCCGTTCGGCGGCACCGAGCACGTCGAGCTCGCCCAGCCGCCGTTCCGGGTCGGCCGCCGCGCTGCCGGCCAGCGTCACGAACCGCTCGGCCAGCCGGCGCGCGGTGGTCCGGTCGAACAGCGCGTGCGCGTACTCGACCTCGCCCCGGTAGCCGCCCGCGCCGTCGGCGGTCAGCGCCACGGTCAGGTCGAACTTGGCCGTCGTGCGCGGCACCCGCACCCGCCGCACCTCGACACCGGGCAGCTCCGGTTCCCGCGCCCGGTCCCCGGTGAGCTCGAACATCACGTCGAACAGCGGCGTGCGGGCCGGGTCCCGGTCCGGCGCGAGCTCCTCGACCAGCCGCTCGAACGGGATCTCGTCGTGGCTGAACGCGTCGAGCGCGGTCTCCGCGACCCGGTCGACCAGCTCGCGGAAGGTCGGGTCGCCGGACAGGTCGGTGCGCAGCACCACCGTGTTGACGAAGAACCCGACCACGTGCTCCAGCTCGGGCCGCACCCGACCGGCGACCGGCGTGCCCACGGCCACGTCCACGCCACCGGTGTGCCGCGCCAGCAACGCGTCGAACACCGCGAGGAACACCATGAACGGGGTCGCGCCGCGCCGACGCCCCAACGCCGCCAGCGGTGCGGCCACCGCCGCCGGCACGGCGAACTCCACGGTCGAGCCGCGCCCGTCGCGTCGCGGGGGCCGGGGCCGGTCGGCGGGCAGCTCGACCGGGTTCAGCCCGGCCAGCCTCTCCCGCCAGGCCGCGAGCTCCCGCCGGGCCGCCGCGCCCGCCAGCCGGTCCCGCTGCCAGTCCGCGTAGTCCGCGTAGCGCACGGGCGGGGTGGTCGTGGGCGGGTCGCCGGCCAGCCGGGCCCGGTAGTGCCCGGCCAGGTCGCGGGCCAGCACCTCCTCGGACCGCGCGTCGCCCGCGATGTGGTGCAGCACCAGCACGAACAGGTGGTGGTCGGCGGCCAGCCGGATCAGGTGCGGGCGCACCGGCGGCGCGTCCGCCAGGTCGAACGGCGTCTCGGCCACGGTGCGCAGCACCGCTTCGGCGTCCCGCTCGGCCTGCCCGGTCAGGTCGGTCACCAGGAGGTCGACCGGCGGCCCGACCACCTGCGCCGGCTCACCCGCGCCGTCGACGGGGTAGCGGGTGCGCAACACCTCGTGCCTGCTCAGCAGGTCGCGCACCGCGCCGGTGAAAGCGCCCCGGTCGAGCTCGCCGCGCAGCCGCAGCGCCCACGTCATGTGGTACTCGGAGGTGCCCGGCGAGAGCCGGTCGAGGAACCACAGGCGCTGCTGCGCGAAGGACAGCGCGCGCGGCCCGTCGACCTCCCGGGCCGTGATCGGGTCCGGTTCGACCGTCCCGCCCGCGTGCCGGGCGAGCACCGCCGCCAGCCGCGCGACGGTCCGGTGCTCGAACACCGCGCGCAGCGGCAGGTCCACGCCGGTGATCGCGCGCACCCGGTTGGCGACCCGGCCGGCGACCAGCGAGTGCCCGCCCAGCTCGAAGAAGTCGTCGTCCACGCCGACCTCGGGCACGCCCAGCACCCCGGTCCAGATGCCGGCGACGAGCTTCTCCTCCGGCGTGCGCGGCGGGGTGCTCCCGCCCGCGCGCGCCGCCAGGTCCGCCGGGGGCAGCGCGTTGCGGTCCACCTTGCCGCTGGGGGCCGTGGGCAGCCGGTCGAGCCGGACGACCACCGAGGGCGCGTAGTGCTCCGGCAGCCGGGCCAGCAGGTGCTCCCGGAGTTCGCCGTCCGACGCCGGGCGGGCGGCGTCCACGACGTAGGCCACCAGGCGCGGCTGCCCGTCCGGCCCGTCCGGCGTGGTCACGACCGCCGAGGCGACGCCCTCGTGCTCGGCCAGCACCGTCTCGACCTCGCCGGGCTCGACCCGGACGCCCCGGATCTTCACCTGGTGGTCCAGCCGGCCCAGGTACTCCAGCGCGCCGTCGGCGCGGTAGCGGGCCAGGTCGCCGGTCCGGTAGGTGCGCGAGCCGGGCGGCCCGTCCGGGTCCGGCACGAACACCGCCGCCGTCAGCGCCGGGCGGCCCAGGTAGCCGCGCGCCAGGCTCTCACCGGCGATGTGCAGGTGGCCGGGCACGCCGACGGGCGCGGTCCGGCCGTCCGCCGTCGCGACCGCCATGCGCACGTTGAAGCCGGGGTAGCCGATCGGCACCACGCCCGCGTCGCCCTCGCCGCAGGTCCACGAGGTCACCTCGATGGAGGCCTCGGTCGGGCCGTAGCCGTTGACCAGCTCGGTGCCGGGCAGCTCGGCGCGCAACCGCCGGCCGACGTCGGCGGGCAGCGCCTCGCCGGCCGAGTAGATCATCCGCAGCGACCCGCACCGGCCGATGCCGGGCTCGTCGACCAGCGGGCGCAGGAACGAGGGCACCACCTGGAGCACGGTCGGCCGCAGCCGGGCGATCACGTCGACCATCGCGGCGGGGTCGCGCTCCACGCCGGGCGGCGCGATCACCACGACCCCGCCGTTCACCAGCGGCGCGAACATCTCCCACCCGGCCGCGTCGAACGTGATCGCGGTCTTGAACAGCACCCGGTCGGACGGGTGCACGCCCACGCCCTCGGTCTTCCACGCGATCTGGTTGGCGATGCCGTGGTGCGGCAGGGCGACGCCCTTGGGCTTGCCGGTCGACCCGGAGGTGTAGATGACGTAGGCCAGGGTGTCCCGGTCGGTGGTGAACGGCGCGGTGACGGCGGGCCGCGCCGCGACGTCCGGGTCGTCCGGGCGCAGCACCGGCGCGCCGGGCGCGGGCGGGGTCCACGCGACCACCAGGCGCGCGGCCGAATCCGCGAGCATGAACGCCTGCCGGTCGGCGGGGTGGTCGGGGTCCAGCGGCAGGTAGGCCGCGCCCGCCCGGTTCACCGCCAGGACGGACACCAGCAGGTCCACCCCGCGCGGCAGGCACACCGCCACCACGTCCTCCGCGCCGATCCCCCGCGCCGCCAGGTGGTGGGCCAGCCGGGCGACCCGCGCGTCGAGCTCGGCGTAGGTCAGCCGGCCCTCGTCGCCGGTCACGGCGAGCGCGTCCGGGGTGCGCCGGGCCTGCGCCCAGATCCGCTCGGGCACGCACGGGGCCGGCTCGCGCGCGGTGTCGTTCCACGCGTGCACGATCGTCCGGCGCTCCTCCGCCGACAGGACCGGCAGCCGCCGCACCGGCCGGTCCGGCTCGGCCACCAGCGCGTCGAGCAGCCGCACGTAGTGGGCCGCGACCCGGCGCGGCGTGCCGGCGTCGAACAGCGAGGTGGCGTACTCGACCACGCCGTCGAAGCCGCCGTCCGGTCGTCGGGTCAGCTCCACCAGGAAGTCGAACTTGGCCGTGCGCCACGGGGCCGGCTCCGGCTCGACGTCCACACCGGACAGCCGGAAGCGCTCGTCACCGGCCTCGCGCACCGCGAAGAAGAGCTGGAACAGCGGGGTCCGGGACAGGTCGCGCTCCGGGGCCAGGTCCTCCACCACCTGCTCGAACGGCACCTCGGCGTGCGCGTAGGCGGCCAGCGCGGTGTCCCGCAGCCGGGTCACGAGTGCGCCGAAGCCGGGGCCGTCGGCGAGGTCGACCCGCAGCACCACGGTGTTGACGAAGTAGCCGACCAGGCCCTGCACCTCCGGGCGGTCGCGGCCCGCCACGGGCGCGCCGACCGCCAGGTCGTCCTTGTCGGTGTAGTGGCCCAGCAGCGCGAAGAACCCGGCCAGCAACGTCATGAACGGCGTCGCGCCGAGGGTCCGGCCGAACCGGTCGACCCGCCCGGCCAGCGCCGGGGGCACGGTGAACCGGGCGGTGTCGCCGCGCGCGTCGCGGACCGGCGGCCGGGGCCGGTCGGCGGGCAGCTCGGTCGGGGTGAGCCCGGCCAGGTTCGTGCGCCAGTGCTCGCGCAGCCGCCCGACCTCCGGGCCGGCCACCCGCCGGGCGCGCCACACCGCGTAGTCCGCGTACTGGACGGGCAGCGGCGGCAGCGCGACCCCCCGGTAGGCGGCGTCCAGCTCGACCGCCAGCACGTCGGTGGACCAGCCGTCGGCGGTGATGTGGTGCACCACCAGGGACAGCACGTGCTCGTCGTCGGCGACCCGGACCAGCCGGGCGCGCAGCACCGGCCCGGCCGCCAGGTCCACCGGGCGGGACAGCTCCTCGGCCAGCACCCGCTGCGGGTCGTCGTCCTCCACGACCGGGACGACCGGGGCGGGCGCGTCCACGACCTGCACCGGGTCCCCGTCCGGCCCGACGGGGTAGCGGGTGCGCAGCACCTCGTGCCGCGCCACGACCGAGGTCAGCGCCGCGCGCAGGGCCGGGACGTCGAGCGCCCCGCGCAGCCGCAGCGCGGTCATCATCAGGTAGTCGACGTCCCGGTCGCCGAGCTGGTCGAGCAGCCACAACCCGCGCTGGGCGGGCGACAGCGGCACGTTGTCGGTTCGCGGCACCGGCACCACGGGGTCCTCGGCCACGGCCTCGGCGGGCACCACGGCCCCGGTGTCCGCCGGCCCGTCGCCGAACGCGGCGGCCAGCGCCGCCCGCGCCCGGGACCCGACGAGGGCGGCCAGCGCCGCCACGGTCCGGGCGGCGAAGACGTCGCCCGCCGTCACCGGCACGCCGAAGTGCGCGCCGACCCGGGTGGCGATCCGCACGGCCGACAGCGACTGGCCGCCCAGCTCGACGAACCCGTCCCGGGCACCGGGCCGGTCCACCCCCAGCTCCGCCGCCCACAGCTCGGCGATCGCCACCTCGGCGGGCGTCGCGGGCGCGACGTGCTCCTCGGTCCGGGCGGCGGCGACCGGGATCGACGCCAGCCCGCGCCGGTCCAGCTTCCCGTTGCGCAGCAGGGGGAGCGCGTCGAGGAACGCCCACCGGTCGGGCACCAGGTGGCGGGGCAGCCGCTCGGCCAGGTGCCGCCGCAGCGCCGCCGCGTCCACGCCGGCCGCCACCACGTAGGCCGCCAGGCCCGCGCCGGACGCGCCGACGGCGGCGGCCCGCACCCCGGCGTGGGCGGTCAGCGCCGCCTCGACCTCGCCCGGCTCGATCCGGTGCCCGTTCAGCTTGAGCTGGTCGTCCAGCCGGCCGACGAACTCCAGGCTCCCGTCCGCCCGCCACCGCGCCAGGTCCCCGGTGCGGTACAGCCGCGCGCCCGGCGCGCCGAAGGGATCGGGGACGAAGCTCCGCGCGGTCGCGCCCGGCCGGCCCAGGTAGCCGCGCCCGACGCCGACCCCGCCGACGTGCAGTTCGCCGACCACGCCGACGGGCACGTGCCCGGACTCGTCCAGCACGTGCAGGTCCACGCCGGGCAGCGGCCCGCCGATCGGGACGGGCCCGGCCGGCACCGCGCCCGCCCGCGCCTCGTGCGTCGCGCACGCGATCGTCGTCTCGGTGGGGCCGTAGCTGTTCACCACGACGGTGTCCGGGTCGAGCGCCGCGAGCTGCTCGCCGCGCAAGCGCTCGCCGCCGACCACCAGCCGCCGCGCCCGCACCGGCGTGCCGGTGGCCGCGAGCAGGTCCAGGTGCGTGGGCGTGAGCTTGAGCAGCCCGAACGCCCGGTGCGCCAACAACCCGGCCAGCGCCGCCACGCCGGGGCCGCCCTCCGGCGCGAGGACGACCGCCGCGCCGGCCACCAGCGGCGGGTACAGCGCGGTCAGCGCCAGGTCGTGGGCGAGGGAGGTGTGCAGCGGCGACCCGTCGCCGGGCTCCAGCGCGGCCGCCGCCCAGACCGCGTAGTTGGCCAGGCCGCCGTGGGTGACCATCGCGCCCTTGGGCTCGCCGGTGGAACCCGAGGTGTAGACGGTGTAGGCCAGGTCGTCCGGCCCGACCTCGACCGGGGGCGGGGTGTCGGGCGCGCCGGCGGTCCCCGGCACGGAGCCGGGGCCGTCCACCACGACGACCGCCCGGGTGTCGGCCACCACCCGGCGCAGCCGCTCGTCGGGGTGGGCGGGGTCGAGCGGCACGTACGCCGCGCCGGTCTTGAGCACCGCCAGCAGGGTCACGACCAGCTCGGGCGTGCGCGGCAACCGCACCACGACGTGCTCGCCGGGTGCCGCGCCCCGCGCGACCAGCCGGTGCGCCAGCCGGTTGGCGCGCGCGTCGAGCTCGGCGAACGTGACCCGCTCGTCGCCGGACTCGACCGCGACGGCGTCCGGCGTGGTGGCCGCGCGGGCGGCGATGAGCCCGTGCACGGTCTCCGCCGTCCCGACCGCCGCCGGTCCCCGGCCCAGCGCCCGCACCGCGTCGCCCTCGCCCTCGTCGCCGTTGCCGAGCAGCGACACCGCCGTGACGGGCACGTCGGGGTCGGCGACCAGCGCGCGCAGCAACGCCACGTGGTGCCGGGCCAGGCGGGCGACCGTGGCCTCGTCGAACAGCGCCGAGGCGTACTCGACGCGCACCTCCACGCCGCCGTCGACGTCCGGCGTGAGGTGCCAGCCGAGGTCGAACTTCGCGGCCACCGGGGCGGGCACCGGCAGGACGGGCCTGCTGTGCGCGGTGAACACGACCTGGAACAGCCGGTCGCCCGCCGCCCGCAGCTCGTAGGGCAGTGCCGCTTCCCGGTAGGCGTCCGGGGCCGCGTCCCGCACCCGCCCGACCACCTCGCGGAACGTCGGCCGGTCCGCCAGGTCCACGCCGAGCACGGCCGTGTCGGCGAACAGCCCGACGAGGTCCTGGAGCTCCGGCCGGTCCCGGCCGGCCACCGGCACGCCCACCCGGATGTCGGTGCCCCCGGTGTGCCGCGCCAGCAGCGCCGCGAAGGCGGCGAACTGGGCGGTGAACGCGGTCGCGCCGAGCGCGCGGCCCAGCGCGGTGAGCGCCGAGACCAGCGGCGCGGGCAGCGGGTAGCGGACCACCCCGGCGGTCCGGTCCGCCGCGCGCGGCCGGTCGGCGGGCAGTTCGGCGAACCCCGGCCCGGCGGCCCGCTCCGGCCGCACGTCGGACAGGCGATCACGTTGCCACCGCGCGAAATCGGCGTACCGCACCGGCACCTCCGGCAGCGGCCGGCCGCGATAGGCCTCGCCGAACTCGTGTTCGAGGACCTCCAGCGACCGGTCGTCCACGGCGATGTGGTGCGCGACGACCAGCAGCCGGCGACCGTCGACGGCGGCCCGCAACGGGGTCTCGGCGGACAGGTCGAACGGCCGTCGCAGCTCGTGGGCGAAGAACGCCTCCGCGTCCCGCACGTCCAGCGGCACCGGCGCGGGCGGGTCGACGACCTGCACCGGGTCGCCGTCCGGCCCCGTCACGTACCGGGTGCGCAGCACCTCGTGCCGGGCCACCACCACGGCCAGGGCGCGCTCCACGGCGGCGTGGTCGAACGGTTCGGGCACCCGCACGGCGAACGGCTCGTGGTAGGCGGTGGTCGCGCCGAGCCGGTCGGCCAGCCACACCCCCCGCTGCGCGAACGACAGCACGGCGGGACCGGCCGGCGCGGGCGCGATCACCCCGGCGGTGCCGGCGGGCCTCAGGGCCAGCCGCGCGACCGTGCGCTCGGTGAACACGTCGGTCAGGTCCACCGCGAACCGGTCGCGCAGCCGGACCACGGCCCGCATCGCCAGCAGCGAATCCCCGCCCAGGGCGAAGAAGTCGTCGTCCGCGCCGACGGCCACCCCGAGCACGTCGGCGAACACCGCCGCCACGGCCTCCTCGGCGGCACCGCGCGGCGCGCGCCCGACGTCCGCCCGGTCCGCCGCCGGCACCGGCAGCGCGGCGCGGTCGACCTTGCCGTTGGCGGTGGTCGGGAACGAGTCCACCACCACGACCACGGCCGGCACCAGGTAGTCGGGCAGCGCGCGGGCGCACCACGCCCGCAGCCCCGCCGGCGTCGGCGGCCCGGTCACGTACCCGACCAGCCGGGGGTCGCCGGCGGGACCGGGCACCGCGCGCACCACGGCGGCCCGCACGTCCGGGTGCGCCGCCAGCACGGCCTCGACCTCGGCGGGTTCCACCCGGTGGCCGCGGATCTTGAGCTGGTCGTCGGAGCGGCCCAGCACCTCGATCCGGCCGTCGTCGTGGCGGCGCGCCACGTCGCCGGTCCGGTACCGGCGCGCGCCGGGCGCGCCGTGCGGGTCGGGCACGAACCGGGCGGCGGTCAGCGCGGGCCGGCGGAGGTAGCCCAGCGCCACCCCGACGCCGCCGATGTGCAGCTCGCCGGTGGTCGTGGGGCGGCCGTCCTCGTCCAGCACGTGCAACGCGGTGCGCGCGACCGGCGCGAAGTCGACCACCCGCCCGGCGGCCAGCCGGGCGGCCGAGGACCAGACGGTCGTCTCGGTCGGGCCGTACAGGTCCCAGGCGTCGCCGAGCGCTGCCGCCACCGCCGGCGGCAGCTTCTCGCCGCCGGACAGCGCGGTGAACCCCGGCGGGGGCCGCCAGCCCGAGTCCAGCAGCAGCCGCCACGTCGTCGGCGTGGCCTGCATGACCCGCGCGTCCAGCGCGGTCACCAGCGCCGCCAGCCGGTCCGGGTCGCGGGCGTCGGCGCTGTCGACCACGACCACCGTCGCGCCGACCACCAGCGGCAGGAACAGCTCCAGCGCCGAGATGTCGAACGACACCGTCGTGACCGCCGGGAACAGCGCGCCGGGGGCGAGCCCGGGGCGTTCGCGCATCGACGCCAGCAGGTTCGCCAGCGCGCCGTGCGCCACGGCCACGCCCTTGGGCGTGCCGGTCGAGCCCGATGTGTAGATCACGTAGGCGAGGTCGTCGGGGGAGAGCGGGGGCAGTGCGGCGGACCCGCCGGCGGGCGCGTCGGCCGGTCGGAGCACGCGGTGGCCGGCGAAGGCGTCCTCGGCGACGACCGCCGTCACGTCCGCGTCGGCCAGCACGCGGCGCAGCCGGTCGCGCGGGTGGGTCGGGTCGAGCGGCAGGTAGGCCGCCCCGGTCTCCAGCACGGCCAGCAGCGCGGCGACCAGGTCGACGCCCCGGGGGAGGGCGACGGCCACCAGCGAGCCGGGCCCCACCCCGTGCCCGGCCAGGTGCGCGGCGAGCTCCAGCACCCGCGCCCGCAGCTCGGCGTAGGTGAGCCGGACGTCCCCGTGCCGCACCGCGACCGCGTCCGGCGTGCGGGCGGCCTGCCCGGCCACCGACACGGGCACCGGCACGAGCTCGCCGGCCGGCTCCCCGCCCGGTGGCTGCCACCCACAAGGCGACCACCCAGAAGGCGACCGCACAGAAGATGACCGCACAGAAGCCGACCGCACAGCGGGCCGGGTCTGCGGTTCGGTCACCGCCGCCCGGTACAGCGCCTCCCACTCCGCGACCAGCGCCGCCGCGTCGTGCCCCGCCGTCGCCAGCACCACCAGGTGGTCCTCGGCCGAGGTGTGGACCACCACCGCCGACGACGTGCGCGCCGCCGCGCTCACGAGGAGCTGCGCCGCCAGGCGTTCCGCCTCCGAGGCACCCCCGGCGGCGAAGCCCTCCGCGAGCGTGCCGGGGCGCAGCGCGGGGTGGCGGTCGAGCAGGGCGGTGAAGGCCGCCGCCAGCGCCGGCTGGTCCAGGCGGCCGACCACCCGCACCGCGTGGCGCGGTGCGGCGGGCCGGGGTCGGGGAACGTGCGGAGCCGTGGCGTCCGCGGTGTGCTGGTTGATGGTGACCTCCGTGTGGGCGTGCGCCGTCCCCCGGCCCGGCCGGGCCGGAACCCCTCAGCGCGAGTCGCTCGCCATCCGCTCGCGCAGGCTCAGCGGTCGCATGTCGGTCCACACCCGCTCGATGTGGTCCAGGCACTCGTCCCGGGACCCCGACGTGCCCTCGGCCCGCCACCCGGCGGGCACCTCGGCGTCGTCGGGCCAGATCGAGTACTGCTCCTCGTGGTTGACCACGACCAGGTAGGTGCGCTCGTCGGACACGCCGGCCCCCCGCTCAGGACCCGACCGCGTCGGCGGCACCGGCGCGGGCGATCGCGAACTCGGCCAGGTCGTCGAACGACTCGCCCCGGAAGTCGTCCAGCGATTCCAGCAGCTTCACGTCGTAGTGGTTCTCGATCTCCAGCACCACCTGCACGAAGGAGAACGAGTCGAGATCGCGCGCGGTCTTCGGCTCCGGCACGTCGGGCTGTTCGGCGCAGATCATCTTCGCCGCGCCGAGCAGCGCCTCGCGCAACTCTTCCCTGTCGGGCAACCCGCTCATCGTCGTCACCTTCCGTTTGTCGGGGCAGCTCGGCCCGCGTGCCGTCGCAGCACCGGGCCGACGTGTTCCATGTACTCTTCCCACTCGGCCCGCCGCATGGCGAAGCAGTGCAGATCCCACAGCCCGCCCCGGAAGTACAGGTGGTCCGGCAGCACGCCTTCCCGGCCTTCCGCGTCGAACTCCTCGCCGATACCGGAGAAACTGGCCTCGGTGGTCCGCACGATCATCTTGCCGACGTCGTAGACGGCGAATCCGTAATTCATGGTGAGCACCAGGCCCTCGCCGCCGACACCGTGCCGGGCCCGGGTGGTGTCGGTGTACAGCCCGATCTCGATGTGCCCCGCCGGGTTGTGCCCGTGCAGGGTGCTGTAGCCGATCACCTCCCCGGTGTCCCGGCGTTCCAGCAGGAAGAGCGCGTCCAGGTGGGCGAACTCCTGCTCGATCGCCGCCCTCGGCGGCAGGCTCTCGACGCCCGCGTGCAGCAGCGTCCGGTAGAACGTCGCGCTGTCGTCGGCCGTGGTCGGGCGCAGTCGGACCCGTCGGGATTTCACATGGGGATGCAGCACGGAGTCACCTTCGTTCCGCGGGAGCGGCCGGTGGCGAGAAGCTGTCCCGCCGGCGGGACGAGCAGCCGCGTGCCGCGATCACAACCCTGGTCGACCACTTCCGCACCGTCAACGGCGGCAACGGTTTTTCCCGCCGCCCGGGTGTCCCGGTCCGCGCCGGACGAATGCGCGGCAGGCCGTGGCGGACGTCGAGAGGGAAAGCGCCGGACCTTCCGGGCGGTGCCGTCCGGCGGAATACTGGTCCGCACCGACGGATTCACCAGGACGCGAGGAGACCGCTGTGGCCGAGCCCAACTGCCGTATTTGTGGCAGCGTTGTGGAGGAATTCTTCGACTTCGGTCGCCAGCCGTTGTCCGACGCGTTCGTGGAGCGCGCCGGGGCTCCCGACGAGTTCTTCTTCCGGCTCGCGGTCGGTGTCTGCCCGCACTGCACGATGGTGCAGCTCGTGGAGGAGGTGCCCCGCGAGCGGATGTTCCACGAGGACTACCCGTACCTGTCCTCGGGCTCGTCGTTCATGCGGTCGCACTTCAGCGACCTGGCCAAGCGGTTCCTCGCCACCGAGCTGACCGCCGAGGACCCGTTCATCGTCGAGCTGGGCTGCAACGACGGCATCATGCTCAAGTCCATCGCGGACGCCGGCGTGCGGCACCTGGGCGTCGAGCCCTCCGGCGGCGTCGCCGACCTGGCCGCCGCCAAGGGCGTCCGGGTGCGCAAGGACTTCTTCGAGGAGTCCACGGCCGCCGACATCCGGGCGACCGACGGCCCGGCCGACGTGATCTACGCGGCGAACACCCTGTGCCACATCCCCTACATGGACTCGATCCTGCGCGGCGTGGCCGGGCTGCTGGCCCCGCGCGGCGTGTTCGTCTTCGAGGACCCGTACCTGGGCGACATCGTGGAGCGCACGTCGTTCGACCAGATCTACGACGAGCACTTCTACTTCTTCACCGCGCGCTCGGTGCGGCACATGGCCGCCCGGTTCGGCTTGGAGCTGGTCGACGTCGAGCGGCTGGGCGTGCACGGGGGAGAGGTCCGCTACACGCTCGCGCTCGCCGGCGCGCGGACCCCGTCGCCGGCGGTGGCCGAGCTGCTGGAGCGCGAGGCCGGGCAGGGTCTGGCCGACCTCGCCGTGCTGCGGGCCTTCGGGGCGAAGGTCGAGCGCATCCGCGACGACCTGGTCGCGCTGCTCACCCGGCTGCGCGACGAGGGCAAGCGGGTGGTCGGCTACGGCGCGACCGCCAAGAGCGCCACGGTGCTCAACTTCAGCGGCATCGGCGTGGACCTGGTCCCGTTCGTCTGCGACACCAGCCCGACCAAGCAGGGCCGGCTGACCCCCGGCACGCACATCCCGGTCGTCCCGCCGGACCGCTTCTCCTCGCCCTACCCGGACTACGCGCTGCTGCTGGCGTGGAACCACGCGGACGAGATCATGGAGAAGGAGCGCGACTTCCGGGCCGGCGGCGGCCGGTGGATCCTCTACGTGCCCGACGTCCAGGTGGTCTGAGCACGCGCCACCGCCACCGCCGCGAGCACGGCGGTGGCGGTGGCAGTGACGCCGTCAGCCCGCGGCGTCGTCGCGCGGGGGCTCCAGCAACGCGGTGGCGGCGTGGTCGAGCGTCGACACGATCCACGTCAACAGGTCGAGCTCGTCGCCGGCCGCCGCGTCCAGCCACCGCTGCCGGCGGTCGGGCGGCACGTCCATCTGCACGTAGGGCTCCGCCGCGTCCCCTTCCGCCGGCCGAGCGCCCTTGCTGGTCCGCAGCCGGTTGCGCAACCCGTTGCGCGACCACTTGAAGCGCTCGACCCGGTCGAGCCACTCGTCCTGCTCGGTCGGCGACAAGCTCGCCACCTCGGCGTGGTGCTGGAAGCTCAGCGCCTCGCGGCGGCGGGACGCGCTGAACTGCCGGGCGACCCAGGCGTAGTTGCGCAGGGTCTGGTAGTCCAGCCCGGTCTCGGCGATCGCGAGCTTGTACCGGTCCGGGTACTGGGTCTGGCCGTAGATCAGCCAGTCGCCGAGCCACCACGACGACGAGTCGTGCACCGTGAAGATGTGTTCGCCTATTCGACGCCATTCGTCCAACGGGATGCCGTTGGGCAACGCGAGACTGGTGGATTTCGTCATGGACGACGGCACCGGCTTCAGCTTCCGCGTTCTGCGGTACTGGCCCGGGACGCCACCGGCCGCGGACGGCCTCCTTCCGACTGTCGGCTCGACTACCGGTCGAACCACCATCCTCACCACCCCCAGGTGTCTGTTCATCGGCCGTAAAATTTCCGGCCGGGGACCGTGATTCTGTTTTCCGAGGCGTATCGCGGTACCGCCGCGCACATTGCCATCTTCCGTCCGGTCGCGACAAGGCCCACGTCGACCGATTGCTTCGGGTAGCCACACGGTTGGCCGCCGCGCGGTGGACCTGGGCGTGGACCGCTTTAGCTCGGTGGCCGCAATGATTACGTGGGGTGACCTGGCGGCGGTTGTCAACTCGCACGTCGGTGATGTTGATGACGTGTTCCGGCCGGCGGTGACTCCGGGTAGTGGCCTCTTTGTCCCGCGCGCGGGACAAACGAATTGGCCGGGAATGGGCGGGCGCACCGCCGGTGCGCCTTGTGCCGGAATCGGCCGGACCACGGGTCGTGCCCCCGGCCCGGGACGTCTGCCATTGTGGGGCAATCCCCAAGGACACGAGGCGGGAGCTGGTGTGCGCTACACGACGCTGGGCCGGACCGCGTTGCAGGTCAGTCGGCTCTGCCTGGGCGCGGCCGAGGCGGTGCTCGACGGCGGTGCCGACGGCCCGCTGGACGCGGCGCTGGAGCTGGGCATCAACTGGTGGGACACCACCGACCGGGACGGCCGCGCCGACCCGGTGGAACGCGCGCTGGGGCGCTGGTTCGCCGCCGCACCCGGCCGGCGGGACAAGGTGGTGCTCGGCGTCGACGTGCGCCCACCGCCCGGCCGCCCCCTGTCCGCCCGGGACCTCATCTCCTCCTGCGACCGGTCGCTGGCCCGGCTGGGCACCGGGTGGATCGACGTCTACCAGGTGCCCACGGTCGGCTCGCGCGGCGCGTGGGACGAGGTGTGGCACGCCGCGGACGTGCTGGTCCACCAGGGCAAGATCCGCTACCTGGGCGTGGTCGGCGCGGCGGGCTGGCACCTCGTCGCCGCGCAGGAGAACGCCGCCCGCAGGCGGCGGCTCGGCCTGGTCGCGCAGGTCGGCGACTACGACCCGACCCGGCGCGAGGCCGAGACCGAGCTGATCCCCGCCGCCCGCCGGTACGGCATCGGCGTGCTCGCCCGCTCGCCGCTGTCGGCCGCGCTGCGCGGCCGGGGCCGCGAGGTGCCGGCCCTCCCGGCGTTCCGGCGGCTCTGCGCCGAGGCGGGGCGGGACCCGGGCGAGGTCGCGCTGGCGTGGGTGCTGTCCCGGGAGGGGGTGACCGCCGCCGCCGTCGAGGCCCGCACGGCGGCCGAGCTCGCCGACGCGGTGCGCGTCCTGGACGCGGCCCCGCCCGCCGACCTGCTCGCCCGGCTCGACCCGCTGTTCCCGCCGGTGGGTCGCGGCGGACCCGCCCCCGAAGCCTGGGCGGTCTGACCCCCGGCCGGTCGGCGAATGCCCGCCGAAACGACCCGGGGTGCATTCCCTTGACGACTCCGACGAGTCGGAACTAACTTCACGGCATAGTCTTCGTTCCGCCGTTGAATGAGCAGGATAACATCGACGGCCGAATGTGGTCGGCGATGTCCGGCAGTGCCCGCACCCGCCGGTCCGGCGGGCCTTTGTGAGCAGAGGTGGCGAATCGTGCTGTTCCCGTACGTGGAATCGAAGCGGATAGTGCTGCGCCCGGCGACCGGCGCGGACGGCGCGGAGGTGTACGACGTCCTGTTCCGGGCGGGCGCACCCGGCCTGCCCGCGCTGGACGTCTTTCTCGACCGGTTCGAGCGCGGGGTGCAGGCGCAATTCCTGGTGTACCGGCGGGACAGCGACGACCTGGTCGGCCACGCGGCGCTGAGCGACCTGGCGGTGGCCGGGCACGTGCGGGCGGCGGTGTTCGCCGCGGCCGACCCCGGCGAGGGCATCGCGGCCGACGCGGCGGCCCTGCTGGTGAATTTCGCCTTTGCCATGTGGCGAATCCGGAAAGTATACTTCGAATCACACCTGGCGGATCTCGCCGAATTCGGGTTCACCGGCGACCGGGCGGCCGTGGTGCGCACCGAGGCGGTGCTGCCCGAACACCTCTGGTTCCGGGGCCGGCTGTGGGACCAGTACGTGCACGCCGTGTACCGCGAGCACTGGGACGTCGACGGCGTGGAACTGCTCAAGGAAATCGTGTGAGAGCCGTCGTCCGCACGCGCACATCCGTTCACGCGACCGGGAGGTGACGGGCCGCCATGGTCCAATACGTCTGGGGTTACCTGGGAGAGTACGAGGACGAGCGCGACGACGTCCTCGACGCCGTCGACACCGTCTTCCGATCCGGTCAGCTCGTGCTGGGCCGCAGCGTCCGCGGGTTCGAGGCCGAGTTCGCCGCCTACCACGGCCTGCCGCACTGCGTCGGCGTGGACAACGGCACCAACGCGATCGTGCTGGGCCTGCGCGCGCTGGGCATCGGCGCGGGCGACGAGGTGGTCACCGTGTCCAACACCGCCGCGCCCACGGTCGTGGCCATCGACGCGGTCGGCGCGACACCGGTGTTCGTCGACGTCCACGCCGACACCTACCTGATGGACGTCGCCCAGGTCGAGGCGGTGATCACCGAGCGCACCAGGTGCCTGCTGCCGGTGCACCTCTACGGCCAGTGCGTCGACATGGCACCGCTGCGGGAACTGGCCGAGCGGCACGGCATCCCGATCCTGGAGGACTGCGCGCAGTCCCACGGCGCGCGCCACCACGGCCGGATCGCGGGCTCGATGGGCCAGGCCGCCGCCTTCTCCTTCTACCCCACCAAGGTCCTCGGCGCGTACGGCGACGGCGGCGCGACGGTCACCGCCGACCCGCAGGTCGACGCCAACCTGCGCCGGCTGCGCTACTACGGCATGGAGAGCACCTACTACGTCGTGTCCACCCCCGGCTACAACAGCCGGCTCGACGAGGTGCAGGCCGAGATCCTGCGCCGCAAGCTGACCCGGCTCGACCAGTACGTCGCGGACCGCCGCGCGGTCGCCACCCGGTACGCGGAAGCCCTGGGGGACAGCGGACTCGTGCTCCCCGCGCCGGCACCGGGCAACGACCACGTCTACTACCTCTACGTGGTGCGCCACCCGGAGCGGGAGCGAATCCTCGCCGAGCTCAAGCGGCACGACATCGCGCTGACCGTGAGCTACCCGTGGCCGGTGCACCGCCAGTCCGGCTTCGCGCACCTGGGCTACGAGCCCGGTTCCCTGCCGGTGACCGAGGCGCTGGCCGAGGAGATCTTCTCGCTGCCCATGTACCCGTCACTGACCAGCGGCGACCAGGACAAGGTGATCGACGTCCTGCGCACCGTGCTGTCCGCCGGGTGAACCACACCCCGGCGCACCCGACCGCAGAACCCGGAGGCCCGCCATGACCGAATCCGGCACCGCAGTCCACGACGGCCCGCGCCGCGCCGGAGCCCGGCTGACCCTGGCCTCCTCCGACCGGGACCGCGCGGTGATGTCCACCGAGGACTTCTTCCGCTGGTGGGAGCACCGCCTGGCGCGCGGCCGGTTCGAGGTCACGCCGATCCCGTTCGCGGAGCTGGAGCGGTGGGGCTTCCAGGAGCAGACCGGCAACCTGGGCCACGAGAGCGGCCGGTTCTTCACCATCGAGGGGCTGCGCGTCGAGGACGGCCCCACCCGGTGGCAGCCGATCATCAACCAGCCCGAGATCGGCGTGCTGGGCATCCTGGTCAAGGAGTTCGACGGCGTCCTGCACTGCCTCATGCAGGCCAAGATGGAGCCCGGCAACGTCAACACCCTCCAGCTCTCGCCGACCGTGCAGGCCACCCGCAGCAACTACACCCAGGTCCACCGCGGCAGCGCCACCCGCTACCTGGAGTACTTCGCCGGGCCGCGTCGCGGCGACGTGCTGGTCGACGTGCTCCAGTCCGAGCAGGGCGCGTGGTTCTGGCACAAGCGCAACCGCAACATCGTGGTGCGGGTGGACGACGACGTGCCGCTGCACGAGGACTTCTGCTGGCTGACCATCGCGCAGGTCCGCGAGCTGATGCGGGTGGACAACCTGGTCAACATGGACTCGCGGACCGTGCTGTCCTGCATGCCCTTCGTGGAGCCGGCCGCACCGTCCGACCCGGGCGAGTTCGGCGAGGCGCTGGCCCGCTCCTACGCGCCCGACGGGTCGGTGGCCGGCACCGACGAGATCCTGAGCTGGTTCACCGAGGCCAAGACCCGGTGCGAGTGGACCGCGCGGCTGGTGCCGCTGTCCTCGGTGCGCGACTGGACCCGGACCGCCGAGGAGATCACCGACGACCGCGGCGAGGACTTCCGGATCATCGCCGTCCGGGTCGCCGCCGCCAACCGCGAGGTGGCCGGGTGGACCCAGCCGCTGCTGCACCCGCGCGGCCGGGGGCTCGCGGTGTTCGTCGCCCGGCGCATCGCCGGCGTGCTGCACATCCTGGTGCGGGCCCGCGAGGAGTACGGCCTCCTGGACTGCGTGGAGATGGCACCCAGCGTGCAGTTGCTGCCCGGCCAGGACGTCTCGGCCGTGGACCCGTTCCTGCGCGACGTGGCGACCGGCCACGTCGGCCGCGCCCGGTTCGACACCGTGCTCTCCGAGGAGGGCGGCCGGTTCCACCACGCCCTCACCCGCTACCGGGTGGTCGAGGTCGGGTCGGAGTTCCCGGTCGAGGTGCCGCCGGACTACTGCTGGATGACCACCCGGCAGTTGATGGACCTGTTGCGGCACGGGCACTACCTGAACATCGAGGCGCGCAGCCTGCTGGCGTGCGTGCACAGCCTCTGACGCCACGAGGAAAGGGCGATCCCATGCAGGTGCGCAGGCTAGCGGTCGAGGGGGCGTTGGAGTTCACCCCGAAGGTCTTCCACGACGGGCGCGGGGCGTTCACCTCGCCCTACCAGGAACCGGCCTTCGTCGAGGCGACCGGGCGACCGCTGTTCTCCGTGGCGCAGACCAACCACAGCCGCTCGCAGCGCGGGGTGATCCGGGGCGTGCACTACACCGCCACCCCGCCCGGCGCGGCCAAGTACGTCTACTGCGCCCAGGGCAAGGCGCTGGACATCGTGGTGGACCTCAGGATCGGCTCGCCCACCTACGGCAGGTGGGACGCGTCGGTGCTGGACCCCGAGGACTTCCGCGCCCTCTACATCCCGATCGGCGTCGGGCACGCGTTCGTCGCGATGGAGGACGACACGGTGATGTCCTACCTGCTCTCGGAGAGCTACGTGCCCAACCTGGAGCTGTCGGTCAACCTGCTCGACCCCGCGCTCGGCCTGCCGCTGCCCGACGACGTGGAGCCGATCCTGTCCGAACGCGACACCGTCGCGCCCACGCTGGAGGAGGCGGTGGCGCTGGGCGTGCTGCCGAGGTACGAGGCGTGCCGGGAGATCGAAGCGCGGGTGCCCGCGGATGTCGTCCGCTGAGCGCTCGTTCCGCCTGACCGCCACGGACGTCGCGGCGTTCGCGGCGGCGAGCGGTGACCACAACCCGTCGCACGTCGACGTGTCCTACGCCCGGCGCACGCCGTCCGGTGCGCCGACCGCGCACGACGCGCTGGGCGTGCTCGCGGCCTTGGCCCCGGTACCGGCGGACGTGCTGGCCCGCGTGGTCGGCGTGACCGCGCGGTTCGCGCAGCCGGTGGCGGTCGACGCGGCACACCGCGTGGTGGTGGACGGGACGTCGGTTTCGGTGCGGCGCGGAGACGTGACCGCGATGTCGATCGCGCTGACGACCGGTGACCCGGACGCGGCGGAGGTGTTCCCGGCGGCGGTGGCGCTGCCGGGGGAGCCCGAGGCCGACGGCATCGCCGCACACCCGAAGGGGTCCCGGCTGGACGGTCCGTACGGCGTGCCGGACCCGGCGGGACTGCGGCAGCTCGCGCACCGGCTGGGAGCCGACGCGGTGCCGCCGTGGCTGCTCGGCGCGCTGGCGTGGACGAGTCGGCTGTCGGGCATGACGATCCCCGGACGGGACGCGCTGGTCTCGGGCCTGCGGTTGCGTCGCGGCGACGGGGCGGCCACCGGTCGCTACCGCGCCGAGGTGCGCACGGCCGACGAGCGGTCCGGCGCGGTCGTGGTCGACGCGGTGACCGGTCCGGTGGAAGCCGAGATCCGGGCGTTCCAGCGCCGACCGGTGCCCGGACCGACCCGGCGGACCGCGACCTCGGTGCTGCCCGCCGGCGAGGCGTTGGCGGGCAAACACGTCCTGGTCGTCGGCGGCAGTCGCGGGATCGGCTCGCACGTGGTGTCCGTGCTGGCCGCGCAGGGCGCGACGGTGTGGGCCACCGAGCGCACGGCCGGGGCGGTGGCGGCGCTGCGCCGCGAGTTCGGCGACGCGGTCCGGCCGGTGCGGCTGGACGCCACCGACCCGGACGCGGTCCGCGCCGCGTTCGACCTGCTGGCCGGGCAGGGGGTCCGGCTGGACGGCCTGGTGCTGTCGGCCGGCCCGCCGATCCCGGTGGCCTCCCTGCACGTCGACGAGGTGCCCGGCCTGCGCGGGTTCCTGGACACCAGCGCGACCTCGGCGCTGCTGCCCCTGACCGCCGCCCTGGCGCACCTCCGGCCCGGCGCGTGGCTGGCCGTGCTGTCCTCCGGCGCGGTCCTGGACACCCCGGCCGGGCGGCCCCAGTACGTGATGGCGAAGGCGGCGCTGGAAGCGCTCGGCCGGTACTGCGCCGACCACCACGGGCTGCGCGTCCTGCTCGCCCGCGCACCGAAGATGTGGACCGACATGTCGAACGGTCCGATGGGCCGCGTCGGGACCGTGCCGACCGAGCGGGTCGCGTCGGCGATCGTCGGCTGGGTGCTGCGCGACGGGGAGCAGCGCCTCACCGTGCTCTCCCCGGAGGAGCTGGCCGGGCGGGCGTGAGCACCCGCCCGGCCGCGCGGGTCACGACCGCGCCCACCCGCCCTCGGTCACCGGGCTGCGGGCGCGCAGCGGCTCCCACCACGAGCGGTTGTCGGCGTACCAGCGGATCGTGTCGCGGACGCCCTCCTCGAACGGGATGGTCGGCTCCCAGCCCAGCTCCTCCCGGATTCGCGAGGAGTCCAGCAGGTAGCGCCGGTCGTGGCCGGGCCGGTCGGCGACGGTCGTCTTCAACTCGGGGCCCTTGCCCAGTTCGTCCAGCACCAGGTCGGCCAACTGCTCCACGCTCGCCTCGTCGCCGGTGCCGACGTGGTAGGTCTCGCCGACCCGACCGCGCTCCAGCACCACGTCGATGGCGCGGCAGTGGTCCACGGCGTGCACCCACTCCCGGCGGTTGTCCTTCGACCGGTAGACCGGGAGTTCCGCCCCGTCCAGCGCGCGCGTCACGAACAGCGGCAGCACCTTCTCCGGGAACTGGTGCGAGCCGTAGTTGTTGGCGCAGTTGGTGATGCTCACCGGCAGGCCGAACGTCTCGTGGTAGGCGCGCACCGCGTGGTCACCGCCGGCCTTGCTCGCGTTGTAGGGCGTGCGCGGCCGGTACGGACTGCTCTCGGTGAACGCCTCCTCGGCGTCCAGCGCCAGGTCGCCGTACACCTCGCAGGTCGAGACGTGGTGGAACCGCCCGATCCCGACCTGGCGGGCCGCCTCCAGCAGCGACTGGGTGCCCAGCACGTTGGTCCGGAAGAACCGGGCCGGGTCCAGCACCGCGAGGCTGTTGTGCGATTCGGCGGCGAAGTTGACGACCACCTCCACGTCGTGCTCGTCGAGCAGTCCGCTGACCAGCGGGGTGTCGCCGATGTCGCCGTGCACGAAGGTGATCCGGTCGCGGACGGCGTCGAGGTTGGCCGGCACGCCCGCGTAGGTGAGCGCGTCCAGCGCGACCACCGCGTCGTCGGGGTGGGCCGCCGTCCAATAGCGGACGAAATGCGAACCGATGAAACCGGCCGCGCCGGTCACGAGCAATGAGGTCATAAGTCCAGATTAGTGCCGTATTACCGGCGCGACAGGCTTGGCGATCCCGATTGTTCGACCGGTAGCGTGGTGCTCTCCGGGGGTCGACCCGCCGTTGTGCGGCGGTCGCCCCGGCGATACCCACTACTCCAGGAGTCGCAGTGCGCGTGTTGTTCACGACCGTCGCCCTACCGGGACATTTCTTCCCCCTCGTGCCGCTGGCGTGGGCCTGTCAGGCGCTCGGGTACGAGGTCCTGGTGGTGACGTCGGACCACTTCGCCGACTCGGTGGTCCGATCGGGGTTGCCGGTCGCGACCAGCGGCACCGCGCCCCGCTTCGTGGACCTGGCCCCGACCCCGCGCGCCGACGGCCCGTCCGAGCGGGTGCGGCTGTCGCACGGCCGCGCGTTCGGCGCGCTGGCCGACCACGCCCTGGCCGGCACGTCGAGCCTGGTCGCGTCGTGGCGGCCGGACGTGGTGGTCGCCGAGCGGGCCGAGTTCGCCGGCCCGCTGGCCGCCGCCGACCACGACGTGCCGGCCGTCGAATACCACTGGGGCGCGGCGACCCTGGCGGAATACCGCTCCGGCGCGGAGGAGGCGCTGGCCGCCACCCTGGAGCGGCGCGGGTTGACCGGCCTGCCCGATCCGGCGCTCGTGCTCAACCCGTGGCCCCGGAGCCTGCACCTGCCGGAGATGGCCCACCACCGCAGCGCGCGCTACGTGCCGTACAACGGCGACGCCCGGTTGCCCGCCTGGCTGTTCCGCCCCAGGAGCGCGCCGCGCGTGATCATCACCCTGGGCACCCTGCTGCCGCAGTTCGGCCCGAACGGCGTGCGCGAAGTCGTGCTGCCGCTGCTGGAACAGGTGGCGCGGCACGGGGTGGACATCGTCGTGGCGGTGGACGACGCGGTCGCCGCCGACTGGCCCGCGCTGCCCGCCCAGGTCAGCCACGTCGGGCGGCTGCCGATGGCCCAGGTGCTCCAGGCGTGCGACGCCCTGGTGCACCACGGCGGTCAGGGCACCGCCCTGACCGGCCTGCACGCCGGGAAGCCGCAACTGGTCCTGCCGCACATCGACGACCAGTGGGGCAACGCCGACGCCGTGGTCCGGTCCGGGTCGGGCCTGAGCTTCGCCCCGCACGAGGCGGGCCCCGACGCGATCGCCGAGCGGTGCGTGGAGCTGGTGCGCACACCCGCCTACACCTCGGCCGCGCTCGACGTCGCGGCCGAGATGGCGGGCCAACCCGGGCTGACCGAGGTCGTGGAATCGCTGGAGAAGCTGGTCTAGTCGGCGGCCAGCCGCCAGTACTGGCGGTTCTTGTCGTCGCGCACGACCACGCCGAGGCGCGCGAGCTCGTCCCGCAGTTCGCGCGCGTCGTCGGCCGACTTCTCCTTGCCGCGCAACGCTTGTTCGCGCGCCTTGAGCAGCGCGTTGGCCCCGGTCGGCAGCCCCGGCGTCTCCGGCACCCACCGCCGGTAGTCCTCCCGGTGCGGGTCCGCGTCGAGCCAGCGGTAGCCCTGGCCCCGGAACGCCTCCGCGATCTCGGCGGGCCGCAGGTCCGACGACTCGCGCGCCAGCTCCTCCTGCCGACGCCCCAGGACGACGATCTGCTTGCCGTCGAGGAACGCCGCGTCGACCCGGTCGGCCGGGATCGAGGTGGAGTCGTCCCCGCGGGCGAGGACGATCTGCCCGGGGTCGACCGAGAGCGCCAGGCTCTCGTGCTTCCCGAGCACCGCGACCACGAGCCCGGCCACCGCCCCGAGCACGATCGCGCCGATCGTGGCCCAGGGTTCGGGAATGGAGTCGACCAGTTGCAGCGGTCCCTGGAACGGCACCCAGGGGAGCTTCAGCAGCAACCCGGCCAGCAGCTTCACCGAATAGACCGCGGCGGCCCCCAGCACCGGGAACCCGAACCACATGAACGCGCTCAACCACGGAGGATCGACAACGGTGACGCCATTCGGTCGATTCACGTGCTCAATACCCCTCGAACGCTGGATTTCGACGATTCCTTTCGAGTGTATCGAATTAGGCGGGACCGCCGAGGATCGGCCCTGCGGCACCACCACCCGGGCCCGCACCCACCGTGGGTTCCACCTCGCGCCGAATCGCCTTGCCGCGCCCATTACCGTCCACAAAGGATGCGGAACGTCCGAGCCGCCGCCCTCCGCGACCACGTCGTGGAGGGCGGCGGCTCCCGGAGACCGCTCCGGTCACGCCACACTGCGCAGCGGAGCCGATCCGGTCGTCCGGCGGTCCTCGCGCCTACGCAACCCGCGCCGCGTCAGCTTGATCAACAACGTGCCCGCCATCACGGCCGCGAACCCGCCGAGAATCCTAAATCGCATGGGAGAACTCCTTCGCTGGTAGGTCTTTCCCGGGCATTCCGGTCGCCGTAAGTCGCCTGTGGACGATCAACAGCAGGAGGCACGCCACCGTCACACCACCCGCCCAGATCCGCGTCGGATACCCGACACCCACCAGGGGAGCGAGCGCGTTGACCGCCCCGCTGACGCCCAACCCCACCCACAGCAGCAGGTGGATCACGGCACCGGAATTCCGAACCCGATCCACATCCGCCCGGTCGCCCATGACCCCAACCTACGAACGCACCCCGTCCCCGACGATCCCGCACGCGACCCGACCGGGGTGTGGCAGGCCCTACCACCCACCGACCCGCGCACCCCACCGGATCGGCGACACCACGTCAGGTCCAGGCGGAACGCGCCAACCGCTCGATCTGCGCGACGAGCTCCAGCGGCGGGACGCCGAGGTCCAGGGCGCAGGTGGTGATCGTGACCGGCGAGTTCAGGACCTGGTGCGGGGCGACGACCGCGTCGTCGCCCGCGTAGACGAGCCAGGCGCGGTCGACCTCCAGCGCGGTGCAGTAGGCGAGGACCTGGTAGAGGTCGGTGTTCGGGTACCCACCCGACCTGCCCTCCAGTTTGTACTTCGCGTCCACGACGAACCGGGGCGCGCCGTCCACCAGGTGCACCACGTCGACCTTCATCGACACCGCACCCCCGGCGTCGAGCTTGGCCGGGAACTGCCTCTCGGTCCGGCCGGGTCCCGAGCTCCACGCCTCGGTCAGCGCGGTGGTCACGAAGTCCTCGAAGGCGTTCTCCATGTTGACCACGAACGCGGCGATCGACAGGCCGTCCCTGCCGACCTCGAAGGAGAGCGTCTTGAGCACGAGCTCCGCGATCCGCAGCGCGGGCTGGTACGGGGCGTTGAGCCGGTGCGGGTGCCACCGCGGCAGAGGAGCGCCGCGCGTCAGCGGCGAGATGCCGGTCAACCGGTGCAGGAGGTGGCGCAACCGGACCCGGATGCCGTCGTCGACCCGGGGAACCGTGAGCACCCGCCTGATGGCGGCCCGCAACAGCCGGTTCTCGGGGATGTCCGCGGTGAACTCGTCGTGCGTGACCTCCACCGGCATCACGAGACCGGGCCGCCTGCCGATCTGGTCCCCGACCCGGATCCGCCCCCGGATCACCGTGCTCGTCGCGTGCTCGGTGGTGTAGCCGGCGAGCACACCGCGCGCCAGCGCGCGTTCGGCGTTGCGGCACAGGGTCTCCGCGACGATGGCCCACAACCCGTCCGCTTCCACGCCCTCGACGTTCTCCGGGCGGAAACCGGGGTTCCTCGCGTACCCGAGCATGAACAGCAGACGGGGGATGCCGACCTTGGGGTTCACCACCACGTCGAGCCCGTAGGCGTGCACGGCACCCACCCGCTTGGCCTTCGGGACCAGCGTGAACGTCGTGCCGTTCGGCCGGACGTCGACCAGACCGCACTCCCGGAGGTAGGACTCCTGGAGGGGTGTCAGCGCCACGGGCTCGCCGGTCCGGTCGTTCTCCTCAAGGGAGATCACGGGCGGCTGCGGATCGCGTCGAGGCCGAAGGTCTCGTGCACCCGCTGACGGGACATGCGCTCGTAGTAGTGCTCTTCGAGCAGCGGCAGGATCGAGTGCTCCCACACGAGGTCCAGGCCGTGGTCCGCGTCCGGCTTCATCAAGTACGAAGGGCCGATCTTGAACTCGTGGTCGGTGCCGATCGCGTCGTTGAGCTTGGCGAGCAGCGCCGCCCGCCCGTCGACCTTGCCGTTCGCCTTGGCCCACCGCGCCAACAGTTCCCTGACCGGCGGGTGGTCCGGGTGCAGTTCGAGGAAGGCGAAGCGACGGCGCATGGCCGCGTCCACCAGCGCGATGGAACGGTCGGCGGTGTTCATCGTGCCGATGACGAAGATGTTGGGGGGCAGGGTGAAACGGTCGCCCGGGGAGTACTGGAGGTCGATCGCCTAGTCGCGGTACTCCAGCAGGAAGTACAGCTCCCCGAACACCTTCGGCAGGTTCGCCCGGTTGATCTCGTCGATGATCAGGACGTAGGGCCGTCCGCTGTCGGCTTCGGCGTCGGCGGCCAGGCGGCGCAGCGGGCCGTGCACCAGCTCGAAAGCGGCGGTGGTGCCGTTGGCCCGTGGTCGGAACCCCTCGAAGAAGTCCTCGTAGGAGTACGACGGGTGGAACTGCACTAATCGGATCGCGCCGGAGTGGGTGAGGTGACGGGCCAGCTCCCGGGCCAGGTAGGTCTTCCCGGTGCCGGGTGGCCCGTGGAGCACGACCTGTTTCCGGTGCTGCAACAACGTGACGGCCCGCTGCAACCAGGGCAGGTCGAAGTGCAGGCGATCGGCCAGTTCCGGGGTCGCCGCGGGCAGCTCGACCGGGCGGGCGGTCGGACGGAGGGGGAGTGCGAGGTCGGCGGCCAGTCGGCCGGAATCGGCGGGGCGGTAACCGGGCACCAGCAGGCTCAGCCGGATCTGCTTGGTGGCGTTGCCGTCGGCGCTGCGCCCGATCCGGCTCTCTGCGCCCGACCCAACTGCCTGCGGAACTGCTCGATGTCCGAGATCTGCGCCAGCTCGACCGGGGACTCCAGGATCGTCCTCTCGGCTTCGGGCAGCGCGCGTGCTCTGCCGGAGTCCACGACCCCGCCCACCACGACGGCCCCGCGATCGCGCAGCCGGCCGAGCAGCAGTTCGAGCGCGCGGTTGTACTGGTGGTTGCGGGGCTCCGCGGCCCCGGACGCCCTGCCGCCCGCGCTCTTCATGACCAGCGCGAGGTGGTCACCGTCTGGTTCGATCTCGAACTCCGCGTTGAGCACGGTGCCCGTGTCGTCCGTTGCGTGCATGTGTCGATCGTCGTGCAACGGTGCGAAGGAGTCATCTCGGGGCCGGGTCTCCGGAGAGGAGCCCTGGTCAGCGCAACGCACGGCAGAAGAGCGCCACGCACGGTATGGATGACGTCGTTCATGTTGTCGGTCGGTGTGACAACGTCATCGTCGGGTGGTTCGCGCTGGATGGCGCACCCGTCGACCCCGTCCTAGGCTCGGACGCATGACGGACGCGGAGCTCCACGAGCGCATCAGCGGCCTGGTGGCCGAGGAACACGAACTGCGCGAGCGCGTGGTGGCCGGCGAGCTGGCCCCGGAGGACGAGCAGGCCAGGCTGCGCCAACTCGAAATCACCCTCGACCAGTGCTGGGACCTGCTGCGCCAACGCCGGGCCCGCCACGCCGCCGGCCAGGACCCCGACAGCGCCCACATCCGCCCACCCGGCGAGGTGGAGGGCTACCGCCAGTAGCCGCCACCGACGCCCGGGTCCGCCCCGCCCGGTGGGCAACACGCTCACCGCCCGGTGGGCAACACGCCCGACACCGGCGACGAGAAAAGCCTGAGCCGCACCACGTTCCCGAACCAAGAGGGTGGTCGAACCTGGCAGAATGTCCGACGCAGCTCACCCACTGTCGGACCACAGGAGCAAGTGCATCGTGCGAACCGACCACCTGACCGAAGCGCCGGTCGTCAACGCCCGAATGCTGATCCGCAGGCCGGTCGGTGAGGTGTTCCAAGCGTTCGTCGACCCGGAGATCACCACCAGGTTCTGGTTCACGAAGAGCAGCGGCCGACTCGAACCCGGTGCCGAGGTCACCTGGACCTGGGAGATGTACTGCGTCTCGACGCTGGTCACCGTGCACGAGGTCGTGGAGAACGAGCGGATTGTCGTCGAGTGGGATTCCGACGCGCCCACGCGGATCGACTGGCGCTTCCAGCCCACCGAGGACGGCCACACGATCGTGAGGATCACCGAGAGCGGCTACCACGGGACCGCCGACGAGGCGGTGGGCCGGGCCATCGACTCCATGGGCGGGTTCACCATGGTCCTCGCCGCCGCCAAGGCCCTGCTGGAGCACGACATCGTGCTGACCGTCGTCGCGGACGCCCACCCGGCGGGCGGCCCCGAGTGAACCCGGTTGCCCTGCCTGCCGCGTGACCGCCCCGCCGACCGCCCGCCCTCAGCGGGGACGACGTCAGGCTTCGGGGAGCCGGAAGGCGAACAACGCGATGTCGTCCTTCTTGTTCGCACCGAACCGGGCCAGCAGGTCGTCGCACAGGGCGTCCATGTCGACGTCCGGGCGGACCGCGTCGCGCAGCAGGTCCATGCCCTCGTCCAGGTTCGCGCCCGAGTGCTCCACCAGGCCGTCGGTGGTGAGCAGCACCAGCGCACCCGGCGGCAGCCGGACGTGGCTGACCGGCGGGTGGGGCAGGCCGATGCCGAGGATCGGCCCCCGGACGGCCAGGTACTCCGCGCCGTCCCCGTGCGCGACCAGCGGCGGGATGTGGCCGGCGTTGGCCACGACCGCCGAGCCGTCCGCCGGGTCCACCAGCATCAGGCACATCGTGGTCAGGCCCTTGATCGGGTGGTACCGGGACAGCATCGCGTCCAGCTTGCGGAGGATCTCGGCCGGGTCCTCCTCCTCCACCGCGTAGGCGCGCAGCGCGTGCCGGACCTCGCCCATGATGATCGCCGCGCTGATCGAGTGGCCGCAGACGTCGCCGATCGCGATCAGGAACCGGTCACCCAGGCGGGTCACCTCGTAGAAGTCGCCGCCGATCTCGGCGTGCGCCGAGGCGGGCACGTAGCGGGCGGTCATCGGCAGCTCCGGCACCACCGGCAGCTCGCGCGGCAGCAGGCTGCGCTGGAGCACCACCGCGAGCTGGTGCTCCTCGGAGTACGCCCGCAGCGCCTCGGCGGCCAGCACGGTGGCCTGCGCGAGCTGCACCAGCAGGTTGCGGTCCTCGTCCGTGGTCACCGCGGCGGGCGGCACGGCCAGCAGCACCGCCGGGCGCTTGGGCGTGCTCCGGGCCACGACCACCGCCGCCGGCACCCCCGGGTCCCACGGCGGGTCGGCCACGATCGTCACACCCGTGGCCAGGTCGTCGAACTCGGGCGCGCGCGCCACGACCACGCTGCCGCCGTCGGTGGTCCGGGCGAGCCACGCCCCACCCTCGCCGGCGGGGCTGATGGCCGCCGCCGGGCTCGCCAGCACGGTCGCGGCGGCGAGCGCGGCCTCGGCGGCCAGGGCGTCGAAATCCGTGGCGGCGTTGACGGCCAGGGTCGCGGAGGTGAGCTTCGCGAGCCGGTCGGCCAGGCGCTCGGCCAGCGCGCGGGCCCGGTAGTAGCGCAGCGCGGCTTCCACCGTCGCCATGAGCTCGCCGGCGTCCACGGGCTCGGTGAGGTAGGCGTCCGCGCCCCGGTTGAGCCCGGTGATGCGGTCCTCGGCCTCGCGGAACGCCGCCGAGACGTGGACCACCGGGATCGCGGCGGTGCGCGGGTCGCCCTTGATCCGCTCGGCCACGTCGAAACCGCTCATGTCCGGCAGGTCGACGTCCAGCACCACGATGTCGAACTCCTGCGCCGCCAGCAGGTCCAGGGCCTCGCCGCCGGTGACCGCCTCGGTCACCCGGTGCCCGCCCCGGCGCAGCCAGCTCGCCCGCACGTAGCGGCTGGCCTCGATGTCGTCCACGACCAGGACGTGCGCGCCTTCCGGTGTCGTCATCGGGGGTCCTCCGGTCGTACCAGGCGGACGGCGTCGCGCAACGCCCGGCGCAGGGTCGACGGCGCGATCGCCGCCGCGTTGAGCAGCACCGCCGACAGGCCGGTCACCAGGCGCTCCAGGTCCGGGTCGACCCCGCCGGTCACCACGACCACGGGCACCGCCCGCAGCTCGTCGTCGGCCCGCAGGAACGCCAGGATCTCCGGGCCGCCCACGCGCGGCACGTCGGCGGCCAGCACCACGACGTCCGGCCGCTGCGCGCGGACCCGTTCCAGCGCCTCGCGCCCGTCCTTGACCTGCACGACGGTGTGCGCGACACCGTCGAGCGAGATCACCACCCGCGCCCGCACGGCGTCGTCGGCCTCCACGACCAGCGCGGTGTCGGCGTTGAGGATGTCGGTCTCGGACTGGGGGAGCCACAGCGTCATCTCGGTGCCCTCGCCCGCCGTGCTGCGCAGCACGATGTCGCCGCCGAGCAGGCGGGCCAGCCGGCGCGCGTAGGGCAGGCCCAGCCCGGTGCCGCCCGCGCCCACCTGGAGGCGTCCCGGCACCTGGTAGAACTCCTCGAAGATGCGCGACTGCTCCTCCGGCGGGATGCCGATGCCGGTGTCGGCGACCGTGAAGCGGACCGTCTCGTCGGCGTGGTCGGCCCGCACCCCCAACCGCACCGTCCCGCGCTCGGTGAACTTCAGCGCGTTCGACAGCAGGTTGCGCAGCACGCGCTGCAACATCACCTCGTCGGAGATCAGCGGCAACGGCCCCGGCACCGGGTCGAAGACCAGCTCGACCTCGGCGCTGCGGGTCATCGGCCGGGACGTGCCCTGCAACTGGGCCAGCACCAGCGGGACGTCGACCGGCGCGAACTTCGGGCGCAGGCTGCCCGACTCGGCCTTCGCGGTGTCCAACAGCTCGTTGACCAGCGCCAACAGCGTCGAGCCCGCGTCGTTGACCAGGTCTATCTGCCGCCGCTGCTCCTCGGTCAGCGGATCGCCGCCGGGCGCGACCAGCAGCCGGGTCAGGCCGATGATGGAGTTCACCGGCGACCGCAGCTCGTGGCTGATGTTGGACCAGAACCGCGTTCGGGCCGCAGCGGCCTCCCGGAGCTGGTTCGACTTCTCCTCCAGCTCGGTGTAGAAGGCGACCACGCCCAGGTTGGTCTGCTCCAGCTCCTCGGAGAGCTCCTTGTGCAGCGCCACCACGCCCTGGTTGGTCTCCTCCAACTCGTCGTTGAGCCGCACCAGGTCCCGGCGCTTGGCCTCCAACGACTCCAGGGTCTCCAGCAGATCCCGGTTCTGCGCCCGCAACTGCTCCAGCACGTCCGCTGCGGGCAGCGACAGCATGTCCCGCAGGTGCGCGGTCTGCGCCGGGGTGGGCCGCGCGTGACCGCGCGGCAGCGACTTCACCAGGTCCACACCGTCACCGGCGACCTCGAACCCGTCGAGCAACCGCCGCGCGGTGTCCCAGCCCGGCCCCCGCACGTCCACCGTGCCGATCGCGATGACCAGCGCCGGCTCCGGCTCGGCGCGCAGCCGGAACACCAGCCCCGTCGTCGGCCGCACCGCGATCAGCTCACGACCCACGTCGCTGAGCGCCGTCGCCACCCGGATCTGGTCCTGCGGGTCCAGCCCGACGGTGGCCGCGACCTCCCGCCCGAACTGCCGCAGCAGGAACACGTCGGCCTCACGGGCCACGGCGAACCGCAGCAGGTCGTCGGCCGGCGAGGTCATACCGCCACGACCAGGGCGCTCGCGTCGTCCCGGCGCACGCCCGCGTCGCGCACCAGCGTCGCCGCCAGCAGCAAGGGGGAGGAGACCCCGGCGACGTCCTCGGGCGTCCAGCGCTCGGTGAGCCCGTCGGAGTGCAGCACCACCAGCGCGCCGGGCGGCAGCTCGTACTCGAAGGCCTGGATCGTCCGCGCCTGGTAGCCCGCGATGCCCGGCACGGACACCATGGTCCGCTTGCGGTCCTCGACCAGCACGGCCCCGGCGATGTTGCCCAGCCCCGCGTAGCGGATCACGCCGCGACCGGGGTCCAGCGCCGCCACCGAGACCGCGCCGCCGCGCGTGCCCCGCAACGCCCGGTGCAGCTTCGCGACCACCGCCTCCGGCACGGTCGGCTCCTCGTCGCAGAACACCCGGACGGCCTCCCGGGACGCGGACGCCGCCAGCGGCCCGTGCCCGGAGCCGTCGCACATCATCAGCCACAGCTTCCCGCCGGCGCGGCGCACGGCGTAGGCGTCGCCGCACACCTCCTCGTCGGCGATCGGCCGCGTCACACCCGCCGAGACCGGGTCCCCGGCGAAGTCGGGCACGCCGCGCTCCCGCCGGTGGAACCGGGCCGCGAGGACCGTGCCGCGGTCACGGCGGGTGGACACGTCCAGGAGGTCGGCGCTGCGCGCCACCACGCCCAACCCGATGCCCAGCGTGCCCGTGGTCGACTCGCCGTCGCGCATCGCCAGGCCCAGGTCGGCGATGCCCGGCCCGCTGTCGACCGCGACCACCTCGACCGCCGCCCGGTCGTCCGCCCGCAGGGCCCGCACCAGCAGCCGACCACCGCTGGTGTGCTTGTGCAGGTTGGTGCCGATCTCGGTGACCGCCAGCCCGATCTCGGCCACCCGCGTCTCGCCGAACGCCAGCCGCTCGGCCAGCGCCGTGGCGACCCGCCGGGCCCGGCCCACCTGCGCGGCCTCCTCCACCCGGACCCAGGCCACGTCCTCCGCGACCGGAATGCAGGTGGTCACCCCTTCCACTTCACGACCGTCACCGTCGTGCCCCGGCCGACCTCGGTGTCCAGGTCGAACTGGTCGACCAGCCGGCGCGACCCGCTCAGCCCGAGACCCAGGCCGCTGCCGCTGCTCCAGCCGTCGGCCAGCGCCAGGCCCAGGTCGGGGATGCCGGGCCCGTGGTCCTCGAACGCCGCCCGCACCCCCTGCCGCCGGCCGTCCGAGACGAACTCGACCCGCGCCACGCCGCCACCCCCGTAGACCAGGGTGTTGCGGGCGAGCTCGCTGGCCGCCGTCACCAGCTTCGTCTGGTTCACCAGCGACAGCTTCGCGCGCTGCGCGTAGCCGCGCACGAGCTGGCGCACCCGCACCACGTCGTCGTCGCCGGTGATCGGCAACTCCTCCGGCTCGCCTTGCGCCGCTGTCACCGCGAGCCTCGGCGCAGCTCGCCGAGGATCTTCAGACCGCGTTCCAGGTTCAGCGCCGTCCGCACGTCGCCCAGCGTCAGCCCGAGCTCGACGAGCGTGATCGCGACCGCCGGGCGCATCCCGACGACCACCGTCGTCGCGTCGAACAGGCGGGACAGCGAGGCGATGGTGGCGAACATCCGCCCGATGAAGGAGTCGACGATCTCGACCCCGGAGATGTCGATGACCACGCCGTGCGCGCCGGTGTCGGAGATGCGCTCGGCCAGGTCCTCCTGCAACGCGAGCACCGTCTGGTCCTGGAGGTCGATCTGGATCGACACCAGGAGGACGCCGCCGATCTCCAGGATGGGGACGCGTTCCATCAGCGACCCTTGCCGGCGGCGGCGACGACCTCGACACCCTCACGGCGCAACGCGTGCCGCAGGGCGTCGGCCAGGGACGCCTTGGTGGTGATGTCGCCGAACTCGATGCCCAGCGCCACGATCGTCTGGGCGATCTGCGGCCGGATGCCGGAGATGGTGCACTCCGCGCCCATCAGGCGGGCCGCGAACGCGGTCTTGAGCAGGTGCTGGGCGACCTGGGTGTCCACCGCCAGCACGCCGGTGATGTCGATGATGGCGTGCTCAGCGCCGGTCTCCACCAGGCTCTCCAGCAGCTTCTCCATCACCACCTGGGTGCGCGCGGAGTCGAGCGTGCCGACCAGCGGGACGGCGAGCACGCCCTCCCACAGCTTCACCACCGGGGTGGTGAGCTCCAGCAGTTGCTCGGACTGCTCGGTGATGATCTCCTCCCGGGCGCGGGCGAAGGTCTCGAACGTGACCAGGCCCAGCGCGTCGAGCAGCGAGGAGAAGTCGATGAGCTCGCGGAACAGCTCCGCGTCCGCGTCGTCGCCGATCAGCTCGAACACCACGCGCTTGAGCGCGAAGACGCTGGACGCGGTCTCCGACGGCGTGTAACCGCTGCGGGCGCGCGTCCGTGACATCTCCGCGAGCACGGACCGGATCTCGATGTACCGCTCGTCGTCGATCCTGCGCCCGTCGTTGCCCACGAGCGGCAGCAGGACGGCGTAAACCTCCCGGAACTCCCGGTCGAGCTCGGCCGCGGTGACCCGCCCGCGCAGCGATTCCGCAGCGGCCCGGACCCACCGCTCGACGATCACGTCCTTCTGCTCTCGAACCACAACGGCCAGCCGACGCCCGTCTTCCGCAACCACCAGGATCCTCCTCAGCACCACTGTCGTGCGTGACAGTAGCCGCTCGGCCAAGCGCCTTCCGGCCCGGCGGATGCCCCGCGGACCGTGCGGCGACTCCTGGCTGTGACCTACCTCGCCGACCATCACGGGACGTACCGGAAAGCCCACGAACAGTGGCCGTTCCGCCGGGGTGGCAATGCACCTGCGGATCAGCTCGTCAGCGTGAAGACGAACCGGTAACCGAGCTCGACCCCGGCGGCCCGGGTGACCGCCCCGTCACCGTGAGCGTCGGCATAGGCCCCCGTGCCCCCCAGGTCACCGCGACCGAGACGTCGGCGAACCCCTCGGTGATCGACCGGTAGGTCCGCATGCCGGAAAGTGGAGTTCCCCATCCCGCAGCCGGAAGGTCGACGTGCACAGCGCGGAGACCGCAGGAGGCACCGCCACCGATCCGGCCGCCATCGGAATCCCACAGCTCCCCACCGCTGACGAACGCGGTCCCGACACCAAGCGAAGCAGAAACCGGAATCCCCCGACACACCAACACTCCCACTCACTCCAGCAGTCCACTTAGGACTAAATCCGGCCCCGTGTCAGCCCTACGACCTGTGCCACCTCAGTCACCATCACACCCACAGGATGGCAACTACCCTCCGTTCCAGCCTGATCCACGGAGCGCCATCTCACTCACCGGCCACACCCCCTCGCCCGCCGCCTGACCGCGCTCCTTCCACCTCCGGGGTCTGACCTCCGGTCATTCCCGTCGCAATGCTCTGATCAGCGCAAACTCAGAGTGGCCTGCAAGCGAGCACCCCGATTTGGACCATGAAAGACGATCATGTAACCTATGGGCACACCACGGCGAGAGCCGAGTCCGGGTGGCGGAATGGCAGACGCGCTAGCTTGAGGTGCTAGTCCCCGAAAGGGGGTGGGGGTTCAAGTCCCCCCTCGGACACGCACGTTATCCACACGCGGGGAGGCCGTCACTGTGACGGCCTTTTTTGCGTGCTCGTACAGTAGCTCTACCTGCAACTTTGCGTAGAGCTGGGCCAGCCGCTCCGGCTTGGCGTCATCCAAGGTGGCCTTGATGTCGCCGAGTGAGTCGATCATGGCGTACACCTCGGCGACGTCCAGTTTCCCCCCGCTCTTGACCTTGGACAGCTCTGCCCGTGCCGCTTCCCTGTCCGCTTGTGCCTGGTTGATGACCTCGACCAGTGCCGCCGGGTCAACACCCGCCTTGATCGCCTGCTGATAGCGGCTCAACTGCTCCTCTGCCGCCGCGAGCCGTTTCTTGGTGTCGCTCGCGCTGTTCTTCTTGGTGCTTTCCTGGGAACCGAGCAGGCCTGCAACCGTAGCGTCCACGTTCTCCGGCGCGAACAGTCGCCCGATCCAGCCATTGAGCGCGGTCAGAACAACATCCTCGCGAAGGTTCACGGTCTTCGGGTGGTCAGCCAACGCTGGCGAACCGGGCGCGAGCGTCCGAGCCGTACACCTGTAGTAGGTGCCCTTCCGAACCGGCTCACCCTGCATCTTCCGGCGGCACACCGCACACCTGATCAAGCCGCGCAGGGGATAGGACCGCTTGCCGGCGGTCCGCGTGCGCTCCAACTTCGCAATACCCCGCATCCCGCCGGCCGCGCGCGTCCGCCGGAGCAGGTGCGCCTCAGTGAACGTCTCCACGGACACGATGGCCGGATGTGCGGGACGTCGGGACCGCACGACGCGATCCGGGCTCGAACGACGGAAGCGGGTCACGTGACCGGCCGCCACGTCATCAGGGTCCAATAGCACTTCGTGTCGGGTCCACCGACCGAACACGGCGTACCCCGTGTACCGAGGGTTCTCCAGAATCGCGCGCACCGTGCTGCCCTGCCATCCGTCCGCAAGCCGGTGCCTGTTCTGGTCCGGCCGCCGCAGCGACGGACACGGAATGCCCTCCCGGTTCAAGATGGCGGCAACAGCCCGATCCCCGTTCCCGTCCAGATACTCGGCGAAGATCCGCCGAACCACCTCGGCACTCGGCTCGTCAACGGCCAGCATCCGAAGACGGAACCCCTCAGCAGCCTTTCTCGGGTTGGGATGCGGCCCACCGTCGACCACGTTGTAACCGTAGGGCGCACGTCCGCCCTGGTGCCTGCCTTCGTTCACCACCTGCGCGTCCATCGCCGCTCGAACGCGCGCTTGGACGTGCTGACGCTCCGACTCACTCATGCCGCCGAGCACGCTCATCAGCATCTTGTGAGAAGGGTTCCGAGCGTCGAACTTCCCACCCAGCTCCGGAACCCACAGGTCGACGCCATACGCGGCGAACTTGGGCGCAACAAGAGAGAACTGGTTCCCGAACCAACACCTGGTGCCCTCACCCACCACCACCGCGTTCCATCCCCGATGAGGGTCTTTCAACGCAGCCAGCAAGCGCGCAGCGTCACCCCGACGCTCCCACGGAACCGACCGTGACTGCCCGATGTCGAAGAACTCCTCAACGACCGTGCCGCCGAACGGCCCGACGAACTTCCGGGCGTTGCCGAATTGCCAGCCGCGTGACGTCTCGGGGTCTTGGTTGTCCTCGGTCGAACAACGCCCGTAGGCGGCTACAGGCCCGATCCCATCATCGACAGCGTCGACCACCTCGACGCCGAGCAGTTCGTCCAGCGTTGCCCACGGGTCATGGCTGATTTCAACAGTCATGGTCACCCCCTCCCGGAGGTCCGTCCAAGACCTCCACCTCGGTCGCTTCGACCAGTATCGCAAGCAGTATGCGGCTGGTCACAGGCGCTAGTACAGGAGGAGCGTCCGGCAGGTACACCGTGACGTCCTCACCTGCGCTCACGTCGCACCAGGCTCGTCAGAGCCGATTTCATCATCGGCCAGCCCCGCAGCCACCCGGATGTCGGCGGTGAGGTAGCCGCGCACCCTGCGCACCCCGTCACCGTGCGGGACGTACTGCCTCACGGGCGGACAGCCGAGCTCGCTCATCTCCCGTCCGAACGTGCCCGCGTCGACCTCCAGCGCCTCGACAAGCTCGGCGGTGGGCACGAACTCCCGCGCGTCCAGCTCATCACCGAGGTAGTCCACAACAGCGGCCAACAGCTCCGGCACCTCGTCAACCCACCCGTCAGCCGCTCCGCTGCCCAGCACACCCGCCACAGCCGAGGCGTCGACCGGCCGAGCAGCGTCATCCCCGACCGCATGACCGCCAAGCGTCCCGGCAGCCTCCCGCAACGCCCGCCCACGCTCGCAGATCACCCGCCAGTCAGCGTTCGGCATGTAGTACGTCCGCACGGTCATGGCGACCAGGTCCGCCCCGGCGTCGGTCTCCCCGTCCGGCCGCAGGATGCCCACGCCCTTGTGACTAGGCAGCAACGTGGACGCGTCATACCCACGCGTGTTCATCTGCTCGCCCAACACGATGTTGGAATCGCGCCAGTCCATCACCCGCAACGCGAACCGCGACCCCAGCACCGCCCGCAACCGCGACGGAATCGTGTTCGAGTCCGGCCGCTGGGTGGCCAGGATGACCACCACCCCAGCCGCCGGACCCTTGCGCACCAGGTAGGTCAAAAGATCCGCGATGTACGCGCCCAGCGTGGTCTTCTTCCCGCCAACCTCTTCCCGAACGGGGTTTTCAAGGAAGACCTGCACCTCATCAACGATCACCGCCGTGACCGGCATCCCCAACCCCACATCACGCGACATGGCAGGAGTGATCTTCGACTCCGGACAGACCTCATCGTCCAAAGTGGCCATCCGCGCGTACCGGGCTTGCACCTCTGCCACCAACTCCAGCAGGAGGTCCCGCACCGCGTACGCCTGGGCCAACCCGTCCCCGCACACAAACCGGTACGCAAGCTGCTCGATAGCGTCCCAATCCTTGCCTCCCTTGCCATCGAACGCATACAGCCGCGCATACGGGTCCAGTACCAACCCCGATGCGGCAAGCCGAGCGGAAAAAGTCTTGCCCTGCCTGGGAATCGCCCCCACAAGCAGCGACGTCCACACCAACGGAAGATCAACCCGCCGACCCCGCGCGTCACGCCCGAACGGCACCGCCCGCCACGCGTCCCACCGCTCCGCATCCACCAACGGCGTCCGCATCGGCGGCCCCGCGTACGGGTCCTCATCCGCCACCCAGAAGAACACCCGCCCGGCATGACCCCCACGACCACGCACCCGCTCAACGATGAGCTGCACCTCATCCACAGCCAACGCCGAGGCCAGCGCATCCCGGTTCTTGATCACATCCACGGCCTTGCGCGTAGCCGGCAGGTCGACTGTGACCGCCCACCCGTCACCAACCCGCGCAGCACGCTCCACCAACCGCAAGGACTCGTCCTTGCCGATCAACTTCGCGTCCCGAAAGGCATCTACCAACACCTGGGCATCCATCGTCCACGTCAGCGTCCGAGGCCCACCCAACACAGCCTTCCGTCCCGGTGCCCCGTCCTTCCGACGCCCCGTGATCGCCAACGCGCCCGACACAAGCCCGCCGGCGATCCACAACGCCACCCCGCCGTAGACCAGGTGCCCAACAGCAACCACCACCGAAGCCGCACCCACAACGACCCCGGTCACCTTCCACCGGAACAGCGTCAACGCCCGGATCTCAACGAACTTGTCCGCCAACTTCTCCGACTGCTCCGCAGCCTCCCGGTAGTCCCGCACCCGCACCCAGCGCCGCCACGCCCGCACGGCGACCACCAAACCGCGACCCACCGATCGGAGAAACCGCCCAGGCAACCGCACCAACCAGGCAAGCGCATCGTTAACGACCCGCCGCAGCCCGTCCCGCGACCTCAACTCAGAAGGGATAACCCGCGACCGCCGCCACCCACGATTCACCCTCGGGACGACCTCGCCCCGCTCAGGAACCACCTCACCGTCATAGACCTGTTCGACCGGCACCAAATCACCGTTCACGATCGGCCCCCGTCCTTACCGAGCGTCGCCGCAAGCCGAGAAGACAATCCGCGCGAACACCCCGTGACCTGACGAACCCACGCCGGCGTCACCACCACATCCGCTGTACGCGCAGCCCGAGCAACCACCAAGTACTCCGCAAAGGACGTACGAGGAGTGGGCGGCCCTGATGGCTCCGCAGCACCACCCGGTGCAGCGTTGACAACCGCCGCGCCGAGCTTGTCCCGCAACTCCGTCACAGCCTCAGCCGCAACGAACACCACCAGCGGCGGCACCGAGTGCAGCACCACGAGCGCGGCCGAGCCGTCCATGAACGCGCCCCAAGTGTTCATGACGTACGTGGCCGCCAGCGTGAACCACTTGGCACCACGCACCCATCCACCCATGCGCACGCCATGCCGAGCCGTCACCTGCTCAGCCCGCAGGATGGCCAGCAACACCAGCGAAACCATCGGGTCCAGCAGCCAAGCCGCACACCAAGCCAACGACCACACCGCAGCCCCGGCCGCCGCGAACTGCTGAACGTTGGTCATCGTGAACGCCAATCCCAGCAAGATCCCGGTCCAACACAGCCGGTCCACCTGAACCACCACCCGAGCGACTGGCTCACTCATCGCCGCTCACCCCGCCGACGCCGAGGTTCGTAGGTGGTCACCATCAACGCCCGCGTCAACGTGTAGGACGCGAACAGCGCCGGCACCACAAGCACGGCCACCAGCAGCCACCCACCCCCACGATGGGTCAAGACCACCCACTGAACAACCACGATCAACGCCGCGTTGCACACGACCCGCCCGGCCAACGACACCAGCCGAACCCCACCCTGAGCGGCCCGAGCCGTCGGCTTGGCCCGACGAGCACCCGCCCGCCACACCACCAGCAGCACCAGGACCACGCCAAGCCCAGCCACCACCTGCACAGGCGTGAGAACAAGACCGTTCATGAACACGGCCCCCTCTCGGCACGTTCACCGCGCCGGAGCCAGTGCGCGTACAACTTCCGCCGATCGTCGGCGGCCAGCGCACCCCACACCCCCACGGTGTCCTCGCCACCCGTCCGCAACTCCAGTTCCAAGCACTCGTCCCGGACCGGGCACCCCGCACACATCCGCGCGGCCAGCTCCCGATCGGTCATCTCCTCATCGGCCCACGGCGGCACCTCCGTGAACGCCCCCATGCACAGGCCATCCCGCGAGACCACGTCAGCGAGCACGCCCGTGGGCACCCACCGCAGCCGATCAAGCTCCCAAGCGATCCAGACCAGGTTCACGGCGTACTCCCACCGCAGGACTCACCGAGCAGCCGAACCACCACACCGGCCGGAACCACACACCGCCCGTGACGCCACACCACCGGCAGCGTCCCGACCCGGACGGCCCGGTGGACAACGGACGGCTTCACGCCCAGCAGCCACGCAACCCGCCGAACGGTGTAGCCGGAAGAAGACAGAGAAGTCCGCATAAGAAAAGCCCTTCAAGTAAGCAAATCTGATGATTTCAGCTAGTAAATGCTGATTTCAGCGCACCGCGAGGTGCGTTTGATCAGGCGTTGCGTGTACGCACGACGCAACAGCCGAAGTTGGCTAATCTCAGCGCCGAGGCGGAGCGCGGAGGAATACGTGTCGGAAGACTGGGCGGCAGTCGCCAAGGCCATCAACCAGCGAGTCAACGAACTGGGATGGCGTCAACGGGAGCTTGCGGAGCGCTCGCACGTCTCCCAAGCGATCGTCCGCGAGGTGCAACACCACACCGTCGAGCGTCGCCGCAGTCCGCGCACGCTTGAGTCCCTGTCGACAACCCTCGGTTGGCACCCGCAACACCTCGATGCCGTGCTGCACAACCGAAGGCCACCCGAGGCGGGTGAACCGGTAGCCAACCCGACCGACACCCTGTGGTCCCGTTTGGACAGTGTCGAACAGCGCCTCGCGGAGATCACCGAACGCCTCGACGATCTTAAAACGGACCTGGCCACGGTCATCGAACACGTCCGAGAACGCCGATAGCCCGGTGCGTCGCCGCTGGTGGGATGAGGTGTTTTCCATGGGGTCAATTCCACTGCGAAAACGCCTCGCTTCCCATGCAACACCACAGCAAAACTCCTGCAAGACCACCGCAGGTTCACCGCAAAACGCATCGGGGGAGTAGCGCCGAGATGGGCTTGAACGAAGTCTGGACCGGTCGGACAGCGAGCGTGCTTCAAGCCGCCCTCCGGCTGAGTCAGGAAGCGTTCGCCGAACACCTCGGCGTATCACCAAGGACCGTCGGGTTCTGGCACCAGAAGCCGGACACCCGCCCGAAGCCGGACGCGCAGCAACTACTGGACACGGCCTTGGACAGGGCCGCTCCGGCAGCGAAAGCCCGGTTCGCCGCTCTCACCGATGACGAACCCCTCGACCTGCCCGAAGGCGCAGCCCAAGACGCCGAAGTACGCCTGAGCGCAGACCCAACGATCGTCGCCGCTCTCGACTGGCTCGACGAGCACGCCGGCTGGGAGCCAGGCACGGCCCGCCGCCACGTCGCCGAACGTCTCGTTCGCCTCGACGTCCGCGCACTCCAAGACCGAGGCGTCCGCCGCAGCCGCGTCAACCAACGCGACACGGCCCGCGCGCTCACCACCTACTACGGCACAGCAACAACCGGCCACGGCCGCTACACAGCCACCCTCGGCGACACCCAAGCCACCACCACAGTCCTCACTCACCCTGACTGGCTGAACCTGGCCTGCCCACTCCTCCCAGCTCACGATCGGCTCAAGCTCTCCGGCGTAACCCCGGACGATGATCTAGCGATGGATGAGGAGACCGCCGGGCGCGCAGCCCAGCGGTTGGCCGAAGCGCTGGCGCTGGGAAACCGGATGGTCAACCTGCCGCTGTTCCGGCTGCTCGACGTGGACGCGCGCAAGGGCGCGATCACCGGTTCCGTAGGCGTGACGAGCTTTGTGGGGTACGTGGTGACGATGGACCTGCTCGAAGGCGAGCTGGTCGACGCCCTCACCACCAACACCCCAACGACCCCCGGAGCCCTCCCACTCCGAGACGCCTACCTCCCGAACCTCTCCGCAGCACTCGACCTCTCCGACCGCATGTGCGCCGGCGGCACCCTCGCCCTAACGGCCATCGCGCGCCCAGCCGACCCGTTCCGTGGAGGTCCGGACTACCTCCTCTTGGTGCAGGAACGCTCAGGCCACGTCATCAACGCTGCGCGCCGCCTGGCCGTCATCCCCAAGGGCTTCCACCAGCCCCTCACGGACTACCGAGCCGACGCCCAGGTCGGCGCGACCCTGCGCCGTGAGATGGAAGAAGAACTGTTCGGCCGCGAAGACATCGACCACACGGTGGGGGAGCAGCGCCACGCGGACCCCATGCACCCCAGCCGCATGTCCGACCCGATGCGCTGGCTCACCGCCGAACCCGGTCGCCTACGCATGGAGTGCACAGCTTTCGGCCTCAACCTGGTGAGCGGAAACTACGAATTCGCCAGCCTTATCGTCATCGACGATGATGAATTCTGGACCCGCTTCGGTGGTCAAGTCCAAGCCAACTGGGAGTCCGCAAGGCTGCGCCAGTATTCCAGCCTCGACCATGAACAGTTGGAAGAACTCGCCAACGATGTAGCGTGGAGCAACGAAGGACTCTTCGCGCTCCTGCAAGGTCTCCGACGCCTACGCGAACTAGGCGGAACCCGCGTCAACCTGCCCGCGATCGAATGGGAGCTAAAGTGACCGCCAACTGGCAAGCCGGAAACGCCAACGAAGACGGCGAGGCCACCCGTGGATGGCTGGTAGGCCACTTCATCGACTCATCCAAGGGCGTCCGTTCCCAGAAGGACGTAGAGGTCAAATGGGCGAACCACCCCGCAGGCGACAAGCGCACTGACTGGACCTCCGACGACCAGCGCACAACTCTAGTCTTCCTGGTAAACGGCCACTTCCGCGTGGAGACCACCGAAGGCAACTCCACCATGACCCGCCCAGGCGACTACATCATGTGGGGACCGGGCATCGATCACTCATGGGAAGCCGTAGCCGACTCCACCGTTCTCACGGTCCGCTGGCCGTCACAAACCTGACAGCTCAACGGCAGGCAGATCAACCCGCCCGCCGCCGATCTCCCGAAGCCGCCGAAGTCCTTGGAGCAACGCAAACAACCCTTCGTTGCTCCAGGACTCCCGCGCTACCAAATCACTGATCAGCTCACCGTCAAGACTCGAATAGAGCTGCAACCCAGCCGCTTCCCAGTTAGCTTCCACCTGCCCACCAAACCGTGGCCAAAACTCCTCATCCTCGATGACGATCAAGCTGGCATATTCATAATTTCCGCTGACCAGGTTGAACCCGAACCCAGTGCACTCCAACCGCATCCGCCCAGGCTCCGCAGCAAGCCACCGCATCGGTTCCGACCACCGCCCCGGATGCATTGGCGAGGCCGCGCGAATCTCCCCGGTCGTCGTATCCAACTCCGCGCGCCCAAACAGCTCCTCTTCCAGCTCACGAAGCAACGTCGCGCTGACCGCCACGTCTCCACGAAGGTCGTTAAGCGGCTGGTGAAAACCCTTGGGGATGACCGCAAGCCGCCCAGCCGTGTTGAGCACATGCCCAGATCGCTCCTGCACCAGCAACGCATAGTCCGGCTCACCCCGGAACCGGTCACGGGGCCGCGCGATGGCACACAGCGCCAGCACCCCACCCGCACACGTCCGCGCCGGCAAGTCGAGCACCGCCCCCAGATCCGGCAGGTACTCATCCCGCAGCGGCAACCCGCCCCGCCGCTGACTCACGGCGTCTACCAGCTCGCTCTCCAACAGATCAGCCGTCAACGCATACTCAACGAACGGCACCACCCCCACCGTGCCCTCAAGCGGGTTACCTCGCTCAATCCCCAACAGCCGGTACAGCGGAAGGTTCGCCACCCGCACCCCAAGCGCCGCCGACTCGGCAAGCTTCGAAGCCGCAGCACCCGCCATCGCCCCATCCAATACGGGCAGCGCAATCCCGTTGTCCTGCAACAACTTCAGCCGCTCACTACCATCCGCCAACGGTCGAACAGCAGTCCACCAGTCCGCAACCCCGAACATGGTGGTCTCAAGCACCCGACCGCCGAAAGCCGCGCGGTACATGCCGTACCCATCCACCCCACCCCGGTAGTAGTGGGCTAGTGCCCGCACGAGTTGCCGACGCCCAACCTTGGTCCGCGCCGCCCGCCGATCAAACAAGGCCCCAGGCCGCAACCCGGAGAGTCCAGATCGGACCTTGGTACTACTCGTGCCCGCAGGCCACCCAGCCCGATCGTCCAACCAGTCAAGCGCCGCAGCGAACTCGACGTCAGCGCGCACAGGCGGTTCAGCAGTCGCAATCCGAACGAGACTGTCATCCGGCGCGGGCACGGCCAGCAGCTCCTCAATGCTGACCTGAAAGATGCTCTCCAACAGCCGAGCCGTGACCGCCCGAACTGGCCCCAACGGCTCCCCGGAAGACTTCCGCCCGGCCGCCAGGCGCTGGAGGTGCCGGAGCCCCAGCGTGCCAGGCTCGCCACGCTCACGCGCGAACGTCTCCGCGTACTCGGCGAACTCCTCCAACGTCATCCGCCGCTCGCGAATCTTCTCCTCAAGCACCGTGCGAGGCGTCCGCATAGCCACGCCCTCCCATCACGTCCGAACGATGATCAGAGCTGATCAAGCGCTGACTGTGTCTTGATTTCAGTCTGACACGCCAACGCGCGGTTGATTCCAAGCCCCACCCGCAGAAGATCAACCAGCCGTCCCAACGGCCGTCCCACCCGTCCCGCCACCCACCACCATGGGACACCCCGAACTACGCCTCTGACCCGCTCAAACACCGCCACGGGACACTGGGACACCTTCCCCAACCCCGTCCCAACAGGCACAAAAACGGCTGTGGGCGGCACATCCGAAGATGCGCCGCCCACAGCCGTCCCGTCCCACTCACTTCCCAGGGGAAGCAGGCTCTACCTCATGATCATCTTCTGAAGCGCCAGCGCTGGCGACACCCACACCACCCGCGCAGCCACCTTGTCCGACTTGCCGTAGGGCTTGAGCGCTTCCTCGGCCGTCTCGAACGTGCCGCACGCCTTCCCATCCACCGACACCACATGCACCCACTCGTCAGCGGACACTCCGAACCCCATCACCCGAGCGATCTCCGGGTGCGCCACCTCGTACTCGACCACAGCGAACAAACTGGGAGCCGCCGCCATCACCATGGCCATCATCTCCGGGTCGTACGGCTCAGAGCCGAGATCTCCCGCACCCCGCCGCGCCTCCGCAGCCTGCTCCTCCGCCACGCCGTCCTCGGACTCCGCCAAAGTCGTCACAGTCGCCATGTCGATCACGTTCCTTCCAGATGATGTCGACCAACAGACGACGGCTCCTCAAGCACAGCCAGAACCTCCTGCCGCGCCCACACCGCCGCCGCAGCGCTCTCCACGCACTGCCGCACATACCGCCGACCAAGGGCGATGACGTAGAGCGGAGGCAACATCAACCAGACCAGGAACAACACGATCCCGCCCACATCGACGCTCATAGCACTCCACATCTCCACCGCCCCGCTCGCTCGAACGAATGTGTTGTCCTCAACTTGGCGACTTCGTTGCGTCCGTCGAACGGCCTGCACACGACACGGAGCGACCTAGCGTGACCTCCGAGCTTGCTTGCTCCCATGCGGAAGCTTGGCATTGATGCAAAATAGGCTGGTAGAACCATTCCATGGTGTGCTGTTCGAGTAGGTGTGTCGATGGTAGACGTTCGCCACGATCCGCTATACTCGGTGCGTGTTTGATGATGAAGAATCGATTCCCACCTGGGACAGGTTACCTCTCGATGTGACCTCTGCGCTTTCGGTAGTGTTGGATAGCAACGGGATGCCATCGCATGCGCTCGCGCTCTACGCGCGCTGGTGGCAACTTGAGACATGGCTTCGAGACCTGGCATACGTGGAGATCAGGTCACGGGATGGGCTCAACTGGAATAATGCCATAGGCAGCCAAGCCGAGATTCGTCAACAGCGAGACGATGAGTACGAATACATGGCGTCACCAGATTGGGAAAACCCGTTGGCATATCTCGATGCCAGTAGACTACTCGGGTTGATAGAAGAGAACTGGGAGTTGTTCTCAACTTCTTTGCCCGGTCGCGAGTCCTGGGCGGGCCGTAGGGCGGAATTGCTTAGTATTCGAAACCGCATTGGCCATCTACGCCGACCCCACAGAGATGACCTGCGAAAAATCGAACAGACCCTTCGAGATCTTGAAAGGGGGGCCTTTCGGGCGATCACCTCGTATAACCGTTGGCTAGAACCTGCTGGCGTCAGCAAGGACGATCCGATTTTTTCAGCATTCAGACGAGACGATCTTCCCGGTGCAAAAGGGCTGATTGCTCATGCTGAACGTCAATATAATATGGGGGTTCGGCTGAGCTATACCGTCCGTCCTTGGGCGAATTTTCTGGCCGAAACTGATCAACCTTCGGGAAGCAGCGGTATTGTTTGGAGTGTCGGTTTTTATCCCACATTGGGCAATTTTGACCTGGTGCGACTATGGAAAGACTTGAGTCCGCTAACTCGGCAGGTTGTGATGCATGTTTTGACGGACAGTCCAGGGCACTTGAATATGACTTTTCCGGCCGTTGATGATAGTGACTTGATAGCCGTCGCTATCGGCGATGCACTGGAGAGCGCTATGCATTACTGTCGATCGGGACCCGAAGACTCCTTCGAGTCTCAGACCGTACGACGCCTGAGAACTATGGATTTTAGGGTCCAACTGGTAACGCCCTGGGCTTTTGTGGATGAAAGCATGACACCAATTTCATTTTTTGGCGCTTGATGTCGGTGTCAGGATGAGGGTGGCTTCGTTGGCGTCGGGCCATTAGGGGCGGAGAGAACTTCGATCTCCGCGATAATTTTGCCCATGGATTCGTAGCGTTCTTGTCGGCGAGAAGTCGTGCAACGTTCGATTATCTCTTGGACTTGTCCGATGCGCGAGCCAAAACTCTCGCGACCTGAGAATATAAAGGACAGAATATGGCCGACGGCGTATATCTCTGCGCGCACATCGAAGTCCTTAAAGCTCTCCAACGTGGGGTCGCGTATTGATCCCTTCATCGAAGATCCCGTGAACGTCCGATCGGAAGCGGGGTCTTTGTGAAGACCGAAGTCAGACAGCTTTACGGTGATGGCAGGGAAATCAAATTTCTTTACTAGAATGTTTTGCTTGCTGATATCCCGGTGAAGAATTCTTCTCAGGTGTAGGTAGTTGACTCCGTAAAGAAATTGAAGCGCAATTCTCTTGCGAGTGTCGAAACTTAGTTGTGAGTTGTGTCGAGCTATAAATTCCCCTAGGGTTCCATCGCAATATTCCATGGTGTACGCGTTCTTCTCTTCGTCATACGTGTAGGCTTCAACGATGTAAGGAAAACTCAGCCCTCTCATCAGTTCGTACTCGGCCCGGAATCGTTTCAAGTCCTTCTCCGAGATCCCCTTCTTTGCTCGTTTGATGGCGAAGAATTTTTTGTACTCCTCGTCGAAGTATTTGTGAACGACGGCATACGAACCTTCACCTATCAACTGTAGTCGATAGGTGCGATCTCGCTTCTTCAGTCGAACAGTGTTGTCTGCTCGTTGAAATATTTGCCCGTATCGTTCGATAGGGATAAGCTCGAATCCCTCCGGAATTGGACTTCCCCCTGAAACCCTCAAGAACTCCCTACATGACTTGATTGCATTCTCATAGTCAGGTGCGAGCTTGAATTCCATGCCGATCCGGCGAAGCACGCCGCGAACCTCATCGAGCTCCTCGATGAGGTTGAGAAGTGCGCGACTCTGGTCGGCATTGTAGTGGCCGTTGACGCGAGTTTTGGTGTTCATGAAGTCGAACAAGTCGTTCAGTCGCTGATGGAAAGATGTGAACATCGGTGATAGGTGTTTATCTTCGGTTGCATAGAGACGTGCGTAATTCTTTTCGTTAGGCTGCGAAGCGTAACGCTCTTTCAGGTCGCTCAATATGAAGTCTTCTTCGGTCACCTGACTAGTATCGCAGACCGCAGGACCAGTACTACGGGGGCGTGCGTAGGTGGGAGATTTGAGGTCCCATCAGCCCGGGTAGGACCGCCAGTTGGTAGCTCCGGCGTGCCCTGATGACTCCATGGGCCTGGCGCGAGGGCCTGTCTGTAGCGTAGTTGGTCCGTCCCCTGTGTTAAGGCTGCTATGACTGAAGCGCTCCGCCTCCGGGTCGCTGCTCGAAGAAGCGCGACAACCATTGCGTGCAGTCGGCGAACGTCTTCTCCGGAAGCGAAAAAGGATAATTACGCAGGATGTACTCAATTTTAGTCACCGAGGTAGAGACGTGTGGATAGTGCACAAGTCGCTCCTCGGACACAGTTTTACCCCACGGGTTCGATCTTGAGTTTATCAGATCGGACCCGTGGTTTCGTGTTTACGCGGCCCGCAGGATCGGGCGCGGCATCTCGACCGACACTCCGTCGGCGGTGCACACGACCATCATGTGGCGGGCGCGGAGCTGGGCGGCAACGCGGCTCGGGCTCGCGGCCACGGGCATGTGCAAGGCGTGGCTGATGCCGGTGATCAAGTGATCCTCGCGCAGGTACAGCGTGGCCGCGGTGTGTTCGGTACGCGGGCCGGTGCGGCCGTGGCGGCCGTGGCGGCCGTGGCGGCAGCGGTAGCCGGCACGGCCGTGCACCCAGTGGCTGTCCATCCGCCGGCTACAGACGCCGCAGCGCAACAGCCCGGCGAACAGGTACTCGCGGGCCTCACCGTGCTGGTTCGGGCGACTGGAGCGCATGCGCTGGATCGCGACGAAGTCGGCTTCGCTGACCAGCTGGGCGTGGGCACGCTGTCGGGACAGCACCCAGTGGTGGGTCGGGTTCCACCTCGTGACTCGGCGGCGCCTGCGCTCGCTCGGGGTGTGGTGGTCGTGGTCGACGCTCTGCCGGTTCCACACCTGCCAGCCGGTGTAGCGCGGGTTGGCCAGGATCGAGGCCACCGACTGCGCAGTCCACCGACGACGGGTCCGGTGCCGGTTGCGCTCCGGATCATGCTCAGCCGGACAGGGCACGCCTCGCTGGTTGAGCGTGGCGACCAGGTCCTTCACGCTGCGCCCGGCCCGGCGTTCGGCGAACAGCCACCGCACGGTCGGCGCGGTCTCCGGGTCAGGCTCCAGGCGGTACACGCACCGACCGCGACGAGCCTCGGCCAGGTTCGGGTGCGCGCCTGCGGGCACCAACTGGTAGCCGTAGGGGGCACGACCGCCCAGGTAACGGCCGTAGTCGCGGGTCTGAACACGCATGGCGGCCATCGCCCGGTGCCGGGCGCGCACGACCTCGCGCAACGCCTGCGCACCCAGCATCCGGATCAGTGCCCGGTGCTCGGGGTTGTCCAGGTCCAGCGAACCGCCCGCCTCGGGCAGCCACACCTGTACACCGTGTCTGCGGCACAGCGCCACGACGTGCTCGATCTGGTCCCCGGCGAATCCACGCTCGAACTCGCCCACCACGATCGCGTCGAACCCACGCTCCGGATCGCGGATCGCCGCCAACAACGCCGCAGCCTCCGGCCTGTCCCACCACCGGTCACGCCGAGGCTTTCCGGCGTCGAAGAAGTGCACCACGATCCGGCCGTGCCCGGCGACGAGGTCTTCGCACACCTCCAACTGCCACGCCTGCGAGGTCTCCGGATCCTGATGCTCGATAGTCGAGGTGCGACCGTAGAAGGCGAACCGCAACCCACCCACCACGGCCGGTCCTGGATGGACTCCGCGTGCACCGTAGGTGTCGTCTTCGGTCCACAGACCCATCCAGTCGGTCAGCACGTCCCGGTCGCACAAGGCCGTCACGATCCGCCTCCCTCGTCCACACTCGAACTTCGAGGCTGGCACGGCGGCGAGAACGTGGATCGGGACAGGCCCGATCGGCCGCACACCATCACCCCGCTGTCCGATCCGGGCCGTCACGACATCGACGCCTCGACAACAGGATCACGGACACAACCCGCGATCGAGTGACCTCGCCGGCTTCGTGGCAGTGTTGTCGGCCCTGCCTCCGGTCAGGAGGACGCGTCGTCGTGATCCGTCGTGAGCAGCTCGGTGAGTTCCTCGGCCACCCAGTCGGGCAAGGTGACGACGGCGGTGTCGGGTTCCCCTTCGATACGGCGTCGGGACTGTTCATCGAAGATGGCGCGGGTAAGCCAGTGCAGGAGGTCGTCGTCGAGGACGTCGGGGGCGTGGGCGGCTATGTCGGCGAACCGATCCGCGTCGGCGAACAACTCCAGCGCCGCCCGAGGCAGCTTGCCGACCTGTGCCCCATTCTCGATCACCAGGCGAGTGAGCGTCTCGTAGTGCCCGGAGCCCCACCAGTCGCCGACGGACTCGGTGCGCGAGCCGTGCATGCTCAGCAACGCCAGCACGGTCTGCGGTCCGAGTTCGTCCTCCGCGCGCTGCCACAGGTCCACTTGGCCGTGGATCGAGGCGAGGATCGGTTCCCAGCCCTCCTCGAACAGCTCGGCCAGGGCGCGGCCGTCGGCCAGGCGTCGACCGGGGAGGGTCAGGGCCAGACGCAGGGCGGGCCAGTCGACGCCTTCGAGGTGCACGTGGGGCAGGACCGCCCGGGTGGCGGCGATGTTGGCACGTGCCATCGTGAGGTCGTCGACCTTGTGGTGCCACTCCTCGACCACGCTCTCCCGGCGCCAGCACCACTCCGCGATCCCCCGCGCCGCGGCCGACGGCACCGCCGCGGGCACGATCAGCGGATAGGCGCGCATCCCCGAGGCGATCCGCCAGGAGAACTCCTCGCCCAGCGACGCGAACACCCCGGCGAGGTCGTCGCGCCCACGGTGACGTATGGCCGCGTCATGCACGTAGTCGGCCCGGAAGGACACGACCAGATCGGCGTGCAGGAAGGTAGCCGGTTCGGCCAGCCGGATCCTCGTGGCGTCCAGCAGTCCTGCGGCCGCGAACGCCCGACGTGCGGTCTCGGCACGAACGGCCTGCGAACTCTCGCCTGCCAGGTCTACGGTGATCTCCTCGTCGAGCGGGAGCAGCGGCGGCAACAGTCCGTCGTCCCACTCCCAACCCTCGGTCGGGTCCGCGACTACCAGTTGACCCGTCACCGGATTCCACGACACAAGCAGGTGGAAGCCCGACCTCTCCAACCCGACGGTGACCTCCGCGACCTCGGCACCTCTCCGGTCCGGATCTTCGTCGTCGTACCACTCCTCGACTGTGGCCTCCGACCAGCCCGCCCGCACCAGCGGAGCGACCAGACGACGCAACAACAGCCGCCCCTCCGCCTCCCGGGACCGTGGAAGCACGGCACCCGAGGTCGCGGAACCCACCGCGTCCTGTTCACCCTCGGACATGGGCGCTCACCGTAGTGCATCGTCGGTCAGCGCCGAACTCTGCGACGACAGGGCAGGCATCGGACCTCCGAAGACTTCGATCCCTCGGTGCCCGCAGACAACAGTCATATCCTGCTCGCGCAGTAACACCACCATGTCGGCGCCCACGGCCGACCACGCGAAACCTGCGGACGCCGCAGCAACCGGGATGTCTTCCAGCAGACGATCCTCACGCCAGTACAACGACCTAGGCCCGTCCGCCGGACGCCGCCGGGCACTGCTGAAGCCGTGACGACACCGGTAACCGGGACGGCCGTGCACCCAGTGCGCATCCATCCGCCGCCTACACACCCCGCACACCACCAGACCCGACAACAGGTACCGACGTTCACCGCCGTCGTCGTTGGGGCGTCGGGCGCGCACGTTCTGGGCTGCGGTGAAGTCGTGCATGCTCACCAGCGGCGTATGCGCCACTTCCCGGGAGACCGCCCAGTCCTGCGGCAGGTTCGGCACCTGTCCCGACCGACCGGTGCGCAGGTCGACCTCGTCACGGTCGTTGGCGACCCGATTCCAGACCTGACGGCCGGTGTAGCGCGGGTTGTCCAGGATCGTCTGCACCGACTGCACACTCCACTCCACGCCCGAGCGGTGCCGGTTGCGCTCCTGATCCGCCGCCGAAGGGCACAGCACACCGCGCTCGTTAAGTCCTCGGGCGATCCCTGCCACCGACACCCCGCTCAACCGACGGGCGAACATCCACCTCACGTGCCCCGAGGTCCGCGGATCAGGTGCCAGCTTCCGCGCTCGCCGCCCCCACCGCGCATCAGCTCGCCGCGGATGCGGCCCGCCATCGACCAGCATGTACCCGTACGGCGGACGACCACCCAGATACCGACCCAGCTCGGCCTGCGCCTTCATCGCCGCCAACGCCCGGTTACGCGCCCGGATCACCTCCCGCTCCGACTGCGCACCCAGAAACGTCATCAACCGACGGTGCTCGTCGTCATCCAGGTCCACCCGGCCACCGACCTCCGGCAGCCACACCTGCACCCCGACCACACGCAGCAGCGGTACCAGCTCGTCGAACTGACGACCGCAGAACGCCCGCTCGTACTCGCCCACCACGATCGCGTCGAACCTGCGGTCCGGGTCGGCCAACGCCTCCAACAGCCGCGCCGCCTCCGGCCGGTTGGACCACCGACGCCGTCGTGAGGCGCCCTCGTCGAAGAATTCCGCCACGACCACCCCGTACCCGGCGACCAGGCGCTCGCACACCTCCCGCTGCCACAACCGCGAGGAATGCCGGTCCTGGTACTCCGAGGTCGACATCCGCCCGTAGAACGCGAACCGCAACCCGAGGTGCACGTGCGGGTCCTGTGACCGCCTTCGCTCACCTCGGCGCTGCTTGTCACTCAACCAGACGTCCAAAAGATCGTGATCGTTCTCCAGTGCCATCACAGCCACCTCCACCACGGGAACGGGACAGCTCGATGACGACCAGTCCGACCGGCCATGACAACCTATGACCCGAACGGCGCAGTTGATACACCCGGAAAGCCCTAATCCGATCTTGTCGGGTGGTCGGTACGGTGACAAGCCAGCACAGAACGTCGGGGAGGATCCCCTCACCCGGTCGGTTGACCACGACGCCGGAATGTCGGTGCCTGCGGCTACGAGCCTGCTGGGAGGGCTGGCATCGCCTCGCACGCCGCTGCGCCGGTTCCTGGATCGCGAGCTGTCGGCGGGCTCCCGGCCGCTTCGCGCCACCTACTGCGCCCAACTGTCCTCACCGCGCGGGTGGCAGCCGGGACCGGGTGTCGGATTCGAGGCGGGCACGGTCGGCACAGCGGTCGACCAGCGGCTACGCCTGGCGTTCACCGCAGCCGACCCTGTTGACGCTGCGACGCGGTTGGGGGTCGCCGACTGCCGCATCGCTGCCGAAAGCCCAATCCTCGGCATCCGACGCGGGCCTCTTTCGGAGGCCCTGGCGACCGTCGGCGCTCAACTGGTCGACCGGATCACCGCAACCGTCGCCGAGATGGAACCCGACAACCGCAGACACTCCATCCTCGGCCCGCAGGACGACGAGGAACAGCTGGCCCGACTGCTGATCGCCGCCGCCTGGTACGCCCTGCGCTTCCGGGTACCGATCGCCTTCCCTCAGACCCCGCTGTTCCGGGCCGCGGCCGCCACCCCTCGCGGATTCGACCTGGAAGCCCTGCTGCGTGTGCCTCACCCGGACCTGGTCGCCGACGTCCTGGCCCAACTCGACCTGGCCGAGCACGGCGACCTGACCCGACTGCGCTACGAGACCACGCCCGCCAGTTGCCACGCCGGACCGACCTTCGACGGCAGCGCCCACATCGACGCCGACGCCGACCTGATCGTCGACGGCATGCTGATCGACTTCAAAAGCACCCGCGACATCCACGCGTTCCCGCTGGACACCATTCACCAACTGCTGTGCTACACCCTGCTCGACTACAGCGACCGGTTCACCATCGACGCACTCGGCGTCTACCTCACCCGCGCCGGACGGCTGATCCACTGGCCGCTGGAGCGCTACCTACACCTGTTGGGCACCTGCCGCCGCGACTTGAGCGACCTGCGCGCCCAGTTCGCCACTCTGTGCGGAAACACAACCTGTCCGGCCGACAGCGTTCCCCTAACCTCCCAACGCCGCTCCGTCGACCGCCTCCTCCGGGCCCTCGCCCCGGTCATCCCGGACGGCCACTGCCCGGTCTGCGCCCAACCCATCGTCAACCGGGGCACCGGCTCCAGCCAGCGCCGACGCTATTGCTCACTACGGTGCCGTCGCCGCGCCGCCGTCCTACAGCGGCAGGGACACCTTCCGTACCGACGATCACGCCCGCGACAGAGCAGAAGACTTTCGTCAAGCGGATCTGCTCGGCGGACTCGACGGCGTTCATCAACCGTAACCGCAGTTCTGCGTAGATGGTCGAGCAAGACTGGGTTCTGGTGTGCGTAATCGGCCGGCGGGCCAGCAGTACAGAACGGGGCGATTGTGGACGACGGTGGAGCGGACGGGCTCGTCCAGGTAGGTGCCGCTTCGGCGCAGTCGACGGTGATACAGGCCGGCCGCGATGTTCTAGTCGCGCCGATCGGCTCGGTGGTCAACGGGCACGGCGTGCCGGTCACGGAATCCGTGCTCGCGCCTGGTCGGCTGATCAGCGATACCGCAGCCGAGGACTTGGAGGTCCGCCGGACGCTGCCACCCGGAACAGACGACGAGAGTCCCCTTCCCCGCTACATCCCCCGACAGCACGACCTGGTCCTGCGCGAACTGGCCCGCGCAGCCATGGACGAGCAACCCCGATCAGGAACGGCGATCCTGGTCAGCGACTCCACCTCGGGCAAAACCCGAGCCCTGTACGAACTTCTGCACCACCCCGTCCCGCAACCGAGGCGTTCGCGCGGCCGGTCACGGCACCGGAGCCTGACCGAAGCCGGGTGGCGGGTGTGGCCGCCGATCAACCCCGTGCCCGCCGACCAGTTCCTCAGCGGACTTGCCGCAGTCGAGCCACACACGGTGATCTGGCTCAATGAGGCTCAGCGTTACCTAATCGACCCGGACAAGCACACCGCCAGCGCTATCGCCTCCGGCCTACGCGCGCTGTTGGCAGACTCGACCCGCACCCCCGTGCTGTTGCTGGGTACCCTGTGGCCGCTCTACCTCGACCAGATCACCCAGCGTCCCCAAGTCCGACCGGACCGGCACGCCGACGCCCGTGCACTGCTCAGCGGCCGCACCATCCCCGTTCCCGGTGTCTTCACCGGCCCTGATCTGGCCGCCGCTCGAAGCAGCAGCGACACCCGCGTCCGCCGCGCCCTGGCCGCAGCCGACGGCGCCGACGGCGGACCTGATCAGGCCACGCGGGTGCCACTGACCCAGTACATGGCAGGCGTTCCCGAATTACTCGACCTCTACAGCAATGCCTCCACCACCGTCGCCGCCGTCCTACACGCCGCCATGGACGCACGCCGCCTCGGCCACAGCGAATGGCTCCCCGTCGACCTGCTCCACCACGCCGCCCCCGCCTACCTCGACCCGCATGAACAGCAGCAGCACCTCACCGATCCCGACTGGTTCACCCGCGCACTCCACACCCTCACGACACCCCGCGACGCCGCGGCCGTACGCGCGCTGCACCGACCGCCGGCCATCCCAGGGCAACCCATCGGTGACGTGGTTCGTCTGGAGGACTACCTCGACGAGTACGGTCGCTCGCATCGTGCGGCACAGGTGCCACCCGTTGGCTTCTGGACCACGGTCAGTGTCCATGCGAACCCGGATGACCTGGACTTCCTCGGAGACGAGGCATGGGCGCTCGGCCTGTACCGCCACGCCGGCCAGATCTTGAAGAACGCGACGGCACACGGCAACGCCTACGCGGCGGCACGCCTCGTCCGTAACCTGCACGCAATTCACCCTGACGATCATCGACCTGCACAGTGGGCGGTGACCCACGTCGGTCTGGACGACCTCCATGCGGTCAGCAGATTACTGGAAGCACTGCATGAAACCGGGAACACGGAACTTGCGGTCGAGCTTGCCGAGCGCATAAGCGAGCAGGCCGAATTGTCTCATCCACATGCAGCGAGAACGCTATTGGAAGCATTGCTTGAAGTTGGAGCAAAAAGTCTGTCTTTCGCACTGGCAAAGCGTATGGCCGGTCAGGCCATCATCTCGGACGACACCTACAGCATGGGCAGGTTGCTGTCTACGTTGAACAAAGCAGGAGCGTCGGATCAGGTCTCCGAGTGGACCGGCCGCATGATCGGGAACATGAGACTCGACGACCCCTACGGCGCAAAAGAGGTGCTGCTGGCCCTTCATCAAGCGGACGCCGCGCAGCAGGTCTCCATCCTGGCAAAACGCATAGCCGAGCATTCATCCGTTGACGACCCTCACGCGGCAGGACTACTACTGGAGGCGTTACATGAGACAGGAGCCGCAGAGCAGGTCGGAGTACTCGCCGGACGCGCCGCCCGGTCTGCCGCCCTGAAGGTCCCCTGGAATGTAGGGACTCTTCTGTCGGCGCTGCACAAGGCAGACGCCACGGCTCAGATCGCCGCCTTGTTGGAGCGTTCACCCTCCACGCAGGTCGTGTTCGACGACTTGGTCTCCGTACGACCTCTGCTGTCGGCACTGCACGACGTGGGCGCCACAGACCAGATTGCAGTGCTGGCCGAACGTATGGCCGAGCATGTCGCGCTCCACAACCTTCGCGGCATAGGGGCGCTGCTGGTGGCACTATTAGAGGTCGACGCCGTGGAACACATCGCGTTACTAACTGGACGCATCACTCCAACGCACACCGTTTTCGACAGCCCTTACGACCTGGGCGTGCTACTGACGGCAATCCATGGGGCCGGGTCCGAAGAACGGCTCGCCGGATTGTTGAACGCCGCCTCCATCGCCCGCCTTGCCGGCCATGAACCTCAAAGTGTAGGCGCACTGCTGGAGGCGCTGCACAGAGTAGGTGCCACGAGCCAGGTCGACGCACTCGCCGAGTATATAGCCGCGAGTGCCGCCGTGAACGACATCCACGACGTGGACGCTCTACTGAATGCACTATACAAGGCAGGAGCGACAGAACAGGCCGCCACGCTGATCAGCCGCGCAGCGCAACAGGCCAGGATCTACGATCGCGACGACATTGACGTTCTATTGACGAGACTACGCGAGTCGGGAGCCGTCGATCAGATTGCCGCACTGGCCGATCATCTCGCAGTCGTCGGCCGGTTCGACCTATTCATGAGCATCAAAGGACACCGGAAGGATTTCCGTTTCGGCCGCGAGCCGGACGGGAAGGCGGCCCTTCCGTGGACGTGGGACGATTTGAAGCAGCGATCATTATTCGACCAGGTGGACGCCAAGACGATTCTGAAACCCTGACCACCTCCAGCCTGTGGCCACACACGGCATGACGTGGACATGCGACGTCGTGTAGCGGAAATCGGTCGGGCAGCGATCATGGTGTCGTGGCGAGCGAGTTGAGGTTCGATGCACCCGTTCCCGCTGGGTGGGGTTGCTGGTGGACGCGGTCGACCGGCGTCGGCGGGCGCGAGCAGCCGCAACAGCCGGTACTGCTGCTCATTGACGTCCTGGTACTCATCCACTGGGTGTGCACCACGCGTCGTAGGAGGCGGCCGAGGCGGCGTTCGTCGCGCGGACGATCGAGCGGGTTCGGGACGAGACCGAGCCACGCGACGCGCTCGGCCTCACAACGCCTGATCCGACCGTTCGAGGTTCGGGAACCTCATGCCCCCTCGAAAGTAATCTCCCGACCACCGTCACGACCGTCACCGAACACCTGGGCGCCCGGCCCCTGGATCCCGATGGCGAGCACTTGCACGAGGTGTTCGAACTCCCGCGTGCCGAGCCGGGCCAAGTCGTAGTCCACTACACCATCCTGCCGCACGCGCCTCCAGGCCGACATGAGCCACTTCTCGCCACCGCGCTGGCCGGCCGGGGTGCGGAGGAGCAGCTTGCGATGCCGTCGGCGGCGGGGCGCGATCAGGTGGTCGGCAAGGGCGTCGGGCATCGCGGCGCGCCCAGGGCCACCCGCCTCGATCCAACTCACCAGTCGATCGACGGCCACATCGGTGAGCACTCCGCCCAGCCACACCGGTCGCCCCCCGTACCACGCACCGGTCGAACGACGGTCCAGCCGGAGCCACCAGAGCGATGCTGCGACACTCCTGCGGTGGTCGACCTGACGCCGCCAACTCCACTCGACCACGTGTGACATCGACAGGCCCGAAACGACGTGCAACCGCAGCCGAACCGACCGACGGCTTACGCTCCTGCCACTCGAACGCCGGAAGTTTTGGGCCTCCCAGGCCAGGAAGGTGACGAAGTGGGCACTGGAGCGGCAGAAGGACGGTCCCGCCAGGAGCGGTGGCGTCGGCTCGAACACTTGGACTCCGTTGCGATGACCCACCTGGTCACCTGGTACCGGGCGGTGACCATGCAGGCCGAGCGAGTGCTCGACACCAACCGCGACCACGTCGACCGACAGATCGACGGCTACCAGTTCGTGCACGTACTACGACAGGCACTGCGTGCGGCCTGCATGCTCCGGGACCACCTCACCGGACCTGCGCAAGCCGTGGCACAAGCAGCCGTATCGAGGTTCGAGGTGGCGGCGCCGGACGCCAAGAACGCCAGAGACGTGCTCGACCACTTCGACGACTACGCAAGGGGAACCGGGAATCTGTCGCACCCCGGCGTTCCGGCGAAGAGGCGTCAGCCGACCGAGCAGGCGGCTCGCCAGTTCAACGTCTTCTACGAACTCGGCGCGAACGGCAGGTACATCCTGCACCTGGGCTCGTTGAGCATCGATGTCGTGGGAGCCCAGCAAGCATGCTCCGACCTGGTCGACGGCCTTCTCGAAGCCGTGGGCCTGCCGATAGCCGACGATGACGAGGCCGCCCTGGCCGACCTGGGTCCGCTCGATGCCGCCAATCCCATGACCACCGCGCTTGCCTTTCTCATGGTGCTCTGGAACCCACCGCTTACCGAGGAGGGTGTTCGCGTTCTGAGGTCGCTGGTCACCGAGGAGTCGCGCCAGGCGTGGCGGGACTTCGCCGAAGTCGGCCATACGCTGGGCGGTTTCACCTTTACCACCCGCCCCGCGCGCCCGAGCGACGACGTAGCGCACGTCAAGCTCGTCCCCGATACCGGACAGACCAGGCAGGTGCAGGGCCACATCATGATCACGGATGCTTGGTGGCTCACGCTGCAACGCCGCCTCGACCGCGGCGACCGATGGCTGGTCCACGCACTCGCCAAGTACCCGTTCACACGCGATGAACTCCCTTGGTCCATGAGTGTCGAGTGACACGCAAGTTGCGGGCACCCGAGACCGCGAGGTGAGGTTGTCCCCTTGAACCGGACACCGGATTTCATGCCACGAGGGTGGGATCTTGACGATAGCCGAGGCGGGCTTCGTGTGGGGTGCGGTAGTCGAGTGTCGAATGTAGACGGTCGTGGTTGTAGTAGCCGAGGTAGGCGAAAACGTCGCGTCGGGCGTCGTCGCGGGCGTCCCGGACGGTGGTGCCGATCTCGGTCTTGAGGGTGGCGAAGAACGATTCCGCGACGGCGTTGTCGAAGCACGACCCGGTCCGCCCCACCGACGGACGGATGCCGTGACCGGCGAGCGCGGAGCGGAACAGTCCGGAGGTGTACTGCGACCCGCGATCGGCGTGAAAAATCGCGTTATCGCTTATCAGGCCGCGTTTGACAGCGAGGTCGAGGGCGTCGCGGACCAGTTCGGCGCGCATGTGGTCGGCCATCGCGTGCCCGATCACCTCGCGGTTGTGCAGGTCGATCACCGTGGCCAGGTAGAGCCAGCCCTCCCTCGTGGGCAGATACGTGATGTCCCCGACCAGCCGCTTCCCCGGCACCGGGGCGGTGAAATCGCGGCCGATCAGGTCCGGCACCGGCACCGCGACGGCATCGGGCCTGGTCAATGACCTGCGCCGTCTGCGGGTGATGCCGACGACCCCGCGCTCGCGCATGACCCGACCGACCCGTTTGTGGTTCACCCGGCGTCCGCGACGACGCAGCGCGACAACGATCCGCGGACGCCCGTAGGCACCCCGGTGACCGGCGTGGACCTCCCCGATCTCGGCGGCCAGGCGCTCGTCCGCCTTTGCCCGCTGCGCCCTGGCCGGGGCGGCGGCGAGCCATTCGTAGAAGCCCGGACGCCGCACGCCCAGGACCCTGCACAGCCGGGTGACGCCGAAGACGGCGCGATGCTCGGAGATGAACCGGTGGCTGCGGGTCAACGACCCATCTCCTTGGCAAAATACGCGGCCGCTTTGCGGAGGATGTCCTTCTCCAGCTCCAGTTCCGCCACGCGCTTGCGCAGCGCCCGCAGCTCCGCCTGGTCCACCGCCGCCGCGTCGACCGGTCCGGCCTGGGCCTGCTCGGCGGTGCGGACCCAGTTGCGCAGGGTCTCGTGGTTCACGCCCAGCTCGCGGGCGACCTGCCGCAACGGCCGATCCGACGAACGGGCCAACGCGACAGCGTCCCTACGGAACCGCTCGGGGTACTTCGACTTACCTGACACGGGGAACATCCTTCCCCAGACCGCTGTCTGGGATCAGGGCGTCCGGTTCAAGGGGACAACCTCAAGGACACCGCAAGAGCCTTCCACTTGCTGAACCGACCGAAAACAAGACGGGACACTACGTCCGCACTGGTGATGGGGCGGTCGATGCGCCACTACCAGCGCGCGGCGGAGCGGGGCAAGAAGCGACTGGTGTCGGCGGCGTAGATCCGATAGGTGTCGCCGGACAGAGCAAGCAGGTGCGGCCCGGACTCGAGTTGCAGCATCCTGAAGGCCGCACCGCTGACTACCTCGGCAGTGCGCCCCGATCCTGTGCCACATGTAGCAGATCGTCTACACGAAGAGCGGTCCGGGCCGTGACGTGGAACATCATCATGACTGCCTGGTGATCCCACGGGTCACCGCCGGGAGGCACAAGCGATCGGAGCAAACGCCGCAACCCGGCGTCCAAGTGCAGCAGATCGCCGTAAAGCAGGGCGTGGGCGATCTCCCAGTCGGTGTACCACTTCTCTGGCGGACGCTCGTCGACTCGCCACACCGCCGCGCTGAACATCGAACTCTGCCGCGCGGTCCTGTAGTCCGCACGGATGGCACCGAGGTCACGACGGAGTCCCGGATCGTCAAGTGCCGCACCGAAGACACCGAAACATCTGTTCAGCGAAACGGTATCACTTTCCGACAGAAACGGACGCAATAACGATGCACAATAGTGTTGCCGCGCTCTGTCCACCTTCGGGAAGCAGTAGCGTACAGCATCATTCTCCATCGTGAACCCAAAGGAGAACTCGCGCACCTCCTGCTGGAACAATGAACATGCCCGCACCTCCGCAGCACGCGCCCGGAATGCCTCAACTCGATCAGCGACGGACACGCGGGACTTGGCCACCAGTCTCCCCCTCATGATGGAAACGCGCCCACACTCGCGCATCGGTTCGTCCAGGAACGCCATACCTCGCTATGGAGACTGGAGCTTTGGGCACCATGACCTGACATCGTGTCCCACCCTGCGCAATACCGTTAGTCCACCCGACCCAACGACGGAAATCGACGCAGAAGGTGTCGGACCTTCGCATGGTCAGGGCAGACACGTGCCGCACGCCGGACCAACTCCAGCACCGGCCGCCGCGCGCGATCACGCCTGCCCAACTCCCGCTGCCAGTGCGGCGTCGCATCCTCGATGATCTCGGCCAGTGCTGCGTCCAACATGCCTGGAGACACCTGATCGCACCGCGCCAGGAACTCCGACAGGCCTGCATGATCCTCGCCGTGAATCCCCAGCTGGAGCCCGTGCTTGATGGCGTCGAGGTTGGCGGCCAGCACCAACCCCGCCGTGTCCGGATCGCAGCAGGCCAGCGCGGTCACGGCTTGGTCTGCCATCTCCCACTCCTGCTCCCTGGCACCGAGGTCGACGGGTACGCCGCGGTGCAGCGCCTCGATCGTTTCATTCGGTGCCACGATCGCATGCAACGCCACCAACGACTCAGCGGTGGCGATCAGCGGTCCGACGATCCGCCCGGTCGCCTCCGGTCGAGCTTCCGCCATCACTCCCAGGATCTGCAACGAGCCCCATCGTGGGTGGTCGAGGTGTGGAGCGACGGTCTCGGAGAAGGCGTCCATGTCGACAGCAGCGGCGATGTCCTGGAACAGTTGCGGAGCGGCCTCCCAGACGAACACCATTAGCTCCGCCAGCGCCTGCCAGTCACGGGGTCGTGAGTGGGCGATGGCGTCTGCGAGGGCGGCGGTGTCGAGCATCGCGGCGAGCCTGGCTGCGATGCGCCTCCGCTGTTTCGACGGCCGTTCCTGACGCAGGAACCCAGGCGTGAACCCGAGTACGAACCACAGCGTGTCGTGAATGTCGGGCCATGACTCGACGGGGTCGTCGTTGATCGCCGCCGCAATCTGCGGCAGGAAGGCCGATACCAAGCGCAGGCTCAGCGAGGGATCGATCCATCCCACGGTCTCGGTCAACTGGCATGGTGCCCACAGCTCACCCGTCACGTGGCGGAACAAGCCCAGCATCGCGTCACCGTCGATGGCGGCGGCGACCGCTGCGTACAGCGCGGTGCCGCCTGCGTAGCAGATCCTCTCGACCGCTTTGCCGAACGTCGCGGCCGATGCCAGGTCACCGTCGACCCAGCGGGCGACCAGGTTCTCCACGTCGACATCCCGTAGGAGTTCTTCGGTGAGATCGCGACGATCATTGCCGAGCCAGTTGAACAAGGCTTCCATGCCAGCCGCGTCCTTGACGGTCATGCGGTCGACCCATCTCCTGAACCGGTGCGCGTTGTCGGCGATTCGCTGCGTTTGAGCAAGTCCGTCCTGCCAGCTGCTGAGGCCGCAGATGACGGAGGCGCGGACGCCGAGGTCCGTACCCGATTCGTCTCTGGTCGTGACACGGTCGATCAACTGTCCAACGCGAACGTCTCCCATCGCGCCGGATACACGGAGCGCCCAGCGGTCCTCGCTGTGGAAGCCATACCAACCAGTCAGCCAGCTGAGACCGACCAAACTTGTCGCCGGGTCCGCAACGATGTCCTCGATCAGGTCGGCGATGACCCGGCGATCCCTCGCCACCTTCCCCTCGGCAGGTGGGGAGACCGGTGTCAATCTCCGACGTGGTGGCGATGCCGGTGGCGCACTGTCCGCCGCGCCGGTGATCGGCGGCACGGTCGGGCGTTTGGTCGGCGGCGCCGTGATCGGGTACGGGCTGAGCAGGGTGTGGAGGGTGCTCCACGCCGCTTGCAGGTGCGCACACCGGTAGAACCCGTCATCCGAGCTGATCAACTGCTCGCCTCGGAGGACGTCGAGAGATCGCGCGACCCACGCCGCGTCACGTCCCATCGAGACGGCCATCGCGTCAAGCCGGTCGATCGGGATGCCCGCGTCCGCGGTCGCGATCTGTCCTACCGCAATCGCGGCCAATGCCAGATGCGCCTCGTCCTGTTCTCTCAGCCTGGCCAGTGCTCCCTCGACGCGGCGCCAGCCGCCCGACAGCACGAAGCAGAACTGCCACGGCGTGGACTGCCGGGCCGCGACACGCAGGCGGTGTTCGATCGGCCGCTGGTGGGCACCGTCTCCCACGGTCGGGTCGAGCAGGTTCACCTCACGGGTCAACGTCTCCAGGTCCTTCGACAGGACCGCGTGGAGCGTGGCCACTGCCCGCTCTTGTGCAATGCGCACCACAGGTGCAGGTCCCTGCACTCGCTCTGTGCTCACCACCAGCACCCACCGCTCCGGTCCGGCGGCCTCCAGCACCTCCCGCAAGGTGTCACCGGGCACCGACTGCGCGTCATCGATCAACGCGATCACCGGGCCTTCCACGGCGAGCAGGTCGTCCACGATGCGATCACCATTGAGATGCCGTGCCGAGTCCCGCAGGCGCACAGGCTTCCAGCCCTCGTGCAGCCGGTTCGCCATGACTTGGTACGCGGTCACGGACTTGCCACAGCCGCTGTTCCCGGTGAGGATCGCCGAGCAGGCCGTGAGGAGCGCGGTCTCGATTTCCACGACTTCGTGGAACTGCGGGCACGCCTCGGCATCCCCAGGCCCCAGGCGAGTTCCCGTCAACGCCGACAGGAGTTTCCTGCGTCCGCGGAAGTGAACCTCCTGCCATGCTCCCCGGGCGGAAGCCGACACCTCCGGGTTCGACGACGAAAGACCGTCACCCCAGTAGTTGATGGTCACGTTGCCGTGCACCGGGCCCGCCTGCACCACCGGTCCCGTGACCACACCGTCGAGTGTGTTCTGCACGGTCACCTCCGCCGCGCGACGATCCTCGACCTCATGCGGCGCGACAGCCCCGACCCCATCCGGTCGCGAAGCGAGCAATGGATCCAGACGAGCGTTGAGCCGGGCGAACTCCCGGGATATATCACTGCTCAGAGTCGTCAGCCTCGACAGCGTTTCGGCATCGGCCGCCGCCAGGAACTCGGGACCGTGGGTGGCGACCGCTACGGCATGGATACAAGCCTCACGCAACAGCCTGCCGTAGAACTCCTCGCCGTCGCGGCCGAGCGCGGCTTGCCGTAGAAGGTCACCGGACTCACGGCGCAGCGTGTCCGCCAGCCGCCGAGGATCGCCGTCGTTACCCGCAACAACTCCAGGACCACTGCCGACGAGCTCGAACGTATCGATCACGGCCTGCACCGCCGCAGCCCGATCCCCCTCCGGCAACTCTCGGTACTCGTGCCCATACCTGTCGACCAACTCGTCCGCCAGCCGCCGGGCCACTCGCTCCTTCGTCCGCCGCGCCTTCCGCTCATCCGACAGCCCAGTTGCACGTCCGCCCAGCACGCCTGCGGCCCCGGCGCTCAACTCGCCAGCCATCTTGTTCCCGGTGCCGGCCTCGACCGCGTACTTCACCACCGTCTCGGCAAGCTTGACCAGGACAGCTCCGAGCAACGACACCCAACACCCCTACCGACTCGACCCGAAGAGCCAGTATCGCTGACCTCGCATCACGGCTGGGCCGAGACAGGGACTGTTTCAAGATCGGTGTGTTCGGCCCGACACGCCGGGCCTGGGGTCCGGCGGGATGGGCACTGTGAGTGATGACATCTGAGCTTGTGAGCGCACGGAAGAGCGAGACGGGGACCGGGCGGCAGCTGTCGCCGGAGCAGGCCGCCGCGGCGGCGATGGTGGCCGAGGCCAAAGCACGAGGGCTGGCGCTGACCGGCCCCGATGGTCTGCTCAAGCTGTTCACCAAGACCGTGCTGGAGACCGCCCTGGCCGAGGAGATGACCGAGCACCTCGGCCACGAGAAGAACCGCGCCGAACCGGGGCGCGAGTCGACCAACGTGCGCAACGGCAGCCGGACCAAGACCGTGATCTCCGACGCGGCCGGCGAGGTCGAGATCGAGGTGCCGCGGGACCGGGAGGGCAGCTTCGAGCCGCAGATCGTGAAGAAGCGGCAACGTCGACTGACCGACGTCGATGAGATTGTGTTGTCGTTGTATGCCAAGGGGTTGACCACCGGGGAGATCTCGGCGCACTTCGCGGAGATCTACGGCGCGTCGGTGTCGAGGGAGACGGTCTCGCGGATCACCGACAAGGTCGTCGCGGAGATGAACGACTGGGCCGGCCGACCGCTCGACGCCGTCTACGCGGCGGTGTTCCTCGACGCCGTCGTGGTCAAGGTCCGCGACGGCCAGGTCGCCAACCGTCCGGTCTACGCCGCGATCGGCGTCACGGTGGACGGGCGCAAGGACGTGCTCGGTCTGTGGACGGGCACCGGCGGCGAGGGCGCCAAGTTCTGGATGAGCGTGCTGGTCGACCTGAAGAACCGCGGCGTTCACGACGTGTTCTTCCTGGTCTGCGACGGGCTGAAGGGCCTGCCCGACGCGGTGGCGAACGTGTGGCCGCGCACCGTCGTGCAGACCTGCGTCGTGCATTTGATCCGCAACACCTTCCGGCTGGTGGCCCGTCAGGACTGGGACGCGGTGAAACGGGGCATCGCCCCGATCTACACCGCGCCCACCCCCGACGCCGCGGCGGCCGCGTTGGAGGACCTGGCGGAGAAGTGGGGCGGCAAGTACGGGGCGGTGATCCGGTTGTGGCGCAACGCCTGGGACGAGTTCGTGCCCTTCCTCGACTACGACGTCGAGATCCGGCGGATGATCTGTTCCACCAACGCGATCGAGTCGCTCAACGCCCGCTACCGCAGGGCGATCCGCGCCCGCGGGCATTTCCCGACCGAGCAGTCGGCGATGAAGTGTCTGTACCTTGTCACCCGCAGCCTCGACCCGACCGGGACGGGCCGCGCCAGGTGGACGATGCGCTGGAAGCCCGTGCTGAACGCCTTCGCCATCACGTTCGGTGACCGCTGGCCGAACGCCGAAACCTACTGATCAACAACGCCGAACACACCGATCACGAGATAGACCCGATGGATGTGGCGGCTCGGAGCAGGTCGGCGGCCAAGTCCCGGAGGTCCTTGATGTCCTCGCCGACGTTGTCGTGCTGTGTGGGTGTGAGGTCGGGGAACTGGCGGTGGATCTCGGTGACCACAGTGTCGACCGGTAGCCATGGTGGCAGGTCACGGATGCCCCGGACGTAGTCCCGAAGGGCCCAGGTGTGGCTGTCGCGCTGTTCTTTCCAGGTGGCGATGCCGATCAGGAGCGGGCCGAGGAGGTCCGCGGTGTCGGTCAGGCCCGCCGCGAGGGCGTCGCGGACGGTTTCCTCGCCGTGGATCGAGGAGGTCCAGTCCAGCAGGGACCGGGAGTGGTACTCGTTGTCCTGCCAGGGTGCCACCTCCCGCCACTGCTCCACATCCATCAGGGCGACGAGCGTGGTGCGGGCGTGATCGTGGAGTTCGAGCCGTTCGGCCTCCTCAGCGGTGAACATCAGGCTCCGCACCAGGGCGACGGCGACCACGAGGGGCTGGAGTTCGGCGGCCTGGGTGATCAGGGACCGATACGTGTCGGGGTCGGCGTTGCGGGCCACAGACGCGGCCAGGCGCGTGGTCGCGAAAAGGTCGATGGCCATCAATGAGGGCAGGACGGGGAACATGACCGCGTGCTCGGTGGCCGCCAGCAGCCGCTGGTAGAGATCGGGGTCATACGCCAGTCCCGTGACGCGGGCCCAGGGGCGCGCGGAGTCCAGGAGTTCCTCGTGTTCGCGTGCCGCGCGCTGTGCCTCGGACTCCGGTTCGGCCTCCACCGGGGGTGGTGGGGGTGGCGGGTCTTCGGCCGCCTGGCCGTTCCACCGCGCACTCAACGCAGTGAAAGCACGTTCCAGCTCCGCGAGCGCGTCGGACAGATCCCCGTTGTCGGCCAACGGGTGGACCGGGTGGGAGGAACTGCCCGGCCACCGTCCGGAGGCCGCGACGACGACGGCGGCCGCCGCCTGCACCCAGGCGCACCACGGAACCAGGTCAGGATCCGCGGCCTCGATCGCGCGCAGTTCACCGATCAGGGTGGTCGTCGGAGATTGCGTGGCCGCGATGGCGGCCGCCAGGGCTTCCGACACCGCGACCTGGTGGGGCCGGGTTTCCATCAGGGACGGCTCGACCCTCAGGAGTTGCCCGGTGGTCGCGTCCCAGGCCGGGGGCATGGACCGGTTCACGTGGTCGCGCAACGCCTGCCAGGCGCCGACCGCCCTGGCCACCACGGCGCGCTGCTGACCGGCGACGACAACGAGCTGCCCGACGATGCGGGCGGCGGCCAGGACCGCGCTGGACCCGGCGGTCTGGGTGCCGATCCGCCGGTGGTCGAGTGCGTCCATCACCTCCTGGACCTGCCGGGAGTTCAGATGCCAGGACTGGTCCAAGTCCCGGCATTCCTGGAGTTGCTGCTCTTTCCACTCCCGCAGCAGGTCAGCAGGGAAGTTTTGCCAGAGGTCGTCGATCTCCTTGGAGTGCTCCAGGCACATGGGCATCAGGTTCTCCGGCGCCCGGTTGTCCTCGGCGCTCATGCCCTTCTTCCACCGGGGACCGCCCTCGCTGCGGGCGTGGATGTGCGCGATCGTGCTGTTGAGGACCTGCTGGCCGGTCTCGGTGACCCGGTACAACGGCTGAAGGCAACCGGCGAAACCACAGCGCCACGCTGTTCCGTAGAGCTGCTTGACGACCGCGGGCGTGGGACCGGGGTGCACGATCGGCGGGGGACCGTCCGGCTTGCGGCGAGCTGGCGACATCCGGACAGTCTGCTCCCTGCTGTCCGCGCCGTCGGGTGTGCCCGCCCCGGGAGTTCGGGTGAAGGCGACCTCGGCCCAGGCACGGGCGCATTCTCCCGGACGCCGACCCGCCGGTCTCACCGCGTCCCGCCATGTTTCCCGGACACCCGCCAACCGACCCGCCAACCAGTCCGGACTCCGCCATCTTCGCCCGGACAGGACAACTGTCTTGTCCGGTTGAACCTGTTGGAGAGGGGGCCGCTGAGCTGGGTTCCGACAAGTAGCTCCGGTCGGGCGACCGGGGTTTGTTCCGATCCAGTTGTCGGACTACTCGAAAGCGCGGTCGAGCACGGATCGGCACAGCTCGGTCTCGACCAGCTCGTCGGGCGGCGGCCGCAGGGCATCGTGCCACTTGAACATTGGTGCTGGGAGCACGCCTGCAACACCGCGAACGGTTCCTCGGCACACGCAGTAGTATGATCATGCCCTTGGTTAGGTCGGTCAACGGCTGCCAGTCCAACGCTCCTCGAAGCTACTTCGAGGGTGACGAACCAGCTCGTCATGGGTGTTCACCGGTCAAGGCCCGGCCGAAATCATGTCAGCGGACCTCCAGCAGCTGTCACCATAGGTTCCGTGTCGACCAGCAACGCGACCATCGCTCTGCCGCGCGCAGAGCGCGACTGAAAGTGCGCTCCGGGAACCAATATGGACATAAAAGCGATCTTCGAGCTGCCCGTGCACATCTGGGTGATGTGCGATGCGCTGGGAAAGACCTACTCCACTGGGTACGGCGAACTCCGATTCAACGTCACGATGCCGGAGGGCCGGTCACCTGTCGGCGGTCCCCCTGACGTGCCGGGGATCGCATCACGCGCAGAACTGACCGGCGAGCAGATCGTGTGGGCGCAGGAATACGGCGCGTTCATCCCCGAGTCGCTTCGGCCAGCCACCGCCCTTCATCGGGTGGCCATGACCGACGTAGAAGGTCCAACCTACGAACACAGGTCGTGGTGTACCCCCGAACACCAGCTTGCCGAGGGCATCGGCAGATGGTTCGACGACGTGCGCACCTGGGTGGAGGTCGTGACTGGCCAGGACCTCGACCCCCGTCACCGCGTCTACGATGTGGAGTCGGTCGGTGCCGGGCTCACATTCATCGAGCCGCCCCACGACCAGGCTCTGGGCCTCACCATCACTACACCTCACGTTCTTCCACTTCGCCCGCAGGGATGGGCTGACATCCTCGGACTCGTTCGTGACGGCAAGAAGCCGGCCCTTGAGGAGATGCTGAGCCGTGACGCGCGAGCAGCGCACAGGCGCAACGCCAACCGGCGCGCGATCATCGAAGCCGCCACCGCGCTGGAGATCGTCCTCGGTCGACACGTCCGCGAACGGGCCGATCAACTGCCTGAGAAGCAGCGGAAACGCATCGACGGTCCGACGATGTTCGGCACCTACATCTCGGTCGCGGAAGTATCCGGCCTTCAGGTCGCTGTTCCGATCGATCGGCTGCGCTGGCTGAACAACCTCCGCAACGACGCGGCCCACCGCGGCGAGGCACCAGACCATTTGCAAGCTGGCGAGGCGGTGCAGTTGATGATCGACTTCCTAGGGGCTCACGGGCGACTTCGTCGGACAGGCGAACGCGAGCCTGACGGCTGGGAGTGGGTCCTGGTCGATTCCGGAAGCGGTGACATCCATGGCGGCCAGCCCGAAGGCTGAGCGCCCGAGGACCAGCTCCAGCTCGGGCACGCGGGGCGTTCTCCTGACTGATCTCGGTGCCGCGCGGCCGACCGTTCGTCGTCGGGCGTGGGGGATGGGCGATCAAGGCGAGGATTGCCGTGATCCGCCGGTCGGTCACGTCGGTGTCGGCGGCGGGCAATGGTGCGAACACCCGGCGGCCAAGTAGTTCGGATCTATCTGCCATGTTCGACGGGTGAAAGCCGCATCGCGCCGGGCGACAAGCGTCGGCCTGGGCGGCCGACCCGACCGCGCTCTTTCGCGTGGACCCGCCGCAGTGCACTCCGGCGGGTCCACGCGATCGTTCAGTAGGGTGCCCGGGTCTTGATCTCGCGGGCGAGCCCGCACAAGTCGGTGATCATCTTTGTGAACCGGCCCTGCCTCTTGATCCACGATCCGGCACTGCCGATCCTGTCCTGGCCGACAGCTTCAAGGGCCTTGCGCTTGCTCGCCGGGCTCTCGTGGGCCGCGTAGTTGCGAAGCGCCACCATGATGTCGAGCTGGCTCTTGAACCTCTCCTGCTTCACGGCCTCCAACAGCCAGTGATCAGCCGGAACGTAGTCCTTGATGATCTTGATGAGTCCGCCCCGGCCCTTGAAGTCGAAGTAGCCCCCGCCGGTGACCAGGTACTCGCAGACCTCATCGGTGAGGTGTTTGGGGAAGGAGATGCCGGTCCGTGAGGAGATGGTCGTCGTGTCGTTGTTGATCGCGACCACGATGCAGTTGAGCATCAAGCGCTCGAAGGCGACATAGGTCTTGACCAGCGCCGCCTCATAGCCCCAGGTCACGGCTTGGTCGCCCAGACCGCTGTCGTCCACCTCGGCACAGAACGCCTCGATCCGCGCGGCCGTGTCGATGAAGTCCTGGGCGGCCTTCCGGCCACTCTTCTTACGAGACATCCGGGCAGCATAGGGCTCCCCGGGGCCCTCTTAGCCGTCGCCGGCCGGTCAAAGCTGGGCCGGATGAGACAACATCAACTCTGTTGGATTGTGGGTTGGGTCAGCCGCCTGGGAAGTAGGGGTGGGCGCGGTAGGAGTGACGCGGGCCGGTTCGGCCGGACCAGGGCAGAGGTTCGGTGGCGGTGTCGAGCCAGGTGGTCGGTGCGGGTTCGGTTCACAGGTAGTCGCCGTCGAGGAGGGCTTCGCGCTGGCGGCTGGTCAGGTGCGGGTTGGCGGCGACTCGTCGGGGATGTCGCTGGTGGTGCGGACGCGGAAGACGGCGAGCGGGGTGAGTGTGCGGTGGTGCAGGATCGTCGATCCGCCGCGGCGGTGCTCGGCGAAGGTGACCGCGTTGTGGCGGCGGGCCTGTTCGGCGGTGGCGACGGGTTTGCGGTAGGTCTTGCCGCTGAAGGTGCGTTCGCGCCGGTAGGTGTTGTGCGGCAGGACCGGGGGTTGCCAGCAGCACCGGTCGATCCAAAAGGCGATGGCGTCGCCTGACCGGGCGGGCCGGTAGTCGACCAGGCCCAGGACGTGGGCGATCTCGGCTGTGAAGCGGCGTTGGTCGTCGGGGTCGCCTGCGGCCAGGCGGCGCCAGCGCAACGTGCCCAGGAGGCCGGCGAGGGCGATGGCTTCGGGGTAGGTGGCGGCGAAGAGTCGCGAGGGGCTGAAGGTGGCGGTCTCGGTGCCGGGTGGGATGAGCAGGCGAGCGCGGCGGTCCCAGTGGTGGTGGGCATCGTCGGGGCCGGTGGGGTCGCGGTGGTGCCAGCGGTTGGCGCAGATGTGGAAGCCGGTGAGGACGGCGCCGAAGGTGGCGGCGGGGCCCAGGCGGGCCAGTAGTCGCCGGTGGGCGTGCTGGGCGGCGGTGATCTCGGGTAGGGCGTGCAGGTTGGGTTGGGGGTGCTCAGGCTGGTCGGGTGGGCCGATCCAGACCTGGTGGCGGGTGCAGGCGTAGTCGTGGTGACCCAGCAGCCGCAGCGGCGGGCCGCCGGGGTGGCGGGCGTCGCAGCGGCGGCAGCCGCGTTGGGGTTCGTGGCGCAGCGCCCACCAGTCCGGGCGGGGTCGGCGTAGCTCGATCACCGCGTGGTCGAGGCGTTCGCGGGGTTGGTTGACCACCTCGGTGAACAGGTTCGAGTCCAGGACCACGGCTTGGCCGTAGCCGCGGCGGCGGGTGCTGACCTGCTCCCAGAGTTCGGCCAGGGGCATGGCGTGCAAGGCCGCGAGCCGGGCCAGGTAGGACATGGCAACCTCGTCGGCGGCGGGCCGGACGTTGATCGGCAGCCGGGAGACCATCAGGCGCGGGCTTTGCGCGCGGCGGGTTTGGCCTGTTGCGGGGCTCGTCGCGCGGTGGCGCGGTCGGCGGCGTGGTCGACCGGGACCAGGTCGAGCAGGTCGCGGGTGAGGTGTTCGCCGCCGTCCTCGATGGCCAGCAGCGCACCGCCCCGGACGAGCTGCGAGAGGCTACCGATCATGCCGCCGGTGCGGTGATAGAGGTAGTCGGCAAGCCCTACCAGCGTGCCGGGAACGTGGTGGCGCAGGCGCAGCGTGGACTCCAGGGTGGCGATGAGGGCGTGCCAGTTCTCGCGCTGGGCGGCGGTGCCGTGGTCGAACGCGGCGGAGCCGATCAGGGTGAACCGCCCGGCGATCTGGCGGCCGCGGACCCCGGCGAACAAGCCCCCCGACTCCAGTTCGATCCCGGCGTAGGCGAAGGTCGCGGGCAGCCGTTCGGCAAAGTATTTGAGCTGGTCGGAGACCTCCGCGCCGGAGCGGGTGGCCAGGTTGAGGTTGTGGATCTCATCGACCAAGACCAGCTCGACCCCGGCCCGGACGGCGGTCGCGCAGACGGCGTTGACGATCTCGGGCAGGTTCGCCCGCGGCCGGAACTCCAGGCCCAGGAACCGCGCGAACTCCGCCGCGAGCATCTTCGGTGTCGCGGCCGGGGGGACGGTGACGTAGATGACCGGCAGCCGGTGCGCCACCGCGGCGGCGGTGGGCGCTTTGCGTCGGGCGGCGCGTTCGTGGGTGCGCCCGAGCAGGGTCAACGCCGTGGTCTTGCCCGTTCCCGACGCCCCGGACAGGATCAGCCCGCGCCGGGCGGAGACCTGCCCGCGGTTGAGCTGGATGAGCAGCCGACCGGTGGACAACACCTGCCGGATGGTCGGGGTGTTCACCGACGGCAGCCGCGCGTGGTAGTCCCGGCGCGCCTCGGCCAGGGCCTCGCGCTGCTCGGCGGTCATCGCCGCCAGCGCCGCCGGGCCGGGCTCGGGCGGGGCGTCGACCTGCTCGGCGACGAACCGCGCCCAGCCCTCCTTGGTGGTCAACGGCTCCTCGACCACGACCTCGGCGGGGTCTGCGGGGGCGCGGGTCAGGCTGGTCATAGCCACCTTTCGGCCTCGGCGTCGGCGTCGAACACGCCGAACGGGATCACCTGTGCGCCCGTTCCCGGCGCTCCTGCCTCCGGTGCGGCGGTGATCTCCTGCGGCTCGACCGGTGGCCGGGCGGTGGTCGCGGCCGCCGTGCGGGTGCGGGCCGCGACTCGCGCTCCGGCCTTGTCGGGGCCGTGTTCGGCGCGGGTGAGCAGCGCGTCCAGGGCGCGGGCGATCTCGGCTTCTGTGACGTCGCGCCCGGACTCGGCGACCAGGCGGCGGGCGTGGCGCCAGGTGAAGTCGGCGAACGGCGCGGTGACCAGGTTCCGGTGTGTCCAGGGCGCGGTGACCCAGCCATCGGGGATACGGACGAAAACCTGCGCGAGGTCGTAGGGGTCGTAGTGGACCTCCCAAAGACCGCGTTTGCCGCTCAACCCGGAGTGTTGACGGCGCAACGGCCCGAGGTCGGGGCTGTCGTAGGTGCGGTGCTCGACGCGGATCCCGTAGTCGTTGATCGCCCGCCAGACCACCGGCAGCAGCTCCAGGTAGTCGGTGCCGCCCAGCGTCAGCGGCAGGTAACCGGCGACCGCGACCAGCGCGGCGTAGCGCTCGTTCGGGGTGAGCATCCGGCGCGGCGCGTTCGGGTCGCGCAGCGCGTCATGCGGCCGGTGCGCCCAGCCGACGATCAGCCACTCGTCGAGCAGGTCCTGCAACTCCCCGACCGTCCAGACCGCAGCGACGTCGCGGCCGCGCAGCGTCGGGTTGGCGCCCTTGAACCCTGCGACGTGCTGGGCAAACAGCGTCTTGATCGCGGCGAACGTCGCCTCGACCACGCCCTTGTCGGTCGGCGTGCCCTTGCGCGCGGGCTGGATCGAGATCCCGAGCCGTTCGCAGGCGCGGGTGAACGTCTCGGAGATGAACACCCGGCCGTGGTCGACGACCACCTGCTCCGGGGCGATCACCGGCCGCGCCGCCGCCTCCCGCATCCGCGCGTCCACCGCCAGCAGCCGCTCGTGCGGCAGCACCGAGGAGGCCATCGCCAGCGCGGCCGACCAGCCCGGCCGCATCGGTTCGGGGACCAGCATCTTCGCCAGCAGCAGCGCCGCGTCGACCGCCTTGGTGCCGACCGGGCGCAGCACCGCCGCGCAGATCGTGCGGGTGGCGACGTCGATCGCGATGGTCAAGTCGGCCCGGACCGGGACGCCGTCGGCGGCCAGGACCATGACGTCGATCGGGGTGGAGTCGATCTGGACCTGCTCGCCCGGCCGCGCTGGGGCCGTCGCGGTGAACGCGCCGTCGGGCCGGTTCGCGAGCTGGCGGCGGGTCACCGCGGAGCCGAAGGTGTGCCGCCCGGTGCTCAACCGGTCGACCAGCGCGTAGAACGCGCTGCGCCCCGGCAGCGGAACCGTCCCCGGTCCATGCAGTTCCTCCAGCCGCTTGACCGTCCGCCGGATCAGCCGCGACCGGGTGCCCGTCGAGGCGTCCGTCTCCGCCGCGATCAGCTCCCGCAGCACCGCCACCACCCGCGCGTCGGTCTGCCCGGCAACGTCGAAGCGGCGGGCCGTGCGCTGGTCGACCAGCCCCCATAACCCCTGCTGCAAGTAGCGGGCCCGCTTCAACTCGATCGTGCGCAGACCCGCGCCCAACTCGGCGGCCTTGGCCCGCTGACGCTCGGCCAACGTGGTGGTCAATGGGTCGTAGCCGGGCCGCGGACCAGTGCCCGCAACGGCGCCGGGCGCAAGCCCGGTCTCGACCTCCACCAGATGCTCGCGCCACTGCTCGGCGGCTGCGACGACCTCCGCGGGCAATGCCTCCAGCAGTCTGAACGGCTCGACCATCGGCGTCGACGTGGGCGCGCCCGCGGCGTCCAGCACCACGAAGTCGGCCGCTGCCATGAGGTGTCCGGCCAGCACCACCTGCTCCGCCCCGGAGTCCGCACGCAACCTCACGGCCGTTCCGGCCATGCCGACCACCATGTGCTCCTCGCTGTCGAAGGCGATTCGGTCTCCCACCCGCAGCACCGGCCTTGCTCCGACGGTCACCGGCTCACCACCGCGTCGGTGGGCAGCGGCCTCGACAACTCGACGTGCAGCTCGCGCTGCCAGAGCAGATGGAACAACACCGGCAACACCGCGATCGGATCACCGACCGCTTCCGCACCCTCCAGCAAGCCGTGTGGCTCGGCGAACGCCTCCCGCAGCGCGGCCGCGACCACGGGCAGGTCGTGGCGCGGGTGCCGGTAGCCGGCCAGCCAGCGTAGGTTGCCCATCAGCACCGGCTCCACCGCGTCGACCACCTCGTAGCGCCAGCCCAGCACCGCGCAGGCTTGCGCGGTCGCCTCGAACGCGGCCTGGTCCCGAGGCTTGATCCGGTCGGCAGGGCGGCAGTCCAGCACCAACGCCGACCCGTCGGCCAGGCGCGCGAAGTAGTCCGGCGCGTGCGAGCGCCGCTTGCCCTCGGTCGTGGTGAAGAACAGCCAGAACGGCTGCGAGGCGATGCCGACCACCTGCGGATCGACGTCCAGCAGGATCAGTCGATCCCTTTCCAGCCACGACTCGTACCCCACCAACGTGCCCGTGGTGGCGGTCCACCAGCGGCCCACGTAGTGGCGCTGGCCCTTGAAAGACGGAAACCCGCGTACCGGCAGGCACGACTCCAACGGCACCGACCACACCTCGGTCAGCCCTACCCGGTTCTCGCCGTCTTCGTCTGTGAAGACCAGTTCGAACCCCTCGGGCGCCGCTGGCGCACCGCCCGGCAGTACACCCAGATCCGGCACGCGCCGCATTCTCCCGGCTGGCTAGAACGTGTGGTCAGCGGGCTCCGCAAGGTAGGCCGGACACCGCAGCCAGTCCCGCAAACTAGGTCCGGACACCGCAAGGTTCAGTCGGACAGGACAAAGGTCGCTGACACCAAGAGCGGTGTCATCGAATACCTGCGGTCCGACGCCGCAGTCTACTTCCCGCCGCTAGCCTGGAACTTGACCGACAAAGGCTCGACTTACCTCGACGGGCAAGGGTGGGGCGATGCAAGCTCTTGGCTGAACGTACCCATCGGGGAACGGCGAGACATCAGCACCCTTTGCTCCTCGCTTCCCCTTGTGCAAGAACCAAGCCAAGACGTCCGCGAGTCGAACAGTTTCGTTCATCTATTTTCCAATTATCTTACACCAATCGTAGAATGCAGAGGGCTTCTCATAGAGTAGGAACTGCAAATTCCCGCGCGGAAGTGAGCAAGCGAGACGCGTGGCTGGACATTTCCGTACGGCTTTTTTCCCCAAAAGCGGCATGGGCCCGTATCCGAGTTTGACCCACGGGTGGTGTGATCTTCCGGTTGGGTGAAGCCGGAGGAAATGGATCGGGTTCGCCCGGTGATCGAGGGGTCGCGCGGAGATGTTCGGCGGATTCGCCCGTCGTGACCAGCGGGTGAAGTGCGGGTTGTATCTGCGTGAGCTGTTGCTGGACGGCAAGGGGAAGTCGATGCAGCTATGGCCGAGTGCCTGGGTGTGGACCATCAGCAACTCCAGCAGTTCGTCACCACCTCGACCTCGGGTATGTGCCGGGCGCTACCAGCGCCGCCACCGCACAAGCAGCGCATCTCGCAGCGCGGATCATGGCTGACTACCCCACGCTATGGCCGGAGACAGCACGCGCACTGATCGTCCACTCCGCCGAGTGGACTCCCGCCATGCGCTCCCACGTGGACAACGCATCGAAGAAGCGCGACAAACGCACCGTGCTGCGCCGATACGGCATGGGAGTACCCGACCTGACGCGGGCGACCCGCAGCGCCGCAGACTCGCTCACCCTCATCGCCCAGGAGAAGATCACTCCGTTCCAGGGCGACAAACTGCGCGAAATCCACTTCCACGACCTGCCCTGGCCCTCCGACGAGCTGGCCGACCTCGGGGCAATTTTCGTCCAGCTACGGGTAACCATGTCCTACTTCATCGAACCCAACCCCGCCCGCCGCAGGTGGAACGGCCGCTACAACTACGCCTCCCACGGCCTCCGGTTCGACGTACACCGTCCCACGGAGACCAACGACGACTTCCACAAACGACTCAACCTCAAAGCCCTGCAAGAAGAAGAAAAACGCCCCACGTCGGCAGGCGACAGCGGGGAGTGGCTCTTCGGTCCCTAAGCCCAACGAGCACCCGGCTCCCTTCACACCGACATCTGGACCGGAACCGCGTCCGACCTCGCTCAACGTGGAGCTCTCGCCGTGTACCCCGTCGGCGGATGGTGGAAAGAACAAGCGGCACGCGACCGCGTCGACCACGATGCACGCTACGCACTCGTCGTTGCCATCAACACGCCGGGCGTCGACATGGACATCTGGACCCCGGTCGCCCAACAGATCCAGGTCCCGGCCACCATCAGCACCTGATTGCTGCCCGATGCACTGCAGCGCTGTCCCGAAGTGGTGCCGAGCAGGATGCCGGGAGAGGCGTTGCTTAGCTCGACTTTCTGCCGCTGGGGTCGAATGCTCTGCGCATTGCCGATCCTGGTCCAGGGCACCGAAGCTGAAGGCGCACCACACAGATCGACCGTGCTTCTACCGACGTTCCATCTGCTGTTCCAGGTAGTCGGTCACACGTTCCCATGTGCTCCGTGGTCGGAAACCGTTTCCGAGGGCCAGTCGCAGGTGCCCTTCGGGTGGATCGCCGGGAGTTCTGACCAGTTCGATGACCTCGTATGAGGTGATGGCAGGTGGTTGGAGTACGCGGTGGACTGTCGGGAGTACCGCGAGGGCCAGGTTGTCCAGGTCCTTGCCCTGTTCCGGCGGGATGACCAACAGGGTGACCTTCAGCGGCACGCGCAGCGGTGTGAAGACCGGTCGATGGGCTGTGATGTTCTCGACGGCTTGATGGACTTCCGTGGTGAAGTTCCTGCCCTGGCCGCCACTGCGGGGAAGCTCTGGCAGGGGCAGCGTGACCGATTGCGACAGCAGCATCTCCCGGCTGTCCGCGATCACACGGTTGAGTTCCGCGTACACCAGATGAAGGTCGGGGTGGTCGGCATACGGGCGTTTGGGTGGTCGGGCACCGCCGATCCAGGCCGGCTCGCCGCTGAGCATGCGGGTGAGCAGGGCATCGGTCCGGCTCAGCAGGGCCTGTTGCAGTTGGCCGTGGTCGAAGGCGGCGAGCGTGGCGTTGAGCTTGCGCCACTGCTCCGCCTGGTGTGGGGTCGCGGCGTAGCGCGGATCGAAGGTGGGTTCCGGGTCCAGGTCTGGAAGCGGGGGCATCGTCAGCGGGAAGTCCTCGTCGTGAGCCCTGTAGTCGCCTTCCGCTGTCGCGCGCGCCAGCGTCAGGTCGGCGACCACATCGCGCAACGGCCTGGCCGTGATTGCCGTATGCGGCGCACTCGGTCCGCTTCCCTCCGGTCCCTGCACCCACAGGACCACATGAAGCAGTTTCACCTGTCGGTCGTCCCGGTACAGCACGTGCCGACGGCCGGGCGGGCCTGCACCGGTCCGGACGGCACCGAGGACGTCGAGAAGGTGCTTGGCCAACCGGTGCGGGGCGGGCGGCTGCGCCCGGCCGGTATGAAAGCTCACGTCCAGCGCGACGGGCCCGGTCAATGGCCCGTGGCCGAACGCGCTCAACTGCTCGATCAGGTCACGTTGCGCACAAGCGGTCCGGTGGCCGCCACCGCGGCGCCCCTTCTGCTCGGGCTCGCCGTCCAGACGCAGTCTGCGTACCCGCAGCCACCTCCGGTACCAGAGCATCGCCCTTCCCTCGGCGCTATCCCAGAAACCGTCCGCCATCAGCGCTCCGCATCCGCTTCCCGCAAGCCGCCACTCCGTTCGGCCCTGTCGGACGATTGTGTGTCACAGGTACTGAATCGTCGTGCATCGGCACGATCGGCGTGTCCGTGCAGTGCCCGCCCGACGGCAGACCGCCGCGTGGCCGGGGATTCAGTGCTCGTTGTCCGCAAGAGTGCGTTGCCTGTGACGGTTCTTCGGGTTGTCGTCGTCGGGTTGCGGGTCATGTAGGGATGTGGGTGGAGGCAAGTTGGTCAGGCCGTCACACGTACCCCGGATGCCGCAGACCCCTTCCGGCAGCCCACCGACGCCTGCGTGACCACTGCGCCTGGCCGGACTGACGCACAATCACCGATACCCCCCGAACGGAGCAGTGTCAACCTTTCAATCGAGGCAGGCCGGCATGGGAAAGCTGCATCCCCCTACATCTGACGTTCACTCGCCACTGCGGAATTACGAGAGCGCTTCGATGGCCGCGTTGGTCGAGGCACATCCGTCTCGATGTAGTCATCTTTGATTGCGAAGACCTTCACGACCTCGTCATCGTCGATTACTACACGGAAATATGGCATCACCGGAACCTCGGGGAACTTCGGCAAAAATCGCTGTTCTGCGATCAACGACCTCACAGCCTCAGAGACCGCTTCCATGTCGTTCCTCTTCATCAGAGAACTCACCGCCTGTTCAAAGCTCTCACCGAAGCGCCCGAGTTGGCGGCTCAGCCATCCGACAAGGAATCCGCGATGCTTGTCGCTGATGACATGGCCGTGTACGGCCATGAACCGCAGCCCCAAAGGGAACAGCTCAGACTGCTGAGCGCCCGACAGCGGTCCTGGACAGTCGGTGAAGGTGACGGAGGCGAGCTTCCCGAGATCGGCCGCCAAGCCGGCGCGTAGCCAGGCGCAGACGAAGTCGTATCACTCGTAGACCTTCGACTGCGGGACTCCACGCAGGTGCAGGTAGGAGCGGGAACGCATCATCGCTGCCAGCCGCAGGTCCGACAGCAGTCGGCGGTCGTCACGCAGCCTGGCCAGGTGCAGTTCGCGGTATTCGGGCACGTTGGAGCGCACGCCCTCGCGTGCCAGCACGTCGCCGTCTACCAGGTCGACCGCGCCAAGCATGGCGTGGAAGCCGGTGTCGTCCAGTCCGGCTTTCCACAGATCGAGCGTGTCGCGCCACTGGGTCAACGGGTCACCCTCGGCGAACAGGTCGGCGAGCATGGTGTCCTGTCCGGTGAGGGTTCGCCCGATGCGCAGCAGGACCAGGTTGGTCGAGTACGCGGCCAGGGCGCGCACGGTGTTCGGTGTAGTGGGGCGGTAGTCGGCGAAGTGCCGTGAGGGCCGGCGGGCCTGGTGATGGGACAGCAACAGGTCGAGGGTGTCGCGGATCCGGTGGCGTTCGTCGTGGTCGAGGGAGGCGAGTAGGTCGTCGGCGAACCCGAGCACCGGCTGCTGTACCGCCAGAGGCTGGTGGGACAGCAGCGCGAACAGCAGGTCGTCGTCGGGTGTGTGGCGGACCCGGCGGGCAAAGGCTGCCTGGGCGACATCCCGAAGCTCCTCCACCACGCGCACGGCCACCAGATACTCGGCGAAGGTGGCGTGCAGGAACTCGTAGCTGCGCCGGGAAGCTACGTCCTGGGCCTCGGGGCTGTGGATGAAGAAGAACTGCCCCAGCAACCGCTCACCTGAGGGGGCGTACTGCTCCAGGGCCGTCAGGTCGGCGCTCAACTCGGCTTCGGTGATCTCCTGCCGGCCGCGGTTGACCATGCCCAGCGCGGCCACCGCCAGCGTGCGCAACTGCGCCTGCACCGCCTCGGCCAACTCACTGCCGTGCCGCATACGACCCGACCGCTTGATCACCTCACGGTGGGCGTAGTCATCGAACAAAGCACGGTACAACTGAGTGGACGACAGGTCGTCCACCACGCTGGCACCGTGCCCGGAGTGGTAGAGGGTCAGCATCAGCAGCAGCAACGGCTGCGCGGCCAACTGCCGATGGGCCAGCGCCCACCGGGCCGACATCTGTGGCAGGTCCGGGTCGGTGCGGGCCTGGTTCCACTTGCGCACCCACAGCGCGATGCGCTGCTCGTCGAACTCCTCCAACTTGACCACCACAATACCGCGCGGGAGCGACAGCCGATCGATCACCAGCGTCCGGGAGGTCACTACGACGGCCACCGGATACCCCAGGGCAGCCTCGCGTGTCTGGAAGTCGGCGACCCTGTGCAAGTAGTCCGCCCGGTCGGTGCTGCTGGCCTGCAGCAGCTCGTCCAACCCGTCCAGCAGCACCACCCGCACGGTCTGCGCGCTGTGATCGACGAGGTCGGCCCAGTGGACACGCTGGTGGGTGGCCTGATCCAACGCCTGCTGGACCTGCTCGGCCACCGCGGCGCTGGCATCGACCCGCCGCAGCGGCACCCGTACCACGGTGTAGTACTGCCCGGACAACCGTGCGGCGATCACCTTCATTACCAGCGACTTGCCCGCGCCAGGGTGTCCGAGCAGCACCAGCGGCCTGCTCATGGCGTCAGCACAGGTCAGATGCCTCGCCACCAGCAGGGGGAAATCAGCGACGACCGGCACAGACCTCCACCAATTCTCGTCACCGATCCTGCTGGTCGTGCCAGCAGCGGTAACCCGGTACCGCGGCTCGACGAACAACTGCTCCACGGTCGGGAACGACCCGTCGATCCCGTAACCGTCGTTGTGAACCTCCAGAACCGGGCGGCCCAACACAGCCTGATTGACGCTGTTCACCAAGGCGCGCAGGTCCCGCGCGGGCAGCGCGCCGGCCACGTGCGCCAGCAGCTGTTCCAGACGCCCCATCGCGGTACGGGTCGCCGCGTGCTCAATCGTGTCGGCCCAGATGGCGAACTCCGGCACCCGCGCCGCGCACTCCAGGTAGTAAGAGTTGTACCGGTCCCTCACCGACGCCGCGAGACGTTCGGCGACCTCGACCTCCACACCTGGGATGGCATCGTCGGTTCCCTCGACCACCTCACGGATGAACCAGTCGACGCCCTCGCACAGCTCGTAGGCCCAACGCTCCACCCTCGGCAGCATCTCCTGGAATCCCGCCGCCGCCGACGGTGTCGGAACCCCCAGGCCGTACAGCTGCCGCAGGAAGGAATCGACATGGTCCTCGACAGCTCCTGCGAGCAGGAGCTTCTCGCGGTCGGACACCGCCGCCTCCGCATACAGCCCGCCCAACGGAGACTCGGCGAAGGCGTCGAAGAAGGCACTCAGCACCAAGGTGGTGTGCGCGGCGATCACCAACTGATGACGTTCCAGACCGCCGGTACGCGGCAGCCGCTCGGCAGCCCCGTCCACGGCGTCCCGCAGCAGCGCTACAGCCTCGTTCTTCTGATCCACCCACCCCCACAGGGCCGACAAGGCCGCAGCTCCAGGTGCCAGACCGCTGGCCAGGATGACGCCACCGGCAAGCTTGTTGATCTTTTCCAGCCAAGGTCTGTCGTAGTGACCCAGGATGCCTAACGCACCGCGGAATGTGATGGGCGAATGTCCTTCCATGGCACGTCAGCCTAGGCTCGCGTGATCTACACCCAAGGCACGGCCTTGGTCCCCCGACGCGGCGAGGAAGGCTAGCAGCGCGTTGACGTGCTGATCCACCTCGCGTCAAGGTGGAGACGGATTGGCCTGCTTTGCGCGGTGCCGGATCGATGCCCGCACGGTCGTTCTTGTCGGAGGGTGCCGGCAAGCTAACGAGGATGACAGTCCCGAAGCCTCGCGCCGATGGCGCCGGCCAGCGCAAGACCCTGCCTCCGGCGATGCTCGCTGCGCTCTGGACCGTCAGCAACGGCCAGTGCTACGCACCAGGGTGTCCCATGCCCGTGGTGCTTGAGACCCGGCCTGGCGTCTACAAGAAGAACAGCCAGGTTGCCCACATCTACGGCGTCAAACCGGGAGCTGCCCGATATCGACCGGACATGGACGCATCCGAGCGCGACTCCTTCGCTAACCTTCTCCTCCTATGCCTGGCGCACCACGAAGAGGTCGATGACGACGAGGACCTCTACCCGTCGGAGACACTGAAGAAGTGGAAGGCGGACCACGAGGGCGATGCCCACTCGACGCTGAACAGACTCGTGTCGATCAATCCGGACGCCCTGTTGAAGTACTTGACCAAGATCGCCGAACCACCTCTCAACCGCCTGGAGGCAATCACTCGACGCCTCGAAGAGACCGGCGACGTCACAGCCGATACAGTCAATGAACTCAAGCAGATCACCGCAGCGATGTCTGCAACGACCGCAGGCATCGACGCCCACGCCGTGCTGTCCTTGTCCTATGCGGCAGAAGTACTCGGCACGAGGAGTTTCAGCAGTACCGCACGCGACCTTGCCCATGCGGCAGAAACCCTTCCCCGGATAGTTCGGGAGATGAGCAAGACCGCCGCTACAATGAGCCTTTTTCATCCTGGTCTGGATGTGTTGGTACGCAAGGAATGTCGGTCACAAACCGGCAGCGGTCGGCGGGTCGGTGTCCGGACATGGCGA
>NZ_JBFABG010000015.1:0-128608 GCF_040640215.1 Actinosynnema sp. NPDC023587 | reverse complement strand
TGGGGGCGCTCTACTGGATGTGGCTCAACGACCGGCGGCGGCGCACCGATGAGACGCCGGGCCGGTCGCGCGGACCCGGTGGGATCAGGTGGTGACCTCGCGCGGTTCGGGGTCGCGGGCCAGCAGGAGGACCGCGCCCAGCGCCAGGGCCGCCACCGCCGCGAAGAACCAGAACCCCCACGGGTAGGCGATGCCGGCCGTGACCAGCGCGCCGGTGACGAACGGGCCCACGATCGACCCGACCCGGCCGACGGCGGAGGTGAAGCCCAGCGCGGTGCCCCGGGCTCGTGCCGGGAACGCCTGCGACACGTACCCGTAGATCAGCACCTGCGCCGAGAACACGAACACGCCGGTCAGCAGCACCACCAGGTTCAGCAGCAGCGCGTTGTCCACGCGCAGGCTCAGCGCGGCCAGCAGCACCGCCGACGCGCCGAACCAGATCACCGCGACCGGCTTGACGCCGTACCGGTCGGCGATCAGGCCCGCCGCGAGCAGGCCGAGCACCGCGCCCACGTTGAGCACCAGCAGCAGGGTCAGCGCGGTCGAGATCGGGTAGCCGGCGGTGCGCATGAGCTGCGGCAGCCAGGTGTTCAGGCCGTAGACCAGCAGCAGGCCCATGAACGAGCCGATCCACACCGCGATGCTGGTCCGCCGGTAGCGCGGGCCGATCAGGTCGCGCGGCGAGAGCCGGTCGGACCGGTCCCGGGCCTCCAGGAACGCGCGGGACTCCGGCAGCCGCCACCACATCAGCGGCACCACGATCAGGCCCGCGACCCCGCCGCCGTAGAACAGCAGGTGCCAGTCGTCGCCCGCGGACAGCGCGAGCACCGACATCAGCACCGCGCCGACGTGGTAGCCGGTCATGGTGACCGTGCTCGCGCTGGCGCGGCGGTGGGCCGGGAGGTTCTCCGCCATCACGGTCAGCGCGATCGGCATGCACGCGCCCAGGCCCAGGCCCGCGACGAACCGCAGCAGCGCGAACACCCACACGCTCGGGGACAGGGGGATCACGAGCGTGAACAGGGAGAACAGCAGGACGGAGCCGATCAGCAGCCGGCGGCGGCCGAACCGGTCGGTGAGCGGGCTCAACCCGGCCGCCCCGATCGCGACGCCGACCAGCGACAGGGTGGCCACCAGCGTCGCGCCGGCCGGGGTGAAGCCCAGGTGCCCGGTCTTGAGCAGGGTCGGGATGGTCGCCGCGAAGGCGACCAGGTCGTAGCCCTCCAGCAGGACGGTCAGCCAGCAGAACACCGCCGTCCAGGTCGAGCGGGGTGGAGACGTCGCCATTGCCGTGCTCCTTCCGCCGGCTGACGGGTCAGCCGGTCACTCCGGGGAGGTGGGGAACGTGTCCACCTGGATCAGCCGGAGACCCGGGGTCTTGAGCTCCGCCCGCAGCTCCTCGACCCCGGTGACGGTGGTCGCGGGGACGCCGTAGCCCTCGGCGATGCGGGTGAAGTCGAGGCCGGGGATCTCGGTGCCGGGCACGTCGGGCGTGCCCAGCAACTGCCCGAACCAGCGCAACGCGCCGTACGTGCCGTTGCGCAGGATCACGAACGTGACGGGCACGCCGTACTGCGCGGCGGTCCACAGCGCGGTGATGCCGTAGTTCGCGGAGCCGTCGCCGACCACCGCGACCACCGGCCGGTCCGGGCGGCCCATCGCCATGCCTACGGCGGCGGGCAGGCCGAAGCCCAGGCCGCCGGAGGCCGGGAAGAAGTACGAGCCGCCCCGGCGCAGGTCCATTTGCCGCCACCAGGCGGCGTTCGTGGAGGTCGACTCGACGACGTAGACGGTGTCCTCGGGCTGGGTCTCGCGCAGCGCCGCGAACACCTGCTCGGGGTGCAGCGCGCTCGGGGCGGTGGCCGGCTCGGGGTTGGGCTTGAACGAGCGCGGGGTCGGCCGGGAGGAGGTGCGGGCGATCAGCGCCTCGACCACCGCGCCCGGGTCGGCCACCAGGGCCTCCCCCATCGGCGCGCGGGCCGCCGCGCCCGGGTCGTCGGTCACCTGCACCAGGTGGCTGCCCGCCGGCAGGTACGCGCCCGGTACGTGCTGGTGGTAGCGGAACACCGGGGCACCGAGCACGAGGATCAGGTCGTGCCCGGCGAGCGCGTCGGACACGGCGGCGATCCCGGCGGGCAGCACGCCCCGGAACAGCTCGTGCCGGTTGGGGAACGGCAGCCGGTAGGGCGACGGCGCGACCCACGTCGGCAGCGACCGGTGCTCGGCCAGGGCGACGACCCGGTCGAACAGGCCGGCCGCGTCGATCTCGCCGCCCAGCACGAGCGCCGGGTTGCGGGCCGCCTCGAACCGCGCCACCAGTTCGGCGAGCTGGAACTCCGAGGGCTGCGAGCCGCGCCGGACGGTGCGGTCGAGGGTGACCGACGCGCTCTCGTCGACCTCCTGGCCCCAGTCGTCGTAGGGCACCGACAGGTAGGTGGGCCGGCGGTGCAGTTCGGCTTCGAACAGCGCCTGCGCGACCGAGCGCGGCACGTCGCCTGCCGTGGCGGGTTCGCCGGACCAGGCCACGAGCGGGCGCATCAACTGCGGGGAGTCGACGTTGGCGAGCATCGCCTCCAGCCCGATCGCGGACCGGACCTGCTGGCCCGCGGTGAGCACCAGCGGCGAGCGGGAGTAGACGGCGTTGGTGAGCGCGCCCATCGCGTTGCCGGAGCCCGCCGCGGCGTGCAGGTTGACCAGCACCGGGCGGCCGGTGGCCTGCGCGTAGCCGTCCGCCATGCCGACCACGACGCCCTCGTGCAGGCCCAGGACGTAGCGGAACGCCTCCGGCAGGTCGGCCAGGAACGGCAGCTCGTTGGAGCCGGGGTTGCCGAAGATGGTGGTCAGACCTCGGCGTTCGAGGAACTCGTGGACGATCCGGCGGACGGTCGGCAAGGGGTCCTCCTCGGTGGCGGGGTCGGGGCGCGCCCCCGGTTCCCCAGACCCTAGGAACCTGCCGGAGTGTGTTCCAATAAATGTTCGACGACGGCGACATAGATGGGATCTATAGTTGCGGGACTTCGACCTGAACCTGGTGCGCACGTTCGTGCTGCTCTACGAGACCCGCAGCGTCACCGCGACCGCCGAGGCGTTGCACGTGACGCAACCGACGATCAGCTACAGCCTCCAGAAGCTGCGCCGCCGGTTCAGCGACGAGCTGTTCCGGCGCGCGAAGGGCGGGCTGGTCCCGACCGCGACGGCGCGGTCGCTCTACGAGCCGCTGCACGCGGCGCTGGCGGGCATCGAGGAGGCGGTGAGCGGCGCGTGGCCGTTCGACCCGGCGACGGCGCACGCCGCGTTCACCCTCGCGCTGTCCGACCTGGGCGAGGTGTCCCTGCTCCCCCGGCTGATCGCGGCGCTGCCCGCGCAGGCACCGGGGGTCACCTTCACCGTCCGGCCGCTGGACGTGGTCAACGCGCCGGACCTGCTGGGCCGGGGCGAGGTCGACGCGTTCATCGCGTCACCGCTGTTCAGCACGCCCAGGGTGGCCCGGATACCGCTGTTCGCGGAGGGCTACGTGGCCATGGTCGCGGCGTCCCACCCGCGCCTGCGGGGCGACCGGGCGACGCTGGCGGAACTGGCCGCCGAGCGGCACCTCACCGTCTACGGCCCGACCGGGCACGAGGGGCCGCGCCGGGCGCTGGAGGCCCACGGCCTGGGCCACCGGGTGGTGGTGGAGACGACCAGGTTCACCTCCCTGCCCTACCTGGTGCAGGAGGACGACCTGGTGGCGATGGTGCCCCGGCTGGTGGCGCGGGTGTTCACCGCGACCCACCGGGTCCGGCTGCTGGACCTGCCCTTCGACATCGAACCGGCCCAGGTCTCGATCTACGCCCGGCACGCCCACGCCCGCAGCCCGGCGCAGTCGTGGCTGGTGGACTTCATGACCCGGGCGCTGACCACCGAGCCGCCGGCGTGATCGCGGGAGCGGGGTCGGCGCTCGCCGCCCGGTGTCCTAAGTGGACAGCCGGATGCCGTACTCGGCGTAGCAGCGGACCAGGGTGAGGGCCTCGCCCCACCCGGTGGAGCACTCGGCGAACCGGCGCAGGCCGGTGTCGGTCTGCGGCAAACCGGTCTCCACCACCTGCAACCACGTCCCGTGCACGTGCGGCACGGTGGTGAAGGTGACCAGGGACGGCGGCGAACCCCAGGTGAAGGCGAACCTCTCCCCCGGCTCGCAGGCCACCACCTCGCCCTCGTCGGTCACGTCCGAACCGTCCTCGGTCCAGCCCTTCCACACCAGGTGCACGCGGCTGCCGACCTCCGGGCCGAACGACGAGCCGTCGGTGAACCACCGGTCCCAGGCCGGGCCGCTGCTCAGCAGGTCGAACACGACCGGCGGCGCGGCGCGGACCAGGGTCGAGTGCAGGATCTCCGGGACCCGCACGACGGCGTCCCCGGCGCGGACCGCCGCTTCGGCGCTGCTCATCGCCCGTCCTCCCCGACCCGTCGCATCACGGTCGGTCGGGTCACGGCAGGTCGCGTCACGGCAGGTCGCGTCACGGCAGGTCGCGTCACGGCAGCCACGCCGGGCGAGACCCGCTCGACGAGTGCCGCGCGGGTACCGGTGCCGACCCGGGTGGTGCCTCGGCGCATGGGCGAGCCTCTCTCAGCGACAATCGGCGTGGGCCACCTGTCCACGTTCCCAGAGCGGGCCGTCCACCGACAGTGCGCGGGCCCGCTGTTCCGATCTGAAGAACGTTCACCGGGGACGCGGGGAAAACATGCTTCGGCACACCGAATAACCACCGCGAAAGCACCCTCCCGACACCGTACCGGCCGCAGCCCGGCAATCGGCCCACGAGTTCCGGACCGGTGACGACGTGGTCGCCGTCGTGGTGCGCGACGGCGCGGCGTCCGTGGCCCCCGACCTCGCCGGACGTGGTCGTGGACAGTGCCACCGAATGCCGCGGATTCCGGTGCGCGGCGAATCCGAAGGGCGTCGGGTCACCCGGGCGACGGCGGCCGAATGGTCGTGAAAAGAACACGTAGTCGCGGTTATGGGCACACTGGTCGACCAGTGCCGGGAGCAGAACACTGCACGCGCGAGCTATCCGGCTCAGTCCCCGACCACGGAGGTCTTTCGTGAACGACGCCAGTCGACAGCTCCTGCTCAGGCTCACCGAACTGGGCATCGGTCCGGGCGACGCCTCGGGCCTGCGCATCGACACCTACGACCACCGGTCCGACGACGCGAACGCCGCGCTGCGGCCGACCGTCTGCGCCAGCAGCGTCACCGCGCCCGCGCCCCGATGACCACCGTCGCCGGGGGCGCGGGCCCGTACCTGGGGTTCAAGCGCCACCTGCGGGCGGAGACGGCGGGTTCCGGAGAGGCGTACCTGTTCTCCGAGCACGACGTGACCGTCCTCAGAGGACAGCACGTGTCCGCGCTCACCGCGCTCCTGGACGGCCGCCACGACCTCCGCGACGTGCTGGCCGCCGTGCCGGGCGACGCCGCGGACGTGGCCGCCGCCCTGCTGCGGCTGGGCGACGAGGGCCTGCTGGCGGCGCACGCCCCGGTCGCGGACCCCCCGGCGACCGCCTACTGGGACGCCGCCGGCGTCGACCGGCCCGCCGCCCCGGGCCGGGTGCGCGTCACGGCGCTCGGCGGGCTGGACCCCGAGCCGACCGGGCGGGCGTTGCGGGACAGCGGTTTCGACGTCGTGGCCGATGGTCCGGCCGCGCTCACGGCGGTGCTGTGCGCGGACTACCTGGACCCGGGGCTGGCGCGGGTCGACGCCGGGCACCGCGCGAGCGGGACGCCGTGGCTGCCGGTGAAACCGGTCGGCGCGACGATCTGGGTGGGCCCGGTGTTCCCGTCCGCCGGGCCCGGCTGCTGGCACTGCCTGGCCGCCCGCCTGCGGCGGCACCGCAGGGCCGAGGCGTGCGCGCAGCACGCTTTGGGCCGCACCGGTCCCGCGCCCACGCCGCCGTGCTCGCTGCCGCCGCTGGTCGCCACGGCGGTCAACGTCGCCGCCTTGCAGATCGCCCACTGGCTGGCCGGCCACCGGCACGCCGGGCAGCGCGCGGTCTGGACGATGGACAGCCTCACCCTGCGCGCGGAGCACCACGAGCTGCGCCCGGACCCGCAGTGCGCGTCCTGCGGGACACCGGGCCTGGTGCGCGCCAGGGCGTGGCGGCCGGTCCGGCTCGCGCCGCGCGCCAAGGCACCCGGCGGCGAGCGCGCGCTGTCCCCCGGCGAGGTGCTGGCCCGGCACGGGCACCTGGTCGGACCGGTCACCGGGATCGTGAAGCGGATCGAGCCGGACGGCCCGGAGTTCTTCAACTGCTACCGCTCCGGCCCGAACGTGGCCGCGACGGTGACCGACCTCGACGGGCTGCGCTCCGCGCTGCGGTCGCACAACGGCGGCAAGGGCGTCACGCCGCTGCACGCCGAGGTCAGCGCGTTGTGCGAAGCCGCCGAGCGGCACTCGGCGCTGTTCCACGGCGATGAGGAACGCCTCCGGGGCAGCCTGCGCGGCTTGGGCGAGCGCGCCGTGCACCCGCAGGACCTGATGCTGCACGACCCGCGCCAGTTCACCGACCGGGACGGCTGGAACGCGGCCCACGCGCCGTTCCAGCACGTGGTCGCGCCGTTCGACCCGGATGCCGAACTCGACTGGACGCCGGTGTGGTCGGTGACCGCCCGGCGGCACCGGCTGGTGCCGACCGCGATGCTCTACTTCGGCGTGCCCACCGGTCCGGAGGGGGCGAGCCTGCGCGCCGACTCCAACGGCACCGCTGCGGGCGGCAGCGTCGAGGACGCGGTGCTGCACGGCTTGTGCGAGCTCGTCGAGCGCGACGCGGTGGCGATCTGGTGGTACAACCGGCTGCGCGTGGCCGGCGTGGACCTCGACGCGTTCGCCGACCCGTGGGTGGACGAGTCCCGCGCGCAGCACGCCCGGCTCGGCCGGCGCGTGTGGGTGCTCGACGTGACCTCGGACCTGGGCGTGCCGGTGCTGGTGGCGCTGTCGGCCCGCGCGGACACCGGCGGACAGGTGGTGCTCGGCCTGGGCGCGCACCTGGACGCGCGGACCGCCCTGCGCCGCGCGGTGGCCGAGCTGAACCAGATGATGCCCGCCGTGCTCGCGGGCGCGGCCCTGGCCCCCGACGACCCGGACCTGGCGCACTGGTGGCGGACGGCGACCGCGACCGGGCAGCCCTACCTGTCCCCCGCGCCGGACCTGCCCGCGCGCCGCCCGGCGGACTTCCCGCGCGCGCCCGCGCAGGACCTCGCGGCCGACGTCGACCTGGTCCGGGAGCGGGTCGAGGCGGCCGGGGTGGAGGTGCTGGTGCTGGACCAGACCCGGCCGGACGTGGGTGTCCCGGTGGTGAAGGTGCTCGCGCCCGGCCTGCGCCACTTCTGGGCCAGGTTCGCCCCCGGCCGGCTGTTCGACGTGCCGGTGGCGCGCGGCCTGCGGGACCGCCCGACGCCCTACCACCGGCTGAACCCGATCCCCGTGTTCCTCTGAGCCGGGCGCGATCACGTGCCGACGGCCGGATGCGGTCGCACCGGCACTCGGCGGCGCGGGCGGCCACCGCGCTGAGCACCACCACAGCCGTGGTGGACCTGGCGACGTCGCTGCGGGTGGCCCGGCCGGCGTGGTGCACCCGCCGGCCGGCACCACCGCCCGCCCCGGCCCCGGACCGGCCGCACCGGACCGCTGCCCCGGACCGCCGCTCCCGCACCTGACCTCGGCGGATGCCCGAGGTGGCCCGACCACCGCCGGTTACGATGGGGGTTCGCCCCGCTGCGGGAGAATCGGGTCTTCCCCACCACCGGCGACCAGGAGACGGAGGCGGCGTGCGGGCCATCAGAGTCGGCCGGGGCGTGCGGCTGGCCCCCTGGCTGGCGGTGGCCGTCGTGTCCGCCGTGTTCTGCGGCTACAGCGTCGTCGGGCCGCTCCAGGTGTTGCTGACCGGGCCGTCGCCGGGACAGCTCGCGCTCGCGGTGGGCTGCCTGGTGGCGCTGCCGGCGTTGCAGCTCGGCTACTTCGGCCGGCACGACCGCGATCTCCACTCCCCCCTCGCGCTGGTGGCGCTGGGGACGCAGGCCGCGCTGGCGTTCGGGCCGCTGCCCGAGTTCGGCCAGGCGTGGATCGGGATGCCCAGCTTCTTCCTCGGCAGCCTGCTGCTGGTGTGGCCGTCGGCGGCGGGGTGGGCCGCGTTCGCGGCGGGGCTCGGCGCGGTCACCCTCGTGCAGAGCCGGATCAGCGAGAACCCGCTGGACGTGGTGTACACGCCGCTGGGCGTGATGGTGTTCGCGCTGTCGGTGTACGGCATCACCCGGCTGTCCCGGCTCATCGGCCAGCTCGCCTCGACCCGGGCCGAGCTGGCCGGCGCGGTGGTCGCCGAGGAGCGCCTCCGGTTCGCCCGCGACCTGCACGACCTGCTGGGGCTGAGCCTGTCCGCGATCACGTTCAAGACCGAGCTCGCGCACCGGTTGCTGCGGGTCCAGCCGGAGCGGGCCGGGCAGGAGCTGGACGAGGTGCTGGCCGTGGCCCGGCGCGCGCTGGGGGACGTCCGGTCGGTCGCGGGCGGGTACGCGGCGCTGTCGCTGGAGCAGGAGTGCGACAACGCGTGCGCGGTGCTGCGGGCGGCGGGCGTGGCGGTCGACCTGGACCGCGCCGACGACGGGTTGCCCGAGGACGTGCGGTCGGTGCTGGCGACCGTGCTGCGCGAGGCGGTCACGAACGTGCTGCGGCACAGCAAGGTCGAGCGGTGCTCGGTGTCGGTGCTGGTCCGCGACGGCCGGGCGTGGCTGGAGGTGGTCAACGACGGCGTCCCCGACCGGCCGGACGAGGTGCGCGCCGGCAGCGGCCTCGGGAACCTGGCGCACCGGGTCGGCGCGCTCGGCGGCGAGCTGCGCGCCGGACCGGACGGGCCGGGCCGGTTCCGGCTGACCGCCCACGTGCCGGCCACCCCGGGCCGGGCGGACGAGCCGCGCCGCCGACACCCCCGCCCCACCGAGGCGGGGGTGTCGACCGCGCTCACCGCGCTGGTGCTGGTCGGGTTCTTCGCCGCGGCGGCGGTGCACCTGCTCTACCTGACGGCGGACCCGGTGGCGCTGGTCGTCGGCATCGGTGGCGCGGCGGGTCTGCTGGCCGTGCAACTGGGGTGCTTCAACCGGACCGGGCCGCGCACGCGGCCCCGGCTGGGCCGGCTCGCGCTGCTGGTGCAGGCGGCCCTGGTGTACCTGCCGCTGCCCGTGCTCGGCGTCGCCTGGGTGAGCCTGCCGGGCTTCCTGGCCGGGTCGGCGCTGCTGGTGCTGCGGCCGTGGGCGGCGTGGACGACGTTCACCGCGGTGGTGGTGAGCGTGGGCGTGGTCCAGGAGGTGCTCGCCCGCGACCACCTCGACGTGGTGTTCAACGTGGTGGCGACGTTCGTGAACGGCCTGGTGGTGTTCGCGCTGGGCACGCTGTCGCGGGTGGCCGCCGAGGTGCGGCAGACCCGGGACGAGCTGGTCGGGCTGGTGCTCACCGAGGAGCGGCTGAGGTTCGCCCGCGACCTGCACGACCTGCTCGGGCTGAGCCTGTCCGCCATCACCATGAAGAGCGAGCTGATCCGGCGGCTGATCGCGACCGACCCGGAACGCGCCGAGCACGAGCTGGTGACCGTGCTGGACCTGTCCCGCCGGGCGCTGGCCGACGTCCGGTCGGTCGCGCGCGGCTACCGCGAGTTCCCGGTGGAGGAGGTCCAGTCGGCGCTGGCGTCGCTGACCGCGACCGCCGTCGTGGCCGACGTGGAGCGCGACCTGGGCGAGCTGCCGCTCCCGGTGCGCGGCGTGCTCGCGGCCATCGTGCACCACCGGGCGGCCCGCCTGCCCGAGGACGTGGGCTACCGGTGCCAGGTCGGCGTGGAGCGCCGGGACGCGGGCGCGGTCGTCTCGGTGACCGACCGGCACGACGGGCCGGACGACGCTCCCCCGCTGCGCGCCCGGCTGGCCGAACTGGGCGTGGAGCTGGTGGTGCGACCGCTGCCGTCCGGGCGCACCCGGTTGACCGCGGTGATCGCGGACGCCCGCGCGCCCCGCTGGTGACGCCCATCCCCCGGGAACCGGCTTCAGGACCCGAGGGACTGTCCGCACAGCCGGTGGGGGTGGTCGGGGTCGATCACCGGTGGCGGCCCGGCCCTAGAGCCAGCCGGACTCCTTCGCGATGCGGATCGCGTCCACCCGGTTGCGGGCCTGGAACTTCGTGACGATCGTGGTGAGGTAGTTGCGCACGGTGCCCGCCGACAGGTACAGCCGGGCCGCGATCTCGGTCGGGTTCGCGCCCGCCGCGGCCAGCCGCAGCACCTCGATCTCGCGGCTGGTCAGCGGGCAGTCGGCGGAGTCCCACGCGGTCAGCGCGAGGTCCGCGTCCACCACCCGGCGGCCGGCGGCGACCCCGCGCACCGCGTTGGCCAGCCGGTCGGCCGGGGCGTCCTTGAGGATGAACCCGCCGACCTTCGCGGCCAGCGCGCGGCGCAGCGTGCCGGGGCGGTTGAGACTGGTCAGGATGAGGGTGCGGCAGTCCGGGAGGTGCGCGTGGAGCTCACCGGCCGCGGTCAGGCCGTCCATGCCGGGCAGGTCGACGTCGATCACCGCCACGTCCACCCGGTGGGCGCGCGCGGCGGGCAGGATGGCGTCCCCCGAGGCGACTTCGGCCACGACCTCGATGTCGGGTTCGAGGTTCAGCAGGGCGACGAGTGCGCCCCGGACCATGTGCATGTCCTCGGCGAGCAGAATCCGGATCACGGGCGGACCTTTCGGGTGGCGCGGTCCCTTCGTTGTACCACCCTCCGATTCCACGCCCGTGCGCTGAACGGCCCCAAGCCGCGAGCAGGGCCGGGAGCAGCGCTTTCACCTCGGCCGCCGCCACTCGTCCGGGGGCGGCCGGTGGGTCAGCCCACCCCCGCCGCGCGCCGGTACTCCCGAGGCGGGCAGCCGTAGGTCTGCCGGAAGACCCGGCTGAAGTACGACGAGTCCGGCATCCCCCACCGCGCGCCGACCACGCCCACCCCGACGCCGTCCGCGATCAGGTCGCGCCGGCACCGCTCCAGCCGCCGGTCGCGAATCCACCGGGCCACCGTCGTGCCCTCGGTCTCGAAGAGCCGGTAGAGCTGCCGCGTCGACACGTGGTTGGCCGCCGCGACCCGCTCCGGGGTGAGCTCCGGGCCCGACAGCCAGGCGTCGATGAACGCCTTGACGCGGTGCAGCAGAACGGGATCGCTCACGACGCGCGGACACGACGCGGGGAGCCGCCCACCGGGGCGAGCCGGTCCGGGTGCATCTCGGATCTGCCTGGCATTCGAGGAACTCCTTCGGTGTCGGTGCTCCCCGAAGGTACGAACCGGCGACGCCGGGCGGACAGTCAACGCTCTCGGGTGAACTGGTACTTTTCGCGGACCTCCCGGCGAGAGTCCCCCGGGCTGCCGCCGGTCTCGCGCTTGACGAACCGCCCGAAGCCGGAGGCGTCCTCGAACGCCGGCCGCTGCGCCACCCGGGCGGCGCTGAGCTCGGTGCGGGCGAGCAGCCGCTTGGCCTCCAGTGCCGGCGCGGCCCGGATCACCGCGCCGGGCGTCTTGCCGGTGACCGAGCGCTCGGCCAGCACGTGCTCGTCCACCAGGCGCGTGAACTGCCACGCCGAGGACGACACCGGCGCACCCGGTGCTCGCCGGTCAGGTACAGGATCTCGTAGAAGTCGTGCCGGTGCGGGAACCGGGCGCGGGTGAACGCCCCGATCTCGTCGAAGGTCCCGATGGCGAACGGCGACAAGCCGGACGGCACCGGGACCTCGATCTCGTGCAGCGGCAGCGGTTCCGGCCGCCCCGTTCAGCTACCCGACGTGGCCAGGTTCACCCCCGGCTCGGCCAGGGGGCGGAGCCCGTACCGGCCGATGATCCGGTCCAGCGACCCGTCGGCCTTGAGCGCCTTCAACGCCGCCAGCAGCGCGTCGGCGAACTGCTCGTCGTCCTTGCGCAGGTACATCCCCACGTAGGTCGGGGCGAAGTCCTCGGACACGATCGCGATCGGCGCGTTCTGCTCCTTGATCGCGTACTTGGCCTGCTCGGTCACCGCGACCTGGAAATCGGCCTGACCGGACCGCAGCGCGAGGTCCGCGTCCTGCGCGGTCGGGTACTGGGTGACCTCGACGGCCGGCTTGCCCTTGGTCAGGCAGTCCTGCGAGACCTCCTCGGCGTGCTGCACGTCCGTGGTGCCCCGGATGGTCGCCACCCGCTTGCCGCACGCGTCTTCCAGCGACTTGTACTTGCCTTCGTTGGACTTCGCGGTCACCAGCACGCTGGCCGACTGCATGTAGTCCACGAACAGGCCGACGCGCTGGCGTTCCGCGGTGTCGGACAGGCCGTCGTCGGCCATGTCGAACCGGCCGGCAGTGACACCGGGCAGCAGCGCCTCCCACGCGATGTTCTCGATCTCGTAGCGCAGCCCCAGCTTCGCGGCCACCGCCCGGCCCACCTCCGGCGTGATGCCACCGGTGATGTTGTTGTTCGAGTCGGTGAGCAGGTAGGGCAGGTTCGGCAGGGTGGTGCCGACCTTCAGCACGCCCGCGTCCTTGAGGCGCTGCGGCAGGAGGTCGTGCAACGCCTGGTCCTTGGCGGGCAGCGGCGCGTCCGACTGCGCCTGCTGCTGCGTCGCACCGGGGTCGCCGCACGCGGCGAGCAGACCGACGGCGGCGACGGCGGCGAGCACGTGTCTAAGCATGGTCGTGTTCCTTCCTGGGGCGGCGGACGTGGGCGAGGAAGGCCGCGGTCCGCTCCGATCGGGGCGACAGCAGCACTTGCGCGGCGGGCCCCGACTCGACCACCACACCGTCGTCCATGAACACCACGGTGTCCGCGACCTCGTGCGCGAACGCGATCTCGTGCGTGACGACGACCATGGTCATGCCCTGCGACGCGAGGTCGCGCATCACCATGAGCACCTCGCCCACCAGCTCCGGGTCCAGCGCGCTGGTCGGCTCGTCGAACAGCATCACCGACGGCTTCATCGCCATCGCGCGGGCGATCGCCACCCGCTGCTGCTGGCCGCCGGAGAGCTGCGCGGGCAGCTTGTCCGCGTGCGCGGCCAGCCCGACCCGGGCGAGCAGCTCGCGCGCCTCCCGCTCGGCCTCGCCGGCGTCGCGACCGAGCACCCGGACCGGGCCGAGCGTCACGTTCCGCACCGCCGTGAGGTGGCTGAACAGGTTGAACTGCTGGAACACCATGCCCATCCGGCGTCGGCTGCGCGCGATGTCGCGCTCGGCGCTCTCGTACAACCGGCCGTCACGGTGCTCGTAGCCCACCAGCACGTCGTCCACCTGCACGAAACCGGCGTCGACCGGCTCCAGGTGGTTCACGCAGCGCAGCAGCGTGCTCTTGCCGCTGCCGGACGGGCCGATCACGCAGACCACCTCGCCCGGCGCGACGTCGAGGTCCACGCCGCGCAGCACCTCCAGGTCCCCGAAGGACTTCCGGATACCCCGGATGCGGAGCCCGCCCACCATCACGACACCGCCCACCGTTCGAGGAAGCGCTGACCGACGCCCGCGACGGTGACCAGCACGAGGTACCAGCCGGTCGCGACCAGCAGCAGCGCGATCACCTGGTAGTTCTGCCCGTAGATCTGCTGCGCGCGGGTCATCAGGTCACCGCCGCCGATCACCGACACCAGCGAGGTGCCCTTGAGGATCAGGATGAACTGGTTGCCCAGCGCGGGCAGGATCACCCGGATCGACTGCGGCAGCACGATCATCCGGGTGGCGACCGACCGGGTCATGCCGATGGTCAGCGCGGCGTCGACCTGGCCGCGCGGCACCGCGAGGAACCCGCCCCGGATGATCTCCGCCAGGTAGGCCGCCTCGTGCAGCCCGAGTCCGAGCAGCGCGGCCAGGAACGGCGTGATGAGCTGGTTCGTCGGCGTGAACCCCACCGTGGGGAACAGCAGCGACAGGTTGAACCAGAACACGATCTGCACGACCAGCGGCACGCCTCGGAAGAACCACACGTACCCCGACGCGGCGGCCGACAGCACCGGGTTGCGCGACTGCATCATCATCGCCAGGCACGCGCCCAGCACCAGGCCGATCCCCAGGGTGGCGAAGGTGAGCACCAGCGTGACGCCGACGCCTGCCACCACCGGCGTCGAGAAGAAGTACTGCCCGACCACCGTCCATTCGAGATTCGGGCTGGCCGCGACCGTGCACGCCAACCAGCCCACCACGGCGACCAGCACCGCACCGAGCACCCACCGGGACACGAACCCTCGGCGGCGCACCACTTCCAGCGTGTGGAGCGTGTCCAGCATCGTCCTCCTCCCCTCCACCGGATAGGGAGGACGGTAGGTGGGGACGGGGTGCGGAACCTTGACTCTCCCTGCCAGGCTCACACCACGAGCCGGCAGGGGGTCCACAAAGGACCCGTCAGGGGCGGAACCTCCGCGCGGCGGCCGTACCGGCCGCCACGTCCCAGCTCCGGCCCACCACGGCCGCCACCTGCTCCTCGGTGACGTCGGCGTCCGCCGCGACCAGCGCGGCGACGGCGGCCGGGTCGGCCACCCCGTCGGGCGCGTCGCGGGTGAACTCCACGATCAGCTCGCGGCAGCGCAGGTCGTCGGCGGCGGGCAGGTTCATCGAGTCGAAGCCGTCGTCCAGGTCGTACGGGGCGCGCCGCCACCCGCCGTCCTCGAACCCGTACACGAAACCCACCCACACGCCGTGCTTGAGCGTGGACCGGACCGGGCCCGCCCACCAGTCGGGCGCACCGGCGAGCAGATCCGTCTCGGGTTCCTCGAAGTACTGAGCGGCGGTGGCGTAGTAGGTCTCGGAGTACTCGTGGTCGTGACCGAGCAGCACCGCCCGCTCCCCCACCAGGTGCAGGTCCGCCCAGTTGCCGCCGCCGTCGTCGTAGTGCCAGACCGGCCCGTCCGCGTGGCAGGTGTCGCCCCACCCGCGCGCCGCGCACACCGCGGCGAAGGCCGCCCACCGCCCCCGCATCCGCCGGGGATCGGGCAGTTCCACCTCGACCAGCGCCACCACGTCCTCCTCACACCGGGAATGCCCCCGAGCCAGCCTAGACGGCGGCCCGCCCGCGCACCGACCGGTGACGGGTCCGCGAAGTTCGGGGAGATCGGGCGGGCCGGTGCGAGCGTCACCGTCCGGTTCGGACGGATCGGGACGGAGGGGCGGACGGAGGAGCGGACGAAGGTCGAGGACCTCGCGTCCGAGGCTGCCGCGATCGCGCACGTGACCGAGCTGATCGCGGAGAAGGAGCGCAAGGACTACGCCGAACCCGCCACCGCCTCCCCGACAACAACCCAGGCGACCCAGGCTGGGACAGCCCCGGTCCCGGCAGGCCGACGCCGAGTGCCGCGCCCTGCTGACCGGCGCACCGGTACCGACCCGCGTGGAACCGCAGAAATTCGGACTGTGCAAGCGGAGGGAAACGCACGCCGTGCGACCCTCACGTCTCCAGGTCGAAGACGACCGGCGGCGGTTCCCGCGCCGCCAGCCGGTCAGACGACTTCCGTGCGAACGCCGGTCGAACGCCGGGGGCGTACGGTGAAGGACTGGTGAAGACATCACCGGCAGCGCGTTTCCGCTGTTAGCGTTTTGTCCTGCGTCGGCGCGGAACGGCCGTCCGGGGAGAGGACGAACGTGGGCAACGGAAGTGTGCGGCGGACCGTGGGCGGGCTGGCGGTCGTCGGCGTCGCGCTGGCCGTCGCACCCGGCTCCGCCGGCGCGGCCGGTCCCTGGCGTCCGACGTTCACCGACCTGGGCACGCTGCCCGGTGACGCGTGGAGCCACGCGGTCGCGGTCAACGAGCACGACGTGGTCATCGGGTCGTCCGGCAGGCGTGGCGCGTACCGGGAGGTCGCGGTCCGGTGGGACGCCGACGGCGTGATCTCCGCGCTGAACCCGTTGGCGGGGCACGACCGCTCGGTCGCCCACGCCGTCAACGACGCGGGTGTGGCCGTCGGCGTGTCGGCGGTGTTCAGCTCACCGCGCGCCGCTGTCCGGTGGGACCCCTCGGGACGGGTCACCGCACTGTCCACACCGGACGGTTTCACCTACGGGATGGCCCGCGCGGTCAACAACTCGGGATCGGCCGTCGGCCACGTCGGCGGGACCGGCACGCGCGCGGTGCGGTGGGCCCCGGACGGGACCGCGACCCTGCTGCCGCTCCCGCCCGGCCGGACGCAGTCCACGGCGAGCGGGATCACCGAGCGGGGCGTGGTGTACGGCAGCGCGGGCGACGGCGACGGCGGCGGCGAGCCGGTGCGCTGGGACCCGGACGGCACGGTCACCCGCCTGCGGGCGCTGCCCGGCGACGGGACCGCCGGGGTGTCGGCGGCCAACCGGCGCGGTGCCCTGGTCGGCGGGTCGGTCACCGGGTCCCGCTGGTCGCACGCGGCCCGCTGGGACGCGGCCGGCACGCCGGTCGCGCTGGGCGAGCTGCCCGGTCACACCGACAGCCGCGCCGCCGCCGTGAACGACTTCGACGTGGCCACCGGCTACTCGCACCGGGACGCCGGGCCCAAGCGCGCGGTCCGCTGGGACCGCACGGGCGCGGTCACCGACCTGGGCGTGTCACCCGGTTACGCGCACAGCGAGGCGGTGCGGATCAACAACGCGGGCCAGGTCGTCGGGGTGTACGAGGACGGCTCGGGCGTGCGCGTCCAAGCCGTCCGCTGGGGTCACGACGACCGGGCGGTCGCGCTGCCCACCGCGCCGGGCACCTCGCGCAGCAGGCCGACCGACGTCAACGACCGGGGCACGATCGTCGGCTACGCGGGCGACCACGCGGCCCGCTGGCGCTGACCCGCACACCCCGGCACCCGACCCCACACACCCCGACACCGAGCCGCGCACGCCACCCGCCAGCACCCGCCGCCACCCACGGCCGCGCACGTCGGCACCGGCCGGACCACCCGAACGGGGGCGCACGGCCGGCGGCGGCGCGCCGTCGGTGCTTGGCTGGGCCGGTGACCCGACCACACCTGGCAGGTGCGTGATGTGCCGGCTGTTCGGGCTGTCCGCCGCCCCGCTGCGGGTGCACGCGGCGTTCTGGCTGCTGGAAGCGCCGGACAGCCTGGCCCGGCAGAGCAGGCGCGAGCCCGACGGCACCGGCCTGGGCTGGTTCGACGCCGACGGCGCGCCGCAGGTCGACAAGCAGCCGATCGCCGCCTACGAGGACGAGCGCTTCGCGCGCGACGCCCGCGAGGTCGAGTCCACGACGTTCCTCGCGCACGTCCGCTACGCCTCCACCGGCGGTCTGGAGCCGCGCAACACCCACCCGTTCGAACAGCACGGCCGGCTGTTCGCGCACAACGGCGTGATCGGCGACCTGCCCCGGCTGGAGGCGGAACTCGGCGACCACCGCGACCTGGTGGCCGGCGACACCGACTCGGAGCGGTTCTTCGCGCTGATCACCCGGCACGCCGAGGCGCTCGGCGACGTCGGCGAGGGCGTCACCGCCGCCGCGCGGTGGGTGGCCGACACCCTGCCGGTGTTCGCGATCAACCTGGTGCTGACCACGCCGACCGAGCTGTGGGCGCTGCGCTACCCGGACACGCACGACCTGTTCGTGCTGCACCGCGACCCCACCGGGCGGCACCTGGAGCACGCGAGCGCGGCCGGTCGGATCCGCGCCCGCTCCGGGGCGCTGGCCGACCACCCGGCCGTCGTGGTCGCCACCGAGCGGATGGACGAGAACCCGGAGTGGCTGCCGCTGCGCCCCGGCGAGCTGCTGCACGTCGACGGAGACCTGCGCACGACCCGCCGCACGGTGGTCGACCACCCGCCGACGCACCCGATGTCCTTGCGCGCGCTGGGCGCGCGCGCCGCCGCGTCCCAACGGTGAAAGGCGAGAACCCGTGCCGCTCGACCACCCGCCGGACTCCGGCCGCGACCACGTCTCGGTCAACCCCGTGTTCACCGACGAGCCCACCCGCATCCCGCGCAACCGGCTCCCGGACGCCGAGCTCGACGCCGACACCGCCTACCAGGTGGTGCACGACGAGCTGATGCTCGACGGCAACGCGCGCCTGAACCTGGCCACCTTCGTCACCACCTGGATGGAGCCCCGGGCGCGGGCGCTGATGGTGGAGTGCTTCGACAAGAACATGATCGACAAGGACGAGTACCCGCGCACCGCCGACCTGGAGCAGCGGTGCGTGCGGATGCTCGCCGACCTGTGGCACGCCGTCGACCCGGACCACGCCACCGGCTGCTCCACCACCGGTTCCAGCGAGGCGTGCATGCTGGCGGGCCTGGCGCTCAAGCGCCGCTGGCAGCACCGCCGCCGCGCCGAGGGGCGGCCCACCGACCGGCCGAACATCGTGATGGGCGCGAACGTCCAGGTGTGCTGGGAGAAGTTCGCGAACTACTGGGACGTCGAGGCCCGGCTGGTCCCGATGTCGGGCGACCGGTTCCACCTCACCGCCGAGGAGGCCGCCGCGCGCTGCGACGAGGACACCATCGGCGTCGTGGCGGTGCTCGGGTCCACCTTCGACGGCAGCTACGAGCCCGTCGCCGAGATCTGCGCCGCGCTCGACGCCCTGCAAGCGACCACCGGGTTGGACGTGCCGGTGCACGTGGACGGCGCGTCCGGCGCGATGGTCGCCCCGTTCTGCGACCCGGACCTGGTGTGGGACTTCACCCTGTCGCGGGTGGCGTCGATCAACACCTCGGGCCACAAGTACGGCCTGGTCTACCCCGGCGTCGGCTGGGTGGTGTGGCGCGACGCGCACGCGCTGCCCGACGACCTGGTGTTCAAGGTCGACTACCTGGGCGGCGAGATGCCGACGTTCGCGTTGAACTTCTCCCGGCCGGGCGCGCAGGTCGTCGCCCAGTACTACACGTTCCTGCGGCTGGGCCGGGAAGGTCTGCGGCGGGTGCAGCGGTACTCGCGCGAGGTCGCCGCCGACCTGGCGGCGCGGATCGCCCGGCTCGGCGCGTTCCGGCTGCTCACCGACGGCACCCAGTTGCCGGTGTTCGCGTTCACGCTGGCCGACGGCGAGAGCGGCTACTCGGTCTACGACGTCTCGGCGGCCCTGCGGGAACGGGGCTGGCTGGTCCCGGCCTACCGCTTCCCCGCCGACCGGCAGGACCTGGAGGTGCTGCGGATCGTCGTGCGCAACGGGTTCAGCCACGACCTCGCCGACCTGCTGCTGGAGGCGTTGACCGACGCGCTGCCCAGGCTGCGCGCGCAGCACGCGCCGCAGCGCGGCGCGGAGTCCGCGTCGTTCTCGCACGGCGCGGCTTCTCCCGGCTGACCGGTCACCGCGTCCGGGCCGGGTGCCCCGCCCGGCACCGCGATCAGGTCGGCCGGCACGGTCCCGACGATCAATCCCGGCGGCATGACGACCGGTCCTGGCGCGGTTGGGTGCACCGTCGTCCTCGGTGACGTCCGAGTTAGGGTCCTGCCTCGGAACGCAACCGCAGGAGGCGCACGTGGGAACCACGCATTCGTTCGGCACGAGTGCGTACCTGGAGCTGGGCGGACGCCGCCTGCACCACATGTCGCGCGGCACCGGCGGCCCGGTGGTGGTGTTCGAGTCCGGCCTGGGCCTCTCGCGGTCCACGTGGGGACTCGTGCACCCCGCCGTCGCCGAGCACGTCCGGGCCGTGGTCTACGACCGGGCCGGGTTCGGCCGCAGCGACCCCGACCCGCGCCCCCGCACCCTGGAGCACCTCGCCGACGACCTCGGCGCGCTGCTGGACGCGCTCGGTCCGGGGCCGTTCGTCCTGGTCGGACATAGCTGGGGCGGGCCGATCGCGCGGGTCGCCGCAGCCCGCGACCCGGGGCGCGTGCACGGCCTGGTGCTGGTCGACCAGGCCGAGGAGAAGGCCGACCTGTACTTCACCCCCGCCGCGGCCAAGCGGTTCGCGCTGACCGCCCGGCTCACCCCGTCGTTGGCGCGCCTGGGCCTGTACAAGCTCCTGGGCGGCCGGGCCGGTCGGGTCCAGCCCGCCGACGTGCTCGCCGACCACCTCGCGGAGGACTTCGGCCCCGCCGCCGCCCGCGCGGTGGTCGCCGAGCTGGAACCGTTCCTGGACGAGCTCCGCGCGCTGCGCGAGAACCCGCCGGACCTGGGCGGGCTGCCGGTCACCGTGGTCACCGGCACCCGGTCGACCCGGCTGGACCGGGCGGTGCGCCGGGACCTGGTCGACGGGCACCGCCGCACCGCCGCCGCGCTGGCCAACGGCCGGCTGGTCGAGGCCGGGCGCTCGGGGCACCTGGTGCTGTTCGACCAGCCGCGACTGCTCGTGGACGAGATCCTGCGGCTGGTGCGGAGCTGACGGTCAGACCGCCGGCAGCAGTTCGCGGCCCCGTTCGCACCACCAGGCGTCGAACGCCGGGCTGCACCCCCGGCGGGCCGCGTACGCGACCATGACCTGGTGGTGGATCTCCTCGATGTGCTGGGCCACCACGGTGTCCGGCCGGTGGAACAGCCGCAGCTCCTGCCACATCGGCGTGCCCTCGATCGCCCGGACCACGATGCCGTCGGGGCGGTCGCGGCTGGTCGCCAGGGCCGGGCCGACCGCGAGCTTCGCCCCGACGAGTTCGAGCAACGTCGCGAGGCACTGCGGGTTGTGCGGCTGGCGCAGCGTCAGGCCGTGCTCGTGGCACACCTGGCTGAGGTAGGTCCACCAGCGGGTCGCGCCCGGCGGCTCGTCCACCCAGGCGTGGTCGAAGATGTCGGCCAGCGGCACCGGACCCGACCGGGCGATCGGGTGGTCGTGCGCCATCATCACGAACACCGGCTCGGCCGGGTGCACGACGACGCCGACCACCCCCGGCGGCGTGGTCAGGCCGGCCAGCGGCGGGCGGTAGACCAGGGCCAGGTCCAGTTCGCCGGTCGCCACCTTCTCCACGCTGATCCGCTCGTCCAGGTCCTCCTGGAGGCTCACCTCCGCGCACCACGGCTGCTCGCGCAGCCACCGGCTCACCGCGACGTGCAGGTACCCGCAGTAGCCGCCGACCCGCAGCGGGTCGGACGGGCCGCCGCGCCGGGACCACTCGCCCGCCCGCTCGGCGATCGCGGACATGCTGTTGAGCACCACGCGCGCCTCGCCGAGTACCTCCGCGCCCAGCGGCGTGGGCAGGCAGCCGTACTCGGCGCGGAAGAACAGCGCGCCGCCGACGCTGTGCTCGATGCGCTTGAGCAGGCCGGACAGCGCGGGCTGGGTCATGCCCAGCAGCCGGGCCGCCCTGGTCAGGCTGCCGGTGTCGTCGATCGCGGCCAACGCGCGCAGGTGGCGTACTTCCAGCTCCACGGGACCTCCGCACTCCCCGCGCAGGCGGCTCGCCCGCCCCCCGGGTGGTCTCGCGACCGTACCGCCGCGCGGCGCGCGCGGGAAAGGGGTCCGCAGCGCTGCGGACCCCTGACCCGGTGCGTGGGGGAACTAGGGCTTGGTCGTCTCCAGGGTGAACCGGCCGGACCCGCTGTAGGAGCGGACCAGCCATCGGTACTTGCCGGCCGTCCCGGTGTAGGTGACCGTCTCGGTCGAGGCGGGGCCCGCGCCGGACGCGACCGTGCGCCACGTCGTCCCGCTCTGCTTCTGGAGGTACAGGTCGAAGTCGGTGCCGGCGGGGCCCTTCAGGCAGCCCTTGTGCGCACCCGCGCCCGCGTCGTAGGAACCCGCCGCCGGCTGGACGGTGCTGCCGCCCGAGGTGACGTTGCCGGTCGCGGACGTGCCGCAGCCGGGCGGGGTGCCCGGTCCGCCGCCCGAGGTCAGCAGGGTGACGCTGTACGCGCGCAGGATCTCCGCCACCGGCTGGAAGTACGTGGTGGCCGCGCCGCCCTTGCAGTCGCCGGACCCGCCCGAGGTCACGCCCTGGGCCTGGCCGTCGGAGATCGCCGAACCGCCGGAGTCGCCGGGCTCGGCGCACGCCGTCGTCTCGATGGCCTCGTAGACCTGGCCGATCTCCGGGCCGTAGTCGACGGTCGCGTTGCGGGACCGGATGGTGCCGCAGTGCCAGCCGGTCGTGCCGCCGGAACGGCAGATGGACGCGCCGACCGGCGCTTCCTGCGAGCCCTTCACCGCGACCCGGCCGTTGTTGTAGTCGTTGACCGCGCCGACCGGGGTCTCCCCCGCGCCGGTGCGCACGAACGCCATGTCGTCGGTCGGGAAGCTGGAGCCCTCGAACCTGCCGCCCGGCTGGGTCGTGGTCTCGCCGACCTCGCCGCAGTGCCCGGCGGTGATGAACCCGCCCTGCACGGAGAACCCGACCGAGCAGCCGTACTGGCTGGTCCAGTACCGGTTGCCGCCGACCACGTCGATCAGCGGGCGCGGGCGCTCCAGGCTCTCCGCGTAGATCACCGCCGCCGGGTCGGCACCGGTGGCGGCGACCCACGCACGCGCCCGGTCCGCCGCACCGGGCGCGTGCTTGACCACGACGGCGTTCGCCGCCGGGTCGGTCCGCCACCCCGGCACCGACGCCGGGGCGCTCGTCGCCGAGCGGTCGAGCAGCACCTTGGCCGCGTCGAGCGCGGTTTCGGAGCGGGTGACGACCCGGGGCTCCGCGCCCCGGGCCCGCACCAGCGCGGCGGCGCGGTCGTCGGTGACCGCGACGACGAGCGTGCCCCGGTCGGCGTCGTACCAACTGCCGCCGAGGCGCGGACCGAGGGCCGCGCGCAGCCCCCGGTCCGCCTGGGCCGCGACGCGCTCGGCGGCGAGCCGGGCGACCGGGTCGGCGACGCCGAGATCACGCCGCATCGCGGCGAGCACCGGCTGTTCGGCGGCGAGGGGCGCACCGGACGCGGGCGGCACCGCCGCCGTGAAACCCCCGACGGTGGTCATCACCACCAGCGCGACCACCGGTGACAGGCGCAGTCTGGACATGCTGGATCTCCTCGCGGTGCAGGGGACCGCCGAAGGCCGCGCGGCAGGGAGCGCGGCGGAGGAGGGCTGTCGACGGCCCGCCCCGGCGGTTCACCCGAACGTAGTCCGCGCCCGTCACGGCCGGGGAGATCACAGATCGCCATAGCACCGGAAAACGCCTGGTCCCGGCCGTTCCGGGTGGGTCGGGGTGCGGCGGTGACACCGGGACCGGTCGGCGCGCGAGCACGTCGGCGCGCGGCCCCGCCGCTCGGACCGGTCCGAGCGGCGGGGCCGCGTGATCCGCCTGCTCAGAGGGCCGGGTCGTACTCCTCCGGGTGCACGGTGTTGCTCAGCAGCCGGCCGTGCGCGCCGAACGTGAAGTGGGTCGACCCCGCACCGGTCTCGTCCAGGCCGAACAGCACGCCGTGCGACCGCAGCCGGTGCACGTCGCGGTGGTCGGCGACGGTGACCGACGCGCACGGGATGACCTTCTCCCGCCAGGTGAACACGAAGATGCCGGGGCGTAGCTGGTAGGCCGAGTTCTCGTCGGTGTCCGCCAGGCCCTTCTCCGGACCGGCCAGGCACTGCCACGTGTACCAGTGCGGGCTGAGGTAGACGTGCTCGTAGGCGTGCTCGGCGCTGTAGATCCACATCGCCCGGCGGCCGATCAGGGAGCGGGTGGGGGCGGGCTCGGTGCCGGTCACCTCGGCGTCCCGGATGGTCGCGGGCTGGAACCGCTGGGTGACGCGCGGGGTGCCGGTCTCGTTGATCGTGGTGGTGACGACCAGGGCCCGGCCGTCGCGCAGGTCCAGGAACAGCGACACCGCTTCGCGCGGCCGGTCCGCCGGGTGGAACTGGGTGTAGTACAGGCCCTCGTCGACCAGGAACGTCTCGCAGTCGTCCACCCCTCGGTCCCACTCGATCCGGGTCCCGGCGAACCGCGCGGTGAGCAGCGGCCCGTCCGGGCCGTCCAGGGCGATCTCGCGACCGTGCAGGTCACCGACCGTGGCGGCCTTGTTCTCGTCGAAACCGGGGGCCAGGCCGTCCAGGGGCAGCCAGGTCGAGGTGTCCGACAGGGTCGATGCGGTTTCGGTCACGGGCGGTCCTTTCTCGACGTGACCGCAGTCTCGCCCCGGCGGGCGGGCCCGTGGAACCGGGCGGCGCGCGGTCGTGCGGCGGCGGACAAGGACGGTGCGTCGACCGACAACCCCGCGCGTCGCGCGCCCGGCCAGGATGGCGGGCGTGGAACTCGGGCTTGCGGGGAAGAACGTGCTGGTCACGGGCGGCGCGTCGGGGATCGGCCGGGCCTGTGCGCGGGCGTTCGCGGCGGAGGGCGCGCAGGTCGTGGCGCTGGACCTGGTGGACGGGCCGGACGACGTGCGCACGGTGCGGGCGGACGTGACCGACGAACCGGGCCTGGCGGCGGCGGTCGGGCAGGCGGTGGCGCACCTGGGCGGGCTGGACGTCGTGGTCGGCTGCGCGGGCGTGTCCGGGCCGGTGGGCACGCCGCTGGTGGAGACCTCGGCGGCGGACCTGGCGACGGTGCTGGCGGTGAACGTGACCGGGCAGCTCCTGCTGGCCAAGCACACCTACCCGCACCTGGCGACCGGCGGCGCGATCGTGCTGCTGGCCAGCGACTCGGCGTTCGTGGCCGCGCCCGGCATGGCCCCCTACTGCGCGTCGAAGGGCGCGGTGGTCGCGCTGACCCGGGCGCTGGCCGTCGAGCTGGACCGGGTGCGGGTCAACTGCGTGTGCCCGTCCGTCGTGGACACCCCGATGGCCCGCGCGGACCTCGGCGACGACGCGGTGGACCACGCCGCGTTCCCGGTGCAGTCACCGGACGACGTGGCGCGGCAGGTGCTGTTCCTGGCCACCTCGCGCACGCTCAACGGGCACGCGCTGCTCGCCGACTACGGCTACTCGGCCCGCTCCGGCTTCCCGGCCTGAGGGTCGACCCGCTCCGGGACGGGACCAGGCCGGTGGTCCGCTCCCGGCGAGGGGGCGGGCTCGCCGCGGTCCGGTTCGACCGGGGCGGGTGTCGCCGGGCGGGCGGGCCCCTCGTCGGCGTCCGCCGCCGGTCCGGGGGCGGCCTCGTCCTCCGGGTCGGCGATGCCGAACAGAATGAGCAGCACCGCGCCGACGGTCAGCGCGATGTCCGCGACGTTGCCCACGAACCAGCCGTTGTAGTCGATGAAGTCGACGACGTGCCCGCGCGCGAAACCCGGCTCGCGGAAGAGCCGGTCCAGCAGGTGCGTGGTCGCGCCGCCGAGCAGCAGCGCCAGGGCCAGCGCCCGACCGGTCGGCTGCGGCCGGAGCGCGTAGCGCACCAGCACCACCACGGCCACCGCCGCGACGATGGTGAACACCCACGTCGAACCGCTGCCCAGGGAGAACGCCGCGCCGGGGTTGTAGAGCAGCCGCAGGCGCAGGAGGTCGCCGAGCACCGGCACGGGCGCGCGGCCCACCAGCGCGGACTCGGCCCAGAACTTGGTGGCCTGGTCGACGGCCAGGACGGTCGTCGCGAAGGCCGCGACGAGCGGGAGGCGGCGGGAGGGGGTGGTGGTCGTCATCGGCGGCGATGGTAGTCGAGGTCCGGTCCGCGCCCGGCGAGGCCGTGCTCGTAGGCGTAGATCACGGCGTGCACGCGGGTGCGCAGGCCGAGCTTGGCGAGCACCCGCGCCACGTGGGTCTTGACCGTGCCCTCCTCGATCCACAGCTCGCGGGCGATCTCGGCGTTGCTCCGCCCCTCGGCGACCTCCCGGAGCACCTCGTGCTCGCGGTGGGTGAGCCGGGCCAGTTCGGCGGTGGCGGGGCGCGGGCTCAGCGTGGCGAACCGGTTGATCACCCGGCGGGTCACCCGGGGGTCGAGCAGGCCCCGGCCGCACCCGGCCGCCCGGACCGCCTCCAGCAGCAGCACCGGGTCGCTGTCCTTGAGCAGGAACCCCGCCGCGCCCGCCTGGAGCGCGCCGAACAGGTACTCGTCCAGGTCGAACGTGGTCAGGGCGACGACGGTCGGCGGTTGGGGCAGCTCGACCAGCGCCCGGATCGCCCCGACCCCGTCCAGCCGGGGCATCCGCAGGTCGACCACCGCCACGTCCGGCCGCCGCTCCCGCGCCAACCGGACCGCCTCCGCGCCGTCGGCGGCCTCGGCCGGCACCTCGATGTCCGGTTCCGCGTCCAGCACCAGCCGCAGCGCCGAGCGCACCGCGGCCTGGTCGTCGGCGATGAGCACCCGGATCACGCCGCCCCTCCCCCCGGGTGGTCGCCGGCGGCCGGGCCGGGGTCCACCGGCAGGGTGGCGCGGACCAGCCACCCGCGCGGCTCGCGGGCCGCGATGTCCAGGGAACCGCCGAGCAGGCGGGCGCGCTCGCGCATCCCGCGCAGACCGTGACCGTCGACCGGCGGGCCGTCGTCCGGGCGGCCGGGGCCGTCGTCCTCCACGGTGAGGGCCACCGCCCGGTCGTCCTGCCGGATGGTCACGTGCACCCGGCTCGCGCCGGCGTGCCGCACGGCGTTGGTCAGCGCCTCCTGCACCAGCCGGTACGCGCCGTGGTCGACCAGGCCGGGCAGCGGCCCGCCGCCGTGGCGCTCCACGGTGACCGGGCAGGACGGCGCGGACAGCCGCCCGGCCAGGGCCTCCACCTCGGTCAGGCGAGCGCCGTCCGCCGCCTCGCGCAGCATCGCCAGCACCGTGCGCACCTCCTCCAGCGCCGACGACGCCGAGTCGTCGATCGTGTCCAGCACCCGTCGCACCACCGGCGACGCGCCGCCCAGCACGTGCCGGGCCGCGTTGGCCTGCATCCGGATCGCGGTGAGGTGGTGGCCCACGGCGTCGTGCACCTCCCGGGCGATCACGGTGCGCTCCTCGGCCATGATCCGCACGGCCTCGGCGTCGCGCAGCAGCACCGCCTGGCGGGCGCGGTCACGGCGCAGCCGCATGGCGTACCCGACGGCGACGGGCGCGATCCCCATCAGCAGCGCCTGGGTCAGCGGGGTCCCGCCGACCCCGATCAGGCGCGCCGGGACGTCCTCCCGGCCCTCGACCCCCACCGTCAGCGGCAGTTGGAAGCAGAGCACCGACAGCGCGAGCACCGTCCCGGCCCGCTGCGGGCGGCGGTAGGCGGCCAGGTAGCACGCGGCGGCGGCGACCAGACCTCCCGACCAGCCCGGCACCGCCGTCCCGCCCACCAGCGCCACGACCGCCGACACCGCCGCGCCCGCGACCGGCGCGCGGTGCCAGGCCAGCGGCGCGGCCACCGCGACGCCGAGCGCCGCCAGCACCGCCGGTGACGCCCGCGCGCCCTCCAGCCACGCGACCCCGGTCACCGCGACGGCGGCCGTGATCGCGGGCAGCAGCCGGGTCGGGCGCGCCGGGAAGATCATGTCGACAGCACATCACGCGGCCGGGCAGGACGCGCCGGCCGGCGGCATCGTCCCGTCGAGCAGGTAGCGGTGGACGTGCCCGCGCACGCACGGGTTGCCGGACCAGTAGAGCGCGTGCCCACCGGCGGTCGGCAGGTACCGGGCCCCGGGCAACTGCCGCGCCACGGCGCGGCCGTGGCCGGGCGGGGTGACGTGGTCGGCGCTGCCGCTGGTGATCAGGACCGGCGGCAGGCCGCGCGCGCCGAGCGGGCGCGGCGGGTAGGTCCCGATCCGCGGCAGGCCGGCGCAGTGCGTCGCCGCCGGGTACCACGCGTCGACCCGGCCGAGCCGGGGCGCGACGGTGGCGCGCAGCCGGTCCGCCATCCGCCGCACCGCCGGGTAGCCGGTGTCGTAGGGGAAGTCGGCGCACATCATGACCCTGGCCAGGTCCGGCCCGATCGCGCCGGGCGGCGGCGGCAGGTCCGGCACGAACCGCGACGCATCGCCGGCGTCGGCCTCGGCGACGGCCAGGGCGAAGTCCGGCCAGTCCTCCTCGTCGGACACCCTGGCCTGGCCCATGATCAGGCCCACCGTCGCCGGGACCGACGCGCCCGGCGCGGGGATGGGCGCGCGTTCGGCGGCGGCGACCACCCGGTCCCACGCGGCCAGCGGGTCGCGGCCGTGCAGGGCGCAGCCCGGCTCCCGGTCGCACCACCGCGCGAAGCGGTGCAGGTTGTCCTCGGACACCGCGGCCTTCGCCACCGTCCACGGGTAGGGGTCGCGGGAGGTGTGGTCCAACAGGCTGTCCAGATACATCCGGCCCACGTTGCGGCCGAACAGGTCGGCGTAGACCTGGCCGAACACGGTGCCGTAGGAGTTGCCGTAGTAGTTCAACCGCCGCTGGCCGAGGGCGAGCCGGATGGCCTCCATGTCGTGCGCGACCTGCCACGAGTTCAGCTTGCCCCGCAACGGGCCCAGCGCCGCCGCGCACCGCTCGGCGAACGCCCGGTTGGCGGCGGCGAGCCCCTCGTAGGCCGCCCGGTCGGGCGCGGCCCAGTCCAGCAGGAACGGTCCCGGCTCGGGACAGGTCACGCCGCCGCTCGCGCCGAACCCGCGCGGGTCGAAGACCACCACGTCGAACCACTCGGTCAGCTCGCCGAAGGCGTCCCCCATCAGCGGCAAATACTCGATCACCGGTCCCGGGCCGCCGGGGTTGTGCAGCAGGACGCCCTTCTTCCGGGACTGGTCGCGGGCGGGCAGCCGCGCCAGGCCGAGGTCGATCCGGACCGAGGACCGGTCCGCCCAGTCCACCGGCACGCTCACCGAACCGCACTGGAGCCCGTCACCGCAGTCCCGCCACTCGACCTGCCGCCCGGCCCCGGCGGGCTCCGGTCCGGTGGCGGCCGACGCCGTGGAGGCCGCCGGCGCGCCGAGCAGCACCGCCGCGCCGAGCACGGCCACGGCTTTCCCGATCTTCCTTCGCATGGGACCAGGGTGGCGAGCGGCGGGCGGCGGTGTCGTCTGTCTTTCGGCAGATCTTGGCGGCACCGGGCACGTCAGTCCGCCAGGCCGGCCTCGTAGCCCGCGATCACCAGGTGCGCCCGGTCGCGGGCGGCGAGTTTCGCCATCAGGTGGCCGATGTGGGTCTTCACCGTGTGCCGGCTCAGGTGCAACCGCTGCCCGATCTCCCGGTTGGACAGGCCGCCGGTGATCAGCGCGAGCACCTCCCGCTCCCGGGGCGTCACGCCGGCGAGCCGGTCCGGGCGCGGCGCGCGGGCCAGGAAGTCCGAGATCAGCCGCCGGGTCACGCTGGGCGCGAGCGGTGCCTCCCCCGCCGCGACCGCGCGGACCGCGTCGAGCAGGCGCGTCGGCGGGGTGTTCTTGAGCAGGAACCCGCTCGCGCCGGCCCGCAACGCCCCGTGCACGGCCTCGTCCTCGTCGAACGTGGTCAGCACGAGGACCCGGGGCGCGCCGGGCGTCGCGGTGATCCGCCGGGTCGCCCCGACGCCGTCCAGGCCGGGCATCCGGACGTCCATCAGCACCACGTCCACGGGCGTCCGGGCGACCAGGGCGCAGGTCTCGCGCCCGGTGCCGGCCTCGCCCACGACGGCCAGGTCCGGGTGCGCGTCGAGCAGCACCCGCACGGTGCCGCGGAACAGCGGCTCGTCGTCGGCGAGCAGCACGCGAATCCGGTCAGCCGCCACGGCGGGTCCCGAGCGGGAGGACCGCGCGGACCGCGAACCCGCCGGCGGGCCCGGGACCCGCCTCCACCGCGCCGCCGTGCAGTGCGACGCGTTCGCCCATCCCGAGCAGCCCGTGACCGGGTGCGCCGACCGGTCCGGTGCCGCTGTCCACCACCGACACCACCAGCCGGTCCCGGTCGAGGGAGGTGGTCAGCCGGCAGGTGGGCGGACGGCTGTGCCGGCGCACGTTGGTCAACGCCTCCTGCGCGATCCGGTAGGCCGAGATCCGCACGGCGGCCGGCACGTCGGCGAGGTCCACCAACTCCGCGACCACCTCCACACCGGCCGTGCGGGCGTCGTCGACCAGCCGGTCCAGCGACGGCGACACCGGGTCGCGCAGCGGTCCGAGGACCACCCGGACGTCCTCCAGCGCCGCCCGGCCGACCCGTTCGATGGTGCGCAGCGCCGCGTCCCGCTCGTCGGGGCGGGTGTCGGCGAGGTGCGTGGCGACGGCCGCTTTCAGCGTGATCAGGCTGAGGTTGTGGCCCACCACGTCGTGGATGTCGCGGGCGATGCGCAGCCGTTCTTCGGCCACCGCCCGGCCGGTGCGCAGCTCGGCCAGCTCGGCGGCCCGCTGCCGGCGGCTCCGCAGCGCCGAGGCCACCGCCCACGACCCGGCGATGACCGCGCCGCTGAAGAGCAGCGCGGTCAGCGGCGTCGTGGCGAAGGACTCCTCACCACCGCGCGGCGGGATCGGCGGCAACCCCGGCACGGCCCACACCGCGACGCCCGCCGCCCACACCACCGCGATCGCCGCGACCGTGGCCGGGAGCGCGGGTCGGGCCGATGCCACCGGGTACAGCGCCCAGGCGATGGCCAGCGCCACCGACTCGTTCCCGCACCCGACGACGATCGTGGCGGCCCCGACCACCACGACCACGGCCACGACCACGTCCGGACGCCACCGGCGCAGCGCCAACGGCGCGCCCAACCCGACCGCGAGCACCCACACGAGCGGACCGGGGTGCGACGCGCGACCCACCACGAGGCACACGACCGCCGCCGCCGCGACCACGTCCAGCGCGGTCGACTGCCCTGCCTTCATGCCCGACACGGTAGCCACGGCCCCGCACGCGCACCTCGGACCACGGTCCGATGCGGCCCCCCGACGCGCCGACCGACACTCCCCCGTGCTCACGTCGATCATGTCCGCGCTCCTGGTCCTGCCCCTCTCCCCCGTCACCCCGGACGCCATCCCGGACGCCGTCGCGGTGGACCGCGTGGTCGAGGAGTACCGCGCCGGGACGGGACTACCCGGCGCGGCCGTCGCCGTCACGCACGGCACGACCGTCGTGCGGGTGGCCGGGTACGGCCGGATCCCCGACGGCACGGCCGTTTCCGGGCGCACGGTCATGGCCGTGGCGTCGGTGAGCAAGTCGTTCACGGCGCTGGCGGTGATGCAGCTCGTGGAGGCCGGTCGGGTGCGCCTGGACGACCCGGTGCGCGACCACCTGCCGGAGTTCACGATGGCCGACCCCCGGGTCGGCAGGATCACCGTGCGGCACCTGCTGAACCAGACCTCGGGCATGTCCGACACCACGTTCCGCTCCTTCAGCGGGCCCCGGGTGGAGACCCTGCGCGAGGCGGTCGTCTCGATGCGGGACGCGGCGCTGGCCGGCGACCCCGGCGTCGAGTGGCGCTACCACAACCCGAACTTCCAGGTCGCGGCCCGGCTGGTGGAGGTGGTGAGCGGCGAGGCGTTCGCCGACTACCTGCGCCGGCACGTGTTCGAGCCGCTGGGCATGTCCGACAGCTCCACCGCGAACACCGAACGGGACCTGCCGGCCGGCGCGCGCGGGCACGTCCGGGTGCTCGGCCGGGCCGTGCCGCTGCCCGAGCCGCCGGCCTTCGGCAACGGCTCGGGCGGCGTGCTCGCCTCCGCGCACGACCTGGCCGCGTGGTTGATCGCGCAGAACACCGGTACCCGGATCGCCACGCCGGAGAGCATCGCCGCGACGCACACCCGGTCGGCGGGCCCGTACGGCCTGGGCTGGTTCGTCGGCACCACCGGGTCGGGCGCGCCGCTGGTCGACCACGGCGGCGACCTGGTCACGTCCACCGCTTACCAGGCCCTCCTGCCCGCCTCCGGCCACGGGATCGCGGTCATGGCCAACACCGGCACGCAGTACGGCGACGCGCAGGCACTCGGCGAGCGCCTGATCGCGTTGCTGGAGGGTCGGCCGTTCGCGCCGGTGTCGGACCCGTTCCTGCCGGCGGACATCGTGCTGGTGACCCTCACGGCGGGCGTGGTCGCGTCGGCGGTGCGCGGGGTGGCGCGCGCCCGGCGGCACGCGCGCCGCTCGTGGCTGCGGCTGCTCCCGTTGTCGCTACCGGTCCTGCTCGCGGTGACGATCCACCGGGTGGTGGGGTTCCTGTACCGGGGACGTGACGTGTCGTGGCGGCAGGTCGCGTACCTCTACCCCACCTTCACGGTGTTGCTGGTGGTGACCGCCGTGGCGGGCGTGGTCGTCCTGGTGGCCCGGGTCGCGCACCGGGTCGGCGCTCGGCAGAGCCCGGCCCTGCCGCCGGTGCCGCCGGGTCACGGCTTCGGGATCGACACCGCCCCGTAGGTCGTGCCGGGCTCCGGTGGCGTGGTGAACCGCCCGTTCGGCAGGTACAGGCGGTCCTGGAAGGCCGCCGCAGTGGTGGGCACGTCGAACCGGGGGTCGGTGACCCGCCGGACCAGCGTGCCGCTCGACCCGGTGGCATCCAGCTCGACCACGGCGATCCGGTTGTCGCGGTTCTCCACCACGTACAGCGTGGTGCCCGACCGCAGCAGCCCGTCGGTGTTGGACAGCGCGCCGCCGGCCACGGGCAGCGCGCGGGTAGCCCCGGTCGCCGGGTCGACCCGGAACAGCGTGCCGGTGTTGTGCTGGGCGATGATCAGCGCCCGGCCGTCCGGGGTCGTCTCGACGCCGTTGGCGTTGGTGCCCGGCCGGTAGACCAGGTCACCGGTCAGCCGGACCGACTCGGCCCGCGCGGGCAGCGACCCGTCGCGGCCGAACGGGATCTTGTGGAGCACGGCGGTCGTGGAGTCGGTCAGCCACGCGGCTTCCGGCGTGAGCACGACGTCGTTGACGAAGGTCGCCCGGGTGGCCAGGCGGAAGGTGGCCAGCGTCGTGCCGGTGCGGGTGTCGAGGACGCGGGCGGTCCCGCCACCGCCGCCCGCCACGAACAGCCGGCCCCGCGCGTCGACCTTGAGCCCGAGCGCCGCCGTGCCCGCCGCGCCCCGGGCGAACTGCCCGCCGCGCCCGGTGGCCAGGTCGGCCCGGTAGATCGCGCCCGTGCCCATCGAGCCGAAGTAGGCGTGCTGCCCGCTGACCGCGATCCCCTCGGGCCGGAACCCGTCGGGCAGCGGGATCGTGGCCGGGTGCGGTTCCGCCGCGCCGGCCACCGGATTTCCCAGCGCCGCCAGGACCACGGCGCAGACCAGCGTTGTTCCCCACGAGACCATCGTGCGTCCTTTCTCCGGCGCGCCCGACCACCAGTGTCGGGCGCGCCGGAGAAAGCCGCGATACCCCGGCGGCACCCTTCCACTGCGCGCCGTGGCCCACGCCGTCAGTCGTCCCAGGTGGTCACGGCGAGTCGCGCAACACCAACGGGCGATTGTCCGACGTCACCCCGACCGCCCAGATGTTCGGCACCACGATCCCGGCGACGGCCAGCAGCCGGCCCCGGACGGCGGGCACCGGGTCGGCGATCCACCGGCCGTTCGCCGGGTCGCCGGAAAGCCTGATCGCGAACGGCCGCCCGTCGCGGGTGTGCCCGACGGCCAGCGGCGTGCCGTACTCGGAGGTGGCACCGGTGAGCTCGGCGGCGGTCGCGGGCACGCGCTCCCGGACCACCTCGTGGGTCTCCGCGTCCAGCCGGAGCACCAGCGGCCGGCGCGCCGAGGCGGGCGCGCCCACCGGGGCGGTCCAGCCGACCAGCCGGGCGGCCTCCGAGCTGTGGGCCACCACGTGCTCGTCGTGGCCGGCGCGACGGGACACGGGCACCTTCGCCCAGGTGCCGCCGGAGTACCGCAGGACCACCACGTGGTCGCCGGACCGGTCGTGGTCGACGCCGTAGGCGAAGACCTCGTCGCCGCCGCGCGGCTCGACGCCGGTCAGGTCGCTGGACGCGTCCAGCAGGTGTTCCGGCACCGGCACGGCGCGCCACGCGGAGCCGTCCCAGCGCTGCACGACCCCGCGCCGCCACTGGGTGCCGGGCACGGTGTCCGCGCCGACGGCCCACGCCCGGCCGGGGTCCAGCGGGTCGCCCTCCACGGCGTGCAGGGTGGTGGTCACGCCGGCGCGCTGGGCCACGGAGACCCGACGCCAGCCGTCGGCCCAGCGCAGCGCGCCGCGCGTGCCGACGGCCCAGCCGCTCTGGGCGTGGTGGACGCGGCCGACGTCCGGGATCGGGACGGGCCGCCAGTCCTCGGCACCGCGCAGGGCGAAGGACCGGCCGTCCGGTCCTTCGCCGAACGCCCAGGTGCCCTCGGGTCCGGAGGTCACGGCGGTCAGGGCACCGCGCGCCTCCACGGGTTGGTTCTGCCAAGGCGAGTCGGCGGCCGTTGCGGACAGGGGTGTCGCGATGGTGAGCGCGACCGTCAGGGAGCAGATTCGCTTGCGCACCGCACCATCGTCGCCGTTCGGTGGATCACGTCTCCAGATTTTCGAGCAGAATCGAACGTCTGGAGGCTGGATGATCACGATCGAACTGTCCGCGACCGCCCTGGCGTCCGCGAGGTTCGGGCTGTCCCCGCTGATGGAGATCGGCACGGTGCTCAACCAGTGGCAGGAGCACCGGGACGCGCGGTGGGCGCGCGCCGCGCGGGACACGGTGGTGCGCCACGACCTGCGGTTGCTGGCCGGTTTCCTGGAGCACCGGGGGTACGTGCCGGACTTCCTCAACCCCCTGCCCTCAGGGTACGACGCGAATGTCGAGGAGGAGTTGCACGCCGTGGCGACGGCCGCGCCGGAGCAGGTGGCCGCCGAGGTCGCCGGGTGGGTGCGCGGGCGGCGGGGGACCGATCCCCGCCCCCGCCCGGTGCTGGACCTGCTGGAGAGCGGCGAGGACCGGTTCGCCCACCGGGTGGCCGACGAGCTGGCCCGGTTCTGGGCGGACTTCCTCTCGCCCCGCTGGTCGGCGGTGCACCGGCGGCTGGAGGCGGACGTGGACCGGCGGGCGCGGATCGCGGCCCGCGAGGGCCTGGGCGCGGTGCTCGGCGGCCTGCACGCCGGGACCCGGTGGGAGGACGGCGTCCTGCGGGTGTGCCGCCCGTTCGACCGCGCGGTCCGGGAGGACGCGGGCCTGCTGCTCATGCCCTCGACCCTGGCGGGCCACGTCGGCGTGGGCGTCGACCCGCTGGGCGTCCGCCCGGTGCACCTGGTCTACCCGGCGCTGATGTCCGGCCACGACCTGGCGGAGGTGCTCGGCCACACCCGCAACACCCTGCTGCTCGACCTGGAGACACCGCGCACGACGACGGAGCTGGCCGGCCGCCACCACCTCGCGCCGTCGACGGTGTCCTACCACCTGGGTCGCCTGCACCGGGCGGGGATGGTCACCCGGAGCAGGAGCGGCACCGCCGTGCGCTACCGCCGCTCCTGAACCCCGCTCCCGGGTGCGTCTGCGCCGACCGGGCGAACCGGGTTAGCATCGCGTGCTCATCGGGGCGTAGTGGAGGCGTGCAGTGGTTCGCGGGTCACCGCAGGTCGACACGTCGGTCGCGGGTGTGGTCGAAGCGCGGTGGGGTGTCCGGCCCGCGCCCGCCATCGCCCGCTACGCCGAACCCGGCTGGCAGTGGTCGCCCCTCCCGGTCGAGAAGCCGTGCCCCCGGTGCGCCGGCCGGTTGTACGGGCTCTACCGGACGCACCCGCACCGGGGCAAGCAGCAGTTGCAGGCCGCCGTGGTGTGCGCGACCTGCCCGGCGTCGTTCACCCTGCGCGAGTTGCAGTTGGCGCAGCGCTCCGTGCTGGGCGAGCTGCGGCCGGAGGCGGTGGCCCGGCGGGCGGCCGAGGACGCGCAGCTCGCGGCACTGGCCCGGGAAGCCGCCGCACCGGTCCGGGAACGCCCGGTCGAGCCGCCCCGGGCACGGCCGGTCCGACCGCCGGCCGAGGCCCCGCCGCCGGTCGCGTCCCCCGCCGCACCCGCCGAGGAACCCGCAGCGGAACCCGCCACAGCACCCGCCGAGGAACCGGTCGGGGAACCGGACGGCGAGGTCGAGCCGGAACCGGTGGCCCGGCCCGTCCGCCGGATGTCGACCACGGTCATGGCGGCCCGGATCCGGTCGATCCTGGCCGGGGCCGACGCCGTGCCCACGACCCAGGGCGACGAGCCTCCCCTGGTGCCGGCGCACCTGGTCGACGAGGTGGGCCCGGTCTGGTGGTGCAAGACCACGGACCCGACACTCAAGCCACCGCCCGGCGTGACCGGCGGACGGGTGATCATGCCCGACCGCGCGGAGTTCGACGGCCTGCGCGCGCTGCTCACCCAGGAGGGCGTCGAGCACCGGTCGGTCCGGCACTGGCTGGAGCAGGAGACGGTGGCCGGCGAGGGCGACCACCTGCGGGCCGACGCGTGGCTGTCCGAGGTCGGCGGCATCGTCCCGGACCGGTGCGAACCGGTGACCGGTGACCGGGCGCTCGCCGCGCGGCTGGCGTTCGGGCTGCTCTGGGACCTGCACGACGCCCCGGGTCCGGCACCCGACCCCGTCCCGGTGGACCGGTTCGTGCCCACCGGGTGGCTGCCGTTCCTGCCGTTCCCGGTGTTCAACCCCGCCCAGGCGCAGGCCGCGCCGCACGTCCTCGACGACGACTCGCACCTGCTGATCACCGCGCCCACGGGGGCGGGCAAGACCGCGATCGGGATGCTGGCCGTGCTGCGCGCCATCCTCGACGAGGGCCGCAAGGCCGCCTGGCTGGTCCCGCAGCGGTCGCTGACCGACGAGCTCGACCGCGAGCTGGAGACCTGGCGCGCGCGGGGCCTGCGGGTCGAACGGCTCTCCGGCGAGTACGCGGTGGACGTGGAACGGGTCCGGGCCGCCGACCTGTGGGTGGCCACCACGGAGAAGTTCGAGGCGATCTGCCGGGCCGCGTCGCTCCAGGCCGCGCTCGGCGAGGTCGGCTGCCTGGTGGTCGACGAGATCCACCTGCTCGGCACGCCCGGCCGGGGCGCGCTGCTGGAGGCGCTGCTGGCCCGGGTGCGCGGCGCGGACTCGCCGGTCCGGATCGTGGGCCTGTCGGCGACGGTGTCCAACGCCGCCGAGGTCGCCGAGTGGCTGGCGGCCGACCTGGTCGCGACCGCCTGGCGGCCGACGCGGGTCACCTGGCAGTTGCCGACCGTGCCCGCCGGGTCCGGGTTCGCGGCCAACGCCCGGCTGCGCGAGCAGGTCGTGGTCGACCTGACCGCCCGGCACACCGCCGAGCAGGGCAGCGTGCTGGTGTTCTGCGGCTCCAAGCGCAACGTGCGCTCGACCGCGATGGCGATCGCCGCCGAACGGGGCGCGCCCGTGCACACCGTGGCCGCCGACGACGTGGACGGGCTCACCCGGGTCTGCGCGGACGTCGGCGTGCGCCTGCACTACGCCGACTACGAGCACAAGCACGCCGCCGAGCGGGCGTTCCGGGAGCGCCAGGCGGACGTCCTGGTCGCCACCTCGACCGTCGCGGCGGGGGTGAACCTGCCCGCCCGCGCGGTGATCGTGCGCGACACCACGGTCGGCGGCGAGCCGGTGGACACCTCGATGGTGCTCCAGATGTTCGGCCGCGCCGGGCGGATCGGGGCCGGCGAGACCGAGGGCTGGTCCTACCTGGTGGTGGACGAGCACCAGCGCGCCGGGTGGCAGGCGCGGCTGGTGGCGGGCTACTCGGTCTACTCCCGCATCCACGAGAGCCTGCCCGACCACGTGCTGGCCGAGGTGTTGCAGGGCCGGATCACCGGCACCGCCGACGCCGAGGCGTGGTGGGTGGAGACGCTGGCCCACGCGCAGGGCGACGACGCGCTGCACCCCGTGCAGGACGCGGTGGCGTTCCTGGTGGACGAGGGGCACCTCGCGGCCCGGCCGGACGGCGGCCTGGCGATCACCGACCTGGGCCGGCTCACCGCGCGGATGATGGTGTCCACGCACGCCGGCCACCGGCTGCGGTACGCGCTGGGCCTGCTGCCGACGCCACCGGACCCGGACGCCGCCGAGGACGCGCTGACCCTCGTGCTGTCCGTCGCGGTCCGGGACCTGGCCGCGATCGCGGTGCCCGACCAGGTGCGCCCGGCGGTGGCCACCGCGATCAAGGCCGGCGGGCGCACGTCGCGGATCACGCACACCGCGTCGGTCAAGGGCCTGGGTTCGCAGGCCACCACCGCGCCCGGCGACCTGGCCCGCGCGGCGCTGCTGCTGGCGGCCCGCTCGCCGCACCTGTTCACCGGGCAGGGCCGGCGGGTGGCGGCGGGCATCCCGCTGTCCACCCTGCACCCGGTGTTCGAGCAGGCACCGCGCTACCTGGCGTGGCTGGCGGCGCAGGGCGTGCTGGGCACCGTGCACCCGTGGATCGCGATCGTCGCGGCGGACCTGGACCAGCGGGTCCGCTGGCGGCGGCTGACGCCCCGGCGCGGCGCGGGCAGGCTGCTGTGGCTGTGCGAGCAGATGGCCACCCGCGCCCGGTCGCACGAGCTGGTGCCGGAGATGTGGCGCTCGGCGGTGGCGCGCGGGGTGCGGTCGCCGGACTGGAAGCCCGGCCGGCCGCCCGCCGGGTGCGAGCTGGACCAGGCGGGCTACACGGCGCTGCTCCGGGAGCGCGCCACCGCCGCCTCGCCGGTCGCGCACGCCGACCACGCGGCGGTGACCGGCACGGTCGGCGCGACGGCGGTGCCCTGGCACGGCAAGCACCACGGGCCGGCCACCCCGACGACGGCCGCGACCGACCTCCGCTACCCCGACGCGGACACCCCGGACGACCCGGACAAGGGCGTCGCGGTGTTCACCCGCCGGGGCGACTACCGCGCCACGGGCTGGCTCGCCGCCTACGACGCCCTGACCGTCACCGACGACCCGCCACCACCGCCGACACCGCCCCGCCGGGGGTTGGGCGCGCGACGCTGATCCGGCGTGACGGTGTCCGACTGGCGGACCGGCCACGGATGAACGCCTCACCGCCGACCCCGACCCGGTAGGACGCGGTAGCGTCGGTGAAGTGGAATCCGACGTCGAAGTGGCCATCCGCGCGGCCGTGGCCGGCGCGGCCGAGGTGCGGTCCCGGTTCGGCGGCGAGTTGGCGCGGTTCGCCAAGTCCGGCGACGACTTCGCCACGTCGGCGGACCTGGCGGCCGAACGGGTGATCACGGCCGTGCTGGCCGACGCCCGCCCGGCGGACGTGGTCGTCGGCGAGGAGACCGGTGGCGCGGTGCCCGGGTCGGGCCGGGTGTGGTTGGTCGACCCGTTGTGCGGCACGGTGAACTACGCGGCGCGCACGCCGTTGGCGGCGGTGAACGTGGCGCTGCGGGCCGGGACCGGGGTGGTCGCGGCGGCGGTGGTGGACCCGTTCACCGGCGAGGTGTTCTGGACCGACGGCGCGGTGGCGCGGGTGCGGGTGGACGCGGACGAGCCGCTGCGGCCCGACCCGGCGAGCCGACTGGTCGACGTCAACCTCGACGTGCCGGACCGGGCGGTGCTGGGCATGCTCGCCGACCGCGCGTTCACCGGCGCGTTCCAGCCCAGGGTGCTGTCCACGACGCTGGCCCTGGCGTGGGTGGCGAGCGGGCGGCGGGCGGCGTACGTGACGGCCGGGGAACTGCGCGACAGCGTGCACTTCGCCGGCGCGATCGCCCTGTGCCAGGCGGCGGGCTGCGTCGTCACGGGCATGGCGGGCGGCCCGCTGCACACCGGACCGCAGGGCCTCGTGGCGGCGGCCGACGCCGACACGCACAGCGCGCTGGTGGAGGCGCTCACCCGGCGGTGAAACCCAGGTGGGCCAACACCTCCTTCACCGCTGCGGCCTGCGGCACCACCGCCGAGTCGATCACCAGGTGCGGTTCGTCCCACGGTTCCCACAGGGCTCTCATCCGCTGGACGTGCTCCCAGGACACGGTGGGGTGCCAACCCGGGATTCCCCGCGACCGACCTTCGACCCGTTCGCGCTGCGCCCGTTCGTCCGAGCACACGCACTTTACGCCGACGAACACCCCGCCGAGCTTCGCGGCCAACGACCGCCACCGCGCCCGGGTCTCGGCGCGGTGCGCCGTCGCGTCCACGATCACGTCCAGGCCGAGCCGCACCTGACGCGCCGTCGCGGCGGTGAGGGTGAGTTCCGCCAGCGGGACCGCGTTGTCCTCCCGCAGCACCCCGAACGGCACGAGCGCGCCCAGGTGCCAGTCCACCGAGAACACCGGGGCGCGCAACCGTCGTGCCAACCCCTCGGCCAGCGTGCTCTTGCCCGTACCCGGCACCCCGGCCACCAGCACCACGAGCGGGGGCTTCGCGGCCGGGCACGGCGTCAGGTTCTCGTAGTCGGCGTGCGCGTGTTCCGCCACCACCACCTGCAACGCCTCGCGCGCCGGCGCGGGCGGCACGCCCGTGACCAGGGCCCAGGCGAGCACCAGGTGCTCCGGTCGCACCACCACGTCGGAGAGCCGCTCGGCTTCCGCGATCGCGGCGGTGACCAGCGCCGACCGGTCCACGTCGGCGGGCCGCAGCCCCAACCGCGCCGCCAGGGTCGCCGCGACGCCGCCGGCGACCCGGTCCGGCAGGTCGCGCACCGGCCCGTCCAGCAGGTGCGCCGACGATTCGTGCAGGGGGACGTCCGCCACGCCCGCCAGCGTAGGGACATCGCTTCGCCCGGCGGTCGGCCCGCACCAGGTTGCCGCGCGTGGCCGAAGTCCGCGCCCCGTGCGATCCGCTGTTCACCCCCGTCCGGGAGGCGTTCGCGTCCTGCCTGGACACCACCGACACCGCCGACACCGCCGACACCGGCGCGTCGCGCGCGGTGTTCCAGGACGCGAACCGGTGGTCGGCCTCTGGGGCGGGCACACCGACGTCACCCGCGCCGACCCCGTAGCCTGGGCCGTGCTGGTCCGGACCACTCGGCGAGGTAGGACGTTGGGACTCTTCACACTGCCCGAGGCGAGGCACGAGCTCGACCGGTTGCGGCCGGTGCTGGACGAGATCGTGGCGCTGCGCGCCGACGCCGCCGAGCTGTCCTCGGCGCTGGGCGCGGGCGAACCGACCGGGCTCGGCGGTCTGCCCGAGTTCAAGGCGGCCCAGGCCCGGCTGGACGACCTGATGAGCGCGGTGCAGGCCACCGGTGCGGAGCTGAAGGGCTTCGCGCCGCTGCTGGTGGACTTCCCGGCCGAACTGGACGGGGTGCCGGTGCTGCTGTGCTGGCTGGAGGGCGACACCGGCCTGCACTGGTACCACCGCGCCGACCTGGGTTTCGCCGGCCGTCGCCGCCTGCCCCCGACCGGGGAGGGTCACCACTCCAGCACGTAGGTGTACCAAGGGCCGTCGAGGTGCTTGAAGAGGTGGCCGTCCGTGCCGGGCCGGGTACTGGCCGGCACGTGGTCCGGGCAGTGCGCGTAGCCCGTCGAGTTGAGGAAGCCCGCGCCCGCGATCGACATCGTGACGCAGCCCGAGCCCGGTTCGCGGCGCGCGCTGGAGACGGTGAGCAGCGCGAACGAGCGGTCGGCGAGGAGGCCGCGCGGGGACGCCCGGACTTCCGCCGCCAGGGCCTCCAACGACGACCGGTGCACCTCGAAGGACGCGTGCCGGGTCACGCCGCTGCCGGAGATCCCGGAGGTGGCCACCGCCACCAGCGGCACCGCGAGGAACGCCCACAGCCGGCCCGGGTGCCGAGCGCGCGGCGCGGGCAGGGCGCGGATCGCGAGCACCACCAGCACCAGCCACGCCACGGCGACCACCACCCAGCCCGCCAGCGCGACCAGGCCGGTGAACCAGTACCCGCCGACCACCGAGCCCGACCACAGCAGGAGCGCGGACGGCACCACCGCGACCCCGGCCGGCAACCACGGCGAACGCCACCACGCACGGTTCATGCCGTTGCGACGCGCGGGATGCGGCGGTCGTGGCCGCGACCACCGTAACGTGTCGGGCATCACAGATGCCTTGGCCGCGTTCGGCGGGATCGCGGACCGTGCGGGTCGGCGACCGCCGTGGTCCTCGTACTCGACCGGCCAATAGCCGTTTCCGCGCTATTACCGAACGCGGGTGGTGTGCTTCTCGCACTGCAAACCGTCTTCGACGGTGGCACCGAGCTTCTCGGCGAGTCCCTTGAAGAGCATGTAGTCCCAGTCGCCGATGGCGTTGACCGTCGTGAAGCCCACCGGCAGGTCACCCTGCCTGCTCTGGAATCGCACCTGGTCGGGACGCACCAGTTGCTCCTTCGAGAGGACGACGCCGATGATGCCGCCGACCTCGGTCTCGTCGAAGCAGACGATGGTCATCGGGTCACCCTTGAACGGCCCGGGGCTGTCGCAGGTTTCGACCTGCTTCTCCATGGAGCAGGTGGTGTCCGCCTTCGCGTTCAGGCTTTGGGGCTGGGCGTCCACGCTGCTGTTGATGAGCGGGGTCCACGGGTACGTCACCGTCGCGGTGATGCTGACAGGCGTACCCGCCGCCTCACTCGTACCGGTTTCGACCCCCGAGCTGCTGCTCGTCGGAACCGCGGGGCTCGCCTGGTCGGTGGTGCCGTCCGTGGCAACGGGGGTGCCGCCGGACTGGCACGCACCAGTCAACGCCACGACGGCCACCACGCAGGCACCGGCCGTTAAAAAATTCCTGCGCATCGCTTGCCTCGATCTGTTGATTCAGCCTGGACCATTACAGCGGGCAATAATTCACCCGTTCAATCAACAGCATCGTCCGGAGCCAACACCCGCACGACAAGTACGCGTTCGTTTCCGAATCCGCATCACCAGCCGCCGACTCCCCCGACCCCGCCGGCCGGGAACAGCTTCTCAGAGGTCGCCGGAGCGGAAGCGGTCCAGGACGCGGCGCTCACGCTTGGTGGGACGCCCCGCGCCCCGCTCCCGGCGGGCCACCGGGTTCGCGGCCTCCGGCGTCGGGGCGGGCGTGCGGTCGATGAAGCAGGTCGCCGCGTCCGCCGCGCCGACCCGCTTCTGGATCACCCGGACCACCTCGACGACCTTGGTGGTGTCGCCGACGCGGGCGCGCACCTGGTCACCGGGCACCACGACCGTCGCGGGCTTGGCGGGCCGGTCGTTGATCCGGACGTGCCCGCCCCGGCAGGCCGCTGCGGCGTCCGGGCGGGTCTTGGTCAGCCGGACCGCCCACAGCCAGCGGTCCACACGGGTCGACTCCACGCCCTACATCATGCCGCCGCAGCGGCCCGCCGCCCCCGCAGGGCGTGCACGCCCGCCACCAGGGTGCCCAGGCAGAGCGCGGCGGAGCTGTAGGCGAAGGCCATGGGCACGCCCACGTACACGCCCAGCAGCCCGATCGTGAACCCGCTGCCGGTGCGCAGCCCGCCCGAGGACAGGCCGTAGAGCCCCAGCACGCGCCCCCGGTCGGCGGGCGGGCTGAGCAACTGCACGACGGTCTGGGTGATCGACATCGACGCCAGGTTCGCCACCCCGCCGACCACCAGCAACCCGACCGCGAGCGGGTAGCTCCCGGTCAGCGCGAACCCGAGCCCGGTCAGGCCGTAGACGGCGGTGGCGAGGACCGCCGTCGGCACGGTCGGCTTGATCCGGCGGGTCACCTCCATCAGCACACCGCCGATGACACCGCCCGCGCCGTTGGCGAACAGCAGCACCCCGTAGGCGGTGCCCGCCCCGCCCACGCCCAGCTCCTTGGCGAAGATCGGCATGGAGGTCTGCATCGACGCCCCGATGAAGAACGACCCGAGCCCCGCCAGCACGATCATGCTGATCAACGTCCGGTTGGACTTGACCTCGCGGAACACCCGCAACGAGTCCCGCAGGCCGACCCTGGTGCGGGGGTGGTGGTCCCGGGTGTGCCCGGTGAACCGGGTGCGGAACAGGAACACCGTCAGCGGCAGGTAGAACAGGACGTTGGCGAAGATGCCGGCGGTCGGTCCCAGACCCAGCAGCAGCGCCGAGCCGACCACCGGTCCGAACAGGATTCCCAGGCTGCGGAACGTCGAGTTGAGCCGGACCGCGCTCGGGAGCTCGTCCTTGCCGACGTAGTCGTGCAGCATCAACTGCTCGGCCGGCCCCCACAGCGCGCCCGCTATGCCGTGCAGCACCAGCAGGACGCACGCCTGCCACATCTGGAGCGAGTCGGTGAGGAACAGCACGCCCCACGCCACGGACACGACCATGAACAGGCCCTGGGCGACCTGGATCACCCGGCGGCAGTCGTAGCGGTCGGCCAGCGAGCCGAACCACACCGACAGCAGCAGGAACGGGGCCCAGTGGCTGATCACCTGGAACCCGGTCAGCGCCGGCGACTGGAACTTCTCCCACAGCACCCAGTAGGTGATGACGTGCTCGATGTTGTCGGCCATCATCGCGAGCCCCGTGCCGAACAGGTACGGCCGGCAGTCCCGGTTGCGCAACGCGGCGAACCGGCGGGGCGGCGCGGTGGCCACCCCGGAGGTCGGGACCGGGTCGGCCTGGTGGGTCGGGACACCGCAGGCGGCGCACATGGATCGGCTTCCTCTCGGGTTGTCGCCCCGAGGGCGGCGTTCGCGGTGTGGGCGGGGGTGGTCGGAGCACACCGGACCGCCGTCCGGACACCGTAAGCACAACGCGGCGGTCGGACTAGCACTGACGGGAACAAGGCGGTGTGGGCCGCACTACAGTCGTGCGCACCACATCCGCCCGTGGGCGAGCCGGGCGACTACGACCGCGACCGGTTCACCCGGCAGCGCCCCTGGCCCGAGCCCTCGGGACACCCGCTCAGCGAGGCAGCAGCACCGCTGCCGCCTCGACCAGGACCATCACCACCGTGCCCGCCGCGACCGCCGCCGGCAGCACCGCGCCACCGCGCCGGCCGCGCAGGCCGCCCTGGTAGCGCGACCGGGCCGCGACCAGCACCACCAGTCCCAGTGCGACGGTCACCCCCAGGCCCACCACCGCGACCAGCCCCACCCGGTCCACGGTGAGCCGGACCAGCACGGCCGAACCGGCGATCATCGCCAGCGCGGTCCGCTGCCACGCCAGCGCCGTCCGCTCGTTCTGCGCGCCCCGCTCCACGCGCTAAGCCTTCAGCACCAGCACGACGACCGCCGCCACCACGACCCCGACCACCAACACCGCCCCCACCGCGAACGACGGCAACGGCCGCTGGTGGCGCATCGCGCGTTCGCTGCTCGCCCACCGCAGCCACGACACGACCGCGCACACCAGGCCCAGGCCGATCAGCAGCAGCGACAGCCCCGTCTCCAGCGCGCCCGGCAGCCCCAGGTCCACCGCGTCCACCGCCACCCCGGCCGCGAGCAGCGCCAGCGCGGTGCGAATCCACGCCAGGAACGTCCGCTCGTTGGCGAAGCTGAAGCGGTAGTCGGGCTCGTCGCCCGAGCCGTAGACACCGCGCGGCCACCGGGACGTCATCGCAGCTCCTTCCGCAGCGGGAGGTGTGGCCCGCCGAAGGCCAACGACCACCCCACGACCAGCGAGACCACGACGCCGGTCAGCACCGTGGAGACGTGCGTGTTGTCCCCCAACGGGCTCTGCGCCGGCAGCACCGCGCCCAGCCCGAACCCGACCGCCGTCACCACCACGGCCGAGACCACCGCGAGCACCGCGACCTCCCGGCGGGGCACGCGGTCCGCCCGCACGCCCACCGCGAGCCCGGCGACACCGGCCACCAGGTGCTCCACGTCGGCCAGCGAGCCGAGGAACACGAACGACGCCACCACGTAGAGCCCCAGGCCGAGCCGGACCCGGCCGCGCCACGGCTGCGGCAAGGACGCCGACACCACCGCCCCCACGGCCAGCGCGCCCGCCGAGAAGCCGACGTCGACGGTCCCCGCGACGCGCACCGCCCACTCCCAGCCGGTCTCGCGCAGCACCAGCAGCAGCAACACGCTCAGCAGCACCGCGCCCAGGTGCGAGACCACCGCCGCGACCACGGCGAACCGCGTCCCGCGCAACCACTCGGCCGCACCGACGAACAGCGCGAACGACCCGGTCATCGGCAGGTACGCGACCGGCACGAACGCCAGGAACGCCCCGGTCACCGGCGTCCACCAGCGCCCCTCCTCGAACGCCGGCACGCCGAACGCCACCTGCCCGTACCAGGGCTGGGCCGACGCCTCGGTCCACAGCGACCCGGTGGCCACCCCGACCACGAGCATCACCGCGACCACGGACGCGGTGAACGGCACCCTGCGCAGCACGTCAACCACGGGCCGCACGGAACCCGCCGCGACGGGCGTCCCCCACACTCAGCACAACCGGCATACCGCGATTATCGTGCAGCCCCCGCCCGTCCACTGCGGACGGTCGAGTGGCGGCGCGCCGAGACCTGGGCCACAGTGCCGCGAGGACCCGGAGCCGGTGAGGAGGCGGGTGCGGTGGCCGACCGCTCCGTCGTCGCCTGGATGGTGGCGGCGTTCGTGGTGACCTTCCTGGTGACCAGGCTGGTGACCGGCCTGATCCGGGCCGGGCGCGGGCCGTTCCGGGACCTGTCGGTGGGCGGGGTGCACCTCCACCACCAGGTGTTCGGCATCTTCCTGCTGCTCGCGGTCGGCTCGACCGGGCTGGTCTACCACCCGCGCGAGGGGTGGGCGGACCTCACCGGCGCGCTGTTCGGCGTGGGCGCGGCGCTCACCCTGGACGAGTTCGCGCTGTGGCTGCGGCTCGACGACGTCTACTGGGGCCCCGAGGGGCGGCGGTCGGTGGACGCGGTGCTGGTGGCGCTGGTCGTCGGCTTGCTGATGCTGGCGGGCCTGTCGCCGTTCGACGAGGACCCCGAGGACAACCACTGGGTGGCGCTGGCCGTGGTCGCGGTGAACGTGCTGTGCTCGGTCGTGGCGATCCTCAAAGGACGGACGCTGATGGGGGTGGTGGGCCTGTTCGTGCCGGTGGTGGCCTGGGTCGCGGCACTGCGGTTGGCGCGGCCGACCTCGTGCTGGGCGCGGCGCGGGTACCCGCCGGGATCGCGCCGGATGCTCCGGGCCCGGCGGCGGTTCCCGGCGGGCCGGCGCAACCGGTGGGACCCGCTGGTCGACCTGTTCGCGGGCCGCCACGAACCGTGACACCGGCCGTTGGGTGCCGGGTGCCGGGTGCCGGGTGCCGGGTGCTGGCAGTCTGCGGCGACGGGGCCGCTGGTGGGGCGCGCCGGGCCAGGCGCGGCCGAGGGCGCGAGCTGCGGCTGGGCACCACGCGCGCGGCGCTGGTCGCGATGCGCGGGTGGACGCTGGACGTCATGCGCCACCGCACCGACGGGTTCCGGCCGGTGATGAAGTTCATGACCGCGTCGGCGTGCCTGGACGGCGTCGACCGGGTGCTGGCCAAGCCGGGCGGCGCGCTGGAAGCGCTGTACGAGTTCCGGTCGCTGCGCCGTTCAAGGCGAAGTTCGCGCCCCGCTGCGAACCGGTGCACCTGGCCTACCGCGACGAGGCCGATGTGCCGCGCATCGGCCTGGCGCTGATCCGCGCCTACCTGCCCTATGTCCACTATGGACGTCCATCGTGGACACTCGGCAGACCGGTCAACGGCCTTCAGGCAACGCCCGCAGCGAACTCCACCGGTGGCGCTGCCGCCAGGGAATGCCCTCCGGCCATCAGTCCCCGGCCTGGAAGCTGTCGCGGATGGAGTCCTCCATCTCGCGGTACTGCGCGACGGTGCCCCGCACCGCCGTGCCGGCCGCCTCCATCGCCTCGACGGCACCTCGCAGCGCCTGGAGCCCCCACGACTCCACCGGGTCCAGCATCATCCGGAACGGCTGGCAGATGATCCCGTACGCGTCGGTGGGCATGGAGACGGTCTGCGCCGCCTGCACCGCGCCCTCGATCCGCGCGCTCAGGTCCTCCAGCCGCTTGCTGTGACCGTCCAACGTCCCCGCGACGATCTCGAACCCGGCCATGCCCGCCCCCCGAATCGCGTTGCCACGACACCCGGCGGTGGGCCGGTGCCGTCGACGTCCACTGTATGAACGCCGACGCGGTCACGTCGAGTCCGGTTCCGGTCAACGGGGAAATCGCACGTCGGGGGCGGTGACGTGGATCACCGGGCGACGAGTTCCGCCGCGTCACCGGTCCGCCAGGAGGTCGCCGAGGTCGCGCAGCGCGACCCGGCCGCGCGGGGTAAGGGCGACCAGGTGGGCCCGGCGGTCGAGCGGGTTGTCGCGGAAGGCGACCAGGCCGTCGCGCGCCAGGCTGTTCACGGTCTGCCGGACCGCCTGCCTGGTCAGCCCCGTGGTCCGGGACACCCGCGACCGTGCCGGGTTCGTGGTCGACCACGCCGAGCACCTGACACCGGGCGCTGGTGAGGCCGGCCGGCCCGGCGAGCTCGTCACCGGTCGACAGGTACCTGTCACAGTGGTCGGGGTTCCGGGATCGGGTGCGCGGCCTCGGCCCGCAGCCCGTCGAGGAAGAACGCCAGGCACCGCCGCCAGGCGTGCGGCGCGGTCCCCATCGACTCCCGGATGACCTGCGACACCGCCGTGGTCACCACGGCCAGGTCGGCCAACTCGAAATCGGCCCGCAACCGCCCGGCGGCCTGCGCCCGCGCCACGATCCGCTCGGCGTGGCCGGCACCGCGCCGGCACACCTCGGCCAGCTCGCCGCCCTCCGGGAAGCGCTGGGCGAGCGCGTCGTTGAGCCCGTGGTCCTCGGCCTGCAACGCGAAGACGCCCTCCAGGAACCCGGCGAACCCGGTCCACGGGTCGGGCTCGGCCAGCGCGGTCTCGGCGATCCGGTCCAGCACGGCCAGCCGCGCCGGGAAGATCGCGTCCTGGAACGCCCGGCGGTTCGGGAAGTGCGCGTAGAGCGTGCCGATGCTGACCCCCGCCCGCCGCGCGACGTGCTCCAGCGGCGCGGCCAGGCCCTGCTCGGCGAACACCTCGGTGGCGGCGGCCAGCAGTTTCGCCCGGTTGCGCGCGGCGTCCGCGCGCAACGGCTTCGGTTCGGCTGCCATCCGGTCATCATACGAAATCGAGGGCACCCTCAGGTTCATGCTAGCGTCGACATGGAAGTCGAGGGTTACCTCGACTTGACCACCTCACCACGAGAGGCACCCCATGTCCCCCAGCAAGACCGCCGTCGTCCTCGGCGTGGGCCCCGGTCTGGGCATGTCCATCGCCCACCGGTTCGGCCGCGAGGGCCACGCCGTCGCCCTGGTCTCCCGCACGACCACCCGGCACCCCGGCTACGTCGCCGAACTCGGCGCGGCGGGGGTGCGCGCCGAGGCGTTCGCCGCCGACGCCCGCGACCGCGCCGCGCTGCTGTCCACTGTGGACACCATCGTCGAGCGGTTCGGCGGCGTCGACGTCCTCTACTACGGGCCGGGCGCGGCCGACCTCGACACCCCGCCCACACCGATCACCGACATCGGCTCGGCCGACGTCCGCGCCGCCATGGACCGGGTGTACCCGGCGGTGGACGTGGTCGAGCGCTTACTCCCGGGCATGGTCGGGCGCGGGTCCGGCTCGCTGCTGTTCGCGGGCGGGCTGAGCGCCGTGCTGCCGATGCCGCCGCTGGGCGCGCTGGCCCTGGCCGCCGCCGCGCTGCGCAACTACGCCCTGACCCTGCACGCGGCGCTGGCCGACCAGGGCGTCTACGCGGGCAGCCTGACCATCGGCGGGCTGGTCGAGCGGGGTGACATCCACCGGGCGGCGCTCGCCGACCCCGCCGCGTTCGGGCCGGCGGTCGACCACACCCTGGACCCGGACGACCTCGCGGAGGTCGCGTGGCGGCTGCACACCGACCGCGACCGCGCCGAGGAGGTCGTCAGCGCCTTCGCCTGAGAAACCGGAACCGGCGGGGGGCCGATCACGTCAGCCGTGGTGTGACGGAGAGCGGGCAGGTCTGGTTGAACTCCGCCGGTGTGCGGGCGTGGACGGTGGCCGGCGTCGCCTTGACGGCGGCGGTGTGGCACGGGTGGGCGATCACCGTCACCCCGGAACGACCGACGTTCTGGGTGATGGTGTTCGCCGACCTGCTGGTGGCGGGCCTCGCCGGGTGGTTGGCGACGTGGTGGCCGCGCACGGCGGTGTTCGGGGCGGACGAACTGGTGCTGGGCGCGAACCGCATCCGGTACGACTCGATCGTCGCGACCCGGTTCGGCCGCGTGTCCGCCAAGCCGTTCTGGCTGGCGTTCTGGTTACCGCAGTCGCTGGTGGTCGGCGGGCTCGTCGCGCTGCGCCGGTCCGACGCGTTCGACCGCAGGGTGCTGGAGATCGAGACGCCCGGCGAGCGCTACCGGCTGCGGTGGCGTCACCAGCACCCCTACGAGGAGTTCACCGCCGCCCTGCGGGACGCCCGCCCCGACCTGGACGCCCAGTACGGCCTCGACGGGCGCGACCGGGCGCTGGACCTGACGCCGAAGCTGTCCGCGGGCGGCGGGTTCCTCGCGCTCGGCCTGTCCGTGTGGGCGCTGTGCACCGCGCTGTTCGGCATCGCGCTGCTGGACCGCGCGACGGTGCAGCCGCCGCAGCCGGCCGAGGCCGTCGCCGCCCCGATCACCGCGCTGACCGGGCGCACCACCGGCTACCCGGAGGTGCCCGGCGTGCCGTTCGACCTCGTCACGACCGGCTGCGCGCGGGAGAACGACGTGTTCCTGGGGCCCTCGCCCGAGGTGGTGGAGATCTCGCTGAACGTCACGGCGACCGTGCCGCAGCAGGTCGAGGAGGACTTCGAAGCGCTGCTGCGGCGCGCGGTCGACCTGCCCGAGGGCCGCTACGTCGGGCGGTTGGAGGGCAGCAGCCCGGTCGCGGTGATCGTCGCGGAGGACCTGCGGCTGTCGTTCCGGATCTCCACGGGGTGCGTCGACGCGTCCGCCGAACCCGCGCTGCGCGAGGACCTGCGGGCCCTGGCGACCGCGCTGGGGCTGGGCCGCTGACCCGGTCAGGGCGTCGGCAGCGCCTCGACCGACGTCCAGCCGGTGTGCTTGGCGGGGTGGTCGTCGCCGGAGGACCGGCCGCGCAGCCGCCGGGCCAGCCACGGCGCGACGTGCTCGCGGTAGTAGCGGGCCTCGGTGGCGAGCTTCCGGGCCACCACCGGGTGCTCCACCGGCTCGGGCGCGGTCGGGTGCCCCAGGGCGGCGAGCACGAGCGACGCGACCCGGGCGTGCCCGGCCGCGCCGAGGTGCAGCCGGTCGGGTGACCAGTAGGCCGGCCGGCGCACCTCGACGTCGTTGAACGCGTCCACCATGAGCAGGTCGTTGCGCCGGGCCAGGGCCTTGACCGCGCGGGTCAGCGCGACACCCCGGCGGTGGATGGTGCGGCCGAACGGCAGCCGCCGCGACGGGTCCGCGCCGCTGAGCAGCACCAGCCGCACGCCCGCGTCGGCGCACCGGCGGACCGCGTGCTCGGTGAGCCGCACCAGCCGGTCCGCGTCGACGCCGGGGCGCATCATGTCGTTGCCGCCGCCGTTGAACGTGATCATGGTCGGCAGCGGGTCCATCGCCAGCGCGAGGTCGAGCTGACCGGTGACGATCGACTCCAGCAGGCGGCCCCGGACCGCGAGGTTCGCGTACTGGACCGGCTCGCCGAGCGCGGTCGCCAGCCCTTCCGCCACCCGGTCGGCCCACCCCCGGCACGTGCCGTCCGGGCGCTCGTCCCCCACGCCTTCGGTGAAGCTGTCGCCGATGGCCGCGTATCGCACTGCCGCTCCCCCTCGTCCCCGCCGGCCCCCAGGATAGGACCCGGGTCCCGCGCGGCGGCCCCGGTGTGCGCTGTGCCGCCGGACGGCGGGCGTGCAGCCGGGGTCGTCGCGCGGTGGATCACCGGCACCGCCCGGTCACCGCCCGGTCACCGCGGGGGGAGCCCAGGCGGTGCCGAACGCGGCCCACACGACCGGGGAGCACGCCGGGTCGCCGGTCCGCTCCCAGCGGGTGGCCCGCTCGCGCTGCCACGCGCCGAGCGCGGCGACCGGGTCCGGCGCGGACTGGGCGGCGTCCACCGCGAGCACCGCCGGGGTGAGCACGGGCGTGGGCGGGAAACCGGGTACCAGCGCGGCCAGGCCCGCGTCGGTCGGCAGCGTCCAGCGGGTGGACACCACGTACTCCGCCCCGCCGTGCACCATCGCCGCCACCAGGCCGGTCGGCTCGGCGAACCGGACGTCGCCACCGCTCTCGCAGGCCACCAGGGCGACCCGGTTCGGGATGCGCCACGGTCGCGGCGCGCCCGGCCGGTGCCCCAGGGCGATGTCGGCGGCGGTCAGCGGGCGGTGCGCGCCCACCGGCGCGGCCCGGCCCGTGGTGCCGGTGCCGCACGACAGGTGCAGCCGCGCGTCGAGCCCGTGCCCGCCGGTCGTGACGTGCCCGACGTACAGCAGCCGCCCGGCGTCGCGCAGCGCGTGTTCCAGCACGTCCCGGTCGATGTCGTCGCGCCGCACGCCGCCGGGCGCGTGGCCGGCGGCCAGCGCGACCAGCTCCGGCCCCGGCGCGCCCAGCACCGAGCCCAGGCCCGACGCGTCGCCGAAGCCGGGCACCCTCGGGTCGAGCACCCCGACCACCGGCCCGCCGAACGGCGAGACCCGGCGTCCCGGCGCGTTGCGCACGGTCGCGGGCGGCAGCACCGACACGTCGGCGTGGTGCACGGTCCGCTCGCCCTCGTCGACGCGCAGGGCCTCCCACGGCACCAGCGCGGTCGACGGCGACGGGCTGATCCGCAGGTGCGGCCGGCCGCCGGCGGTGAGCACCGCGTTCAGCTCGACCGCGAGCGGGTTCGGCAGCACCGCGCGGGCCAGCCGGGTGGACAGCTCGATTTCGCGGTCGCGGTCCACCAGCGGCCCGTGGGTGAGCGCGCGCACCAGCGCGTCGCCCGCGCTCTCGCCCGGCAGCGGCGACGGAGTCGCGCGGGCCAGGTCTGCCAGCGGGCCCCGCACCTCGGACCGGGGCAGCACCCGCACCCGGGGCCGGTCGGGTTCGTGCTCCCACCGCCACGACACGTACAGCTCGCCCGCGTCCACGAACTTGACCTGCACCGCTACCACGACGACACCACCTGCTCCGAGCGCACCGGGAACCCGTAGCGGTGTTCGGCCACGTCGATCCACCGGTCCAGGGCGGACGGCACGGCCGGGTCGAGCCGCACCCTCGGCGGCAGGGCGAACCCCGTCGCCGGGAAGGCCGGGTCCTGCCCCGCGCCCGCCAGGAACGACGCCGCGTACGGGAGGTGCTCCTCCCCGGTCGCGGGCGGCAGCGGGAGCAGCACCAGTTCCCCGCGCCCGGCCGGGGCCTCCTCGGCGGGGCTCAGCGAAACGGTGGCCGCGATGTGGTCGACGTAGGCGGCGGCCAGCTCGACGTCACCCACGGCGGCGATCGCGGTGAACGCCGACCGGGTCGCGGGCGCGGCGGCCAGCGCGACCCACCGCTCCCGCACCGGGCCGTGCGCGAACCGCTGCCGCACCGCCTCGGCCGCCAGCGCGCCGGGCAGCGCCCAGTCCAGTGCCCGCCCGCTCAGCTCGCGCCGGGCCGCGCCGTCCACAGTGGACGCCCACCGCACCAGCGCGTCCGCCCGCCACCACGCGCCGCCCAGCGCGACGTGCCACAGCCCGGCCCGGACCGCCAGCCCGACCGCCTCGCCGTACTGCTCGTCCGCCGCCGCGTACTGCCCCGACGCCTCCAACGCCGACCCGCGCACCTGGCAGACCGCGATCCGCTCCACCGGCGTCGCGCCGCCTTCGGCCGCGACGCGGTCCAGCATCTCCAGCGCTTCGCGCGGCCGGCCGAGCACCACCTCGACGGCGGCCCGGCCGTGCAGGCACACCAGCAGCCGACGCCGGTCGCCCGCCGCCCGCAGCAGCTCTTCGGCCTCGGCGTAGAGCGCGACGGCGCGGTCGTTGGCGGACTCCAGGTAGGCCAGCCGGGCCAGGCTGAGCACGGCGGTGGCCCGCATCGCCACGTCGCCGGTCGCCTGCGCCAGGTCGCGGGCCAGCCCGAGGTGCTCGGCGCTGCCCGCCCGGTCGCCGGTCCCGTCCGCGATGTCGGCCAGGGTGGCGTGCACGAACGCGGCCAGGTGCGGCGCGGAGGCGTAGGCCAGGTCCAGCGCCGCCGACGCCACGTCCGACGCCTCGCCGAAGCGGCCGACGTCCGCCAGCACCGACGCCCGCACCGCGAGGACCGGCGGCTGCGCGCCGGCCAGCGCCTCGGCGGCGGCGAGGTCGGTCAGGGCGTCGTCCGCCCTGGCCGCGTGCCGCAGGTGCTGGGCGCGCGCGACCAGCGCGTCGACCAGCACGTCCGCCGTGCCGTAGCGGTCGCCGACGCGGTCCAGGACGGTCCGGCCGAGCGTGATCGCCTCGGTGGTCCAGCGCAGCGGGTCGGTCACGCCCGCGAGGTTGCCCGCGACGCCCGCCCGGCAGACCAGGGCCTCGACCTCGTCCGACCCGAGCGTCTCCCGGTAGGCGGCCTCGAACGCGGCCAGCGCGCCGGCGGTGTCACCGGCGGTCACGAGCGCCGCGCCCCGGCTGTTGAGGGTGACGCAGCGGTGCCAGCGCGAACCGACCGGCCGCACGTCCTCGGGCGGGTCGAGCAGTCGCCGGTAGTGCGCGGCCTTGGCCGGCTCGCCGGCGGCCTCGGCGATGGCCGCCAGGTTCGCGTAGGCGTGCCCGGCGAGGTGCGGCGCGTGCTCGGCGGCGAGTTCGGCGGAGGTCAGCGCCTCGGCCTCGGCCTCGGCGAGGCGGCCCTCGGCCAGCAGCAGGCCCGCGCGGACGTGGTGCAGCACGACCTTCTCGTGCGGCCGGGCGGTGGCGAAGCCCCGTTCGACGTCCTGGCGCGCCTCCTCCAGCCGGCCGAGCTGGAACAGGACGTCGGCGCGCGAGCCGTGCACGACCGCGAGCGCGTCCGGCCCGGCGACCGCCAGCGCCTCGGTGAGCACGTCCGCCGCCCGCGCCCGGTCACCGGACGCGTCGAGCACGCCGGCCAGGTTGACCAGGGTCGTCGTGCGCTGCTGCTGGTCCGCCACCCGGCAGGCGGCCTCCAGCGAGGCGATCGCGCCCGCGACGTCACCGGCCTGGAACCGGTGCACGCCGTCGTCGTTCAACTTCGCCCACCCGCTCACCGACGGCCCGCCAGGCGTTCGGTGAGGGTGGCGTCCGGCGCGTCCGGCCGGGTGCGCGCGTAGGCGATGATCGCGGCCCGCCGGGACGGCGCGTCGGGGTCCCGGTCCGGGGCGGCGGGCGGCGCGAAGCCCGGGGCGTACACGGTGAGCCGGCGCGCGGCCGGGGGCAGCAGCAGGACCGTCGCCGGCACGGGGGTCCGCCCGGTGCGCCGGCCGAGGCCGTCGGTCCCGTCCAGCGCGACCTCCACCGCGCCGAACCGCGCCGCGAGCGGCACCCCGGGCCGGGGGCCGCCGGGCACGGCGACGTCGAGGAACGTGGCCCCGCCGCGCCGGACCACGGCCCACCGCGCGTCGGCCGCCGCGTCCACCGCGCCGGCCGGCACCAGCGCCCAGTCCACCGGGTCGGCTCCACTGTGGACGGTCACCCCGTCCGCACCGGTACCGTCCCCGGCGGCATCTCCCCCGGCGGCCAGGGCGAATTCCGCGCGGGACGCGACCGGCGCGGGCAGCACGACCCCGTAGTCCTCGGCGAGCGCGGCCAACCGGTCGGACAGCCCGGCCACCACCGGGTCGGCCGGCACCGCCGCCAACGCCCGCCCGGTCGCGTCCTCGTCGTCGAGCAGGTGCTCCACGGCGGAAGTCGCCACGGCGCGTTCGGCGCGCAGCACCGAGAGGTCCAGCGCCGGCACCCCCGCCGCACCGGACGCGGGCCACCACGCCTCCAGCCAGGCCAACTGCGCCAGGGCCCGGCCCGCCGGCCACGCCCCCGCCGGCGTGATCCCGGCGGCGTCGCCCAGGACACCGGCGGCGGCCTCGTCGCCGTAGGCCTCCCACAGCCAGTCGGCCGCGCGGTCCACGTCGTGCACGCGGGCCGCCGGCGCGGCGTCGCCCAGCACGTCCCACGCCAGCACCGCACCCCGGCCTTCGAGCAGCGCGGCGCGTTCCGGGTGCGGCCACGCGCCGACCTCGACCACGGCGGCCCTGGTGATCCTCATCCGGCGGCCCGCCGTTCCAGCGCCGAGCGCAACCGGTCCCGCTGGTCCAGGATCACCGACCGGAGCACGCCGTCGAGCACGTCCCACAGCCCGTCCGCCGGCACGGTCTCCCGCCGCAGCTCACGGCCGTGGGTGCGCACCCACAGGCGGCGCAGGTACGCCTCCCGCACGCCGTGCACGTCCGCCCGCACGCTCTCCGGCACCGCCGACGGCATCCGCAGCGCCCGCCGCACGTACGCCTCGCGCTCCCAGCGACCGCGCAGCCTGACCGCCGCGTCGCAGCCGACCTCGCCGGCCAGCCCGGCGACCGCCGCGCGGCCCAGCACCAGCACCACCCGCCCGGCCTCGTCGGCGAGCTGCCACGGCCCGGCCGAGCGGGCGATCTCCTGCCGCACCAGCGCCGGCACGTCGTCCAGGGCGTCGCGGTGCGCGGTGGTCAACGGCACGAACAGGCGCTCGACGATGGACCGGTCGAACGGCTTGGGCAGGTGCTGCTTGGCGGCCGACTCGCCGAGGTCCGGTCGTTCGGGCCGGTCCCGGTCGGACAGCCCGTGCGCCCGCGCCGCGCCCGACCCGGCCAGTTCCGCCGCGCCGCGCGCGCCCACCCGCCGCGCGACCAGCACGTCGAACAGCGCCTGGTCGGGCTTGGTGGCGCAGGTGTCCAGGAAGTCGCCCACCGCCGTCGGGTGCGGCCCGGTCGCCCCTCCCCCGGGTGCGGGCCGGTCGGACCACGCCTCGGCCAGCAGGCGGGCCAGCTCCGGCGCGTGGGCCGGGTCGGTCACGAACCCGCGCAGCCCCGCCACCGTCGGCCCGTCCTGGTCGTGCACCTCGGCCAGCACCGCGCCGGCCCGGTCGGCGGCGTTCGGGCTCAGCCGGGGGTCGCCGTGCACGGTCGCCAGCTCGTAGCAGCGCTGGAAGTAGAGGTCCTGCGGGTTGCCGTCGGTGATGCCCGCCCGCCGGCGCGCCTTCTTCAGCACCAGGAACCAGGCGGCGGTCGCGGCCAGCACCGGGCCGGCCTCGACGATCCGGTCGGCCAGCGCCTCGGCGTGCCCGGCGGCCACCGCACCGGCCGCGAACTCGGGGTGGCGCACCGGGCGCAGCACCAGCGGGTCGAGGATGAGCTTCACCGTGCGGGCCAGCGGGCGGCCCGCCTCGTTGCTCAGCGGCGCGACCGCGTCACCCAGCCGGGACCAGGCCCGGTCGATCAGCAGCCCCCTCGGCGACGCCGTCCCCGCGGTCGCCGCCCGCGCGCCAGTAGTCACCCCGCGAGCCTAGCCGGTCGGACGTCCGCGCTGGTCGGAGACCGTGCGGGCGGCAATCCTGTGATCGGTAGGCGGCGCTCGTGCCGCACGCTTCGGACCATGAGGATTCCGCAGCCCGACCCGGTGTACGGGACGCCGCCGCAGTACTACCCGGCCCTGCCGTACGGCACGCCGCCGCGCCGGTTCCGGCGCGGGCCGGTCATCGCGCTGATCCCCCTGGTCCTGTTCGCCTGCCTGTTCTTCGGGGGCTCCTACCTGGTGGCACCGGAACCGGACGTCGAGGCGCGGGGCGTCATGGGTTTCGCCGCCGTCGACGGTCGCGAGGTCGTGCTGGTGCCCTACACCCGGCACGGGCCGCGCGGCATGTTCCAACTGCTGTTCCAGGACATGTTCCAGGTGCGGCTGGCCGCCCGCGACGTCACCACCGGCGAGCTGGTCTGGGACACCCAGCTCTCCGACGAGCTCCTCTGGCAGGCCGACGTGCTGGCCTCCGGCGAGCGGTACACCTACGTGGCCACCGACGCCGGTTTGGTGGTGCTGGACCTGGCCGACGGCGCGACGATCGCCGGGGGCCCGGATGTCGAGGGCCTGGGCCCCGCCTACATCGCCGCGCCCTGGGCCTACCGGTTCGACGCCGGGAACCGCCGGGTGGTCGCCATGGGCGGCGACGGCCGGGTGTCCACGATCGACCTGGACAGCGTCACCGCCGTGCCCGCCGACCCGCCCACCGCGGCGGCCTGGGCCGGGCAGCTCGCGGAGCGCGGCGCGGCGGACCCGCGGACCGGCACCCGGTCGCAGGCCGAGTACGCCGGCGGACAGGTCGAACTGGTCGCCCGCGCCGACGGCGGACCGGGCCACACCCTGGTCAAGGTCGCGCCGGACGGCGACCGGACCCCGGTCGGCGACGCGGTGTTCCAGCACGGCGGCCTGGTGGTCGCCGGGACGGCGGCGGCCGGGGCCGGGTCGGAACAGGTGCTGGTGGTGCACGCCCGAGGCGTGAACGACCCGGCCAAGCAGCTCAGCGCGGTCTCCCTGACCACCGGGAAGGTCACCGGCAGCACGTCGGTCGACACCGGTACGTTCACCGCGGCGGCCACCAGCACGAACGGCGTCACCGCCGTCGGCGTCGGTCCGGTCGTGGCCGCGCTCACCCCGGACGGGCAACTCACCGCCGTGCCGATCGGCTCCGCCGACTTCTTCGGCACCCCTTCCTGACTGACCCGTCACCCCTTCTTGACACGTCACCCCCTCAGTCGCGAGAGGACTCCCGCCATGAAGGTCTTGGCCTGGACCGTGCTCCTGATCGGCACCGCCCTCACCACCGTCTACGTCGTCTACGGGGCGACCGGCGACGACGGGCTCGACTGGCTCAACGGCTGGCTGACCGGCCCGCTGCTGCTGGTCTTCGTGGTGCCGACGCTGTTCAGCGTGGCCCGGCTGACGAGCGGCATGTCGCTGCTGGGCGGCGTGCACGAATCGTTCCGCGGCGCGCCGATCGGCATCGGCCGGGTGGTGGGCGTGACGCGCACCGGCCTGACCGTGAACGACCAACCGCAACTGGACCTCCGGCTGGAGATCGAGACGCCCGACGGCCGCACGCTCCCGGGCACCGCCCGCCAACTGGTCGACCTGACCGACATGGCGGTGGTGCGGATCGGCGCGAGCCTGCCGGTCCGCTACCTGCCCGACGGCCGCGCGGTGCTGGCCACCGACGCCGCGCCCGACGAGCTCCAGAACGCGCTCGACCACGTGCACCTGGCCAAGGGTCTGATCACCCCGCAGCAACTGCACATCTCGCGCCACGGTGTCGACGCGCAGGCCGTGGTGCTGGCCGTGGTCCCGACCGGCGAGGTGCGGCACGACCGCTCGGTGGTGGCCCTGACGCTGCGGGTCACCCGGCCGGACCACGCGATGTTCGACGTGACCCAGCAGAAGGCGGTGCCCGCCGGTGCCGTCCACCAGCTCCAGCCGGGCTCCGTGGTGCGGGTGAAGTACCTGCCGCACGACGAGTCCGAGGTGGTCGTGCTGACCCAGTACGCGCCCTGACCCGGGAGGCGGTGCCGCCGTCCGGTCGCGACCGCCGCGATGGGAACGATGGTCCACGATCGCGGCGGAGGTGCGGTGGAGTCCTGCTTGCCCGGTGAGGTGGCGGTGCGGTCGTCCGGCGGGCCGGTCGACCTCGGGCCGTCGAGGCAGCGGTGCGTGCCGGCGGCGCTCGCCCTGCACCGGGCCGGGCGGTCCGCCGACGCGCTGGAGCACTTCCGGCGAATCCGGCTCGGGCTGCGCGACCAGCTCGGCGCGGACCCCGGCGCACCGCTGCGCGACCTGCACCGCCGCATCCTGGCCACCGACCCGGCGCTCATCCCCCGACCAGCGTCGGGCCCGGGGCGGTCTGGCGTGGCCGGGCGCGGTCGTGTCCGGTGCGGTCGTGTCCGGTCCGTCCGTCGGCTGGCTGGACGCCTTGGCCCACCTGGACGAGCTCGACGGCACGGCGGTGATCTCGTCCATCGCCGGCGTCGGCGGCATCGGCACGACGTGGCCGGCCCTGCACTGGGCGCACCGCAACGCCCACCGCTTCCCCGACTGGCACCTGTTCGTCGACGTGCGCGGGTTCGGGCCGGAAGCCGACCGGGTCGACCCCGCCTCGGCCGTGCGCGGGTTCCTGGAGGCGCTGGGCGTGGACCGCGACCGCATCCCGGTCGAGCCGCACGCGCAGACCGCGCTGTTCCGCACGACCGTTGCCGACCGCCGGCTGCTGCTCGTGGTGGACAACGCCGCGAACACCGGCCAGGTCGTCCCGCTGCTGCCCGGCACCCGGTCCTGCCCGGTGCTCGTGACCAGCCGCAACAAGATGTCCGGCCTGGTCATCCGGCACGGCGCGCACCCGGTTCCGCTGGACGTGCCGACCGAGGACGAAGCCCGGGGGTTGCTGGTGCGCCACCTCGGCGCGGACCGGGTGGCCGCCGAACCCGAGGCGGTCGCCGAGCTGGTCGCGCGCTGCGGCGGCTTCCCGCCGGCGCTGGGCATCATCGCCGGCCGAGCGCGGACGGACCCCGGCGGGAGACTCGCCGCCGTCGCGGCCGAGCTGCGCGAACTGGGCCTGGCCGCGCTGGACGACGACGATCCGACCGCCGGCCTGCCCGACGTGCTGCACTGGTCCTGCCGAGTGTTGCCCGCCGAGCAGGCCAGGGTGTTCGCGCTGCTGGGCATCGCGCCCGGTCCGGCCACCGACCTGCGCGCGGCGGCGAGCCTGACCGGGTCGACCACCGGACGGACCGCTGCCGCGCTGCGCCGCGTGGTCGACTTCTACCCGCAACCGCGCACGCGGGCGACGTGCTGCTGGACCCGCACCGCAGCCCGGTGCGCTTGGAGCCCGCCGCGTCCGGCTGCGTGCCCGTGCCGTTGTCCGACGACAGTGCCGCGCTGGCGTGGTTCGAGGCCGAGCACGCGTGCCTGGTCGCCGCACGACGACGCGCTGCACGACCGGATGGACGACCCGATCGGCCGGGCCATCGCCCTGAACCAGGTCGGCTGGTACCAGGCGAAGACGGGCGACCACGAGCAGGCGCGCGAACATTGCGAAGCCGCCTTGGCGTTGCACCGCAAGCACGACAACCGCGACGGCGAGGCGAACACCCTCCACAGCCTCGGCTACGTCCACCACCACACCGGCCGCTACGGGGAAGCCGCCGAGCACTACCGCGAAGCCATCAACCGCTACCGCGAACTGGGCGACACCTACGAGATCGCCGGCACCTGGCCGGCCTGACCGCCTGCCCCCTCCGCACCGGCCGCTCCGTAGTAGCCCACTTCGCACCGGTGCCGGTTGCGCGGGTCAGCGGCGACCGCTGCCGAGGCAGACGAACGGCCGGTGCAGCGGGTCGACGGCGATCGCCTCCGCCAGCGCCACAGCCGGTTCGGCCCCGGCCGCGAGGAGGCGGTGGTAGTCGTCCATCGCGGCGGCGCACGCCTGGTCGCCCACCCGGCTCAGCGGGGCCACCACCATGTGCGAGCCGCTGGCCAGCAGGGCGCTCGCGAAGCCCAGGGGCTCGTCACCGGGCCGGATGCGGTTGAGGGCCAGCTCGCACGACGCCAGCACGACCTGGCGCGGCGGGTTCGGCAGGCCCGCCACCTCGTGCGCGTAGAGCGGGCCGTCGCCCAGTTCGAGCCGGGAGAACAGGGCGTTCTCCGGCTCGTGCACACCGTGCGCGGCCAGGTGGGCGATCTCCGCGCCGTCCAAGGCTTCCAGCACGTTGGCGACCGTGGCGCGTTCGCCGGACAGCAACGCGGCGGTGCTGTAGTACGCGCCCAACTTGTCGATCTCGCCCACAGCGGCCGGCAGGTCGGGGCCGCGAGCCAGCACCGTGCGGCCCTCCGGGCGGCGCTCGGCCCGGTCGGCGGCCAACCACGCGGTGGCCGACGGGGCGACGACCGTGGGCCGGCCATGCAACGTCGGCAGCACCCCCCACGGGATCGCGTAGAGCGACCCGGTCGGGACGATCACCAGGTCGCGGTCGCCGACCAGCTCCACCAGCGGTTGGATCAACTGCTCGTCGATCAGGTCGGCCTGCTTGCGGGCGGACGACGCCATCACCGCCGCCAACTGGGCGGGCAGGTGGTCCGGGGCCAGGGCGTTGAGGTCGGCGTTCAGCATCCGGGCGGCTTCCCCGGCGCGCTCCGACGAGCCCAGCCTGGCCAGCCGGACACCGGAACCCACCACGACGACCGCGACCAGCGAGTCCTCCGAACTCGCGAAGCTGACCAGAGCGCGATCGCCCAACTGCGCCATCACCTCGGCGAGCCCCGCGACCGGGCGCGACCGGCCCCACCGGCCGGTGTGCCAGCCCAGGCGGTTCGCCTCGCGCATCCGCTCGGCGCGGCGGGCGCGCAGCACCGTGGTCGGGTGGCCCTCGTGCTTCGCCTGGTGGATCGACTGGGTGAGGGTGCGGATCTCGGCGATCCGCTCGGCGAGCTCCGGGTTGTCGAACCGGGTCAGCGGCTCGTACCGGTAGGTCTGCGCGCGGGTGCGCTCCAGCCACGCGAACAAGCGGCGCGGGTTGCCGCCGGACAGCACCAGGTGCACGGCCAGTTCGGACAGGTCACGGCCGTGCAGCGCGGTCCCGGACAACAGCTCCAGACCACCCATCCGGTCCCGGACGTGGTCGAGGTCGGTCAGGCCGCCCCGGATCTCCGACAGGGCGGCGGTGTGCTGCCCGCGCGCCACGGCCAGCTCGGCCCGGCACAGCCGGCGCAGCATCCGGTGCTCGATCGGGGCCAGCCGACCCGGCCGGGGCACCCCGGCCAACACCCGCTCGGCCGCGTCGAGCGCACCGCGCCGGATCTCCAGGCGCACCGCCAGCATCCGGGCCAGCGCCGCCTGCTCGGCCAGCCTCGGCACGGCCAGCCCGTCGGCGAAGTCGAGCGCCCGCCGGGCCAGCGCCCGCCCCGACACCGTCCCGGGTGCTTCGTCGGCGGACAGCGCGACTGCGGTGTCCACGCGCAACGCGACCAGCGTGGCGTTCGCAACGCAGGTCTCACACCCCCACCGCCGCATCCGCTGCCGCGCCGACGCCGCCATCGCGCGCGCCAGGTCGAAATCGCCGTTCATGTAGGCCGCGACGCTCCGGTAGAGCTCCACGTCGGCCAAGTCCCGGGTGACGCTCTCCTCGGCGCGCATCACCGGCAGCACGCTGTCGAGCTGGTTGCCCGCCTCGTCGGCCAGGCCGGCCGCCATCAACGCCTGCGCCCGGTGCAGACCCAGCAGGACCGGCACGTCGAGGTCCTGCGCCCGGTACGAACGCTCGCTGTGCTCGTAGCGGCGCAACGCCGCTGGCACGTCCCCGACCCTCAGGTCGAGCCGGCCGAGCGCGTGGCTGGCGTCGGCCGCCCTGGTGGTCAGCCCGTGTTCGGTGGCCAGCAGCACGGCCCTGGTCAGGTCCTGCCGCGCCCGCGCGACCGAGCCGAGCTTGGTATGCGCGGTGCCCCGGCTCCACAGCGTTTTGACCACCGGTTCGACCAGCGCCGGCTCCCGGGGGTCGGCGGCGAGGCGGCGCTCCTCGTGGTCGAGCGCGGAGTCCAGCACGGCGACGCCGTCCTCGGTGCGCCCGGCGTTGAGCAGCAGCAGACCCCGGTTGTGCTCGACGCTGCCGAACAGTTCCGCTCTGAGCAGCGGATCGGCCACCTGCTCGATCAACTGCCGCACGTCGTCCAGTCCGGCGAGCCCGGCGGCCGGCCCGGCGGATTCCGCCATCAGCGCGGCCAGCGTCGACGACAACCGGATTCGCGCCACCAGCCAGTCCGCCCGCAGTTCCGGATCAGCGGGATTGATCGCGTCGGCCAGGCTCAGCCCCCGGCGCAGATCCCGCACCGCATCGCGGTGCTGCCCGGCGCACGACGCCTCGACGCCGCTGCGGTGCAACTCCCGCGCCTCGCGGATGACCACGGACTCGTCGCGAATAACGGTCACAGGCACTCGTCCATGACATCACAGAACGCAACCGAACAAAGCCCGCCGACCAGGTTCCCGGCCGGCGGGCTCGATGATCACGTGCTATTGGTCAGGGCTTGGACGGCGTTTGCACGCAGCCGTTACCCGTGCACAGCGGGCCGAACAGGCCGTGCGCGTGCTCGTGTTTGCCCTGGTCTTCCTGGGTGTCCCCGTGGTCCGTCCAGGTGCTCGACGCCTCAGCGCCGCCCCTCGTGACCTCTTCACCCAGCAATTCCCGTTCGGTGGTCGTAGACATGAACGATCTTCCTCCCCCTGAGGATCTGCCTAGCCTTGACAACTGACCCGCAACTGCACCGAGTCACGTTCGGCGGCCCCTCGTCCGCACGAACAGGCTAATAGTGGCACAACGGAGTAATGATCAGGAGGGAATTTCGCGACATCCAGTAGCGAACACGGGATGACATGCGACGACAGCCTAAGCATTCACCCATTCCGGTAAGGCCGAGACCAGGTAGGACACCCTATGTCGCGAAGTGTCGTACATCACCCGTGATCATCGGCGTTTCCAGAACGGCACGCGCTTTCGAGGTGCGGCGAGACCCTCCAGAGCGGTGATCGCCCGCACCAACCGCCGCCCGATCTCGGCCTGGTCGGCCGACGACCCCAGCGCCGCCGCCAGCTCGGTCAGCACCCGCACCCGCTCCGGGGATTCCCCGGCCGCCCGCCACCCCGGTTCGAGGCGGGTGATCTCGCCCGCCAGCCGGGTCAGCGCGGCCGACGCGTCCCCCGGATCGGTGGCACGCAAGACCTCCAGCTCCCGGGCCGCGAACACCGCCACCGTCTCCGGCGCGGAAGGTGACGCGGAAGGTGACGCGGCAGGCTGCCCCGGCTGCGGCACAGGCATGTGCCCAGGCTGTAGTGCGGGTGCCTGCCCAGGCTGTGGTGCGGGCGGCGGCACGGGGCGCGATGCGGGCTTGGCCTTCCGGGGCGGGCCAGCGGCGAACTGCGGCGCGGGCACGGCCGGCCCGGCCACCTCCAAGGCGTCGGCGGACGCGCGCATCCGGCGCGGCGCGGCCATACCCGGCGCGGTCATGCCTGGCGCGGCCAGGCCGGGGGCGGCCGGGGCGGCGGCGAACCCACCGCCGCCGAACGCGGCCGGCTGCCAGCCCGAAGGTGTCTCCACCGGCTGCGTCACCCGGTGGGGCACCTCCCCCGTCTCGTTGACCACCCGCGAGTCGACCGCGACGAAAGCGGTGAACCGCGACAGCACGCCGAACTCCAGCGATGTCGCCACGATCCGGCGCTCCAGGTCCGCCAGGTCGCCGACACCCACGACGTACCGGTCTTCCAAGTCCCGCACCCGCGCCCGCGCCCACAGCGCCGACAAACCGGGGTTGTCGCTGGCCACCGCCCGCACCTGTTGCCGCCACCCGCCGTCGCCGGACACCTCCACCCCGTCCAGCCGCCCCCGGTAGCGTCCGGTGACCACCACGGGCGCGCCGTGGAACAGGTCCGGCAGCGGCGACGGCGCGAGCGTCTCCGCGTCCACGCCCTCGGCGAGCACGGCCAGCCCGGTCAGCACCGGCGAGCCGATGCGGCGGTGGATGCCGCGCAGCGCCTCGTCCAGCCGGTCCTCCGACTCCACCAGCTCGAACCGGCCCGTGGTGCCGGCCAACCGCTGGAGGAACGCCTCGTTGACCGCCCGGTCGATGCCCACGGCATGCACGCGCACCCCGGCCAGCGGGGTCGCGAGTTCGCGCAGCAACCGGTCCTCGTCGCCGACCTGGCCGTCCGTCACCAGGACCAGCACGCGCTCCCGGTCACCGTCACGGCCCCGGTCACCGTCACGTTCCCGGTCACCGGCGCGGCCCAGCAGCTCGCCGGCGCGGCGCAGCGGCGCGAGCATCTCGGTCCCGCCCCGGGCACCCAGGCCCGCCAGGAACTCCACCGCCCGGTAGCGGTGCCGGTCGGTCGCCTCGACCAGCCCGTCCGGCAGCGCGGTCGGGGTGTCCACCACGTTGTCGAACGCGAGGACCGCGAACCGGTCCCCCGTCGTCAAGCTGTCCACGATCCGACCGGCCGCCCGCCGCGCGGCCACCATCTTCCAACCCTGCATGGAGCCCGAGCGGTCCAGCACCAGCACCACGTCCCGACCGCGTGTCGCGGCGTCGGCCTTCGGCGGCAGCACGGTCAACGCGAACGTCCCCGCCCCGCCGCCTTCGTCCGGGCGGACCGCCAGCGCGGTCCGCACCACGTCGTCATCGGCGAACGCCAGGCGCAGCAGGAAGTCCCGGTCCACGCGCGCACCGGGTTCGACCTTGACCCGGAACCCCAGCGCGGTCCGCTCGGTCACGGTCGCGTGCAGGCTCGCGGACGGTGTCGCGGCGGGCAGACCGGCGGTGTCGACCTCGACCTCCACCGAGAGCCGCACCGGGTTCGGGAACCCGGGCAGCAGCACCGGCGGGCTGATCCGCGACGCGTCCGGCACCGCGTCGGTGTCGGCGGCCACGCCGTCCCCGACCTGACCGCCCGCCAGCGGTGCGCCCGGGATGTAGCGGGGCGCGACGACCAACGGCAGCCGGTAGGTGGCCGCGTCGTCCTCGTACGCCAGCGCACCGGCCAAGGTGAGCCGCACGGTGACCCGCTCGCCGGGCAGCACGTTGCCGACGCGGGTGGTGAACACCCCGGGCCGCTCCTCCTCGGCGATGGCCGCCCGCTTGCCGGTGGAGATGGCCTCGTCGTACTCGGCGCGCGCCGCGCCCCGCTCCTTGAGCACCCCGTCGACCACCCGGTCGTCGGCCTCCATGCGCAGCGCCGTCACCGCCGAGCGGGCCGGCAGCGGGAAGACGTAGGTCGCCTCCAGCGGCTCGGCGTGCGGGTTGTGGAAGGTCTGCGTGATGGTCGTGCGGGAGGCCAGCCCGGTGATCGAGGCACGCACGTCCACCGCTTCCAGCGGCAGGTTCCCGCGATCGGTGCGCAGGCAGCCGAGGCCGTCGTCACCGGCGGCGGGCACGGCGTCGATCACCTCGATGGGGGTGGTCATTGGTCGTCCTCTCCGGTGATCGGGGTCAGGCCCAGGCGTGCGAGCAGGTCGAGCAGTGGTGCCGCGGCGGCTTCGATCTCGGCCAGCTCCCCGGCGTCGGGGACCCGCTCGGCGGCGTCGAGCACGACCGTGACACTGTCGTTCAACCGGAGGGTCGGTACGACCCTGACAGTGTCACGGGCCGTACCGGGGGGCGGTTCCGACGGGACCGGGGCGACCGCCCGATCCCGCCAGAATCCCCCCGTCCGGGTCGGCACGCCGGCCAGCTCCGCGAGTGTCGCGTCCGTCGCGCCCATCATCACCAGTTGGATCTCGGCCAGCGAGTGTCCGGTGGCCTGGAGCTTCTTCACCGCGACGATCTGGAGCAGGTGTCTCCGCCCGTACAGGGCGGTTCTCCCGCGATGGGCAGCCGGCCGGTCGACCAGGCCGATGGTGGTGTACCACCGGATGGCGCGCCCGTTCGGCAGCTCCCGCACCCGGCCGTTGCGCTGCCCGTCGTAGTTCTCGGCCAGCAGCGCGGCGACCCGCTCCGGGAGCTGTTCGATCGTCCACAGCTCGTCACTCACCGGGCAATCGTGCACCCGGGATCTGACAGTGTCAATATTACAGTGTCCGATTCCCCCGGATGATCGATGTCTGCTCTATTCGGCCGCCTGCCGTGCCGCGCCGGTCGGTACTGCGTGAGCACGGGGATCTGCACGGCACCGACATCGTCGTGGACGGGCCCGAGGTCACTAGTACGGTGGGATCATGCTTTGACGCCTGCCCGGCAGCCGGGCTCCCCCATCACCTCCTTCGTCACCAGCCGTCGAACCGACCGCCCGCGAAGGAGATCCACCCCGTGCACCTCGTCATCCCCGACGTGCTCTTCACGTCGCACACCGATCCGGTCGGCCGGGCCTGGCTGGCCGCGCTGCCACGGCTGGCCGCCGATCTGCTGGACCGCTGGGAGCTGCGCCCCGACGGCCCGTCCCGGCACGGCATGGCTTCCCTCGTCCTGCCGGTGACCCGCGCCGACGGCACCGCCGCCGTGCTGCGGCTCCAGCCCGTCGGCGAGCAGACCACCGGGACCGCCGCCGGCCTGGAGACGTGGCGCGGCAACGGGATCGTCCTCCTGTTCGACCACGACCCGGACAGCGGCTCCGCGCTGCTGGAACGCCTCGACGCCGGCCGTCCGCTGTCGGCGGTCGAGGACGACGACGAGGCGCTGACCGTCCTGGCCGGGCTGCTGCGCAGGTTGACGTCCGTGCCCGCGCCGGCCGGGATGCGCCGGTTGGCCGACATCGCCGCCGCCATGCTGGCCGACGTCCCCGCCGCGCTGCCGGGACTCGCCGAGCGGACCGACCGGGACCTGCTGCGCTCGTGCGCGGCGGCGGTGGCGGAGGTGCTCGGGGAATCCGGTGACCGGCTGCTGCACTGGGACCTGCACTACGACAACGTCCTGGCCGCCCAACGGGAACCGTGGCTGGCGATCGACCCCGAACCGCTGGCCGGCCACCCCGGTTTCGACCTGATGCCCAGCCTGGACAACAGGCTGGAAGCGGTGGACGACCCCGCCCGGACCATCCGCCGCCGCTTCGACCTCCTGGTGGACGCGCTGGACCTGGATCGCGCGCAGGCCACCGCGTGGACGTTGGGGCGGGTGTTGCAGAACACGCTGTGGGACGTGGCGGACGGCAAGGGGGCCGTCGACCCGGTCCAGCGCGCCGTCACCGAGACGCTGTGGCGGCGGTAGCGGAACTCGTGGACCAGCGGGACCACGCCCGCCGCGCGGCGGTGCGGCGGGTGTGGTTCCGGGTCAGCCGTTCGGCGTGGTGATCACCGAGAACACCGTGCCCTGGCCCGCGATCCGCTGGTTCAGGTCGGTGATGATGGTGTCGATCGGCACGTAGTTGTTCAGCTCACCCGCGTAGCACACGCCGGTGCGGGCCTGCTGGCTGCCTTCCAGGATGCCGAGCGCGGTGTGGTCGACCTGGCTGAACAGCGGGCTGCCGCTGTCGCCGTTGCGGGCGCACAGGTCGGTGTTGATGCCGACGTCGGTGGACAGCACCCGGCCGCAGCGCGTGCCGACCAGGTAGCCGGCACCCGCGCCGCTGTCGTGCGAGGCCGGGTAGGTCTGGACGTTGGAGGCCGAGCCCGTGGTGCAGACGACCCAGCCGGGCTTGACGTCGGCGAGGGTGTGGGTGCCGGTGATGTACTCGTCGACCGAGGTGACCTGCGCGCCGCACGGCGTGTCGGCGTTGCTGTCCGCACCGCCGTTGCGGCAGTACTTGAGCACCCGGTTGCGGCCGGTGTGGCCGCCCAGCCACGTGGTGGCGGTGGCCGCGTCGACGTACTGGAGCGCCGCGTAGTCGTACGGGTAGGAGTTCTTCTCGATGCCGTGCTGCTTCAGCACGCTGTTGCCGTTGTGCTGGGTCGGTGTGTTGTTGGTCTTGGTGGCCATGCAGTGGCCGGCCGTCAGCACCCACGGCACGCCGGGGAACCCGCCGCCGGCCGAGCGCAGGTTGAACCCGGCCGTGCAGCCGCCCCACTTCGGGGTCTCCCCCTGCCGGGAATCGCGCAGCATGTCCAAGCGCAGGCCGCCGCGCATCGGGCCGTAGTTCGTGCAGTACAACGGGTGGCAGTAACCCACGTCGTGGTTCGCCGTGGCCATCGGCTCGGGCTTCACCAGCGTGCGGGTGACGACCAGACCGGCGGGTTCGGCGGCGACGGCGGCACGGGCGCTCCGGGCCTCGGCGGCGGCGGTCCCGACCGCGTGGCCCTGCTTCTCGGCGGCGACCCAGTCGCGTTCCCAGACCACGACCTGGTTGTCGGCTTCGCTGACCGACGGCAGGTACACGGCGTCCGAGCCCGCGCCGACGCGGGTGGCGATCCGGTCCCGGGCGGCGTTCAGGTCGACCAGCGAGTGCCGGACGGCCTTGGTGCGCACGTTCCCCCGGTCGGGCAGCGCCCCGAGGTAGCGGTCGACGTCGGCGGGCCTGGTCATCGAGACGACCAGCACGCCACCGGCGGCGTGGTCGAGCCACATGCCGCCGTAAGTGCCCCGAGCGTCCTGCCGCAGCACTTGGTCCAAGCGCGTGGCATCGTCCTGGAGTTGCAGGCGGCGTAAGGCTTCCCGCTCCGACACCCCGTACGCGTCCACCAGGTAGTGGACGGATTCCCGGACCGAATCCGGGTCGAGCGCGCGGTGCACCTGCGGCGCGGCGGCGGCACCCTGGACGGCGACCACCCCCGAGGCCACGGCGACCACGAGTGAGGCGAACAAGGCCCCCAAGCGTCGTGCTCTACTCACGACATCTCCTCACGTTGACGGGCAACGATTTCATTGAACAACCCGTCGGGCTGCCACGTGCGGGATTGGGCGAAGACCGGGAAACCTCGACGAAAACTTGACCGGGGTGGCTCCGAACGGCCCGGCGTCCGGCGCGCACGGGGGTACCGGCCCCGCGCCGAGGGCTGTACACCGCCACAACGCGTCGGGCCGGACCGGGCGGGCCTCGGGTCAGGAGGGCTTCCACTCGTCGTGGTACTCGGCGAACACGGTGTGCAGGTGGTGGCCGATCTTCAGGTAGTCCAGGTCGTCGAGGTTGGCCAACGACACCCGGACCGACCACTTCGGCCCGTCGAACCCACCGCCGTTGAGCAGCACCACGGACGCGTGCTCGGCCAGTCGGAACAGCGGGTCGATCGGCTCGTAGGTGGCCTCCAGGTGCCGCGCGAAGTCCGCGCCGTACACGCGTTCGGCCTCGGCCAACAGGTCCAGCTCCAGGTAGTACCCGGCGCGCTGCGGGTCGTCGGCGATCTTCATGCCCGCGCCCTCGACCAGCAGCCCCAGCCTCGTCCGCACGATCTCCTGCACGCGCGCCTTGTACGCCTTGCCCTCGTCCTGCATGGCGAACAGCGAGAACAGCCCCATCTGCACCTGTTGCGGCAGGCCCAACCCGGCGGTGTGGTTGAGCGCGACCCTGCGGGAATCCGCGACCAGCCGGTCGATGAACGGGATCGCGTCCGGTTCCAGGGACAGCGTGCCGTACCGGGCGCGCAGCCGGTCGCGTTCCGCTTCGGGCAGTCGCGCGATCTGCTCGTCGACCACGTTGTCGTCGTGCAGGCCGATCAGGCCCAGCCGCCAGCCGGTCGCGCCGTAGTGCTTGGAGTACGAGTACACCAGCAGGGTGTTGCGCGGCAGGTCGGCGGCGATGGTGCGGAACCCGTTGACGAACGTGCCGTACACGTCGTCGGTCACCACGATCAGGTCCGGGTTGTCCCGGGCGACGATGCCGGTGATCTGCTCGCGCACCCGGTCCGACAGCGCCAGCGACGGCGGGTTGCTCGGGTTCACCAGGCACACCAGCCTGATCGACGGGTCGGCGAGCTTCGCGACCTCCTCGGTCGGGTAGCGCCACTGGCGCACGCCTTCCTCCACGAACAGGTCGGCGTGCACCGGCACCACCTCGAACCGGTACTCGTCCAGCTCCGGGATCTCGATGTAGGGGGTGAAGATCGGCACCATCAACGCGATCCGGTCGCCCTTGCGCAGCACGCCGTTCGCGATCAGCGAGTCGAAGACGTAGCACATGGCGGCGGTGCCGCCCTCGGTCGCGAACAGCTTGAGCTCCGCGTCGGCCGGGCGCTCGTCGAACAGCTCCTGGTGCAGGTACGCGCGGGCGACCTGCTCCAGGTGCACCAGCATCCGGTCCGGCACCGGGTAGTTGTCACCGGTGATGCCGTCGGTCAGCTCGTGCACCCAGGCATCCGGGTCGAAGCCGAACCGCTCGACCCCCAGCCGCACCGAGCGCTCCAGCAGGTCGATGCCGGGCAGGTCCGGGTGGGCTTTCACGAAGGCGGTGAACCGGTCCGCGATCCCGTCCTTCGCGGGCATCCCGCCCAGGTCGTCGGCCGTCCAGACGCGCCGGCTCTCGGTCAGCGAGAAGTGGCCGAGCGCGTAGAACGCCTCGCGCGGCCCGGTCGCGATCCAGTTCGGGTTGCCGCGCCCGGCGTTGAGCATCAGCCGCGCGGAGCGGGCCTGCTGGTCGTCGTGGTGGTGCTCGGCCAGGCGGAGGAACTCGCCCTTGAGCTCGAACGGGCTGAGCCCGGCCAGCTTCTCCATCTCGGCCCTGGTGACGGACGACTTCGGCATGGCGGCGGCCTTTCTGTGCCCACGGGTTCGGACTCGGCGGGGTCGGCTCGACGGGTCGGGGGGTCAGTGGTGCAGCAGGACGATCACCGCGCCCCAGATGGTCAGCAGCACGTTGCCCACCGCGTACGGGATCGTGTAGCCGATCGTCGGTATCTGGCTCTTCGCGGACTCGTTGATCGCCCCGATCGCGGCGGTGGTGGTCTGCGCGCCCGCGAGCACGCCCATCAGGATCGGCATCCGCATCTTGAGCACCCAGTGCCCGATCACGAACCCGACCAGCAGCGGCACGACGGTGGCGACCGCGCCGAGCAGCAGCAGGCCCCACCCGGCCTGGGCGAGGCCGCTGGTGAAGCTCGGCCCGGCGTTGATGCCGACCACCGCGACGAACAGGCACAGGCCGAGGGTGTCCATGAACCACTGCGCGCCGCCCGGCACGTTGCCGAAGGTCGGGTACTTCGCCCGCAGCCAGCCGAACACCAGGCCCATGATCAGCGCGCCGCCGGAGGTGGACAGGCTGATCGGCACGCCGCCCGCGTGCAGTGCCGGGATGCCGATGCAGCCGCCCAGGAAGATGCCCAGGCCGACCCAGACCATGTCGGTGGCGAAACTGGTCGGGACGGGCGTGCCGAGCTGCCGCGCGGCGGGCACGACCAGCCGCTGGGGTCCGGTGAGCAGCAGCGTGTCCCCGCGCTCCACCTCGGTCGACAGGCGCATCGGGTACTTGGCACCGGACCGGTGCAGCTCGGTGACGTAGACGCCGACCATGAACGGTTCGCGGCGCAGTTCGGCGATGCTCTGCCCGAGGTGGGCCTTCGCGCCGGCCACGACGTGCAGCGTCTCGGTCCGGTAGCCGAGGAGTTCGACGTCGTCGGCCTCCGGCCCGATCTCGCGCTCGGGGTCGTAGGCGACGAGGTCGCCCCGGATCGCGCTGACCGCCACCACGTCGCCCTCCGCGAGCACGATCCCCTGCTCCTGCGGCAGGATCTTCCCGTCGCGGCGGACGCGGGTCAGGTAGATCCGCCGGCCCAGCGAGGCCTGCCGCCGCTCGAACTGCTCGACGGTCTGCCCGACCACGTCCGGGTGGGCCACGGTGAACGCCCGCAGCACCACTTCGTAGTACCCGTCCCCCACGTCCGGGTCGTCGGTGCCCGCGTCCAGTTCCCGGGCCAGTTCGGCGCTGTCCGCCGCCAGGTCGCGCCCGACCAGCCGGGGCAGCACGTTCGCCAGCAGGATCGCGCACAGGACGGTGCCCAGCGGGTAGGTCACCGCGTAGCCGATGGCCACCAGGTTCTGCTGCTCGGTGACCTGGTCGGGGGACAGTCCGGGCAGGCTGCCGATCGCGTCGCCCGCGACGCCGATCACCGCGGACTGGGTGAGCGCGCCGCCGAGCAGCCCGGCGCTCAGGCCCGGCCCGTAGCCCAGCAGCGCGGCGAACAGCCAGCACACCAGCAGGCCCGCGACGCACACCACGACGGCGAGCAGCACCTGGGGCAGGCCGTCCTTGCGCAGGCCCCGGAAGAACTGCGGGCCGACCCGGTAGCCCAGGGCGAACAGGAACATGATGAAGAACAGCGACTTGACCGTGCCGTTGACCGGGACCTCGAACAGCCACCCCAGGGCGAGACCGGCGAGCAGGCACCCGGTGACCGCGCCGAGCGCGATCGCCCGCCGCCGGATGCGACCGAGCAGGAACCCGGCCGCGACGGTCAGGAACACCAGGAGTTCGGGGTAGGGCTTGAAGATCTCGTCCCTGAGAAAGTTCATCGTCCCTCCGCTGGACGTCCGCCGAGGGCGTCTCCCGGAGGCTAGGACGGGTTCCCCGGTTCCGCGCGGGCATCCCACGGACAGGTGAACGCGCGGGGCGCTCCTCAGGCGTGCCGGGCCGGGCCGGGGCATAGTCCGAACGGGAGGTGCGCACGTGGGCACACCGGAGCGGTCGGCGGGCGCGGTAACCGCAGCGCCGTGCTCCGGGACGACGACCGACCGGGACTCCCGGTGTGAGGCGGGGACATGGACTGGGTGCGGGAGCTGTTGCGGTCGACACCGGAGATCGCGCTCTTCGCGTGCCTGGCCCTGGGATACCTGGTGGGCAAGCTGCGGGTCGGCCCGATCCGGCTGGGCGGCATCTGCGGCACGCTGATCGTGGCGCTGCTCGTCGGGCTGCTCGGGGTCTCCCTCGACGACCAGGTGCGGACGATCGCGTTCGCGCTGTTCATCTTCGCCCTCGGGTTCGGCGGCGGGCCGCAGTTCTTCGCCAACCTGAACCGGTCCGGGCTCAAGCTCGGGGTGCTGTCGCTGGTCGAGGCGGTCACGGTGGTGGCGCTGGTGCTCGTGCTGGCCTCCGCGCTGGACCTGGACGTCGGCACGGCGTCGGGCATCCTCGCGGGCGCGGCCACCGAATCGGCGGTCGTCGGCACCGCGACCGAGGCCATCGGCAAGCTCGGGCTGCCCGGCGGGACCGCGGCGGCGTTCCAGGGCAACGTGGCCACCGCCTACACCGTCTGCTACCTGTTCGGGCTGATCACCATCGTGCTGTTCACCAGCGGACTCGCGCCCGCCCTGATGAAGATCGACCTGCGCGCCGCGTCGCGGGCGCTGCTGCACCGGCTCGGCGGTGACGACGCCGAGGAGGGCACCGCGCCCGCCCTGCCGGGGCTGGTCGGGCGCGCCTACCAGGTCGACCAGGCCGCCGGGCGGACCGTCGCGCAGGTCGAGCGGTCGTTGCCGGGCCGGGCGACCGTGGAGCGGGTGAGCCGGGGCGGCGGCGACCCGACGCCGGGACCGGACCTGGTGCTGGCGGCCGGCGACGTGGTCGTGGTGGTCGGCGAGCGGGCCGCGCTGGTGGAGGCGGAGAACGTGATCGGGGTGGAGCGGACGCTCCCGGAGGCCAAGGTCGCGCTGGAGACCCGCGAGGTCGTGATGACCTCGCCCGAGCAGCCGGTGAGCGCGCTGCGCAGCCACGGCGTGTTCCTGACCTCGCTGTCCCGTGGTGAGCACCGGATGCCGTTGACCGACTCGACGGCGGTGCGGCGCGGTGACGTGCTGACCGTCGTGGGCAGCCCGTCGGACGTGGAGGAGGCGACCAGGCGCATCGGCTACGCCGTGCCGCGCACCCTCGCCACGGACTTCGTCTACCTGGGGCTGGGCGTCACGCTCGGCATGCTGATCGGCAAGCTCACGATCCACCTGGGGTCGGTGCCGCTGTCGCTGGGCACGGGCGGCGGTGCGCTGGTCTCCGGGCTGGTGTTCGGCTGGTTCCGCTCGCGGCACAAGTCGGTCGGCAGCTTCCCGCCGGCCGCCGCGACGCTGACCAAGGACCTCGGGTTGGCAACGTTCATCGCGGCCACCGGCCTGGCCGCCGCGCCGCAGGCCGGGCCGCTGCTCAAGCAGTACGGGGTGCTGCTGCCCTTCGCCGGGATCGGGATGGTGCTGGTGCCCGCGCTGCTGTCGCTCTACCTCGGCCGGCGGCTGCTCAAGATCGAGCCGCCGATCCTGATCGGCGCGATCGCGGGCCAGCAGTGCAGCACGCCGGCGATCTCGGCGGTGACCGGCGTGGCGGGCAACTCCGTACCGCTGATCGGGTACACCGTCACCTACGCGATCTCCAGCATCCTGCTGCCGCTGACCGGGCCGGTCGTGGTGGGGTTGATCGGCGGATGAGCGGTCACCGCCGCCGGACGACGCCACCCGGGGCCCGCCCGCCGCTACAGTCGCCCTCGGACCGGAGGGAGGGTGCGGTCATGGGTGATCTCCACACCCAGGGGGTGGCGGGTTTGGCCCCGGTCGGCGGCGGGCGCGAGCTGCACTACGTGGAGCTGCCCGGTCCGGGCGACGACGTGCCGACCGTGGTGTTCGAGGCGGGCATGGCGGCGACGCGCTCGTACTGGTCGCTGGTGCAGCCGCTGGTGGCGCGGTGGGCGCGGGCGGTGGCCTACGACCGGGCGGGGCTGGGGCGCAGCGCGCCGGATTCCGGGCCGCGCGGGGTCGACCGGCTCGCGGCGGACCTCAACGCGCTGCTCGACCACCTCGGGCCCGGACCGTTCGTGCTGGTCGCGCACAGCGGCGGCGGGCCGGTCGTGCGGGTCGCGGCGGCCGACCGGCCCCTGCGCATCGCCGGGATCGTGCTGGTGGACACCACCGACGAGGCGTGCGACCCGCTGTTCGGCAGGACGTTCCAGCGAGCCGGGAAGGTGGTGCAGGGGGTCAGCGCGCTGCTCGCCCGGGTCGGGCTGCTCGCGTTCGCGTTCCGCGCCCACGTGCGCGCGTTCCCGCCGGACGTGGCCGCCGAGGTCCGCGCGGAGGCGTTCACGCCGCGCGCGATGCGCACGCGCGGCCGGGAGCTCGCCGTGCTGGTCGCGGCGACCACCGCGTTCCGGGACCGGCCGCCGGTGCTGCCCGTCGACATCCCGGTCACCTCGATCTCGGGGGTGCTCGCGGATCGCGGCATGTCGAAGAGCGTCCGGCGGGCCGCCACCGAGTCCCACCGGTTCCGCGCGGACCGGTCCGCGCGCGGCCGGCACGTCCTCGCGCACGCCTCCGGGCACAACGTGGTGATCACCGAACCCGGGCTGATCGCCGACGAGGTCCGCCGGCTGCTGCACCGGTAGACCGGGGACGTCCCGGGCCGACGGGCGGCGGGAACCGTCGGTACCGTGGCCCGGGTGACCGGTCGAGATGTCGATTCCGCGTTGTTGTCCCCGGTGTGGGCGGGGAGCGGCGCGCCGCTGTCCGACGAGGCCTGGCTGGCCGCGCTGCTCGAAGCCGAGGTGGCGCTGGTCGCGGCCCAGGCCGAGCTCGGCGTGGTGCCGGAGTCGGCGGCCCGGGTGATCGCCTCGGTGGCGGCCTCGGTGCGGCTGGACGTCGTGGACATCGCGCTGCGCTCGCGCGAGACCGCCAACCCCGTCGTCGCCCTCGTGCACGACCTCACCGCCGCCGTCGCGGAGGTCGACCCGGCCGCCGCCGACCACGTCCACCGCGGCGGGACCAGCCAGGACATCCTCGACTCGGCCGCCATGCTGCTCGCCGCGCGCACCCTGCACCGGGTGGACGCCGACCTGGTCGAGTGCGCCCGCGCGCTGGCCGGGCTCGCCGAGGAGCACCGGGGGACGGTCCTGGCCGGCCGCACGCTCGCCCAGCACGCCGTGCCGATCACCTTCGGGCTCAAGGCCGCCGGGTGGCTGGCGGGCGTGCTGGACGCCTCCGACCGGGTCCGGCGGACCGCCGCCGAGCTCCCGGCGCAGCTCGGCGGCGCGGCGGGCACGCTGGCCGGCTACGAGGAGTACGCGGGCGAGCGCGGCCACGGCGTGCGGCTGGCCCGGCACTTCGCGGCCCGGCTCGGCCTGCGCGCACCCGACCTGCCCTGGCACAGCCGGCGCACCCCGCTGCTCGACCTGGGGTGGGCGCTGACCGCGGTGACCGGCGCGCTGGGCAAGATCGCGCTCGACGTGCAGGTCCTGTCGCGCACCGAGATCGGCGAGCTCGCCGAACCCGCGGCGGACGGTCGGGGCGGGTCCTCGGCGATGCCGCAGAAGCGCAACCCGGTGCTGGCCACCCTGCTGGTCTCGGCCGCCCGGACGGTCCCCGCGCAGGCGTTGGTGCTGGGGCAGGCGATGCTCGCCGAGGACGAGCGCGCGCCCGGCACGTGGCACTCGGAGTGGCAGCCGCTGCGGGAGGCCCTGCGCACCGCCGCCGGGGCGGCGCGCACCGCCGTGACGCTGCTGGACGGGCTGGAGGTGTTCCCGGCGCGGATGCGGGCGAACCTGGAGCTGACCGGCGGGGCGATCGTGGCCGAGCGGGTCACCGCGGCGCTCGCCCCGCGCCTGGGCAAGGCCGGTGCGAAGGCCCTGCTCGGCCGGCTCACCCGCGAGGCGGCGGCGAGCGGCCGGCCGTTCGCCGAGCTGCTGCGCGAGGTCCCCGAGCTGGACCGGGACGCGGCGCAGGACCTGCTCGACCCGGCGCACTACCTGGGCGCGGCCGATGACCTGGTCGACCGGGTGCTCGCGCGGTACCGCGAGCACGGCCGAGGCGGCCCGCCCGACCGTCCACAATAGACAAGAATTGTCCACTGTGGACGGCAAGTCGAGGCCGGTTCCCCGTCGACCCCGAAAGTCGATAACATCGGGCAGATGACGTTACGCGGCACGAGCGCGATCACGGCCACCCTCCTCCTGCTGGTGGCGGCCTGCGGCTCCGAACAACCGTCCGACACCCCGGAAAGCGTGCTGTCCGCGCTGGCCAAGGCCGGCAACGACCGCGACGACGAGACGATCCGCAAGCTGGTGTGCCCGGAGGAGTGGCGGGAGGACCTGACCTTCGCCGCCACCAAGAGCGCGGCCGTCGACGAGGACCCGAACCTCAAGGACCTCACCTACCGGTTCACCGACAGCGGCGTCAAGGACAAGACCGACACCACGGCGACCGGGCGGCTGGACGTGGAGGTGGAGGGGGTGCCCGACGGCTCGTCGTCGGTGCTCGACCGGCTGGCGGCACCGCTGCCGATCGCCCTGTACAGCCCCGACCAGAACATCGGGCTGGTGAAACGGGACGGCGGCTGGGTGGCGTGCCGCTGACCGCCGCCCCGGTGGCGGAGACCCCGAAGGGGCACCCCGAACGCACCCGGCGCGCGGATGTGCGGAACCCGGTCGACAACCGCGCCGCCGTCAGTACAGTCGGCACCGGAGACCGGTCACGGAGGAAGCGATGAAGCGGAACATCACCTGCCCCTGCGGCGAGCACATCACCGGCCAGGACGAGGACGACCTCGTGGCGAAGACCCGGCAGCACCTCAAGGAGAACCACCCCGGCCACGACTACTCGCGCGACGAGATCCTCTTCATGGCCTACTGAGCCACTACCGCACCCCCGGCCGGTCGGGCGCGTCGGCGGCGGGCTGCCGGCGCGCGCACCGACCGAGGACGGTCCCACCGGCGAGGAGCACCGCGCCCGGCCCGGTTCAGGCGGCGCAGCGCCAGAAGTCCTCCAGCCAGCCGGGCGCGACCGGGCTGTCCGCGCCGACCTGGGTCAGCAGGATCGCGATCGTGCCGGTGGACGGCACGACGTGCGCGGAGGTCCCCGTGCCGCCGACCCAGCCGTAGCGCCCCGGCACGTGCCACGGGTCGACCGGGGCGATGTCGACCGACCCGCCCATCCCCCACCCCTGGCCCTCCAGGAACAGCGCGCCGATCGCGCGGTGGGCCGGGGTGGTGTGGTCGGTGGTCATGAGGCGCACGGACTCGGCGGACAGCACCCGGCGACCGCCGAGCTCGCCACCGGCGAGCAGCATCCGGGCGAAGGCGTACCAGTCGTCGACGGTGCCGACCAGGCCACCGGACCCCAGCGGGAAGGCGGGCGGCGTGCTCCACGGGCCGTCCGGGCCGTCCGCGAGCCGGAGGCCGGCACCGTCCGCCCGGTAGGCGCTGGTGAACCGGTCGCGGTCGGCGGCCGGCACGGAGAACCCGGTGTCGGTCATCCCGAGCGGGGCGAACACCCGCTCGGCGAGGAATTCGGGCAGTGTTCCGCCGGACGCCCTGGCGATCAGCGCGCCCTGCACCGCCGAGCAGGTGTCGTAGAGCCAGGACTCGCCGGGGTGGTGCAGCAGCGGCACCCGGGACAGCTCGGCCAGCCACACGTCCGTGGCCGGGAACGACCGGGGCTCGCGCCCGTCCCGCTGCACCGCGCCCAGGGCCCGCACGGCGGGCAGCGAGAAGTCCGACGCGAACCCGAAGCCGGCCTGCGAGGTGAGCAGGTCGAACACCGTGATCGGGCGGGCCGCCGGCACCACGTCGTCGACCGCGCTCCCCGGCGTGCGCACGACCACGGGCGCGGCGAGCTCGGGCAGCCACCGGCCGACCGGGTCGTGCAGCCCGACCCGCCCGTCCTCCACCAGCACCAGCAGCCCGGCCGCCGTGACGGGCTTGGTGATCGAGGCGAACCGGAAGAGCGACTCCCGGGTCATCGGCGACGTGCCCTCGACGTCGACCGCACCCACCGCCGCGAATTCGACCCGGTCGCCCCGGGCACGAGCGCCACCGCGCCGGGCAGCGCGCCGGCGGCGACGTGCGAACGCAGGACGTTGTGCAGATCGGCCATCGGACCCCCCTCGACACGTGCACGCTAGTCCAGCCGGCGGCGGTGTGGTGGGCCGGACGGCCGGAGCAGCGGTGCACCGTCCACAGTGGAGGTTCACGGCCAGATGCTGGCAGCCGCTGTCCGGCCGGATCGGCAGCAGCATCAGCACGATCCGCGCGGCGGGAGACTCCCGGCCCCCGCCGCACTCGCGCTCGTCCGCGATCCGCGGTGTGAACCGGGCGTCTCGCCCCGAGCATCAGCCGAGGATGAACTTCTCCCAGGCGTCGATCGCCCCGGATCGTGCCCGCAGCACGTTGGTGTAGTGCCCCGTGTACCCCAACTCCGCCGACACGAACAAGCCGTTCGCGGCGCGCAGGGCGTACCGCTGCTCGGACTCGCTGTAGAGCAGGTCGAACTGCTCCCACGCGCCCACCTCGACAGCACGGGCACGAAGGATTCCGGCGGTACCTCCCGGGTAGTCGAGCTCCGCCGACACGTAACCGTTGTTGGCGTTGGACCTGATCGACCACTTGCCCGCGGCCGAGTCGTAGGCGAAGGTGAACTGCTCCCAGGCGTCGACCGTCGTCGATCTGGCGCGCAACACCGCGTAGTCACCGGAGCGGTAGTCGAGTTCCGCCGACACGTACCGGCCGCCGGCGGCCGAGTAGAGGTATTGCGCGGCCACCCGCACCTCACCTCCCTCGACGAGCTGCCAGCCGGCGGGCACGGCGGCGGTGGTGGCCGCCGCGACGGGCTGTGCCAGTCCGAACGCCGCCACGGCCGCCAGCAGAGCGGCCGAGAACTTCAGGGCCAATCGCATGAATCCCCCTGCGCCAGAAGGTTTTCCGACCGGCTTCCCCGGTCGGAGGCGACACGCTAGGGGCGACCGGCACCGGCGGCCAAGGATCTGTGAAAACCACTACCCCGCCGGGTCAACCACCGACGCGGAGGTGGACCGGACGGGGCAGCGGTGCGCCGCCGAGTCCGGTTCACCAGCCTCCGGCAGGAGCGCGAGGAGCAGGCGGGCAGCCGGATCGCACCCACCACGACAGCCCTGCGCCACTTCCGGACAGCGGCCGTGATCTTCGCGCCGAGATCACTCACGGTAGCCGAACTCGCTCGACGTTCCGCCCATCGAGTTAGGTAAGGCTAAGCTTGCAACTTCAAGCCGACTTGATGTCAAATGAGTCATATGGACGAAGCTTCGGTGCGCATCGGAGAAGCCGCCGCTCTCTACGGTCTGACCCCGTCCACCCTGCGGTGGTGGGAGAAGCAGGGCGTGCTGGAACCACCCGCCCGCGACGGCGGCAGACGGTCGTACCGCAACCACGACCTGCGCCGGATCGGGCTCGCCTACCTGTGCTGCGTCACCGGCCGGATGCTGCTCGACGACGCCGCCGTGGTCGCCTCCGGCACCAGCGACCTCGACGCATGGCAGCAGACCGTGCGCGACCAGGTCGCCCGGCTGGAACGCCAGATGGCCGAACTCCGGGCCGCCCACGACTACCTCAACAACCTCCTGCGCTGCTCCGACGACGACATCGCGCAGTGCCGCTACCTCGACCTCGAACTCATCTCCCGCACCCCGCGCGGCCGGGCCGGGCAGCAGGACCTGGTGGCCGCCGCCCGCGCGGCGACCGCGATCGCCCCCTGCCCGGTCCCGGAATCGTCACCGCCGCGCCGTGATGAAATCCCGCCCGAGCCGGTGGAGGAGGGCGAACCCACGTGCGAGATCTGCGCACAACCGGTGATCCGGCTCTCCCGGGGCCGGCCCCGCCGCTACTGCTCGCACGCCTGCCAGCAGCGCGCCTACCGCCGTCGCAAGCGCCACACCGGGAAGAAAGCACGCCGCGCCGCACACAACTGAGGTTCTACAACTCCGCGCCGGGTCCGGCCTGCCGACCGGTGAAATCCTACGACCTTTGGCGAATTGTGTTGCCGCGCAACGGATCGCGATACTCGCCGGGTGAACGGGCATACGCAGCGGGAGCTTCCCGGTGGACCGGACCAGATCGTGGTCACCCCGGAGGACCCCCGATACGAGCAGCTCATCCGGGGCGAGAACTACCGGTTCGTGGCGAAGCCGGACTACATCCGGCTCGCCCGCACGGCGTCGGACGTGGAGCGGGCCGTCGCCGACGCGGTGGCGGCCGGCAAGCGCCTGGTCGTGCGGTCCGGCGGCCACTGCGGCGAGGACTTCGCCGCCAACCCCGACGTCGAGGTGATCATCGACCTGTCGCTGCTCACCGACGTCCGGTTCGACCCCGACCGCGACGCCTTCCTCATCGAACCCGGCGCGACCCTCGGCCGCATCTACGGCACCCTGCTCAAGGACTGGGGCGTCACCATCCCGGCCGGCACGTGCATGTCCGTCGCGGCGGGCGGGCACATCAGCGGCGGCGGCCTCGGGCCGATGTCCCGGCAGTTCGGCCTGACCGTGGACCACCTCGAAGCCGTGGAGGTGGTCGTGGTCGCCGAGGACGGCTCGGTGTCCTCGGTCATCGCCACCCGGGACGAGGACGACCCCCACCACGACCTCTGGTGGGCGCACACCGGCGGCGGCGGCGGAAACTTCGGCGTGGTCACCAAGTACTGGCTGCGCACACCGGGCGTGACCAGCACCGACCCGGCCGACCTGCTGCCCCGCCCGCCGGCCCTGCTGCACGTGGCGAAGGTGTCCTGGCCGTGGGAGCGGCTCACCGAGTCCGCGTTCCACCGCCTGGTCCGCAACTTCCTCGACTGGCACCTGGCCAACAGCGACGTGGACACGCCCTTCGCCGGGCTCTACGCGTACCTGGAGTGCTTCCACCGCTGCAACGGCACCGTCACGCTGACCGTGCAGGCGTCCTCCGACATGCCCGACGCCACCGGGGTGCTGACCCGGTTCCTCGACGCCGTCGGCGACCGGGTGGGCGTCACCCCGGCCGTCACCCGGATCGACCTGCCGTGGCTCGCCGCCGCCTGGTACCTCACCCCGCCGGACAGCGGGCCCGGCGCGATCGGCGTGCGGCGCAAGGTGAAGTCGGCCGACCTGCGCGCCGCCCACACCGACGAGCAGATCGCCACCGTGTACCGGCACCTCACCGGGCCGGCGATCACGGGCATGGGGTACGTCGAGTACATGGGCTACGGCGGGGTGGTCAACGCCGTGCCGTCCGAGGCCACCGCGCGGGCCGACCGGCGCACCCTCGTCAAGACCTTCTACAACACGTTCTGGACCGACCCGGCGGACGACGACGCCCACCTCGGGTGGCTCCAGGAGATGTACCGCGACATCCACCGCGAGTCCGGCGGCGTGCCCGTGCCCGGCGAGGCCAACACCGGGGCGTACATCAACTACCCGGACGTCGACCTCGCCGATCCGAACTGGAACACCTCGGGGGTGCCGTGGCACACCCTGTACTACGGGGCCAACTACCCGCGCCTACAGCGGATCAAGGCCGCGTGGGACCCCCGGAACGTGTTTCACCACGCCCTGTCCGTCCGGCCCGCCTGAGCCGGGCCGGAGTCGGGTGGCCTGCGGGGCAGCGGAACCTGCACCGGGCCGCCCGACACCAGCCCCCGGCGCATCGCCACCACCACCGCGCCGGTGCGGTCGGCCACCCCCAGCTTGCGGTAGATCATGTGCAGGTGGGCCTTCACGGTCTGCTCCGCGATGTGCAGGGTCCGGCCGATCCGCCGGTTCGACAACCCCTGGGCGAGCAGCACCAGCACCTCGCGCTGACGTCCCGTGAGCGCCAGCTTCTCCTGGGCGGCGGTGATCTCCTCCGACACCGGCAGAGGTCGCGGGGGCTGCGGCCATCCTCGGTGGCGCGGCAGGTCCCCGCGCGCCGAGCGGGCGAGGTCCCCGAGTTCCTGCAACCGCACCAGCATCTCGTCGATCACCGACAGGGCGGTCTGCGTGCGTTCCTGCCGCCACGGCCCGGTCGGCGGCAGGCCGGATGCGCCGTTGGTCATCCCCGATCCCTCCTCTGGACGAGCACGGTGTACCGAAGCCGATCTTCGCCTTCCACCTTCGCAGCCCGGGGCGCGGCCACACCATGGCCGATGGTGGGGTGAAGACCTACGACCCGAGGTCTAGTCCCGTTGTCGGCGGGCTCCGGACGTGGCAGGAATGGAGACATCCCCGACCATTCACCGAAGAGGTGGACATGGCATCCTCAACCGTCCAGCCGGTGCACGCCGACGCAGTGCTGACCCGGTGGCTGACCGACATGGGTCTCGGCGTGGAGTACACCCGGGCCGAGGGCGACACCCTCTACCACCTGGCCGACGACGGCACCGAGACCGCCGTGCTCGACCTCGCGTGCGGGTTCGGCTCGCTCATCTTCGGCCACCACCACCCGGAGCTCGTGGCGCACGCGAAAGCCGTGCTGGACTCCGGTTTCCCGGTGCACGCGCAACTCTCGCTCCAGCCGCACGCGGCGCGGATCGGCGCGGAGCTGAACCGGATCATCCAGCGCGAGACCGGGTCCGCCGACCACTACACCGCCGTGTTCGCGAACAGCGGCGCGGAGGCGGTCGAAATTTCCATGAAGCACGCCGAACTCGAACGGCGGGGTCGGATCTCGGCGCTGCTGGAGGAGATCGCCGAGCACGTCGAGCAGGCCAGGGTCGCGGTCGGCGCGGGCCGGGCGGTGCTCGCCCCGGACCTGTCCCACGACGTCGACGACGTGGTGCGGGAGGTCGAGCGGTGGAACGCGGAACGGCTCGCGCTGTCCCCGGTGTTCCTGACGTTGGAGGGTGCCTTCCACGGCAAGTTGGTGGGCAGCGTGCAGTTGACCCAGAACGAGAGCTGGCGCAGCCCGTTCGCGTCCCTCGCCCCGTCCGCGCGGTTCCTGCCCGTGGACCGGCCGGAGGTGCTCGCGAAGACCGTCGAGGAGGTGCGGGAGAACGTGCTCGACGTCGTCGTGGAGGACGGCGTGGTGCGCCTCGTGACGCGCGACTTCCCCGTGGTGGGCGCGATCTTCGTGGAACCCATCCGGGGCGGGGCCGGGATGCGACCGGTCACGCGCGAGCTCGCGGAGGAGATCGCGAAGCTCGGCGAGGCGCTGGGCTGCCCGGTGGTGGTGGACGAGGTGCAGAGCGGGATGGGCCGGTCCGGCGCGTTCCTGGCCAGCTCGCACATGGGTTTGCGCGGTGACTACTACACGCTGGCCAAGAGCATCGGCGGCGGGATCGCGAAGAGCTCGGTCGTGCTCATCCGCCAGGACCGGTTCCGGCCGGTGTTCGAGGTGATCCACAGCTCGACGTTCGCCAAGGACGGCTTCTCGGGCGCGATCGCGCTCAAGGTGCTGGAGATGCTGGAGGCGGACGGCGGCGCGGCCTACCGGAAGGCGGCCGACCTGGGCGCGCGGCTGCTCGGCGTGCTGGAGGGGGTGCGGGACGACTTCCCGGAGGTCGTCTCGGGAGTGCACGGGATCGGCCTGATGCTGGCGCTGGAGGTGCACGAGCAGACCGCATCGCCGGCGGCGGAGATCCGGGAGCCGGCCGAGGCAGGCGTCCTGGGGTACGTTCTGGCCGGGTACCTGTTGCGGGAGCACCGGATTCGGGTGCTGCCGGCGGGACCTGCGTGGAACTCGGTGCGGTTCGAGCCGTCGATCAACCTGACGGACGAGGACGTGGCGCGCATCGACACCGCACTTCGCGCCCTGTGCACTATCCTGCGGGACGCGGACGGGGGACGCCTGCGCTGACGCAGTAGCGGCAGACTACGCACGATCGGGTGGTGGAGCCCGGAAAACGTACGGTAACGGTGTTCCGGTCACTCGGTGAGATATAGATCGCCGCGAACACCCCACCACTCCTCAACACCCCCGACCGCCCACCCCTGATCCGCTCCCACTCCCCACTGCCCCGGCACGCTTCCCGACCGCAGCCGGTTAACCCACAGCCAGCCGCCCGCATCCGCCCGCGTCCAGCCGCCTGGCCCACAGCCGGCCCGCAGTCAGCCAGCCCACAGCCGGTTGGTTTGCAGCCGGTTGGTTTGCAGCCGGGCGCGTCCGGCGGCGGGCGCGGAACCGGGGTCACTGGCGGTCGCGCGGGACAGCGACCGCCAGTGCGGGACCGGGGCCACCGGCACGAGCGGGGAGACGGGCAGAGCATCCGGCGGGGAGCCGGGCACAAGGCCGGGCAAGGAACCGGAACGAACCGCAGCGCGCGCCGGATGTGGCATTCGGCGCGCGCTGCGGCGTGTGGTGGAGCAGGGCGGTGCGGTACTGGCGGCGCGGCGCTGGCTGCGCCGGGACGGGCAGCGCCGCATGGGGCGGAACAACCACAGGTAGCGGGGCGGGCTCGGCTTGGCGCGGCCGGGTCGTGTGGCGAAGCCGGCGCGGCAAGTGTGGCTCGGCGCGGTGCGGCTCGGCCGGCGCGGCGAGTGTGGCGCGGCGCGGTGTGGCACGGCTCGGCCGGCGCGGCTCGGTGTGATGCGGCTCGGCTCGGCTTGGTGTGATGCGGTAGGTGCGTGGCAGAGGGCGTGGTGGGGTGCGTGATCAGGGTTTGTGGGTCAGGCTTCCTCGTACGGGCGTTCGGTGAGTTCGAAGCTCCACGGCAGGCCGAGGGCCCAACGGCCCAGGAGTTGGCGGGTGACGAACCTCGTCGGCGGGTGGTAGCGGGCCGCGTGGACGTCTCGGATCAGGCGGGAGGCCGGGCCGGTGGCCGCGTAGGAGGCGACGCCCACCAGTTCCGATGCCAGTTCCACCGCCCTGATCGCGATGTCCACCGACTGGTGCCGCAGGGCGAGCATCGCGGGGGTCAGGTTGCGCGGGTCAAGCTTGTGCTCGTCGATCAAGCCTGCCAGGCGGGCGCAGGCCGCGTCCAGCGGGAGGAGTTCGGTCAGGATGTCGCCCAGTGCCGACTGGAACGACGGCAGGGACGCGCGGGTCGTGCCCAGGTGGCTGATCTTGGAGTTGGACAGCGCCGCGCGCGCCTGGTCCACCGCCGCCGACGCCACGCCCAGGTAGCACGCGGTCGCGGTGGTGCAGAACCACGCGTTGCCGGCGGCGAACACCTCGTCGCCCACGCCGCCGGGCGGGCCCCGGTGGACGATCAGGTCGTCGGGGATCGGGCAGTCGACCAGGCGGACGGTGTCGGACTCCGACGCCCTCATCCCCAGGGTGTTCCAGGTCCGGACGACCTCGATGCCGGGCGTGGCGGTCGGCACGATCGCCACCAGCAGGCTCTGCGGGCCGCCCGCCTCGTCGATCATCTGCAAGCACAGCACGTCGCTGCGCTCGGCCAGGGAGCACGGCACCTTGAGGCCGTTGACGACCCAGTGGTCGCCCTCGCGGCGCGCGGTGCAGTTGGACCGGGTCAGGCTGCCGCCCAGGCCCGGTTCGGCGAACGCCGACGCGACGATGTGGTTGCTCCGCGCGATGGACTCCAGCAGCCGCCACGACTCGTCGTTGTGGCGCAACCAGTGCTCGACCATGTACCCCATCGAGAACAGGTGCATGTTGAGGCCGATCGCCAACGCCGGGTCGACCGCGCCGATCCGGCGCTGCACGGCGCAGCACTCGGTGAGCGACGCACCGCCGCCGTGGAAGGTGGTGGGCACCGGCAGCGCCAGGTACCCGCAGTCCCGCAACGCCGCGACGCTGCGGTCGTCGAGGCGGCCCGCGCGGTCGTTGTCCTCGGTGTACGTGGCCAGCTCGGTGAGCACGCTCTCCGGCACCAGGTGGTCGGTACCCGGCCAGATCGCCGTCACGCCGCGCTGGTAGTCGTAGGCCTCGTCCAACGTCTTGCCTCCTCGGATCGGCCGGCCGCCACGGCGGTCGGCGCGGGGTGCGGACTCGTCGGCGCGGTGACCGGGTCGTCGCCGGCCCATTGCACCGCCGGGAATCCCGGCCGGACAACGGGTCTAGAACCTCCGGTGGTCAGCCGTGCGGCCAGGTTGCGCCGATCGCCGGGGGCTTGTCAGGGTGGCCCCATGACCAAGACCGCGGAGATCGCCGGAGCCGGGTTCGCCGGGCTCACCGCCGCCACCGAGCTGGCCCGCCGGGGCTGGCGCGTCCGGGTCCACGAGCGCGACGACCGGCCGCGCGCCCTGGGCGCGGGGATCTTCCTGTGGGACAACGGGCTGCGGGTCCTCGACGAGCTGGGCGCGCTGGCCCCGGTGCTGGCGCGCGGCTACGAGGCCCCGCTGTGGGAGGAGCGGGACGCGGACGGGACCAAGCTCGGTGACCGTCCACTCGGGACACCCCGGATGATCACGTTGACCCGCGGCGACCTGCTGCACGCGCTGCTGGCGGTGGCCGCCGATGCGGGGGTGGAGGTGCGGACGTCGTCCCGGGTGGTGGCCGCCGACCCCGAGGGCGCGCTGGTGACCTCCGACGGGCGGCGGTGGCCGGCCGACCTGGTGGTGGCGGCGGACGGGTTGCGCTCGGCGGCCCGCGACGGGCTCGACCTGGTGGAGCGGCACGAGCGGTTCGACTTCGGGCTCTACCGGTTCCTGGTGCCGATGCGACTCGTGCCCGAGCGCGCCGGCCGGTGGGCGAACTACGTGAACTACTGGGACCTCCAGGCGCGGCGGCGGGTGCTCTACGTGCCGTGCAACGACGAGGACCTGTACCTGCTGCTGGGTGCGCGGGTCGGTGACCGGGCCCTGGACACGCCCTTGGACGCCGCGACGTGGTGCGCGAGTTTCCCCGCGCTGCGACCGGTGTTGGCGGAACTGCCCGCCTCGCCCCGCTACGACCGCTACGAGGTGTTGAGCCTGCGGGCGTGGTCGTCGGGTCGCGTGGCGGTGGTGGGCGACGCGGCGCACGCGATGCCGCCGACGCTCGGTCAGGGCGCGGGAACGGCGATGATGAACGCCATCAACCTGGCCCGCACGGTGACCGACCACGACGACCTGCCGGCCGCGCTGCGCCTGTGGGAGGAGGAGAACCGGCCGGTCACCCGGCTCACCCAGGAGCAGTCGGTGGCCGGTGTGCGCACCCTGTTCCCGGAGCCGGGGCGCGGTCGCGACGGCTGGACGGAGGAGGCGGTGAGCATCGCCGGCACCCGACCCCGGTCGCGGTGACAGGACCGGGACCGGGACCGGAGCCGGGACCAGGGCCGGGGCCGGGCGCGCCGCCCGGCCCCGTCGCGTCACTCGGCCACCCGCGCCCGCAGGGCCTTCTTGTCGACCTTCCCGATCCCCACGTACGGCAGCGCGTCGACGGTCTCCAGGCGTTCGGGCAGCTTGTAGCGGGCCAGGCCGCGACCGGCCAGGAACCGGCGCAGTTCCACCAGGTCCGGCCGGGCGTCGCCGCTGGGCACGATCACCAGGCAGATCTCCTCGCCGTACCGGGGGTGGGGAGCGGCTACCGCCGCCGCCGCCGCCACGCCGGGGTGCTCGGCCGCCAGCAGGTCCAGTTCGGCCGCGGCGATCTTCTCGCCGCCCCGGTTGATGACGTCGCGGGTGCGGCCCTCGACGACCAGCGAGCCGGATTCGGTCTGCCGCACCAGGTCTCCGGTGCGGTAGAAGCCATCGGGGGTGAAGCAGACGGCGTCGGCGGCCGGGTCGTCGTAATACCCGGCGATGGTGTACGGGCCACGGGTCAGCAGTTCGCCCACCTCGCCGGGCCGCACGAGCAGGCCCGCGCCGTCCACGACGCGGATCTCGTCGGCGGGTGAGGCGGGCCGGCCCTGGGTGTCGAACGCGATGTCGTCCGGGTCGTCCAGCGCGGTGTAGCAGAGCAGGCCCTCGCTCATCCCGTAGCACTGCTGCACCCGGCAGCCCAGCGCGTCGGGCAGGCCGGCGACCTGGCCGCGCCGGGGGCGCGCGCCGCCGACCTGGACGACCTCCAGGCTGGAGAGGTCACGGGAGGTGCCGACGGCCGCCCACCGCTCGGCCAGGGCGGGCACGAGGGTGGTGTGGGTGACGCGTTCCCGCTCGACCAGCTCGAACGCGGCCTCGGGTTCGGCGGACGTCCCGAGCACGACCTTGCCGCCCTGCGCGAGGGTGCCGAGCACGCCGGGGCAGCCGAGGACGAACCCGTGCGTCACGGGCATCACGGCGAGGTACACCGAGCGCGCGTCGACGCCGGCGATGGAGGGCGTCTGCCGGAGCTGGTAGGCGTACCCCTGCTGCGAGCGCGGGATCACCTTGGGGGGTCCCGTGGTGCCGCTGGACAGCAGGCACAGCGCGACGTCGTCCACTGTGGACACCGGCGAGCTGTACCCGGGTTCGGGTCGGCACAGTTCGACCAGGTCCACGACGTCGTCCGCGCCGGTCGACAGGATGGTGCGGACGCCGAGCTCGCGGGCCAGGGCCAGGTGGTCGAACCGCGCGTGCTTGTCCGGCACGGCGACGGCCACCGGTGCCGCGACCCGCACCAGGTGCTCCAGTTCCAGGCGGCGCAACGACACCGGGGTCAGGATCGGCGGTGCTCCCAGGCGGGACAGGGCGAGGGTGAGCACGACCAGCTCGATGTCGTTGGGAAGCTGGACGACCACCCGGTCGCCGCGGGCGATCCCGAGTGCGGACAGCCGGGCGGCGGCGGCCCGCACGGCGTCGGAGAGCTGCGCGTGGGTCAGCCGCCGGTCGCCCGCGACGAGGGCCTCCTCGTCGAGACCGGGGTGCAGCACGAGTTCGTCGACCCGCTGCCGGCCCCACAGGCCCTCCCGCTCGTACTCGGCGGCCCGGTCGGCCGGGACGCGCACCACGGGCAGCGCCCGGCGGATGCGGTCGCTGAGCTCGCCGAGGGTGAAGTCGTGGGTGTCCCACAGGTCGACGGCCACGCCGTACCGCTTCGCCAGCCGGTTCTGCAACTCCACGGTTTCGGTCGAATCCAGCGCGAGGTGCGCCCGGATCCGCGCGTCGCGGGAGATTTCCGACTCCGCGACACCGAGTTCGCCCAACAGCGCCCGCAGTTGATCCATGATTCCGACGATAGGTGCGCCCGGTCGCGCGGTGAATCTCCCCCATGGTCGTAGAACCGACCCTATCCAACGGACACTGGCCCGCCGGGGCCGGTGCGCCCACGATCGAAGGGTCGAGCGGAGTCGCGAACAGCCGTTGGGGGAAGTGGCGCACACATGTCAACAGACCGCTATCTCGTTCCATATCCCGGACGTGGCAGCATCCTGGGAGCGGCCGAGGCCGCCGCCGTGTCCGCCGCCCTCGAATCCGACCAGCCGTTGTCCGCCGGCACGCACCGCGAGGCGTTCGAGCGGCGCTTCGCGGAGCTGACCGGCGTCCGGCACGCGCTGTCGGTCACCAGTGGCACGGTGGCGCTCCAGCTCGGCATCAGCCTGCTGGACCTGCAACCCGGCGACGAGGTCATCGCCACGCCGCAAACCTACAAGGCGACGCTGCAACCGCTGCTGGAATACCCGGTCCGGGTCCGGTTCTGCGATGTCGACGCGCGCACGCTGAACGCCGACCCGGCGTCGGTGGAATCGCTGATCACCCCGCGCACGCGGGCGATCCTGCTGGTGCACTACGGCGGGGTCACCGCCGACATGGACGCCATCATGCGCATCGCGCGCGAGCACGGCGTGCTCGTGCTGGAGGACTGCGCCCACGCGCTGGGCGGTTCCTACCACGGCCGGCGGCCGGGGTCGCTGGCCGACATCGCGTGTTTCAGCTTCCACTCCAGCAAGAACATCACCACGCTCGGCGAGGGCGGCATGGTGACCGTGCACCGCGACGACTGGGCGCACCGGCTGGACCTGATCCGCTCCAACGAGTCGGACAGCGTCTACGTCCGGCGGGTGGGCGCGCGCCAGGACCCGCCCGGCTGGATGCTGCACCCCGGTCGGGCGCACAGCCACGACTGCGCGCGCATCCGCCACCCCGGGACCAACGCGGTGCTGTCCGAGCCCGGCGCGGCGGTGGGTCTGGTGCAGCTCGACCGGCTGGACCACCTGATCGCGCGCCGGCGCGCGATCGCCGCGCGGATCGGCGAGGTGCTGGAGCGCTACCCGTTCGTGCGGATGATCGCCGAGCCCGAGGGCGTGGTGAACGCCTACCACCTGTACACGTTCTTCGTGGAGCCGGACGCCGGCATCACCCGCGACCAACTGGTGGACCGGTTGGAGCGCCAAGGCGTGGAGATGCGGTTGCGGTACTTCCCGCTGCACCTGCTGCCCGAGTGGCGGGCGCGCGGGCACCGGCCCGGCGAGTGCCCGACCGCCGAGCGGCTCTGGGCGCGCGAGCAGGTGAACCTGCCGTGCCAGCCGGTGCTGTCCGAGCGGCACGTGTCCCACCTGGTGCACGCGCTGGACCGGGTGCTGTCCACCGCGGACACCGCGAACCGGGCGCTGGCCCGCGCGTAGGGAGGACACCGTGCAGAACACCGTGCAGAACTACGACGTCGTGGTGGTCGGCGGCGGTCCGGTCGGCCTGGCGACGGGGTGGCAGGCCGCCGAGCGCGGCCACCGGACCCTGGTGCTGGACCGGTACGGCTTCTTCGACGAGCGCGGCGGCACGAGCGGCGCGGAGCGGCACTGGCGGCTCCAGTACACGCAGGAGGACCTCTTCCGGCTCACGCTCGCGGCCCGGCCGCTGTGGCACCGGCTGGAGCACCTCGCCGAGCGCACCCTGATCCACCACATCGGCAGCCTGTGGTTCGGCGACGTCGACGTGGACACCAACGAGGGCCGGATCGCCGACACCGCCCGGGTGATGGACAAGCTGGACGTCGGCTACGAGTGGTTGGGGGCGCGGGAGATCGAGCGCCGCTACGGGTTCACCGCGCTGCCCGACCACTACGAGGGGTTCATGCAGCCCGACGGCGGCACGATCGACGTGCGCGGCACCATCGCCGCCCTGTACGGGCTGGGCCAGCGGGCGGGGTGCGAATTCCGCTCCGGCGAACGGGTTCTGGCGCTGGAACCGGACGCGGACGGCGTGACCGTGCGCACCGGGCGGCAGGAGTACCGCGCGGCCAAGGTCGTGCTGGCCGCCGGCGGGCACACCAACGACCTGCTCGGCCCGCTGGGCGCGGAGCTGGACGTCAAGCTCTACGAGATGCCGCTGGTGTCGTTGCGCCGCCGGGACGAGCGGGCCGACTTCCCGTTCTGGTTCGTGTTCCAGCAGCCGACCGACGAGGACACCAACCTGTTCTACGGCTTCGGCCGCAACCCGTGGTCGCCCGGCGACCTGGTGCGGCTGGGCACGGTGTTCGAGGTCAACCCCCTCGACCACGCCGACCGCGCCACCGGCCTGCCCGACCCCCGGCACGTCGGGCGGGTCGGCGAGTGGGTCGCGCGGCACGTGCCGGCGCTCGACCCGACGCCGGTGCACACCTCCGCGTGCCTGGCCGCGCTGCCCGGCGACCCCGGGCGTCAGTTCCACCTCGGCCCCGTCGGCCACCTGGTGCCGCACGGGGAGCACATCGTCGTCTACAGCGCGGGCTGGGGCTTCAAGTTCGTGCCCCTGCTCGGTCAGATCTGCGTGGACCTCGCCGTGGACGGCCGCACCGCCCACGACATCTCCCGCCTGTCCCCGTCCGCCCTCCGGGAGGCCCGGCCGTGACCGTCCGCATTTCCACCCACACCGGGAACATCGCCGTGGTCGGCATGTCCGGCCGGTTCCCCGGCGCGGGCTCCGTCGACGAGTACTGGCGCAACCTGCGCGCGGGCGTCGTCTCGATCGCCGACGTGTCGGACGAGGACCTGCTCGCCGAGGGCGTGCCGACCGAGCTGTTCCGCCGGCCCGAGTACGTGCGCGCGGCGGCCGTGCTGGACGGGATCGACCAGTTCGACGCGGGGTTCTTCAACCTGTCCAACCGGGAGGCCGCTCTCCTGGACCCGCAGCAGCGGCTGTTCCTGGAGACCGCGTGGCACGCGCTGGAGGACGCCGGGCGGGGGCCCGGCACGGACTCCGACGTCGGCGTGTTCGCGGGCGCGGGCATGTCGGCGTACCTGATGTCGAACCTGCTGGGCGGCAACCGCGTGGTGACCAGCCCGTCGATGTTCGAGCTCCAGATCCACAACGACAAGGACTACCTGGCCAGCCGCACGGCGTTCCTGCTCGGGCTGACCGGGCCGGCGGTGACCGTGCAGACGGCGTGCTCCAGTTCGCTGGTCGCCGTGCACCAGGCGGCGCGCGCCCTGCTGGCGGGCGACTGCGGCACGGCCATCGCGGGCGGGGTGTGCGTGCGGGTGCCGCACCGGGTGGGTTACCTGTTCGAGGAGGGCCTGATCTACTCGCCGGACGGGGTGTGCCGCCCGTTCGACGCGGACGCGCGCGGCACGGTGTTCGGCAACGGCGTCGGCGTGGTCGTGCTGCGCCGGCTGGAGGACGCGCTGGCCGACGGCGACACCGTGCACGCGGTCATCCGGGGCACGGCGGTGAACAACGACGGCTCGGACAAGGTCGGCTACACCGCGCCCAGCGTCGCCGGGCAGGAGCGGCTGATCACCCTCGCGCTGGACGCGGCGGGCGTGGACGCCGGGACGATCACCGCGCTGGAGGCGCACGGCACCGGCACCCAGGTCGGCGACCCGATCGAGATCACCGCCCTGACCCGGGCGATGAGTCGGCACTCCGACGCCACCGGGTACTGCGCGCTGGGCTCGGTCAAGGCCAACATCGGCCACCTGGAGTCCGCCGCCGGCATCGCGAGCCTGATCAAGGCCGTGCTCCAGCTCAAGCACCGCGAGCTCACCCCGGACCCGCACTTCCGCAACCCCAACCCGAAGATCGACTTCGCGCGGACGCCGTTCTTCGTCAACACCGAGGCCGCGCACTGGGCGAACGGCACCCACCCGCGCCGGATCGGGGTCAGCTCGTTCGGCATCGGCGGCACGAACGCGCACGCGATCCTGGAGGAGGCACCCACCGCGCCCGCCGAGCCGGCCGGTCCGGCGCGCCCGCAGGTCGTGGTGCTGTCCGCGAAGTCGCCCAAGGCGCTGGACCAGGCCGGCGAGCGGCTGGCGGACTTCCTGGCCGACTCCCCCGACGGGTTCGGCGGCGTGGCCGCGACGCTGCGCCGGGGCCGGGGGCCGCTGCGGTTCCGCCGGGCGCTGGTCGCGGCGGACAGCGCCACGGCGGTCGACCTGCTGCGCGGCGGCGACCCGACGCGGGTGGCGGGCTCGGCCGCGCCGCTCGCACCGCCCAGGGTGGTCTTCCTGTTCCCCGGGCAGGGCACCCAGTACCCGGGCATGGGGCGCGGGCTCTACGAGCACGAGGAGGTGTTCCGGGCCGAGGTGGACCGGTGCGCCGACCTGCTCGCGCCGCTGCTCGGCCTGGACCTGCGGGACGCGCTGTACGCGGCGGACGCCGAGGACCCGGAGGCGGCGGCCCGGCTGGCGCGGACCGGGCTGGCGCAGCCGGCGCTGTTCGTCACCGAGTACGCGCTGGCGCGGCAGCTCGCGAGCTGGGGCGTCGAGCCGGACGCGATGGTCGGGCACAGCCTGGGCGAGTTCGTCGCGGCCACCCTCGCGGGGGTGCTGGAGCTGCCCGACGTGCTGCGGCTGGTCGGCACGCGGGGCCGGCTGATGCAGGAGCTGCCGCCGGGCGGGATGCTGTCGGTGGCCGCCGCCGAGGACCGGGTGTCCGGTCTGCTGTCCGGGGGGTTGTCGGTCGCGGCGGTCAACGCGCCCGGCCTGTGCGTGGTCTCCGGCCCGGACGACGAGCTCGCCGCGCTGCGCGTCCTGCTGTCCGGGATGGACGTCGGCACCCGACCGCTGCACACCTCGCACGCGTTCCACTCGGCGGTGGTCGACCCGATCGTGCCCGAGTTCACCGCCGAGGTCGCGCGGGCGGCGCTGCGCCGCCCGGACCGGCGCATCCGGTCCACGGTGACCACCGGCTGGCTGGAGTCCGAGGCCACCGACGCCGAGTACTGGGGCGCGCACATGCGGCGTCCGGTGCGGTTCGGCGCGGCGGTCCGGGACGCGGTGGCCGAGCTCGGCCCGAGCGTCCTGCTGGAGGTCGGTCCGGGCAACACCCTGGGCACGCTGGCCCGCCAGGCCGTGGCGTCGCGGGTGCCGGTGCTGACCGGGATGCGGCGGCCCGACCAGGAGGGCTCCGACGTCGACGTGCTGCTGTCCGCGCTGTCCGGGCTGTGGCTGGCCGGGGTCGAGGTCGACTGGGCGCGGTCGCAGCCGGTCGCGGGCCGGGTGCCGCTGCCCGGCTACCCGTTCCAGCACCGCAGGCACTGGATCGAGCCGCGCGGCACGTCCGCCGCGGCGCTGTCCGTCGAGGTCGCCGAGCAGCCCGCGGACGAGGCCGAGACCCGGCCCGACCACCTGATGTCGAGCTACACCGCGCCGCGCGACGAGCTGGAGACCGCGATCGCCGGGCTGTGGTCGGAGTTCTTCGGCATCGCCCGGATCGGCGTGCACGACAACTTCTTCGAGCTGGGCGGCCACTCGCTGCTGGCCACCCAGATCCTCAACCGGCTGCGCACCAGGATCGGCCGGACCGCGACCCCGAGCCAGCTACTGGCCCGGCCGACCGTCGCGGGCCTGGCCGGGCTGCTGGCCACCGCGACACCCGACGAGATCGCGCCGGACCTGCCCGAGCTGGTCGCCGAACCGGCGCGCCGGCACGAGCCGTTCCCGCTCAACGAGATGCAGCAGGCGCAGTGGATCGGCCGGCTGGGCAGCTTCGACATGGGCGGCGTCGCGCCGCACGTGTACCTGGAGTTCGACAGCACCACCCTCGACCCGCGCCGGCTCGAACGGGCGTGGCGGCAGGTGGTCCGCAAGCACGAGATGCTGCGGATCGTGGTGCTGCCCGACGGCCGCCAGCGGGTGCTCGCGACGGTGCCCGACTACCGGCTGGCCGAACTGGACCTGCGCGGCCTGGCACCGGAGGAGGCGCGGGCGCGGCTGGCCGAGGTGTCCGACCGGATGTCGACCGAGGTCCGGTCCGCCGACACCTGGCCGCTGTGGGAGGTCCGGGTCTCCCGGCTGGACGACGACACGATCCGCACGCACATCAGCTTCGACCTGCTGTGCGCGGACGTGGCGAGCTTCTTCTACCAGGTGCTGCCCGCGTGGCGGGACTTCTACACCGACCCGGCGCGGTCCGCCGAACCGGACGAGGTGTCGTTCCGGGACTACGTGCTGGCCGAGGAGTCGTTGCGGGAGACCGACCTGTACGAGCGGTCGCTGCGGTACTGGCAGCAGCGGGTCCGGGACCTGCCGCCCGCGCCGGAGCTGCCGACCGTGGTCGCGCCCGGCGAGCTGGCCCGGCCGACGTTCGTGCGCAAGCACGGCGTGCTGTCCACCGAGGTGTGGGCGGCGATCCGGGAGCGGGCGGGCGAGCACGGCGTGACCCCGTCGAGCGTGCTGCTCGCCGCGTACGCCGCCGCGATCGGCCGGTGGAGCCGCAGCCAGCACTTCACGTTGAACTTCACCGCCGTCAACCGGCTGCCGTTCCACGGCGCGGTCGACGACATGGTCGGCGAGTTCGCCTCGTTCGAGCTGCTGGAGGTGGACCTCAGGGCGGTGCGGACGTTCGGCGAGCTGGTCACCCAGGTCCAGGCGCGGAGCTGGGCGGACTTCGAGCACCGCTACGTCAGCGGGGTGCGGATCCTGCGCGAGCTCAACCGGCTGCGCCGGGACACCACGGGCGGCGTGATGCCGATCGTGTTCACCAGCGCCCTGCCGACCGAGACCGACGCGGCGGCGCTGGCCTCGCCGGTGGCGTGGCTGGGCGAGCGGGCCGGGTTCATCTCGCAGACCCCGCAGGTCAGCATCGACCACTTCGTGCTGGAGCTGGAGGGCCGGCTGGAGCTGGCGTGGCACGCCGTCGACGGGTTGTTCCCGGACGGCCTGATGGGCGACGTCTTCGACGCCTACCAGGAGCTGCTGGCGAGCCTGACCGAGCCGGCCGGGTGGGGGGGCGCGCCGCTGGCCGCGCTGCCGCCGGCCCAGTCGACCGCCCGCGCGCGGGCCAACGACACCGGTGGCCCGCTGCCCGCCGGCCTGCTCACCGACCGGGTGCTGGCGGCCGGGGCGGACCCGGCGTCGGCGACCCGGCCGGCGGTCGTCACGGCGGACCGGGTGCTGACCCACGCGGAGCTGTCCGGGCGGGCGGTCGAGGTCGCGCGGGCGCTGACCGACCGGGGTTTCGGCGCGGGCGCGGTGGTCGGCGTCGGGCTCGCCAAGAGCTGGCGGCAGGTCGTGGCCGTGGTGGGCACGTCCGCCGCGGGCTGCGTCTACGTGCCGATCGACCCCGAGCTGCCCGAGCAGCGGCGGCGCTGGCTGGTCGAGCACGCGGGGGTGGAGTGCCTGGTGCTCGGCGCGGACGACGACCACGTGTGGCCCGACGACGTGGCCAGGGTGGTGGTGCGGGAGTCCGACGACTGGACGCCCGCTCCGGGGTGGACCTGCCCGGCGTCGCCGGACCAGGTCGCCTACGTCATCTACACCTCCGGGTCGACCGGCACGCCCAAGGGCGTCGCGGTCACCCACACCGCCGCGCTCAACACGCTGGCGGACGTCGAGGAGCGGTTCGGCATCACCGCCCGGGACAAGGTGCTCGGGCTGTCGTCGCTGAGCTTCGACCTGTCGGTGTTCGACGTGTTCGGCATCCTCGGCGCGGGCGCGGCCCTGGTGCTGCCGGACGCCTCCGCGCGGCGCGACCCGGCCCACTGGGCCGACCTGGTGCGCGCGCACGGCGTCACCGTGTGGAACTCGGTGCCCGCCCTGCTGGAGATGCTCGTCACGTACCTGGAGGGCGAGGGCGGCGCGGTGCCGCTGCGGCTGGCGATGCTCAGCGGCGACTGGATCCCGGTCCGGCTGCCCGACCGCGCCCGCGCGCTGGTCCCGGAGCTGTCCGTGGTCAGCCTGGGCGGCGCGACCGAGGCGGCGGTGTGGTCGATCGCGTACCCGGTCGGCGAGGTGCCGCCGGAGTGGACGTCCATCCCCTACGGGTTCCCGCTGCGCAACCAGACCTTCCACGTGCTCAACGACCGGATGGAACCCGCCCCGGTGTGGACCACGGGCCGGCTGTTCATCGGCGGTGCCGGACTGGCCGCGTGCTACTGGAACGACGAGGAGCGCACCGCCGCCTCGTTCGTGCGCCACCCGGTGACCGGGGACCGGCTCTACCTGACCGGGGACCTGGGCCGGTACCTGCCCGACGGGTCGATCGAGTTCCTCGGCCGGGAGGACTTCCAGGTCAAGATCGGCGGGTTCCGGGTGGAGCTCGGCGAGGTGGAGCACGCGATCGGCGCGCACCCCGCCGTGCAGGCGGTGGTGGCCACCGCCGTGGGCGAGCGGACCCAGCAGCGGCTGGTCGCCTACGTGGTGCCCGCCGAGGGCACCGACCCGGCGGCGCTGCCGGACGCGGTCCGCGCCCACCTGACCGACGTGGTGCCGCACTACCTGGTGCCCGCGGACTTCGTGCTGCTCGACGCGTTCCCGTTGAGCGGCAACGGGAAGGTGGACCGGGCGGCGCTGCCCGCGCCGGACCGGGCCGGGCAGGCCGACGACGAGGAGCCGGCGGGCGAGACGGCGGTGGCGCTGCTGGCGCTGGCCCGCGAGATCCTCGGCGTGGAGACGGCGGGCGGGCTGGACAACTTCTTCGCCCTGGGCGGCGACTCGATCATGGGCATCCGGTTCGTCAGCCGGGCCGCCGCCGAGGGCCTGCGGATCAGCCCGCAGGACCTGTTCGAGAGCGACCACTTCCAGGACCTGGCCCGCCGCCTGGACCAGGCCGCCGACCAGCGGGCGGACGCGGCGGCGATCCCGCTCACCGCGCACCAGGCGCTGCTCGCGGCCGGGCGGCGGGTCACCCGGCAGGTGCTCGGCGCGGGCGGGACCGACCCGGCGGTGGCCGAGCGGGCGGTGCGCGAGCTGCTGCGCCGGCACGACGCGCTGCGGCTGCGGCTGGGCGTGCTGCCGGACGGCTCCCCCGGCCAGTTCGACGGCGGCGTGCCGGACGAGGGCCTGTTCACCGAGCTGGACCTGGCCGGGCTGCCCGCGACGGCGGTCGCCGAGATCGTGGAGGAGATCGCGGCCGAGACCGACCCGGCCACCGGGCCGGCCGCGAAGGTGGCGCTGCTGCACACCGACGACGGTGACCACCTGGTGTTCCTGGTGGCCTCGGTGGCGGCGGACGACGGCTCGTGGCCGGTGCTGCGCGGCGACTTTGAGCACGCCCGCCGCGCGCTCGCGGAGACCGGCTCGGTCACCTGGGCGACGCAGCCGGGCTCGTTCCTGGCCTGGGCGGACGACCACGCCGGCTCGGACGACCGCGCCGGCGAGGAGGTCTCGGAGGTCGAAGAGGTCTCCGAGCTGACCGGGGAGCTGCGGACCTCGTTGACCGCCGAGGAGACCTCGGCGTTGCGCGACGCGGCGTTCGGCGGCTACCGGCTGGGGCTCGGCGAGGCGGTGGCCGCCGCGCTCGCCCTGGCGCTGCACCGGGTGGGCGGACCGGCGCTGGTCGCCGAGCGCTCCGCGCGTCCGTCCACGTTGGACGGCACGGTCGGGCGGTTCACCGGGCTGGTCGCGGTGGACGTGACCGGCGGGGACCCGGCGGAGGTGGTGCCGACCGTCAAGCGGCGGATCCGGCAGGGCACGCCGCCCGGCGACGGCCCCCGGATCGTGCTGCGCGAACTGGCCGACCACGACGGCGCGGAAGCGGACGGGCCCCACAGCACGACCGCGAGCGCCGAGACCGTCGCCGAGGTCGCCGGCGTCGTCGCGGCCGGCGCGCTGCACCTGACCTGGCGGCACCGGGGCGCGCCCGAGGTGGCCGGGGTCGCCGGGGCGTTCGCGGACGCCGCGCGGACCGTGGCCGAGCACTGCGCCCGGACCGGGACGACGCACTACGAACCGTCCGACTTCCCGCTCGCCGACATCGGACCGGACGAGCTGACCGCCCTGCTGTCCACTTTCGAGGAGCGACAGGCGTGAGCGCCAACCACGACATCGAAGACGTCTACGAACTCACCCCGATCCAGCAGGGCCTGCTGTTCGAGCAGATGGCGCGCGCCGACGCGGGCGTCTACATCGAGCAGCTCGTGCTGACCTTCGACGGGACGTTGCACGTCGACGAGTTCGGCCGGGCCTGGCAGCGGGTGGTCGACCGGCACCCGATCCTGCGCACCTCGTTCCACTGGCGCGCCGAGGGCAACCCGATCCAGGTGGTGCACCGCGACGCGCGGATGCCGCTGGAGGTGCTGGACTGGCAGGACACCCCGGTCGAGGAGCAGCGGCGGGAGCTGACCGCGTGGCTGGACCGGGAACGCGTCGAGGGCTTCCCGCTGGACCGGGCCCCGCTGATGCGGATCACGGTCATCCGGAGCGGACCCGGGACGTGGCTGTTCGTCTGGCGGCTCTCGCACCTGCTGATGGACGGCTGGTCGTTCGGGCTGGCGGTGACCGAGTTCATCGACCACTACCGGGACGAGTGCCTGGGCGTCGGCCTGCCCGGCCGCCCGATGCGCCCCTACCGGGACTACGTGGCGTGGTGGGCGGGCCAGGACGGGCGGGACGCGGTCGAGTTCTGGCGCGAGGAGCTCGACGGCTTCGTCCCGCCCGAGCCGCTGCGGCTGGGCGGCGCGGAGACCGAGCGCGGCCGGCCCACCCACGGGTTCGTGGAGCTGGACCTCAGCGACCTGGAACCGGGCGTGCGCGAGCTCGCGCGCACCCACCAGCTCACCCTCAACACCGTGGTGCAGGGCGCGTGGTTGATCGTGCTGGCCCACCACTACGGCACCACCGACGTGGCGTGCGGGTTCACCATGGCCCACCGGCCGGCGGAACTGCCCGGCAGCGAGACGATCCTGGGACCGCTGATCGCGACCATGCCGGTGCGCGAGCGGCTGGAGCCCACCCGGGCGGCGGTGCCGTGGCTGCGCGACCTCCAGGTGCACATCGCGGCGGTCCGCGACCACACCACCGTGCCGCTGTTCGAGGTGCAACGGGTGCTCAAGCTCCCGCTGGACGTGCCGCTGCTGGAGAGCAGCGTGTCCTACGAGAACATGCCGATGCCGGACTTCGCGCTGGCCGAGACCGGCATGAAGCTCACCGGGATGAACTACGACGGCCGCCCGCACTACCCGATCACGATGGTGATCATGCCGGGCGACGGGATGCCGCTGCGGGTGATCTACGACCAGAGCCGGTTCTCCCCCGACGCCGCCGCCCGGTTCTGCGACCAGTTGCGCGCGGTGCTCGCGGGGTTGGCGACCTCGCCGGAGCTGACCATCGGCGAGCTGTTCCCCGCGCCGGAGGAGGCCGTCCCGCTGCCCGGCGCGGCCGAGCGGCCGTCGGTGGCGCAGGCGTCGCCGCTGCACGCCACCTTCGCCGCGTGGGCGGCCCGTGCGCCACGGGCCGTGGCGACCGTGTTCGGCGACCGGCGGCTGACCTACCGGCAGGTGGACGACCACGCCACCGCGATCGCCGAGCGCCTGGTGGCGCTGGGCGTCGCGCCGGGCGACCGGGTCGGGTTGTCGCTGGAGCGCTCGGACACGCTGGTGGCGGCGATGATCGGGGTGTTCCGGGCCGGTGCGGCGTACGTGCCGCTGGACCCGGCACTGCCCGCGCGGCGGCGGGCCGGGATGATCGCCGACGCGGCGGTCACCGCCGTGGTCACCGCCACGGCCTCCGGGTTCGCCGGGCCGGAACTGGTGCTGGACGGCGAACTGCTGACGCCGGCGGGCACGCCGCTGCCCGAGGTCTCGCCGGACGACCCGGCCTACGTGCTCTACACCTCGGGTTCCACGGGCCGGCCCAAGGCCGTCGTGGTGACCCACCGCAACGTGCAGAGCCTGCTCGCGGCGGGCCGTGACCTGTTCGGGTTCGACGACGGGGACGTGTGGACGTTCAGCCACTCCTTCTCCTTCGACTACTCGGTCTGGGAGATCTGGGGCGCGCTGGGCAACGGCGGCCGGCTGGTCGTGGTGCCGCGGCTCACCGTGCTGTCGCCGGACGCCTACGCGGGCCTGGTCGCGGCCGAGTCGGTCACCGTGAGCAGCCAGACGCCGCTCCTGTTCGAGAGCTTCACCGCCGCGTCGGGCGAGGTGCCGGCGCTGCGGCACGTGTTCATCGGCGGCGACCGGCTGCACGCGGCGACGGTGCGGCCGTGGTTCGCCCGGCACGGCGCGGACCACCCGCAGGTGCACAACCTGTACGGGGTGACCGAGGCGGCCGTGGTGTCGACGTGGCACCGGATCACCGAACCGGACCTGCGCGCCGACGCGCCGCTGCCGATCGGCCGGGCGCTGCCCAACCAGCGCGCGTACCTGCTCGACGACCGGGGCCGCCCGGTGCCGCCCGGCGGGCGCGGCAGGCTGTCCGTGGCCGGTGAGGCGGTGGCGCTCGGGTACCACGACCGGGAGGAGCTGACCGCGAGCCGGTTCGGCGTCGAGGCCGGCACCGGCGAGCGCGTCTACCACACCGGTGACGTGGCGTGGGCGCTGCCGGACGGCACGCTGCACTTCGGCGGCCGGGACGACGCCCAGGTCAAGGTCCGGGGCCACCGGGTGGAGCTGGGCGAGGTCGAAGCGGTGCTGCGGACGCACCCGGCGGTCGCCGCGGTGGTGGCCACCACCCGCCCGGACGGCGCGGGCTCCGCGCGCATCCTGTGCCACGCCGTGCCGTCGGGCGAACCCGTGCCGGAGGAGGAGGTCCGCGCCTACGCCGCGCGGCACCTGCCCGAGCACATGGTGCCCACCGCGCTCGGCTGGCTGACCCGGCTGCCCACCACGGCGGGCGGCAAGGTCGACGTGCGCGCCCTGCCCGAACTGGGCCTGCCGGCCGGTTCGGGCGACGAGCCCCGCACGGAGCTGGAACGGGAGCTGAGCGGGATCGTGGCCGGGCTGGTGTCGCTGCCCGACGTCGGCGTGCACGAGGAGTTCGCCGGGCTGGGCCTGCACTCCGGCCACGTGCTGCGGCTGATGACGATCCTGCGCTCGCGGTGGGACGTGTCGGTGCCGCTGCGCGAGCTCTACGTGTCGCCGACCGTGGGCGAGCTGGCCCGCCTGGTGGAGCGGGAGCGCGCGTGCTGACCGAACCGACCACGACGTGGACCGACGACGCGTGGCGGGCGCACGTCCGCGACTTCGCCCGGGACCGCATCGCGCCGCTGTCGGACCGGATGGACCGGGAGGCGGCGCTGGACCCCGGGCTGCGCGCCGAGCTGTTCTCCGCCGGGCTGATGGCGCTGGAAGCGCCCACCCGCTACGGCGGGCGGGGCGCGTCGCTGACGCAGGTGATCTCGACCATCGAGGAGGTCGCCCGGGTCGACTCGGGCGTCGCGGTGGCGGTGGACGTGCACAACGCGCTGATCGTCGCGGCCCTGCTGCGGCAGGCCGACGCCGACCAGCAGCGGCGCTACCTGCCGCAGCTCGCGACCCGGCGGATCGGGGCGTTCGCGCTGTCCGAGCCGCACGCGGGCAGCGACGCGTTCGCGCTGTCCACCGTCGCCGAGCCCACCGACGCGGGTTTCCTGCTCACCGGGCGCAAGCGGTGGACCAGCAACGCCGGCCAGGCCGACCTGTTCCTGGTCTTCGCGCGGACCGGCGGGCAGGGCATCTCGGCGTTCCTGGTCGACCGGGAGTCGCCGGGGCTGCGGGTCGAGCGGCACGCCGAGCAACTGGGCGTGCGGGCGGCGTCCACGGCGGACCTGGTGCTGTCCGGGGTGCCGGTGCGCCGGCAGGACTGCGTGGGCGGGATCGGCAACGGCGAGGGCGTCGCGATCGCGGCGCTGGACATCGGCCGGGTCGGGATCGCCGCGCAGCTCGTCGGGCTCGCCCGGGGCGCGCTGGACGAAGCCGTGGCCTACAGCCGCCGGCGCGAGCAGTTCGGCAAGGTGATCGGCGGCTACCAGGGCGTCCAGTTCACCCTCGCGGAGGTCGCCACCGAGGTCGCCGCCGCGCGGGCGCTGCTCTACGAGGTGACCCGGGTCGTGGCGGCGGGCGCGGACATCGCCGAGCGGCTGCGGCAGTCCGCGATGGCGAAGCTGTTCGCCTCGCAGGTCGCCGAGCGGGCCGCGTCGGCCGCCGTGGAGGTGTTGGGCGGCAACGGGTACACCCGCGAGTACCCGGTGGAGCGGTTCTACCGCGACGCCAAGGCGGGCAAGATCTACGAGGGGACCACCAACATCCTGCTGCGCAGCATCGGCGGCGCGCTGTGAGCGCGTCGCCCGGGAAGGTCCGGCTGTACTGCTTCGCGCACGCGGGCGGCGACGCCCGGTCGTTCGCGCCCTGGTCGGCGGAGCTGCCCGAGCACGTCGAGGTGTGCCCGGTGCAGCTCCCCGGCCGGGGGCGGCGGTTGCGCGACCGGCCGGTCGCCACGCTGGCGGCGGCGCTGGCCGACGTGCTGCCGGTGATCGACACCGGCGGTCCGTACGCCCTGTTCGGGCACAGCCTCGGCGCGGTCCTGGCCTACGAGGCGGCGTCGCGGCTGGCACGGGGCCCGGTGCGGTTGTTCGTCTCCGCACACCGGGCACCGCACCTGCCGCTGCGCGAGCCGGTGATCCACGACCTGCCCCGGGAGCGGTTCGTCGCCCGCCTGGCGGAGACCGGCGGGATACCGCGGGCCGTCCTGGACAGCCCCGGGTTCCTGCGTGCCCTGCTGCCGGCGCTGCGCGCCGACTTCACCATCTCCGAGACCTACCGGTACGTCGAGCGACCCCCGCTCGACTGCCCGGTCGACGCCTACGGCGGCCTCGACGATCCCGATGTCACCCCAGCGGAACTCGACGAGTGGCAGCGGCACACCACGGGCCGCTACCGCCGGAAGCTGTTCCCCGGCAACCACTCCTACCCGGAGACCGCCCGCGGCTCACTGCTCGCGGAGCTCGCCGCGGCCCTGCCGGGCACCTGACGGGGGCCGCCCGCGACCAGGCCGCGGTGCATCGCGATCACCACGGCCTCGGTCCGGTCGGCCGCCCCCAGCTTGTCGTAGACGATGTGCAGGTGCGCCTTCACCGTCTGCTCGGTGATGTGCAGCATCCGGGCGATGCGGCGGTTGGAGGAGCCCTCGGTCAGCAGATCCAGCACCTGCTGCTGCCGGCGGGTCAGCCGCAGGCGGTCCGGCTCGGCCGCGCCGGGATCGGCGCGCGGCTGCTCCTCCGGTCGCCGGCGCGGCCACGCCGAGCGGTCCCGGATCGCGTAGACGGGCCGGGGCGGGCGGCCCGCGGCGAGCAGCCCCTCCCGGGTGCGGCGGGCGAAGTCGCCGAGTTCCTGGAGCCCCGCCAGCACCTTGTCGATGGCGTCGATCGCGGCCCTCACCCCTTCCTCGTCCATGTGCTCCGTTGGTGCGAAACCGTTCTTCGGTTCGAAGTCCACGCGTGGACTCACCCTTTCGCGACAGGTTGTTTGACGAGTCGTCCGGATTTCCAGACGTGCGTCACTGCGGTGGGACGAGTCAGTACGTCGATGTCGTCCAGCGGACTGGCCGACAGCGCGATCACGTCGGCGTCGAAGCCCTCGGCGAGCAGCCCGGACCGGGGTCCCTGCGGGCCGAGGGTGAGCGGTGCGTTCGCGGTGCCCGCCTCGATCGCCTCGGCCGGGGTGAACCCGGCGGCGACCAGGTGCCCGAACTCGGCACCGTTGCGCCCCCAGGCGAAGGGCGACCCGGGCGAGCTGGTGCCCAGGTCGGTGCCCGCCGCGATGGTCACGCCCGCCTCGCGGGCCGTGGCGATCGCGGTGAGGTGCCGGTCCTGCAAGGCGTCCAGCTTGCGCAGGGAACCCGGCGGCACCGCGTCCCGGCGGGACAGGATCGCCTCGTAGATGGTGCGGGTGGCCACCAGGACCGCGCCGGTCTCCTTCATCGCCTGTGCGGACTCGTCGTCGAGCTCCGTACCGTGCTCGATCGTGCGGCACCCGGCCTCCAGCGCCGCCATGATCCCGCGCTTGCCGTGGCAGTGCGCCGCGACCACCCGTTCGGCCCGGCCCGCCTCCTCCACCATGGCCCGCAGCTCCTCCGGGCCGAACTGCTGGTGCAGCGGATGGTCCAGTTCGCTCAGGACGCCGCCGGAGGTGCACAGCTTGATCACCCGCGCGCCGAGCCGGAGTTGCTTGCGCACCGCGCGCAGGCACTCCGGCACGCCGTCGGCCACCTCCAGCATCCCGTCGCGGCGCTCCGGGTCGGTGACCCACGCGTACGGCAGGCCGTGCGCGTCGGAGTGCCCGCCGGTCGGGCTGATGATCCGGCCCGCGCCGTAGACGGTCGGCCCTTCCACGGTGCCCTCGTCGATGACCCGGGCCAGGTGCACGCCGTACCCGCCGAGTTCGCGGACGCTGGTGAACCCGGCGGCCAGCGCGGTTTCCGCGTCCTTCACCGAGCGGGCCACGGCCACCTCGGCGGGGGTGAGCATCAGCCGCTCGGTGCTGACCGGGCCGCGCAGCCCGGAGAAGTGCGTGTGGCAGTCCCACAGGCCGGGCATCACCACCGGCACCCGCACCCGCACCACCTCCGCCGGGGTGTGCGGCGCGTCGGCCGCCGGTCCCGCGTAGGTGATGGTCGCGCCGTCCAGGTGGACCGCGGCGTCGGGCACGGGTGCGCCGCGCCCCGGTACCAGAAGTTCGGCGTGAATGGAGAACACGGCCGGTCGCCCCCCTCAGAGTCGCCACTCGCGACACCACCCGGTGAAACGACCGGGTGACGTGACCTTTCCACAGCGTAGGGCCCGCAGTGACGTTTGAGAAGGGAAGCGTGATGATTACCGCAGGTCGGCTGTGATGAAACGATCGTCCTGGCGTGACGGAATACCTGTGACAACGGAGTGCGGGCGGGACCGGGGAGCACCCCGCGGCAGACGGGACCGCAGCCGGGTACGACCCGAGTCATTCAGCGCAATTGCCCGGGAACGCCGGCGGGTGCCGGGACCGGCGCGGAAACCGCAGTTGAGAGACCCTCACCGGACCACTCCGGGCGGGTGGTCGGAGTGGCGCGACGCCATCTCCGCAGAACTGCGGCGTTGCCGCCGAACGGGGTGCCGCACTCCGCTGGATCGAGGGAGGGCGGAAGTTGAAGTGGGTTCAGGTGTTCCGCCGGATCACGTACTTTCGACGTACGGGGGCATCCCTTCGGCCCTGCCGCGACTATCCGAATCCAGGGACGCGCCGGCCAGTTCGCGCCGCCCGGCGATACCGAGCTTCCGGTACACCTGGGTCAGATGCATTTCCACCGCACGTCGGGTGACGAACAGTTGTTCGGCTATTTCCCGATTCGTCCGCCCGGCCGCCGCCAAGCGCGCCGCGCGGCGCTCCCCGGCGGTGAGCGCGCCGGGACCGGACACCGTCCCGCGAACCCGCCCGCCCGATTCCCGCAACTCCGCCGCGAACAGGTCCCGCAACCGCCACGCGCCCGCTTTCTCCGCGAGCAGGCAGGCGTCCTTCAACCGCGCCCGCGCGGCCCGCACGCGGCCGACCCGGGCCAGCAGGCGGCCGTGCTCGCCCAGCGCCGTGATCCCCTCCAGGCCCGCGACACCCCCGCTGGTCGCCTCGGCCAGCAGCCGGACGCCCTCGACGCCGCCGAGCGCCTGCCCCAGCAGGCGCAGCCCGCGCGCGCGGTCCGCCGGGTCGCGGGCCTGCGCGAGCTCGGCCTCGGCCAGCGCCCGCGCGGCCGTCCGGCGGCCCGCGTCCAGCAGCGCCGGGACCGCGAACACCCGCCACGGCGGCCGGTGCGGGGCCCGCTCGCCCCACCGCGCCACCTGCCGCCCGCAGCGCAGCAGGTCCGCGACCGCGCCCCGCACGTCGCCCGAGGCGTGCCGCAGCCGGCCGCGACTGGCCAGCAGCGCCACGTGGTGCAGGCGCGCGGGCAGCGCGCCGGCCAGGCCCGAGGACGCCAGCAGCCGGGTCGCGGTGTCGAACCCGTTGCGCTCGACCAGCGCGTCCACCAACGGCGGCAGGGCGGCGACGAACACCGTCCGGCGGTCCCGCCCGGCCACCGCCGACAGCAGGGCCAGGGCGGCGGTGACGGTCGTGGCGGCGTCGTCCAGGCGGGCCGCCGCGAGGAGTTCCTCCACGCGTTGCGCGCACACCAGCGCGGACCGCAGCGGGCCCTGGTCGCACGGCGGCACGTCCCCCACCGCCGCCGCCCGGACCGCCCACCCGGCCGGCGTCCCGGCCGACCGCGCGGGGCGGAGGGGGAACCCGCCCGCCACCGCCAGTTCCGGGTCCTCCGCGACCAGCACCGCCAGCAGCGCGTCGCGCCGCTCCGACCACGGCTCGGCCTGGAGGACCCGCGCGGCCTCGCCGCCCCGGTCCAGCCGGTGCAGCGCCCGCGCGCGCTCGAAGGCGAACGACCGCCGGTCCCCGGCCAGCCGCGCGGCCTCGTCCAGCCGGGCCAGCGCGGCGGTCGGGCTGCGGTCGAGCTCCTCGGCGGCCAGCAGCCGCAGGAACTCCGCCCTGGCCGGCGCGGACAGCCGGTGCGCCAGCAGGGTGCGCAGCAGCCCGGCGCGGTCCGCCGGCCGGGCCGACCGCACCACCCGGACCAGCGGCTCCCCCACCGCCGGGTGGTCGGCCACCCGGCTCGCCAGCAGGTAGGCCACCAGGTCGCGGCCGTCCGCGCCCGCCCGGCGCAGCGCGCCCGCACCGGCCAGCACCAGGCGCACCCGCTCGGCCGGCGGCATCGCGTCCAGCAGCGCGGCGCGCACCACGGGCTGCCGGAACGCGGGCCGGCCCGGCCGCACCAGGCCCAGCCCGACCAGCCGGCCCAGCGCCAGGCCCACCGCGAACACCGGCAGTTCGGCGAGGGCCGCGAGCGCCTCCGGGTCGGGGTCGGCGGGCAGCACCGCCAGCGCCCGCGCCACCGGCAGGTCCGCGCCGAGCTGCCGCAGCAACCACGCCGACACCCCGGCCGGCACCGCGTCCGACACCTCCGGCAGCCGCTCGCCCCACCGGACCAGCACGGAGAGCACCTCGCCGAGCAGGTTGGGGTTGTTGCCGGTCCACCGCCGCAGGTCGGCGCGCACGGCCGGCGGCGCGGCGGGCAGCGTCGCGGTGATCACCTCGTCGGCGGCGGCGTCGGCCAGCGCGCCCAGCTCGACCCGCGCGGGCGCGGGCAGGTCGCGGAACAGCTCGGCGAGCAGCACCGGGTCGCCCGCCGCCCCGCCGGGCAACCGGCAGACCAGCAGGCCGACCGGCAGGCCCGCGACCCGGCGGGCCAGGAACGCCAGCGCGGTCAACGACTCCGGGTCGCTCCAGTGCAGGTCGTCCACGACCACCAGGACCGGGGTCGACCGGGACTCGGCCAGCACCCGCCGGTGCAGCTCCTCCCGGTCCGCCGCGCCGCACAGCCGGCGCACGAGCTGACCGGCCGCCGTCGACTCGTACGGGCTGCCGCCCGCGTGCAGCACGCGGAACCCGCGCCGCTCGGCGGTGGCCGCGGCGAACCGGCTCACCGCCGTCTTCCCGGCCCCCATCTCCCCCACGACGCCGAGCACCGACCCCCGGTGCCCGGCGATCTCCGACAACCACCGCGCCACTGTCCGCAGCTCCGCCGCGCGCCCGAACAACACCCTTCGACGACTACCACCGCACAAGCCGGGACGACAACGGGAGTAGCGCGCGCGGTGTAGGACTCACCGTACGAAGGTCTTGCCCCGCATGAGGAATTCCCCGAGGTACCCGTCGTGCGGCAGGCCGGGGCGCTTCCAGTTGGTCGGGTACGCGCCCACGTGCACGTTCGCGATGGTCGGTTCGCGGAGCAGGCCGTCGAGCAGGCCCTCGTCGTCGGTGAACGCGGTGAGCACCAGGGTGTCCCGCAGCGGCGCGATGCCGACCGCGCGGCTCCAGGGCGCGACCCACACGCACGGGAAGCCCAGCTCGACCCGCGTCTGGGGTGCGTCGGCCCGGTCCAGCAGGTGCACCGCCGGGGTCAGCACGGCCGACCCGTCGCCGAGCTCGGCGACGATCCCGTGCTGGCCGAGCAGGCACTTCGCCCCGTCCGCGCGGTCGCGCAGGAAGTCGTCGAGCGCCTTGGCCTCGGCGACCGGCCGCACCGGCAGCGCCGCCCGGTCGTCCTCCGGCGGCAGCACCGGCAGCTCGGCCAGCCGCGCGGCGATCCGCTCCGCGACCGGGCCCGGGTCACCCTCCACGAACACGGCGGTGGCGTTGACGCAGCCGGTGCCGGCCTGGCCGGCGACGGACTCCACCACGGTGTCCAGGAACGAGGTCCGGTCGGCGTCGGCGGTGAGCAGGACCTTGGACCGACCGGGACCTTGGGACAGCACACCGGTCCCGTACCCGCGTACTACATCGTCCCCGCCGAACGCGACCGCCAGGTCCGCGTCGGAGATCATCACGTCGGCGGTGCGGTGCTCGCCGGGCAGCAGCACCAGCCGGTCGTCGCCCAGCCCGGCCGCGCGCAGCGCCGACACCAGCCGGTGCGGCGTGAACGGCTCGCGGCGGGAGGGCCGGATCGCCACCCGGTAGCCGAACGCCACCGCGTCCAGCCACGCGGCGTGCACCGACGGCGTGTTGGCGGGCGCGTTCACCGCGAGCACCTCGCCCCGGCGCACCCAGACCCCCGACCCCTTCCGGGTCGTCTCGTCGCGCCAGTCCGCCACCGCGCCCACCGGGCGGGCCAGGCCGGCGGTGTCGGCCGCGCCGGCGGCGTGCGCGCCGAGCTGCGCGGCGGCCGAGCGCACCACCGGGATCGGCAGCCCGGACACCCGCGCCACGGTCCGGCAGTACGCCTCGGCGGACACGCCGTCCACCACGCCGTCCGCGAACAGCTCGCCGGCCTCGGCGAGCACCGCCCGCAGCCTGCCCGGCGGCAGCGGTTCCGCCCGGCGCAGCGCCGCCATCGTCCGGTGCACGTACAGCGGCGGCACCAGGCTCAGCTCGGCGACCGGCCGCCCGGAGACGTCGTCCACCCGCTCGGTGTTCTGCGTCCGGTACGGCCCTCGGGGGCCCAGGGCGTCCAGCGGCATCAGGGCGGGCACGTCAGTACACCCCTTCGATGACGGCGGTGTCGCCGAACTTCTTCACCGGCAGTACTTCCGACACGGCGTCGCCCGGGTAGCCCAGGCCGTGCTCGTGGCGGACGGCGGTGTCGCGCTCCAGGTTGTTGGGCAGGAACAGGTTGCGGGTGATGTGGTGGGTGACCAGTTGCCCGCGTTCGCCGTAGGGCACCGGGAGCCGCGTCTCCGGGTCCACCACGGAGAACAGCGAGAACGGCGAGGGCGGGTCGAACACGGCGGGGGTGCCCGCCGGCGTGCCCGGCCGCTCCGGGATGCCGCAGAAGATCATCGTGCTGCCGAAGATGCCGATCAGGTCGATGCCCGGGAACACCTCGGAGCGCAGCAGCTCGCGGGTGTCGGTGTCCATCGACGCGCCGCTCCAGGTGATCGTGGAGACCTTGTCCGCGATCAGCTTCACCAGGTCCTCGCGCCGGCAGATCGCCTCCAGCAGCGGCGGGGTGATCGCCATCAGCCCGATGTCCTGGCTGCGCAGCAGCCATTCGATCTGCTCGATCAGGTGGTCCACGTACGCGCGCATCTGGTCCGGTCCGCACCGCTTGGCCCAGCGCGGGTCGAGGTCGACGGTGAAGTAGATCGCGCCGAAGTGGGCCGCGGTGTCCCGGGCCAGCGAGCCGACCATGTGCGGCCCGGCGGGCACCACGCCCAGCCAGTTCCCGCCGGTCGGGAAGCCGTGCTCGGCCAGCCGCGACCAGTACCAGCGCCAGCTCTGCCGCTTCACGTCGGGCAGCACGAAGACCCGCTTGGGCTCGCCCGTGGTGCCGCCGCTCTCGCCCACCTCCGGCCGTTCGGTGATGTGCCCGAGCCGGGCGTAGCCGCGCGGCACCAGGTCCTCCAGCCGGGCGGCCCGCAGCTCGTCCACGACGTTGTCGAACAGCGCCAGGTCCTCGACCGTGCGCACGTCCCGCCGAGGCTCGAACCCGAGCGTCCGGGCCCGCTCCAACCAGAACGCCGATCCGGTCTCCGGTCCGAAGTGCCACTCCACGGCCTCGCGCACGAGGTCGTCGCCGTCCGGCGGGGTCTCCCACGGGGTGTCGAGCGCTGGGTTGGACGAACTCACCGTCGTACCTCCTCGGCCTCCACTGCACCTGAGCTACGACGATGCGCGGCACGAGGGGAAAAGTCGCTGCGGTCCCACCGAAGAATCCCGTCCCGGGTCCACTGTGGACACCGAAGGCCGGTACCGTCGAATCAGCCGAGGATCACGTCCGAGCAGGTGTAGAACGCCTCGCCGCTGTCCGGGTGGTGGCGCTGCCAGATCGAGTAGACCAGGTGCCGCCCGGTGCGGCCGGCCGGGATCGTCGCGCCGAGCTGGTACGCGCCGCCCGCGACCGGCGGGTTGTTCTGCCGGTGGAAGGGCACGTCGTCCAGGTCCGACCACTTCAGCGGCCTGGTCGGGTCGTAGCCCGGCTTGGTGAGGTAGAGCTCGAAGGTGCCGGGATGCCGGGCCGTGGCCTTGTAGGCGAACGTGTACGCGCCGCTCGCGGGCAGGTTCGTCGCCGGCCAGTCGGCGCGCGGCAGGTCGAGGCCCTGGTACTTGTCCCGGCCCGCGCCGCACAGCTTGCCGTCCGGGATGATCTGCCGGCTGTTCCCGTCGGCGTTGGGCTGGTTCACCTCGTCCCAGTCGTACAGCGGCCGGCTCTGCCCGACCGCCACCGCCGCCTTGCACGCGGCCGACTTCGGGTTCTCCGGGCCTTCGGTGAAGCAGCGGTAGACGCGGCTGGCCGGGTTGCCCATCGAGCCGTGCGCGTGGGCGGGCGCGACGACTGCCGCGCTGAGCGCCAGGACCGCGCCGGTGAGCGCGGCCGACACGGCGACGGGGCGTCGTAGCCTCATCACGGTCTCTCCACTCCTGCGGCGGCCGAAGGTGTTACCGCAGAGGTCTAGACCATGGTGGGCCGACCGCGCACGGCGGCGGTACCCCCGATCGTGGGACGCCGGTACCTCCCGGACCGCCGCGCCCGGCGGAACCCCGGCCCCCGGACCGGCTATTCCACGTCGCCTGGCCAGTTGTACAGTGCAGCCGTTGACCACCGGCACGGGGGACGGACCCTTCACCATGGCACTCACCACGCTGCTGCGACCGAAGATGCTGCGGACCCTGGTGTCCCTGGCGCGCGAGGCCAGGCGCGCGGGTCAGCCGTGGGACCACCTGATGGACTCCGGCACGATCACCGCCCGGCAGATCGTCCGGGCGCACCCGTCGCGGTGGGGCCTGCCCGCAGAGTCGGAGGTGACCGGCGACCGGCTGGTCGAGGACCCCGCGCTGCTCGCCGCCCTGGCCGGCCGCGACGCCGGTGACTGGCGGGCCGTCGAACGCCTGCTGACCGAGGTCGGTGCGGACTGGGAGCGCCGCGCGTACTGCGTGAAGGTGCTGACCGAGCACGACACCCCCGACGACGCGGCGTGGCTGCGGGCGTGGCTGCGGGCACGGCCGGAGTCCGCCGACGCGATCACCGCGCGCGCCTACTGGCTGGTCCACCAGGCGTGGGTGCTGCGGGGCAGCGCGCTCGCCGCCCAGACCACCGACGAGCAGTTCGCCGGTTTCCACCAGGTGCTCGAAGCCGCCTACGAGCGCGCCGAGGAGGCCACGCGGCTCGCGCCCGATGACCCCACGCCGTGGTGCCTGCTGGTCCTGGTCTCACGCGGGCTGGGCGTCGGCCGCGAACCGTTCCGCCGGTTCTGGGACAACCTGGTCGAACGCGCGCCGGCGCACCGCTACGGGCACGACCACGCGCTCCAGTACTGGCGTCCGCACTGGTCGGGCTCCTACCCGGAGATGTTCGACTTCGCCGAGCGGGCCGCCGCCTCCTCGCCGGCGCTCTCGGCTTTGCCGCTGAGGGCCGCCCTGGAGGCCGACGAGGGGACCGAGGGGGCGTTCCGGACGGCCGAGGTGGCGCGCGCGGTCGACGCGACCACGGCGTGGCTGGACAGCGGGAAGGCGTTCCCGCCGCACGCCCTCACCGACCGGTCGCTGCTCGCGCTCGCGCTGGTGCGGGCCGGGCGGGCCGAGGAGGCGGTGGAGCAGTTCCGCGTCCTCGGCCGGCAGGTCGACGACGTGGTGTGGGGCCGGATCGAGGGCAGGCCGCGCGACGGGTTCCTCCGGACGCGGGCCACCGCCTACCGGCAGGTCCGGCCGACCGCTCGCTGAGCGGGCGTCAGAACTCGCCGCAGCACACGTGCGCGGACCACTCCGGCTCGTGCCACCAGTGGTCGTGGGCCCCCGCTGCCGACGGCGACGGCGGCAGCGGTTCGGGGTGCGCGGCGGACCGCGCCGGGCGGAACGGGGCGAGCAGGTCCGCCACGTCGTGCAGCACTCCCCCGACCATCACCCGGCGCACGGCGGCGGCGGCCCGGATGTCGGTGAGCGGGTCGCCGGACACGAAGGCCACGTCCGCGTGCGCGCCCGGCCGCAGGGTGCCGACCTGACCGGCCAGGCCCAGCCACGCCGCCGGGTTGCGGGTCGCGGTGACCAGCGCCTCCAGCGGGGTGAACCCGCCCGCCACCATCGCCCGCAGGTTCTGGTGGGTCGCGGTGGCGATGGTGTCCAGCGGCGCGTCCGTGCCGCAGATCACCACCCCGCCGGCGCGGTGCACCCGCAGCACCATGTCCACCCAGCCCGCCAGGATCTCCTCCGACCACGGTGACCTCGCCGTCCCGGCGGCGTTCGCGTCCTCCACGTACCGCCGGTACTCCCACGGCGGGAACAGGACCCGGGTGCGCTCGTCGTCCACAAGGGACTTGTCGTCGGCGTAGAGCGCGCGGGAGTGGAACAGCGTCGGGGTCACCGACATGCCGGACGCGACGAGCAGGTCGACCGCGTCCTGGTACGCGCGCCCGGTGCGGCTGATGGTGTGCGAGTAGCCCAGCCGGTTGGTCGCGCCGACGTGCTCCATGCCGTCCGCGCCGATGTTCGCCGCCGGGTACAGGTAGTGCGACGAGAGCCGCACCCCGGCGCGGTGCGCGGCCCGGACGGTCTCCCGCTGGAGTTCGACCGGCAGCCGCACGTAGGTCTTGATCATGTCGTAGTCGAGTGCCAGCGCCCGCTCCAGCTCCAACTCCAACTGCGCGCGCGACAGCGTGGGCCGCATGAAGTTGTAGTACACGCGGGAACCGTCGATGGCCTCGCCGGTGCCGTAGAACCTCGGCCCCACCAGGGTTCCGGCGGCGAGCGCCTCGCGGGTCTCCACCATCTGGTAGGCCGGGTCGCCCGGCGAGCGGGTGGTGGTGATGCCGTAGGCCAGCCACGCCCGCCCCTGCCGCGAGCCCCACTGCCGGCCGCGCAGGTGCCAGTGGTTGTGCGCGTCGATCAAGCCGGGGATGGCCACCAGGTCGCGGGCGTCCACCACCTCGTCGCCCGCCGAGGCGCGGTGCGCGCGGATCTCGCGCACCCGGCCGTGTTCCACGACGACGTCCACGTCGTGCCGCAGCCGGTCGGACTCGCCGTCCCACACCGCGCCCGCGTGCACGATCGTGCGGTCGGGCGCTTTCGGCCTGCGCCAGGTGAAGTCGAGCCGGATGGTCCGGGGCGCGCCGCCGGACAGCGCGGCGCGGCGCAGCTTCCCGCCGCACAGGTAGACCAGCGCGGCCGGGCCGCTCCACGCGAGCGAGTCGGTCACCTCGTCGGTGACCTGGCGCGCGTCGCCGAGGAAGCGGCCCGCCGCGTCCACCGGCACCACCCAGGCCACGCTCTCCACCACGAACGCGAGGTGCCGGCCGTCCGGCGACCACACCGGGCCGTCGTCGCCGCGCGTCGCGATCGACCGGAACGGCATCGGCTCGGCGTAGCGCAGCCCGCCGCCGACCAGGTCCGCGGTGAGGACCTGGCTGGTGCCCTCGCGGAACCGCCGGGAGAACGGCTTCACCGCGGCGAGCGCGAGCACCCGGCCGTCCGGCGACCAGGTGGGGCGGCCCGGTATGAACAGCGCGGGCGTGACCTGCCGGCGCGTCCCGGCCGCCACGTCCAGCACCCACACGACGCCGTCCTGGTCGACGTAGGCGATCCGGTCGCCGTCGGGCGCGAACCTCGGCGCGGTCTGCGCGCCCGGCCCGGCGGGCAGCGCCCGGTCCTCGCCGGTGACCAGGTCGCGCAGGTGCAGCGTCGGCACGCCGGTCCGGTCGCTGGAGTACACGATCGACCGGCCGTCCGGCGCGAAATCCGGGTCGGAGTCGAACCACGGGCCGTCGGTGAGCCGGCGGGGCCGGCCGCCGAGCGCGGACACCAGGTGGACGGCGTTGAGGGCGCGGAACGCGATCGTCGTGCCGTCCGGCGACACCACCGGCCCGGCGATGCCGCGCACGTTCCCGGATTCGGCCGGGTCGCGCCGCCGCCGGACCTCGGCGCGGGCGGCGACGGGCACGGTGGCCGTGAACGGGACGTCGGTGACGGTCCCGTCGGCGGCGCGGCGGCGGATCCGGCCGTCGGCGGTGTAGAGCGCGGTGCCGCCGGTCCAGGTGGCCGCGAACCCGAACACGTCCTCGCCGGCGGTGAGCTCCCGGTCGCCCAGCACCAGATCGGCCCGGCCGCCCCGGACCAGCGTGTAGGACGGCGTCCCGCCGGGCCCGAAGCCCGCGCCGTGCACGCGCCCGTCGGCGGGCGCGGTGACCACCCGGACCCGTTCGCCGGTCGCCACGGTCACGACGTCCACCGCGGTCTCGTCGGCGGTGAACACGATCCGCGCGCCGTCGGCCGACCAGCGCGGCGCGGCGGCCTCGTCCGGCGGGCCGGTGAGCGCGGTGACCTCGCCGGACGCGACGTCGAGCGACCAGATCCCGTAGTGGCCGCCCCGGTCGCCGGCGAAGGCGATCCGCCGGCCGTCGGGCGAGAAGTCCGGCTCCCGGTGGTCGAACCGCCCCGAGGTCAGCCTCCGGGGCTCGCCGCCGGCGACGTCGACCAGGTACAGGTGGAAGTTCCCGTCCCGGTAGGACTGGAACACCACCGACCGGCTGTCCGGGGACCACCTCGGCAGCGTGGCGTCCTGGCGGTCCCCGGTCAGCGCGCGCGCCGCGCCGCCGGCGGCCGGCAGCACCCAGATCACCGCCACCAGGTCCGTGGCCAGCCACTTGCCGTCCGGGGACGGGGAGACCGAGATGTTCGTGCCTTCCCGCAACCGCACCACCCGGCCACCGGCCGGGTCGCCTGCGGGCTCGGGTTCGCCGTGCGCCACGCCGGTCGCGACCCCCAGCGCGGCGGCCACCTGCCCGGTGCGCACCAGCAGATCTCGTCGCGACAAGTCCCGTGGTGCCATCGCTCCCCCAGACGCGGCTCGCGGAAACCCCACCTCGCACAGTGCCGGCCGCAGCGCGCGGCGCGTGCACCGTTCGGCCGCACGCCGCTTCGGCCGGCGGGCCCACCTTGGCACGACCGGCCCCCGGCCGCCCGCGCGACGAAGTCCGCCCGCGCGGCGCGCGTCGCCGTCGCGGCGCGTGACAGGGGCTCTAGGGTGTCGACGTCATGGCATCGAACTGGACCGAGGCGGCAGCCCTGGCGCACCGGCTCCGCCGCAACCACCTCGCCCAGCCGTCCACGGCCGGGCCCGCCGCCGTGACCGGCGACGTGGGCGCGTTCCAGGCGCGGGCACCGCTGGCCGCCGAGCTGGGCCTGGCCGTGCGCTCGGCCCGCCTGGGCCGGTCCGCGTTCCAGGCGCTGGTCCAGGACGGCGTGCTGGTGCGCACGTACGCCATGCGCGGCACGGCGCACCTGCTGGCGGGGCGGGACCTGGGCCTGTACCTGGCCGCCGTGCGCAAGGCCAACCCGGTGGACGTGTCGGACGCCGACCGCGGGCTGCTCGCCGCCGCCGCCGAGGCTCTCGCCGACGGACCGCTCACCCGCGCCGAGCTCGTGACCCGGATGACGGCGCTCGGCGGCCCGACCGGGCTGGACGAGACGCTGGCCGAGTTCACGGTGCTCGCCGCGCACGCGGGCGTGCTCGCGTTCGGCCCGCAGCGCGACGGGAAGGAGACGTTCGTCCGGGTGACGCCCGACGAGGTGGACGAGGACGCGGCGCTGCACGAGGTCGTGCGCCGGTACGTGCACAACTACGGCCCGGTGGCCGCGCGCGACCTCTCCCGCTGGCTGGGCGTCACGATCCCCGTCGCGCACGACCTGCTGCACGCCCAGGACTCGGTCGACGTCCTGAACGGGGCGCACGTGCTGGCCGAGGACGCCGACACCCGGCCCGAACCGGTCACCGGGGCGTGGCTGCTCCCCCGCTACGACGCCTGGGTGCTCGGCTCGGGCCAGCGCGAGGTCGTGGTGCCGGACGAGGTGAAACCGCTGCTGCGCCGACAGCACACCGGTCGGACCGAGGGGGCGGCGGGTGTGCAGGTGGTGCTGGTCGACGGCGTCGTGCACGGCACGTGGCGCGGCACGCTCACCCACCGGACGCTGACCGTCGAGCTCGACCTGCTGACCACGCTCGCCCACGCGCACCGCGAGTCGCTGGACCGCGCGGCGCGGCGACTGGCCGCGCACCACGGCGCGGCGCTGCGGCTGACCTCGTTGGGGTGAAGTGCCGATCCCGTTCGGGCAGGTCCGCCCGGGGTCGCCGATACTCCGTTGCGGGGGCCGCCCGGTCCGCCACGGGACGGGGGACGCCGGCCGGACATGGACGCGCTGATCATCTCGCTCGAACTGGTCGTGGTCCTCGGCGCGATCGTGATGGGCACGAGGTCCAGCGGCGTCGCCCTGGGCCTGTGGGGCGGGGCCGGCGTCGGCGTGCTGGTGTTCGTGTTCCGGGAACCCGCCGGCACGCCACCGGTGGACGCGCTGCTGATCGTGCTGGCCGTGGTGCTGGCCGCGTCGATGATGCAGGTCGCGGGCGGCATCGACTGGATGGTGCGGGTCGCCGCCCGGGTGATCTCCCGCTACCCCCGGCAGATCACGCTGATCGCGCCGCTGGTGACGTTCCTGTTCTCGGTCGGCGCGGGCACCTCCAACATCCTCTACCCGCTGCTGCCGGTGATCAGCGACGTCGCCTACCGCAACGGCGAGCGCCCGTCGCGCCCGCTGTCGCTGTCGGTGGTGGCGACCGGGGTGGCGCTGGCGTGCAGCCCGGTCAGCGCGGCGATGGCCGCCATGGTCACGCTGACCGACGTGGACCCGTACCGGTTCGAGCTGATAGACATCGTGAAGGTGACGCTGCCCGCCGCCGTGCTCGGCATCGTGGCGTCGTTCTTCGTGGTGCGGCGGTTGGGCCTGGACGTCGCCGACGACCCGGAGATCCAGGCCAGGGTGGCCTCCGGCGCGCTGCCGCCCGCGTCGCCCGGCTCGACGCGCGGCCTGCCCGAGGCGACCCCGACCGGCCGCGCGGCGGCACTGGTGTTCCTGTCCGGCGTGCTGGTGATCGTGGTCCTGGGGTTGTTCAAGGACCTGCGGCCGGAGGACGCGCGCGGGACCGAGCTGGGCATGACGCCGATCATCGAGATGGTGATGTTCGCGGTCGGCACGGTCATCCTGCTCATCGCCCGGCCCAAGGTCTCCGAGGTGCCGGCGGCGAGCGTGTTCCGCGCGGGCGTGGTGTCGGCCATCGCGCTGTTCGGCCTGGCCTGGCTGACCGACACGTTCATCTCCGCCCACCAGGCGCTCGTGGTCGACACCGTCGGCCGGTGGGTGGACGCCGCGCCGTGGATCTTCGCGCTCGGCGTGTTCCTGGTCTGCGCGGCCACGACCAGCCAGTCCACCGCGACCCGGACGATCGTGCCGATCGGGCTGGCCGCCGGTCTCGCACCGGGGCTGCTCGCCGGGATGTGGGGCGGCGCGTTCGCGGGCATCTACGTGCTGCCCACCAACGGTTCGCAGATCGCCGCCGCGAACTTCGACGAGACCGGCAGCACCAAGCTCGGCAGCAGGCTGGTCGACCACTCGTTCTTCGTGCCGGCCGTGGTGCTGGCCGTGACCACGGCCGTGTTCGGTGCCCTGATCGGGCTGCTGATCGGGGGCTGACCCCCGGAGATCGGAGGACCATGTCCGCCCCGGTGCTCATCCCGCGCGGAACCCGGTTCAGCGCCGACGACATCACCTTCTACGCCGACCGCGAGCGGCGGTCGGCGGACGAGGCGCTGGCCGGCGCGGACCTCGTGGTCGGCTGCCCGCACGCCGGGGCCGCCATCCCGGAGGAGGTGGCCGGGTTCCTGTCCCCCGGGCTGACCCGGCGGCTCCAGTACGACTTCACCGACTGCACGACCGCGCCGGTGGTGCGGCGCTGGGCCGAGCTGGACCCCCGGATCGTGTACGTGGAGAACCCGCACCCCCGGCTCGTCCGCGACCCCAACCGGGCCCGGCCGGCCGACCTGGCGGCCGGGTTGCGCGAGGCGTTCGAGCGGGTCCGCGCGGCGGGACCGGGCAACCGGGTCGACCTGTCCGGCTGCGACGCGGTGCGCCCGGTGACGTTCTCGTTCCGGCCCCTCTTCGCCGGGCCGCCCGGGATGCCGGCCGAGGCGCTGGCGGACGCGCTGGCCGAGGTGCTGACGGCGGTCGCGGCGGTCGGCGTCGACGTCTACGAGCGGACCCGTGACGACCTGGTGGCCCGCGCCGGACCCGGCGTGACCTACCTGTCCTTCCACGACACCATGAACCACACCACCCGCCCGGACGGCGCGGTGGACGTGCCGCGCCCCGAGGCCGACCGCCTGCCGCCGGTCGTCGCCCTGTCCAACCGGGGCGACGCGCGGGGCGAGCCCCGGGACGGGCACCCGGTCACCATGCGCCCCGGGTCGATCCGCGCGCTGGCCGACGCCCACCGGGTCGGGTTCGCCGCCGACCGGGACGACGTGGCGCTCAACCGGCCCTACCTGGGCAGCAACGAGATCGTCCACACCGCCGCGCGGTTCCCGGGCGTCGAGGCGGTGCAGGCCGAGTTCCGCCGCGAGTTCCTGCTGGGACCGGCGAACGCCGGGCACCTGATGTCGCCCGGCACCGACTGGCCGGACCCCGACCCGGCACGGGTGACCGAGCTCGCCCTGGCGTGCCGGGCGAGCTGGGACCGCTACCGCGCGACCCGGTAGACGGGACGGGCGCGGGTCAGGTCTCGTCGGCGAAGGACAGACCCCGCTCCGCGAGCTCCTCGCGGAGGATCGTGATCCCCTTGTTCCCCATCCCGTGCAGCGCGAGCAGCTCCTTCGCGGTGGTCGAGGTGAGCTGCTCGTAGCGCGTGTACCCGTTCAGGAGCAGCACGCGCTTGGCCGTCTTCCCGATCCGGTGCGGGAATTCGGTCTCCGGTTCCCCGTCGGTGGTCACGCCCCTCCTCAGTGCGCGGACTCCGCGCACCGTAACACCCGGGCCGGGCCGGGTCAGGCTTGGCGGACGGCGACGTCCATCAGGTCGTGGCCGGGCGTGGAGGGGTCGAACGTGTCGAGGTTGGTGAACACCGTGACCGACGTCCGAGTGCCGGGATGGATGCCGTTGTAGGCGCGGAACCCCGGCAGCCGGCCGTGGTGCTCGATGACCGTGTCCTTGCCCTCCTGCCGGCTCTGCACGCCGTAGCCGTAGCGGGCGCTGCGGCCCGGGATGGGCACGGTCGGTGCCAGGACCAGCTCCCGGGTCGCCGGGGTGATCAGCGGCGGGGTGCCGGTGAGCAGGAAGGTGTTCCAGCGGGCCAGGTCCGCGGCCGTGGTGTAGAGCGCACCGGCCGCCTGGAGCTCGTCGTCCACGGACGGGGCGGGCGTGGCCGGCGCGGTGTAGCCGACCGCCCGGGTGCGCGCGTCGGCGGCGGGCCAGTCGATGCCGGAGTCGCCCATGCCGAGCGGGTCGAGCAGGGACGCGCGCAGGAACGCGCCGTAGGGCCGCCCGCTCACGTGCTCGATCACCGCGCCCAGCACGTCGTAGCCGGCGTTGCTGTAGGACCACGTGCCGGCCGCCCCGAGCGGCTGGGCCAGCACCAGCGCGGCCAGTTGGACGTGCGTCGGTCGCGTGGCGAGCAGGTCCCTCGCCTCGGGAATGTCGCCGACGCTCGGGACCACGCCCGCCGTGTGCGTGATCAGTTGTTCCAGGGTGACCGTCGACCAGGAGGGCGTGCAGGCCGGCAGGTGCGCGCACACCGGGTCGGTCACCTTCAGCCTGCCCTGCTCCTGGAGCAGCAGGACGCCGACCGCGGTGAACTGCTTGGTCACCGACGCGGCCCGGAAGCGGGTGGTGGGCGTGTTCTGCCGGCCGGCGGCGGCGTCGGCGGGCCCGAACGCCCGGGACAGCAGCACCCGGCCGTCCTGGCGCACCTCGACCACACCGCGGAAACCCTGCCGGGACAGGGGACCGACGGCCTGGTCCAGCCGGGCCACGACGTCCGGCGCGGTCGACGGCGGCGGTGGTGGCGTGGCCTCCCCGCCGCACCCGGCCACCGACGCGGCCCCGAACACCGCCGCGCACAGAGCGGCCACCACGCGCGTTCCGATCATCGATCCCCCTCGGGAGTCCCTGGCAGGCGGACATTCTCCCCCGGCACGGGGTGGGCCGACGCCGGCGAACGGAGCAAGCCCCGCCACCGCCCACGGTGGACTCGCGCACCGCGCTCCCGCAGCGGGACGGGTGTTATGGCCAGATGTCATATGTCCGGCGGACTCCGCCGGCGCTACCTTCGGAACGGATCGACCCCGCCGCGACCGCCACCGCGCCGGGGTCGGTGGTCAACCGCAGGCATCGAACGAAGGAGTTCCGTTGACCCGAGCGAAATGGGTGGCGGCGATCGTCGGCGTGGTCGCCCTGGTCGGCGCGCCGACCGCCGTCTCCGCATCCCCGGACGCACCGCGGGCCGCCGTGCGCACCATCTACTACGAGTCCGGCCGGGCGGCCGAGCTCGCGCCCCTGGTCGACCAGGCCGCGCAGATCTGGAACTCCGGCGTGAGCAGCGTCAAGCTGGCCAAGGGTGCCGGCGGCATCACGGTGTCCACCGCGCAGAACGGGGCCGCACCGGGCACGGCGAGCTGCGTCGGGTGCACCAGGGGCGCGATCACCTTCTACCGCAACCAGATCAAGTCCTCGGGCGCGGGACCGCTGCGCGTGGTCGTGCACGAGTTCGGCCACGTCCTGGGCTTGAACCACCCGCAGGACATCGGCAACTGCGACAAGGTGATGGCGGGCGGGCGGTGCGACAACGCGCAGCCCAACGCGCAGGAACTCGCCGCGGTGCAGCGGTTCTGGGCGCGGGCCCGGATCGCGGGGTCCGGTCACCAGCCGGACGACAGCACGATCTTCGACGCTCCGGCGTCGGCGGGCGTGTAGCGGAGCACGCCACCCGGGCCGGCGCGCACACCCGGTGCGCGCCGGCCCGCGTCCGCGCTGCGGTGTCGCGGTCGGTGCGGTGGTCACGATCGTGCGGTGTCGCGGTCGGTGAGCACGCCGTGCGCACGGGGTCGGGCGACGCCCGGGATCGGCGGAACCTCGAACCCGGTCGCGCCCGGCGGAATCCCCGGCCCGCGAGCGGTCCACCGGCGTCGCCGGGTCGGTGCTCAGCGCCGGCCGCTCCGGGTGTCGATCCCGGTGTCCAGCCCGGGGAACGACTCGCGGACGCAGGCGACCGGGTGGGCCGCGTGCACCAGGCGGTGGCAGCGGACGAGTCCGACCGGGTCTTGGCCGTACCAGAGCATCTCCCGGCGGTGCGCGACGCGGAGCCTGGTCAGCGCGTCGCCGATGCCGGGTTCGGTGGTGCGCAGCGCGTCGGGGAAGGCGGGCGGCAGCCGGTCGGGCAGCATCACCGTCCCGGCGTCCACCAGGACTTCACCGGTGTGCGCGTCGTGCAGCGCCGTCCGCCGGGACAGCGCGGGCGTGCCGGGCGTGGCGTCCAGCCAGCGCGCGGTGTGCTCGTCGAGCCCGATCTCCTCGTGCGACAGCACCTCCACCACCACGGGTGCGAGCCGGTACGCCTCCAGCGCGGTCGTCAACGTGCCGTCGAGCAGCAGCAACGCGCGCAGCCTGCCGGGCAGGTCGCGCACGTCCAGTTCGCGGACGTCCGCCGGTGGGTCGTACCGGCACCGTAACCCCCGGTCCGCCGTCCTGTTGCCCGTCACGTCGTTCCTCCTCGGTCGTCAGCCGGCGGCGGTGGATGCCGCCGCCTCGTCACGCCACCGCACGAGCCGGGCGACGGCGGTGCCGAGCCCGGCCCACCGGACCAGCCCGCCGCGAGCGGCTTCCACGAAATCCGCGTACGGCCTCGTCGTCGGTCCGATGTCCACCGACAGCTCGCCGTCGCCGAACACCGACACGCGCAGCCGCGACCGCGCGGCCGACCCGGTGGTCTCGATCGCCCCGCGCACGCCCGCCACCACGACCGTCGCCCGAATCCGGTGCGCCGCGACCGTGGTGACCACGGTCCCCACGGTGCCGCCGAGCACCCGCTCGACCGCGTCCAGCAGGTGCGACAGGGCCTCGCCGTCGGTGTGCTCCAGGCGCGCGGTGAACCGGGTCGGCACGCCGATCCGGCCCGACGCGACCGCCCGGCCCAGCGCGGCCAGCTCCGGGTGGTCCGCCCACGGCCGGACGACCGCGCACCGCCCCTCGGACGACCGCGAGGCCTCGACCAGTTCGGCGTCGTCGGAGAGGGCGGCGGGCTCCAGCAGCACGTGCAGGCCGCGTCCCAGCGCGGCGACGGCCAGTTCCGGCCGGTGCGAGCCGAGCACCACGCCCTCGCACGGCACGGTGTCGAGCAGCCGCGCCGCGTCGCGCATCGCCCACGGCACGTCGTGCGCGCGGACGGCGGCGAGCAGCGCCGTCGGGTCCTGGTCGGCGACCCCGACCAGGCGCACGCCGGGCACGGTGCGCAGCGCGGCGTGCGTGGCGGGCCCGCAGTCGACCGCGAGCACCCGCACGTCCTCTGGGCCGGGCAGGGCCAACGCCCGGTCGCTGGTGAAGAAACCCCGGTCGGCGGCCTGGACCAGCGGCCACACCCGGGGCCGGGCGAGGTCGCGGTAGTCCTTGCCGACCGGCGTCCAGTCCAGGTCGGCGGCCGGGTGGCGCGGCCCGGCCGCGAACACCTCGGCCCACCGGGCGCGCAGCACGCGCATGTGCCGCTTCCAGACCCGCAGCTTGTCGTGGCCCACGTGGTTGAGCGTGGTGCCCTCGAAGTGCCGCATCGCCACCGAGCCGACGTAGACGACGCGCTCGCCCGCCGCGCCCAGCCGGCAGCACAGGTCGACGTCCTCGCACAGCGACACCGGGTCGAACGCCACGTCGAAACCGCCGGCGCGGCGGAACGAGGTGCGGCGGACCATCAGCGCAGCGGTCGGGGCCCAGGTCTGCTCGCGGCGGACCCGGTGCGCGTCGGCCACCGGGCGACCGCGCCCGACCAGCCCGATCCGGCCGTCGCCGGTGGAACCGCCGCCGGCGCACTGCACCAGCCCGGCGTCACCGGGGAACAGCAGCAGCGGCGAGACGGCGGCCACCGCCGGGTCCGCCGCGAGCTCGGCGGCCAGCGCCTCGACCACGCCGGGGTCGTCGGCGACCACGTCGTTGTCGACGAAGAAGAGGAACTCGCCGCGCGCCGCCGCCGCGCCCGCGTTGCGGCGCTCCGCACCGCCCCGGTCGTCGGCGAACCGCAGGACGGTCACCGGCCGGTCGCAGGTGGCCGGGAGTTCGTCGAGGTAGTCGGCGGTGCCGTCCTGGGACGCGTTGTCCACGATGACGAACTCCAGGTCACCGGACGCGCGGGCGAGCGAGGAGATCGCCGACCGGGTGTACTCCAGGCGGTTGCGGACGAGCATGACCACCGAGACGAGGCCCGGCACCACGGTGGGGATCACAAGTCGCCTTTCACCCACGCCGGTCCGCGCACCCGGCCGCCGTTCCGTTGTTCCCGAACTCCCGGCCGCCGCAATCGCTTTTCCGGACGGGCGGTCTCACCATCCCGGAAACACGCACCACGACATCATGATCCGCGCTGTTCGGACAGAGCATAGAGGCGCGGGTCCGACAACGCCAGAGCGCACCCCGGAAAAACCCCGGGAGAAACGACGACCCAGCTCAAGCACCCCCATCACCGCCGGCTATTCAACAGATGTTATGGGTGATTCGGGCGTAAGCGGTGCAGCCGTTCGGACCGCATTGTTCGACCACGTCACCGGGTGCGCCGGCCACGTCCGGCGTTCCCGCACCCGCCGAACGCGGCGGCCGGCGCGGGCGGTCGCGGCGGATTCCGGGACCACCGCGCGGCATCCCCGCTGCTCGACGGGCGGTGCCCGGCTCCCGTGCACGATAACCCACCCCGCCGCCGTCGGGTGTCGGCGGCGGGAAGCCCGGCCACCGGCGCACCCCGCACCTCGCCGGCCTGCGGTGCGCCTTCCACCGCGAACTCCCGGAATTCACTATCGGCGGTGCTCGCGGTGTTGCCGAACGCCCGCGCCGGCCGGCTCCCGAAATGGGGTCGCCCGGGGCCGCGCACGCATCCGGCGATATTCCCGACGCGGCCGGAAAACGTGCTCGCGGAAACCGCCGCGGCCGTTGTCCGGCGGGTGCCCACCGACGCGGCGCGCGAGATCCGGTCCCACCGCCACGGGCGCGGGACGGCCGCGTCCGGCACCCTCCACAATGGACTCAATATTGCCGGGGCGGGCCGACTACCATCGGCCCCGTGGACCCGTTGACCCCCCGGTACGGTGCCGGCTCGCTCGCCGACGTCGTCCCGTCCCTGCTCGCCGGCATGGACGTGCCCGGCATGGCCGACGTCCTCGGGCTGGCCGGTCCGGCGCGGGTGTGCCTGCTGCTGGTCGACGGCCTGGGCCTGGAGCTGCTGGAGGCGCACCGGTCCGACGCCCCGTTCCTGACGTCGCTGACCTCGCGGTCGCTCACCGCCGGGTTCCCCGCCACGACCGCGGCGGGCGTCGCCGCGCTCGGCACCGGCAAGCCGACCGGCGAGCACGGCCTGGTGGGGTACACCTTCGCGGCGGGCGACGAGCTGCTCAACGCCCTGTCGTGGCACCGCCACGGCGGGCCGGAGCAGGTGGACCTGCGGCCGGTGCTGGTGCCCGAGCGGGTGCAGCCGAGCCCGACGGCGTTCGAGCGGGCGGCCGACGCCGGGGTGGCCGTCCGGCTGGTCGTCCCGCGCGAGTACGAGGGCAGCGGGCTGACCCGCGCGGTGCTGCGCGGCGGCGAGTTCCGGGGCACGTCCGCGCTGGGCGACCTGGTCAGCCGCACGTTGGAGGCGCTGCGCGAGCCGGGCCGGGTGCTCGTCTACGCCTACCACGCCGACCTGGACGCCCTGGGGCACCTGCACGGCCCCGGCAGCGAGCCATGGCGGCGGCAGTTGGCGTTCGTGGACCGGCTGGCGGCGGCCATCGCCGAGGGCCTGCCGCCGGGTGCCGGCCTCGTGGTCACGGCCGACCACGGCATGGTCACGGTCACCGAGGCGGACCGGGTCGACTTCGACACCGACGCCCGGCTCCGGGACGGGGTGCACATGCTCGGCGGCGAGGCGCGGGTGCGGCACTTGTACACGGCGGACAGCGCGGTGGCCGACGTGCGCGCGGCGTGGACCGAGGTGCTCGGCGACCGGGCGTGGATCGTGTCGCGCGACGAGGCGATCGCGGCCGGCTGGTTCGGCCCGGTGGTGGCCGGGCACGTGCGGCCCCGGATCGGGGACCTGGTGGTGGCCGGTCGCGGGTCGCTGGCCGTGGTCCGGTCCGCCGCCGAGCCGTTCGTCAGCACGTTGACCGGTCACCACGGGTCCCTCACGCCGGCCGAGCAGCTCGTGCCGCTGCTGGTGGCGGATCGCTGACCGCACCGGGACGTCACCGGGACGTCACCGGGACGCGCGGAGCGGCCCGCCCACGGCGAGGCGCGTCCGACGGGCCACGGTGAGTCCACAAAGGACAGCGATCAGGGGCGCGCGGGCACGGCGCGGCCCCGCTCGTCCGGCGGCAGCGGGCGCGGCGCGGTGCCGCGACCTCGGCCGCATCCGAGCGGTCATCCGCCGCCGCCGCCGCGAGCACGGCGACGGCGGACGATCGCGGTGTGCGTCAACGCCACTTCCCCCTGCGGCAATACCTTGCCGGGGCACGGCGAATCGCTTCGCTGTGCGCTCACCACCGCGCCACGACGCAGTCCAGCGGCACGACGGGACTCCACGCTGTTCGGTCGCTCCACCCCCCGGCTTGAGCGCGTCACGCGACGATCCCGACGTGACCCGACCAGGTTATCCCGAACACCGATCCGACGCACCACCATTTCCCGCCGGGATGCCGGTGGGGCCGCCCGCGCGCCGCCGCGTGTCCGCCGCGCGGGAGGTGCGGCGGAAGCCGGCCTGGTGAAGGACCTCGTGAGCACCGTCCAGGGCATGTTCTTCAACGCGG